>CAZAJG010000054.1:453-28022 GCA_964485405.1 uncultured Owenweeksia sp. | reverse complement strand
GCAATAATCTTCATCATGGTAGATTTTCCTGCTCCATTCTTCCCCATCAAAGCAATCTTATCTGTTTCATTTACCACAAAGGAAACATCTTTAAATAGAGCATCTCCATTAAATTCTACCCCTATGCCATCAACCGAAATCATAACTGAAATATTTTGGAGGGCGAAATTAGGATATTATCAGAATAAGAAGCATCCATAACAGCTAAGCTTTCATCCTTTTTTAGAAGTATAAAAATCAGCCTACCTTTATCCTTACTAAATCCTTCAAAACATGAGACTACCAAAGCTCATTTTGTTGCTAATGGTGAGTACTATCTTTATGGCTAGTGCTCAACAGAAATTTCAGCCTGAATATTTATCTATTGGGTATTTTGCCCCTTTGGGCATCGACCTTGGATTAAAAGCTTCCGTAACGTTTGAACTTGGAAAGACAATTACCAATACGATGGTTATCCCTACCCGCACGGGGTTTTATGCTGGAGGGCAAGTGGCCTATTATTTTCGGAAGAATTTTTACCAAAGCAGCTTATTCAATACGGAAATAGGTTGGCGTAGGCAAAGGGTTAGAAAAAAGAGTTACTTAGCTTTTGCTCTAAACAACGCTTATTTATTAAGGTTTGAGGCATTAACCTTAAACGTAAACTTTAAAGGCCAAACCGATGTAACCGAATGGGAAGCTCGTCATTTTTACATGCCGGGTTTGAGTTATGAAGCCGGAAGACGAATCAATAGGCGTTTTCATTGGTACTCTAAATTCACCTATGGGTATGCCATTTCCACAAAACATGAGAACACAGGAATCCTTTTTTTAGAAGCCGGAATACATTACTTTTTTAACAAATAGAAACATGGGCAGCATATCACGAGAAGAGTTTATTAAGAAAAGTGCCTTGCTCGGATTGGGTTTGGGCTTTATGCCGTCTTTACTGGCCTCCTGCGAAAAGGATGACGACTTTAATGTAAACTTTAGCGGAGAAACCATCATTATTGGTGCAGGCTCTGCCGGACTTATGGCAGGATACACTATAGCTAAGAATGGAGGAAATTTCACCATACTAGAAGCGGCTTCTGTATTTGGTGGAAGAATTAAAAAATCACAAGATTTCACCAATTTTCCTATCGATTTAGGTGCTGAGTGGATTCATGAAGATCCTGAAGTATTCTCGGAATTGATAGATAATGAAGACCAATCTGGAAGTGTGGATTTAATTTCCTACAACCCAAAATCCATTAAAACCTGGAACAATGATAGATTGCGCAACTATAGTTTAACAAGTCCATTCTTTAGAGAGTATAAGTTTAAAAACACCACCTGGTACGATTTCTTTGAAGACTTTATTGTTCCATCCGTTGCAGGCAATTTGAACTTAAATAGCGTGGTGAATGCTATTGATTACTCTAACTCCCGAATTGTAGTAACCCTCGCAAACGGTACGGTTTATGAAGCGGATCGGGTATTGATTACTGTACCGATTAAGATTTTACAACAAAACAACATTGTTTTTACTCCTCCTATCCCAACCAACCATCAAAAAGCCATTGACGCCTTTAATATGCCAGGAGGTTTAAAGGTTTTTATGGAATTTTCCGAACGTTTTTACCCAGACATGCTCGTTATGGGCAGTATATTCTCCACCTTGAGCTATGCAGAGCAATTGTATTACGATGCAGCCTTTAAGAAAGGCTCTGGTAAAAATATACTGGCTCTGTTTGCCGTTGGGCCAGCCTCAGAAAAGTTTGTGAACCTAAGCGAGCAGGAGATTATAGACACCGCTTTGGAAGAGCTAGATGAAATATTTGAAGGTAAAGCGACTCAGTATTACCAAAGACATATTATCCAAAACTGGTCTACAGAGCCCTTCATTCAAGGATCTTATAGCTTCCAAGAAACAGACTTGGAAAGTAGCATCAACCAACTGCGCCAAGGATTGGAAAACAAACTATTTTTTGCTGGAGAAGCCATTACCAATGAGGCTCCTTCCACCGTGCATGGAGCGGGTTTTTCTGGCATAGAAGCCGCTAAAAAGATTTTACAATCGGGTTAAAAGCTCTTTTGCATAAATAGGTTAATCTCTGTTTATCGAGTGAACTATTCTTTTGTTTAGCATCTGTTTTAAACCTTTTACAGGCATCGAATACATACTGTCCGTAAAATTACTATCCGCTCTTAGTCGCCAGGCATTCTTCCTATCGAAAATAGAAAATGAGTTATTCCTAACCCAAATACTATCGATTGAAACACTATCGATTCGAAAACCACCAATTGCTCCCGCCCTCTCATTGATTTGATACATATCTCCTACCTGAGGATTAGTAGCATAATCTAAATCTTTGCTTTCCAAATATTCAGCATATTGCGCTACAATAAAAATAGCAATTACGAGGGCACCTAAACCAGAAAAATTCCAAAATGGTATTTGCGTTTTACTCCTTAAATTTTGATACTCCAATTTTAAAGAACCCTTCATTTTATTGGACTTATAAGCCTTCTTACAATTCTTGCAGAAAGAGTCACCAGTTCTTCCTAATGAGATAAAAGGAATCCAAAAAACGTGATAGTAAGAAGCTGAAACTCTTATTACCGTAGCGCCCTGTTTTCCACAGTTTGGGCAACTTAAAATCAATGGACAAACACGTTTTAAAAAATGTTTTTTCACACCCTTAACAACAAACATATTGAAGCTTTTAAAAGGTTCTCAAGATATTTCTTTATTTGTTGATAAGACTTCATCCTTTTCCAGTTGAGCCTTTTGTAGCATGAATATATTTGTCCTTTCAAAAGAAGTCATCCACTATGTCTGATATTATACCTCCTTGTCCCAATTGCTCCTCCACCTATGCTTATCCTATGGATGCTCTATTGGTTTGCCCGGAATGCGGCCATGAATGGAACCCGGAAGATGTAGAAGAAGATAATGGCTTGGTTGTAAAAGATGCCAATGGCAATGTTTTAGCAGATGGAGACTCTGTAGTAGTACTTAAGAATTTACCTGTAAAAGGCGCTCCTGGCCCTGTAAAAGCTGGAACCAAGGTGAAAAACATACGCCTCAAAGAGGGCGATCATAACATTGACTGCAAAATTGATGGTTTCGGTGCAATGGCACTTAAATCAGAGTTTGTGAAAAAGGCTTAATCAACACTACACAACGGTTTCTCAAATTAAAATAAGAAGCTAAAGTCTCTTTTCACCCCCACAATTAGTAGAGGCGAGTCATTATAAATAATGATTTTTAGTCTATTCTAAAGATTTTTAATTTATTCATTATCAGTAATTAATATCTTTAAGGAGTCTGAAAACTCCAAACCATGAATTATTTGAAAACGGACAAAATCAGTAATGTCCACCTGTCCTTTTTATTTGCTTTCTCTGTAGCCATGCTCGTTGTAGGTAGTTTTTTTAATATACCGGGTATCGCTGATAAACCTCAATTCACCGCTACATTGGATTTAGCTTGGCTCAGAGAGTTGATGCATGCCAGCCCTAGTTTGAGTCTTGGTTTTTATGGCTATTTCTTACTTGATTTTATTTGGGCTCCTCTGTTGTTAATAGCACTTTGGAAGTTTGTTAGAAATAATAACCCAGCGAAGGCTCGGCTCTTTGCCATTACAGCTCTTTTGGCTTATGGTTTGGATGTAGTAGAAAACACTAGATACTTAAGCTTCTTATCCTATTTGGAGGCTTTGGAAGGGGCTAAAATTCTGTTTTACGCGCTTTGTTTGGTGCTATACCTCTACGTGGTAGTTCGTAAATATTGGGGCACACATTGGCCTACACTAGTCGCGTTTTTCAAGTCCTCCTTTTACAGCTTATTGATATTGATTGTTTTAGGCGTACTGCTGCCTAGAGCTACACAAATAAACTCCATAGTTGTGGATTTATACAACCATCCTGTGAACTTAGGGTTCCTTCTACTTTATGCGCCTATTTACGCTGCGATATTAGCACATTACCCGAGCTATTTTAATCTAAAAGGCAAAAAACAACGCTGGTATCAAAAGCCATACTTGTGGTTTTTTGGCATCATCGTGTATCAACGGTTGGATAAAAAAAGTAGCGATTCCTTATGTGATCAATCTTACTATAAGCACCAAGAGAGTAATCTCAACTATTTATGGAGAACCTTAGGCCTATTCTTCTACGCTGCTCTGTTTTACTTTGTTGCCTATACTTCTGAGGTAAACTTTAATTGGAGTTTCAGTGTGGGTAGTGTAACTGTACTACTGCTGGGAACCGCCTTGGTTTGGCTTTATTATGTTAAAAAAAGAAAGGACAAATGGCTCAACGTACACTATGCTTATTTGCGCAAAAATCTTCCTGCTTTTTATGATGGAGATCATACTGGGTCACCCACCGCTTCTCCAAAAGATAAAAGCCCAGTTGCACTTACTTACATTCACCGGTACTTAAAACAAAGTATTTTTTGGTTTATAGTAACTATTCTTGTAAACCTTGGCTTATTATTCTACCTGGTTTTAACTTCAAACGATACCTACACGCAGCCAGTTGTATTTGTAAGCTTGATTTCCATTGTACTTCAAGCTATCTCCTATATCTATTATCGGACTTTCCGCTCCACCTATAAGCTCGTATTTTTCAATTCGAAATTTAAAAGCATTGTACAATCTTTCTTAAAGCCATTTACTCAAAATCCTGACGCTGAAAAAGAGGTAATCGCTTTTATGGACAAGGGTTTATTGGCTAACAACGACCATCTCTTCAAACTCTTAACACGTTTAGGTTTTGGTAGTACGGGAAGTAATTTCACTTTTCTTAGAGTTATAGCTACTGGAGGGGTTCTAAATGCAGCTTTCTTGCTCCTTATCAACTTGGATAGTTCTTTGGCTCTATCCATCAATTCGTCCGTTATTATATTATCCTATTTACTTCTTTTTTATGGTATCCTAGCCATTATTACCAAGCACATCATTTATTACAACTACCTAAAAAAACAGCATAACACAGGTTTTAAACGAGCTATGAATTTTAGAGCGCTGCTATACACATCTACTGTTTTGCTAATTGTACTCAACCTTTTAGCTGAAAAGCTTCCGAACGAACTTTTTACGTTAAAGCCGATTTTAACAACAAATCACCAAGAAAATGAGGTCAACTTATCTCGCTACTTAAAACAGCTGCCAAAAAATGAAAGAAGGTATTATGTAGCGGCTTACGGAGGAGGTATGAAAGCTAATGCTTGGACACTTGTAGTTCTTAAAGAATTGCATCGATTGGATCCTCATTTTTTTGATAAAACTGTAGTCATGTCGGGGGCTTCTGGTGGAACAATTGGCATTATGAATATGGCCGCTATTGTGGCTAAAAAGAACCCTCCCCTTTGGGATCAACGCATAAATGATATTGGCACCGCTAACATTTTGGCTATGGATATTACGCACCTGTTGGGAAGAGACGCAGTTTCTCATCTTTTCATCCCGTACCTTTCACTCAACGGAATGGATCGATCTTCTAAGGCTATGGATGAATATGCCCGTATAAGTGGAAATTGTGATCAAATCGATTCGCCCAAAACATATCGAGACTACTGGTGTGATTTATATCAGGAAGAAGAGCAGTTCCCCATTTTGATTGCTAACACAACAAATATTAAAGGAAACCATGGCATGGCTGTGAGTTTACAGGTGGAGAATAACACCGCTCACCATTTATTGTATCAAGATGCAGATGATATATTGGACATTCAAAGCAGAGCTTGGCCAGATCGGTATACCTTGAGCTATTACGATGCTTTTTCTACCTCCAATCGATTTCCACTCATTAGCCCGGCTGCCAAAATTGAAACCAAAGGTCAATACAACGATGGTGGCCTTTTTGAAAACTCAGGTCTGCTCTCGGCTTACAAACTGTTTGAAGCCGTGAATGAAATTGAAGAAAAGCAGGGCGACTCCTTACAAGCCAAAAGCGTTTTCATAAATATTGTTAACGATAGAAACTTATATATCAGGCACATTATGAAAGATTATGAGGACTGTATTTCTAAAATCAATGAAAGCTCAGAAATATCAGCCATTGTAAACTCCATTGTAGCTACCGAAATGCTTCCTCGCTACATTAAATCTAGAATAAAAGGATATTCTAAGTCGACAAGAGAAAGAATTGAATTCAAAACAATTTACCTGCCCCACCTTTTTACCGTTGAAGATGTAAAAAACGTATTTGGAAAAACATTGGACTGTGGTCGTGGAGAAGCCGAATTGTATAAAGAACTATACCCCATAGTAGAAAAACACAACCAGGCCATTCGAGACTCGATTCAAGCTAACAACCCTTCTTCTACGGCTGTTGTTGAACCGCCTATGAGTAGAGTAATGGCCCCACAAGCTTTTGATTTTATGAAAACGATGACGAAGCAAGTGGTTGTAAAAGATACGCTGCGCAGTGCTTTGGCTCTTTAGAGCTTAAAGTTTCATTTTATGAATGTGCTCAAAAAATGCCTTACGGTGTGTATCTCCTATAGGCAAGGCTTTCTCCTTTACATAAACCGATAAAGTATCCGTCTTTTCAATATGCTCCAGCGAAACCAAAAAAGACTTATGAATTTTTACGAAATCCTCTTTCAGCAAAGACTCTTCCAAATGCTTTAAAGTAGAATAGGTAATAATCTGCTTCTCTAATGTGTGAATGGCTACATAATTTTTCAAACTTTCTATATAGCAAATGTCTTTAAGCCATACTTTCTCAAAGTTGTTTTTGCCATCTGTTTTTACGAATATATATGTGTCGTCTTGGGTCGTTTTATCCTGAACAAAACCATTAGACTTAAACTTTAATACGGCTTGATAAAACCGCTCAAAATCAAATGGTTTCAATAAATAATCTACAGCATCCAAACTATAACTCTCTAAAGCAAATTGAGGGTAAGCGGTGGTGAAAATGATTTTTACTTTTTCCTTTACAATTCGCGATAACTGTATACCCGTAAGCTCAGGCATCTGAATATCTAGAAAGACCAAATCTATCTCTCCCGCTTCAATCCCTTGGAGCGCTTCTAATGGCTTTGTGGTAGAACCTATATGTTCTAAAAACGCTACTTTCTCTACATAATTTTCCAGTATTCGTAATGCAGGAGGTTCATCATCCACAATTAAACAGCGTACTTTTTCAGACATAAGGGCAAGTTAGTTCAACTTTAAAACTTTCGGCCTCTCTATGATGATACAAGGTGTACTTTTCACCAAAAAGCGCATCTAATCTACGCTTCACGCTATTCACACCAATTCCGCCCTCCATGTGTTTTTCCGAAGGAGCGGTTCTATTTTCGGTTTGTAAAACGAAATGATTTTGCTTTAAACTGATTTTTATCCGAGCCGCTCGATTTGAATCGGTAACCACTCCATGCTTAAACAGGTTTTCTACAAAGTGAATTAAAATCAAAGATGGAATCTTTTGATCCTGTACCTCTCCCTCCACCGAATAGTCTAAAAACAACTGATCCTCAAAGCGTTTGCGAAAAAAGTAAATGTATTCTTCTACAAACTTCAACTCTTTATCAATCGATACAGCGTCTTCCTGAGCTTCATAAATCACATATCGCAGCAGTTCGGAAAGCTTGTGAATGTCTTTAGCCGTTTCGGGCTGCTTATCCATAAGTTCGGCATAAAAAGTATTTAGCGTATTGAATAAAAAGTGAGGCCCAATCTGCGATTTTAAAAAATCTAGCTCTGATTTTTTGTGCTCCAACTCCAATCGGTGCATCTTAGTTTTATGATCGTTGTATTGAAAGAGTAAGTAAATGGAAGTGCTGAATAGAATCGCTTTAATAGCGAAGTATGTATTGTCAAAAATGTAGTACCCGAAACGCCTTGATTGCTCTGAGTAATTATGCCGACCCGTTATGGAGTAGACTATAATCTCTTCGCATAGGTAACGAATACCGGCATAAACAAAAAAGAGCGCCACCACACCTAAAAGAAAGCGAACTATCTGCTTTCTAGATAAGGTTAGTGGGCACAACACGCTGTAATTCAAAACGTAAACACTTATAAAAGTAACGTGAAAGCAAATAACATTTAAAAAATGAGGATACTTGAAATTTCCCAGAAACTGTTTCTGTCCACCGTATACATAATCTCCAAAAAAATCCATGAAAACGATGATTACAAGTAGTAATAGATGATATTTGAGTTGGCCTTTTTTCATTTCAGGTTCTAAAGTAGATATTCTTCGGCTTTAGAATCACTTCTTAGGACAAACACCCATTTTCCTTACACCAACTCCGTTTTAGGGTAGATCTATGCTTAAAAGCCCTGAAAAGCATTGTTTAAACCTTGTTTTATTGGATTGGTGTAATAAAACCTTACCGCATTTAAGCATCCTACAGTTTTGTGTAAAATCAATTGCACATGAAAACCTTTTATCTTTTTCTTTTCGCCCTTCTATCCTACTCTAGTTATGCACAAACTCAAATCCCCATACAGGGAGATTTAGCTGACTCTCAAACAGGTGAACCTATTGTGGGCGCCTCTGTGCTGGTGTACTCTAGTAGCACAGACTCTTTGCTTGGCTACTCTTTTTCCAACGATTCTGGTTCCTATCAATTAAACTCTTCAGAAGCCTCTGTTTACCTTAAGATTGAAAGCATGGGCTATAAAACCTTCCTCTCCCCAGCCTTCACTTTACCCAACTTCCCCTATCCCACTTTAAAAATGGATGCCGCTAAGGATTTATTAAATGAAGTAACCATCTTAAAAAAGAAGCAGCTTATTACCCTACAAGGCGATAAAATGATTTACGATGTGGACAAAGCAGGAATTGGAGAAGGTAACAACGGCATAGAAGTACTACAAAGAATACCGGGTATGCGAACGGATAAAGATGATAATCTGATTTTTAGAGGGGATGGAAATTTACAAATCACGATTAATGGTAAGCCTGCTCTCCTTAGTGGAGATGCACTAAAAGCTTATTTAAAAACAATTAGCGGCAACACCATACAAACCATTGAAATCATAACCAATCCATCTGCTAGATACGATGCTGCAGGAACAGCTGGCATCGTAAACATAAAACTTAAAGAAAACTCCAAAACGGGCTGGACAGGTAATGTTTACTCTGGTGTGGGCTACGGTGATTTTTTAAAGAATAACCAAGGGGTGAACCTATTTAATAAAAATGGTAAATGGAACTTCAATGCCGGCTTATACCGGGGCTTTGGTAAATCTGTAAACAACCGCAAAGTGATTCAAACCATTAAAAACAATAGAGAAACCACCGTTTTAGAACAATGGAACGATTGGTTTCCTGAAACCCAATGGCTAAGCGGAAAGGCGGGTCTATCCTATACTTTAAACGCCAATACCACCCTAGGGAGCAGTGTAAACTATAGCCAGAGCGATAGCGATGAAGAAACTTTTGGACTAACGCAAGAGTGGTACAATGGAGAGTACCAACGCTACACCCAACTGTTTACCAATGAGGTGAAACAAAGAAAAACCTTGAGCAATAACCTATATATGAGTTATGAGTCGGATAGTGGTGACGAAAACCTAAACTTACAAGCAGACTTTGCCTATTACAATAGAGAAGCTGAACGTACCACTTCCAATCAGTACAAATTGGTTACGGACGATTCCAGGTACCGAAACGATGTAGTCGTTAATTTTGGTAACCCTACCCTTTACCGGATACTAAGCTTAAGAGCAGATTATGAAAAAAAATGGAGCAAAAACTGGAGTACTGAAACGGGTTTGAAGCAGAGCTATGTGCATAACAACTACAACATGCAGCTGCAAAACCAGCAATTAGACGGAAGCTTTACAACCGATAGCGGCAGAAGCAATGAACTGGAATATCAAGAAAGCATTAGCGCAGCTTATTTAACGGTTCACTACAAAAATGACAACTGGAGTTTGCAAGGCGGGATGCGAGCGGAATACATCAACTTTGTTGCTTATTCTATAACCAGCAATTCCAATAATACTGGGAATTACCTCTCGCTCTTCCCTTCTTTTGCCATAAATAGGAGTTTAAACAATCACCAACTTAAACTCAGCTACAGCCGAAGAATACAACGTCCGCGCTATTTGGATTTAAATCCCTTTTTTGATTACATAGACACTTACAATGTACGTATTGGAAATCCTTTGCTTAAACCACAGTTTACCAATGCACTGGAATTTAACTGGGTAGCGCACAACAATACAACCGTATCCCTATTCAGTCGGTTTTCTACGGATGTAATGTCTGGAGTTTTCACTTACGATGAAACTACTCAAATTACTACTTCCTTTCAGGAAAATTTGGCAACTCAACAAAGCCATGGTCTTTCCATCAGTACAAACCTAGAGTTACAATCTTGGTGGGAGCTACAGCTGTATGGCGACTTGTCTTATGTTCGAATCCTATCTGAAGTTCCTGATTTTAGTTTTGACAATGAAGGAGGAAACTATTACTTAGATGCAACCCAGGTTTTTAGCTTAAAGAAGGATTGGATTCTGAACCTTTCTGCTTTTTACAGTTCTGGTGGCACCTATGGCAATACAAGAGACTTTTCTTCTTATGATTTAAGCTTTTCCGTTAAAAAAATGTTGTTGAACAAAAAGCTAAGAGTGGCCTTTAGAGTTCAGGATTTCTTAAAAACCAACAGGTACCGAGCTATTACCAAGCAAGGGAACATCCAATCGGATTGGACAAACCGCTGGGAAACCAGAAAATTTAGTCTTTCGTTGAGTTACAATTTTGGTGTTGGTAAAAAGAAGCGATTGAAACGTATTGATTTAAATGATGAAGAGAACAGATTATAAAGCTTCTTCCATACTCAATCGCAAGCGTTTAACCCGCTCTACAATTTCTTCCTCATTAGAGCTGGCAAAGCCCATTCGGATCCCATTATGTCCATCTTGAACCACATCATATTGCCGCCAACCTTTAATATCCAATTGATGGAGTTTAGCTTTTGTAGTTACAACGTCCCAGTTTAAATGTGGTTTTAAACGCACCCAAACAGCCATACCCCCGCTGGGCACTTCAAAATCTACATATGCACTTAACTCTTGTTTGAGTAACCGACAAAACAAGTCTCTTCTCCTTTCATAAATTTTAAGCACTTTTTTAATATGTCGAGTTAAGCTTCCGCTTTCAATAAAATGGGCAAAAGTCAATTCCAGCAAGGCATCTCCTTGCCGATCTATGTATCGCCTTAAGCGAGCGCATTCATCCACAAAATCTTTTGAAGCCACCAAATAACCCACCCGATAAGCTGGCGCTATCAATTTACACATGGAGCCAATGTAAATCACATGTCCGCGACTATCATGACTCGCTAAAGGCAGCGTAGGTGCATGTCCGTAATGAAAATCATAGTCGTAATCATCCTCTACAATGGCAAAGTTGTATCGCTTAGCTAAGGTGAGTAGCTCCAACCTCCGCTCAGCACTAAGTGTTACTGTGGTGGGGTGGTGATGATGAGAAGTAACATACACCGCTTTAACGGGATGCTGTTCACACAAAGCCGCAATCTGATCGGTTTTTAATCCATCTTCATCCACTTCCACTCTCAACAATTGAGCTTCTTCATGTTTGAAAGTTAAATCTGCTGTGAGATAATTGGATCGACCAACAATAACAGCTGTTTTAGGACGAACGAGCAAACGCGCACAAAGGTGAATTCCCATTTGACTACCTCGAGTAATCATAACATTTTCTTTGGTGATTTGCAGACCTCGTGTATCGTTTAAGTATGTTGCCAAAACGCTTCTGAGTTTATCATTTCCATAAGTTGATCCATAGTTAAACTCCGGCAAGGAACTCTTTTTGGAAACCACATTCCGGTACATTCGAGCTATTTCGTTTGTGGGTACCAAACGAGGGTCACACACTCCATCTTCCAGCTGCATAACGCTAGACTTTTCTGATATAGCTACGTTCTCCAGATGATTCTGCTTGTTAAAAGAGAAAGCGGCATTTTTTCGATCAACTTTAAGCTGACCCTTTTGTAAATCCCGATATTGAGTAATGGGCAATCGGGAATGGACAAACGTTCCTTTTTGAGGGATCATTTCTACCCAACCCTGCGCATGGAGCTCCTCGTAACTAGCTACAACCGTTTTGCGATGTACACTTAGCTGTTCCGCGAGAACACGGGTGCCCGGCAAACGGCTTGTTGGCAACAAAGTTCCATTCTTAATTAAATCAACAATCTGGCTGCTCAACTGAATGAAAAGCGGTTGCTTACTCTGCGTATTGAATTGAATAATGCTTTTATATGGAATCATAGCTGGACTACCGATTATTTAATTTCTGGACGATTCAAATAGTCCAGAAAGATAATAGATTTGCCTCAATGATTGATCAATCTACTGTCGCCTAGTGGCTAAGGCACATTTTTAAGACTTATAAATTTTAAAAAGATAGTACGATGACTAAATTCCCGAAAACGGATTTGAACAAAGTAATAAGAGGCTCTAATAGAGCTAAATACGATTACGAAGCTATTTATCAAATCCTAGACGCTGGCTTTATGGGGCACGTGAGTTACATCTATGATGGTATGGCCATTTGTATACCGATGGCTTATGCTCGAAAAGCAGATAAAATATATTTACATGGCTCACTAAAAAACAGAACCTTTCTTTCTCTTTTGGACAACAAAGGAGCTAGTATGACCGTAACCCATTTGGATGGTTTGGTATTGGCACGTTCTGGTTTTCATCATTCTGTCAATTACCGAAGTGCTACTTTATTTGGCTCCATAAAACGAATAGACGATAAACAAGAAAAGGAAGAAATCTTAGAAGCGATTGTTGAACAGATGATTCCTGGTAGGTGGGCAGAACTGAGAGAAATGAGCGCCAAAGAGCTTAAAAGCACCTTAGTAGTAGAGCTCACCATACAATCTGCCTCTGCTAAAATAAGAGCAGAAGGTGTAAATGACGAAAAGGAAGATCAACATCTCCCTATCTGGGCGGGTGTTGTTCCCATAAGACAGGTTTCTGAATTTCCAGAGATTGATCCTGATGTTCCAAAAGAAGTAGATATTCCAGCCCACGTTTTGAGCTATTACCACAAACACAAGTGGTAATGTAAATCTATTAGGAGGTTAAGCAGCTTCTGGTTTTTCTTTTGTAAACTTAGATATTATGGATAGAAGTTTTTGTGGCGTTACGGGTTTTGTCATGTATGCATTCATGCCCAGAGCCAAACACTTCTCCCTTGCCTCTTCTGTTGCGTCAGCCGTAACCGCTACAATGGGAATATTTACCAATTCATCTCCAAGAACGCCCGAGCGGATAACTTCTGTTGCTTCATACCCATCCATTTCCGGCATTTGCAAATCCATGAGGATCAAGTCGTAATGTGCCTTTTTCAATGCTTCCAGAGCAATAACTCCATTATCTGCTATATCACTATGTAAATTGTCTTGAAGAGCCAAAATCTTTCTCATAACCAATTGATTCAAGGCATTGTCCTCCACAACCAATATGTTTATTGTCTTTTCTAAAACATCTTTGTCAATCTTTTCTAGTACTTGGTTTTCAAGCTTTACAACCGGCTTAGCCAATTGATAAGGAATACATATAGAGCAAGTGGTTCCCTTGTTCTTTTCACTATCTAAATTAAAAGTCCCTCCATGTAGTTTCACCAGTTTTCTGGCAATCGCTAACCCCAAACCAAAACCTCCATAAACCCGCTTGTCATCTACTCTTTCTTGGCTAAATTCTTTTGTTACAATTTCCAATCGTTCTGGGGTTATTCCAATTCCTGTATCTTGAATAGTAAGTTGAAGGTTAATACCCCCGCCCTCTATTTCCTGGAAGTCTAAGCTAAACTCAATCTCTCCCTTTGGCGTAAACTTGATGGCATTTTCTATTAAACAGCCTGTAAGCTGTATAAATCGTTCAGAATCCCCTAAAACCCAAAGTTCTTTAGCCTCTGTTCCTTTAAAGGTGTAGGTAAGTCCTTTTTCACTAGCTGCAAACGACCAGATTTTGTTTAAATCTTGCACCAGCTCCAGAAGATTAATTGGCTCCTGCTCTAATTTCAACACGCGTCTTTCAATTTTATAAAAGTCTTGAATGTTACTTATTGCATTTAACAACAAACGGGAAGAATGTAAAACAATACCCAGATCTTTCTTTTGCTCTTCCGAAAGTTTCTCCTTCATAATCAAACGATCAGAGATACCCATTATCGCATTTAAGGGAGTTCTAAGTTCGTGACTCATGTTAGACATGAAATACAATTTTAACTCGTTGGCCTCTTCTGATTTTCGGAGTGCTACTTTTTGTGATTTCTCCTTCTCTTCCCTTAATTGTTTAATCAAATTACTCATTGAAAGCGAAAGGAAAATTACCTCCAGTGCAGAGCCAATTTTAGAGCTGTGTTGTGTGATTACTGTACTTGGTATAACACTAAAATTATTAAGTATAAAAACGGTAAAGCCTAAAATTAAGAATAGAATACCCAGAATAAAAAAGGGATCAACCTTCTTCTTCTTCCATTTCATATGCACCACCGAAATACCTATAATCAGAATTAAAAGCAGGCCAAAGCCGTTCATAATGGGGTATGCTAACACAAATACATCATTGTTGATGAACATCGCAATTAAAAGCAGAGTGATACCTACATATATAGCCCGCATGAGCTTGGTTATGAGCTTATAATGCTCCTTAAGCTTCAAAAAACTTTCTGAATAAAATCCAAGAAATAAGGTAGAGAAAGCCCCAGCTGTTAAAACAAGTCTGGAATAAAGAAAACCTGAGTTTGGAAAAAAGTATTGATGGCTATACCCATCTAAACTAAACTGCAACAGACCAAAAGAAAGAATATACAAGCCATAGAACAAAAAGGAGGAGTTGATAAGGCTCTTATAAAAGAAAAGGTAAACGATAGACGCTAAAAGCAACAAGCCATAAAAAAGACCGAAAAAATATTCGCGCTGCACAGACCTTTTAAGAAATGCTAAAGGACTGTAGAGCTCCATGGGTAAAACAATCATTTCCCCATCACTCTCTAAGTGCATGTAAAATTGAGAAGTACTATTGGGAGGAAGTTTGATTTCAAAACTACTTTCTGGATGAGACATATTCTTTTCAGAAAAAGAAATCCCATCTCCAGATCGTTTCAAAACAGTTAATCCGTTTACGATTTGATAAAGATCCACACGATCTGTCACTGGGCGAGCAGTAAGAAAAATATAGGGAAGTGTATCTGAGTAGGTATTGGTAAGCTGGAACCTTACCCAGTAGTGTTTGGCAGTAAAGTCTATGTTTTCAGATTCATTCTTCAACGTTCTAAAAACCAACGAATCTTCAATTTCCAATAAGCCCTCAATACTCAGGTTTTGCTCTCCTAACTCTGCTATCTCAGCGGTTTTGTAAAGACTAACCTTATCCAGTTGCCGCGAAACGCTTTGAGCAACTCCTGCAAAAGTCATTACCGATAACAGTAAAAACAGGATGTTTTTTGATCTCCATGTACGCTTAACGCTTAATCTATCTCCCAACGATCCAAATATTTAAGAAATTAATAAGGGCTGTGGTTAGAGCAATAAAACTTGATTCGTTTTATTTCTAATGTAAACACCCTACAATGCTTCAAACCTGTAATTCTATTTGAAATTAAGAAAAATATGACAAAGTGAAGGAGAATGAGCGGTTAACGACTCTTGGTTTTCGAGGCACTTGTTTTGCTTATGTGTAAGCTTTTTCTTGATGAAATACCAGACAAATTCCAGACTGGTTTAAGAAAAAATATGTGTTTAAAATTTTCATTTTCAGATTGTTAAAATAAAAAGCTACGTTCTCCTATAGGCGCTGGTTTATTGATCCATAAAAGCTGAAAACTAGATTTTTCCGAAGTCTCAAAAAATAACTTTTATTCCAGTTTTAGAGCGTTTTATCGAATATCTAGATGATAGAAATGAAAGGAAAATACATCAAAGTTTTGTTTTTCAACACTTTACAACATTACTAACGAAAAAGCCCGTTAAACATTTTGTATAACGGGCTTTTGATCTTAGATGCAAATTGGTGTTAAGGCTCTGGCTTTAAAAAATTAACCATTCACTTGAATAAACGGATCCCAAGTAAAGTATCCAAGAGCTTCGCCCGTAGCATTGTCTACAAGCGTAAAAGATAGCGTATATTGAATCTTTACATTTGGTTCTACAAGAGTTCCTTGCGCTATATAGAGATGGTTCATTACTGAAGTGGTTCCACCTGTTGGAGCGGCAGTAGCAGGCAAGTAGTTTTCCGTTTCAATATTGATGTAATCTAGAGCGGTAATAGCATTTGCTGGGTTAAAGTTACCTGCATACAGATAAGCCGTATAATCGCTGTTGTTGCCGAATGTAGTAATACTCCATCTTACGTTATCGCCAGCAGAACCGGCTACAGTTAGTTCAGAAGCACCACCATCGTTAGTAACGTTACTATGTTGAGAGATCATAGAAATGTATACATCAGAATCTGTCCAAGCACCTAAAGAGGTTGGACTGGCTTGCGATCCAGCACTTAGTGATCCATCAGAAATTTGTTCAGCTAGTTTTGCACCATCTACGGCAATAAGAATATCAATGTTTGACATGACTTTGAGAGTTTAATATTAGTGTACCTACTCTTATGGAGGCTTTTCGGTTTCCGCCTGTTCTTGTAATTCTAAAAAGAATAAGAGTTCTGTTTTGTGGCCACCTCTTAAACTTCAACGCACTACACTTTGAACAGCACTAAAGTACAGATACACAACGCCTTGAAAGATCAGTTAAAGCACTGGTATTTAAAACATCCGTGATTTAACGGAATTTATAATGAAGAGTCTAAATGGAATTAAATCCGTGAATTTCCTTTGATTTCCTATTTTTAGAGAACCAATTGAACAAATCTTATTATTTACATCTCCGTGAAATCCCTCCAACCCCTCGCTGTTATTGGCAGTATTCTACTTGGCCTAATTGTTTCTGGTACTCTGTTTTTTTCTAACCTTAAAACAGATCCCGCTAAATACCAAGGTTTAACTATCGTTAATCCAGAAATTAAGCAACAAGCTCCACAAACCTTTGTAAAAGAGCTGAAGCCGAAAATTAAATCTGGTAAAAAACAGCTTGTTCCTTTAAAAGAGTTGCACTCAGTAAACGATCTGTTCTTCAATTATCACAGTAAATTCTTGGTATGGATCTTTGTGTTTTGCTTGCTGGTAGGTATTTCATTCGGTTTTATACTTCCTGTTTCTATTTATACTTCTCGATTAAAGAAATGCTTTTCACTAACTAAGTCTCATATGCGTTGGAGCTCGGGTATAGCTCTCGTCTTGTTGATCTTCTCCTTGTTTATTGCTGGTGGTTTATGGTTGCAGTTTGCTGGAAACTCAGATCATAAATACCATACCTCCTTTGTGGATATAATGATACAATTTGAGATCCTATTAAACTCTCCAAGATTGATCATAAGCTTATTGATTCTACTCTCAAGCATAGGGCCAGCTTTGGCTATTCGCGGTATTTTTGTGATCAACCACTGCATCCAACAATTGAATGTGGTTGAAACCAATCAAAAGCCTTTAAAAACCGTAGCCAAAGACTTTAAACTACTTCAAGAAAAGCTAGATTTCTTCTTATTGGCCGTAGCCATTATTGTTTCTGGAAATGGTATTACTACCGCCTTTGGCAGAGATGCCTTGATGCAAGCTATTCCTTTTGGCCATGAAGTGTTGTTTCCTATCGAGTTTGTGTATTTATACGGTGTCTCGTTCACCTTCTTTTTAGCTATTTATTATTTACCTATTAGAATGCAATTGAAACGTAAAGGAGCGCTTATTTTGGAAGAAGTACAGAGCGAGCTGGAATCTCACGTAAATGAAGGAGAAGAGAAAAAGTTTAAGAAAGAAGCAAACTATACGCAAGCCGATTTAGAAGAGCTAAAACCTATTTTTGGAATGACCAGCTCTACCAACTTTGATACAGCTAAAGTAATATTATCTATTGCTGGACCACTACTGACAACAGTAGCTGGAAAGTTAATAGGTTTTTAAATTAAGTACTTTTCTTTTAAATACTTAATAGCTTTATGTAAAGCAAAAATTTAACTAAGGTATTAAGGCCTTTAAGTCGGCTAAGGTGTTAGCGGTTTCGATGGTTTTATCTTTTCTCCACCTCAGTATTCTAGGAAAACGTGTAGCAATTCCACTCTTGTGTCTTTTGGAGTGAGCAATAGCCTCAAAGCCAATTTCAAATACTAATTCTGGGGTTACTTGCCGAACCGGACCAAAACGTTCAAGGGTGTGCTTTTTTACAAACTGATCTACTTCTTTAAACTCTTTATCCGTTAAACCGGAATAGGCTTTTGCAAAGGTTACCAGCTCTTTTTCTCCTGCTTTATTCTCACTCCATAAAGCAAAAGTATAATCCGTAAACAGGTTGGAGCGCCTTCCATGTCCGCGCATAGCATAGGTTAGCACAGCGTCTACACTGAGCGGATCTGTTTTCCATTTCCACCAATCTCCTTTTTTCCTTCCAATTTGGTAAGGTGCCTCACGCTTTTTAATCATTACCCCTTCGCTCCTTTTCTCAAAGGCAGTTTCGCGCTCTTCAACCAACTCCTGCCAGTTGTTAAAGGTGATTACCTCAGAAAGTTGTAGGCTGCTTAATGCCGCTGAACGCACCAAAACATCCAGTCGTTTTCTACGCTCTTCATAGGCCAGCGTTCGGATATCTTTCCCCTCATACTCAAGCAAGTCATAGGCTTTAAGAACAACGGGCGTGCTTTCCAGTATTTTTTTGCTTACGTTTTTCCTACCCACACGGGTTTGAAGGTCATAAAAGGATCCTATTTTTCCATTTATAAACGGAAGGATTTCTCCATCCAGTACCGTTCCATTAGGTAAGTTGGTTTTAAAAATTTCGAATTCTGGAAACTTATCCGTTACCAACTCTTCTCCTCTTGACCATACAAAAAGCTCCCCTTTTCTTACAATTACTTGAGATCGTATACCATCCCACTTGTGCTCTGCCCTCCAGTCTTCTGGCTTTCCTAAATCTTCTACAACATCTTCCAAAGCATAGGCTAAATAAAATGGATAAGGTTTGGAAATTTCATCTCCGGGATTGGTATGCAAAACTAGCTCATCAAAAGAAATCGCCTCCGGCTTCCAATTACCCATGAGTTTGTACGCCAAAATATCTTCGTCTATTCCTACCGCTTTGGATAAAGCTCTTGTCATAAGCTTTTGGCTTACACCTATCCTAAAACCACCGGTTAAGAGTTTTGTAAATACAAACCGTTCGTAATAAGGCAAGTGAAGCCACTCATTTTCTAGGTAAAGCTTTTTAGCCGCCTCAGATTCTGATTTTAAACGGATTACATCTTCTAGGTATTCGCTCAGTTCTTTGTTACTCTGCCCGTCCTGTGTAGGAACAACCAGGGCAATGGTTTCTGCCAAGTCGCCTACAATGTGATAGGACTCTTCAAAGAGCCAATGTGGGATGTTTGCAAGTTTAGAGGCATATTCTCTGAGCAAGGTGGTGTTAACCGGACGTGGTGGCCTTCTATGACTCAGCAATGCTATGGTCCATACCTTATCCTTGTCAGAAGCTTCGCGGAAATACTGCGCCAATGCCTCCACTTTTACGTTGGTTTTATTGGTGGTATCCAAGCGTTTTATGAGTGCTGCAAATCGTTTCATGCAGAAGCTGAATTGGTTTCTAGCTCACTGTTTTCCGCTTCATACTGAGTGCTTTCTGTTCGAGCATCATACCCCAGCTCCTTTAAGTAACGAGAGAAAATATCGGTATACCCGTGGGTACAAATAACCTTTTCTGCCCCGCTATTGCTAATAGCCTGCATCAATCCCTTCCAATCGCAATGATCAGACAATACAAAACCTCTATCTACTGCTCGTCTTCGCCTTGCTCCCCTAAAGGTCATCCATCCGCTGGCAGAGGCCGTTTCGTAGGGCACCATTTTTCTAATCCAAGTACTTCCATGGGCACTTGGTGGAGCCAAAACGATTTGACCTTTCAGATCTTCTTTTTTCGTTTCTGGGGTAATGAGTTCGGTTGGTGGAAAATCTACTATACTTCGCAGCACTTTGGTCATATTCTCCACGGCACCATGGGTATATATTTTCCCAATTGAAGTATCCAAGTTATCCAACACGCGTTGGGCTTTACCTAAGGTGTAAGCAAAAAGAACAGAGGTTTTTCCCTCTTGTTGGTTCTCCATCCACCATTGATTTATCTCTTGCATCACATCGGCTTGAGGCTGCCAATTAAAAGCAGGTAAACCAAAGGTACACTCGGTAATCATGGTGTGGCACTTTATAGGCTCATAAGCTGTGGATAAACCATCATTTTCGGTTTTATAGTCTCCTGTAAAAACCCAAACTTCTCCCTTATACTCTACTCTTACTTGGGATGATCCTAAAATATGACCCGCTGGATGTAAACTAAAACTAACGCCATTTACTAAGAGTTTTTCTCCCCACTCTATCCCTTTTACATGGATTTCGCCCAAACGATGCTTTAGAATAGGAACGTTTCTATGATGCGTGATGTATTCGCCATGTCCAACCCGTGCATGATCGGAATGACCGTGTGTAATGATGGCTCGTTTTACAGGCTTCCAAGCATCTAAATACACATCCGCCTGTTCGCAGTAAATGCCGTGGCTATTAAACACCAGTAAAGGATTTTTCATGTCTGGAACTACTTCTTGACCTATTAAACCCTAAAAGCTACAGAATGTTTTTTGAGTGAAGCTCCTAAATCCTATCCTTAAAAGCGCCTTCTTTCTTGATTGTACAAGGTAAACAGTGGAATATCAACCGTAAGAGAAACTACGAAGCGCCAATTGGGACTAGTAATCTCGGTATTTCCTTGATTTATTTGCAACAAACCTGGGCCATATTGAGCACCGGCACTTAGTGTTAGTGGAATATCATACCCAAAACCATAAGCTACGAATATGCCTGGTGAAAATATCTGTCCTAATTCTACTTTGTAATCCGAGTTGGTTTCCACCGTTACCGTTGCCATGGTATCAGATGGGTTTGTATTGGATGGAAAGCTAAAGGTAGAATCACTTTGAAGGTCGTAATCTACGATCGCTCCCAAATCTATTAGGGATATAAATAAACTCAGCGAACCTCCTTTGCCTAAACCTCTGTTAAACGAAACTCCAATGGGTGCGGTAACGCCAAAAGGGTTTTCCCAGGCATTTTGAGGTCTTGAATTGGCATTGAGGTTATAGGACATACCTACATAAGCCTGTAAACTAATGTTGTATTTCGATTGTTTTTTTATGCTAGAGCTACCTACTGGAAGAACGGCAGCTTCAATGGCAGATTGAACCTCGTCTGGCGATTTGGCTTTTGCCACATTGGCGAAAAAGGCGCCATACTTTTTCAGCAGGTCTACACTTTCAGTCATTTTCTCTTTACTTCCCAGCTCATCTAAGTTGTTGGCTAATGTTTTTAAATGATTTTTCAAGCTATCATGTTCCTGTATTGGGCTCTGTTCAATGTTTACGAGTTGCTGGTTTACTGTTTTCAATAAGTCTTCAGCGTCCAGTTTCTTTTTGCTTTTGCTCAAGTCTTTTTGTAAAGTCTTCCACGATTTATCTTCAAACTCTCCCGAAGAAAGGATTTGGGTTAGGTGATTCACCTCTTGTTCTGCATGCTTCAAAGCAATATCCTGAGATGATCTTGCAACTATATCCGCAATTTGCTGATAAATTAAAGTCGCATTAAAAACTGCGGTATTGTAGTCCTGTTTAAAAACACTTTTAAATAATTCATTTCCGTTTCGGAGAATAAGGGTGTAGGTTTTTACCTCAATATCAATCTTTTGATCTATCAATTGAGCGGTGTTGCTAGCATACTCAATGATGTTAAGTGCAGAATTTATGTATTGGTAAAGATCCTCGTTTGTAACTTTTTCCGCACGACCTCTCTTAGCATTCATGCTTAAGCTTTCAATTTTTAGCTGTGTAGCTAAATCCACAAATGAAGATATGTAAGCTTGATATCTTGCCACCGTCTGCGTATTATTCTTCATGAAATCAGAAACGCTTAGAACGTTTTTATTTGGCTCAATAAACTGAATGTTCTCATTCTTTATTTGTTGATATACAAGGCCTAAGTAAATTTCAAAAGCACCAGGTTTCTTTAGCAGTTTGGTCCATTTTTGGTAGTTTAACCAGCTTATATTTCCATAGTCGTTGGTTGTTGTTAAACTGTGGGATAATATAGAAGCCATTTTTAGGGTGTTTCCGTAGTTTTTAAAGCTTATACTGGCATTGGAACTGTTCCATTCCTCAAACTCTGAAAACTCTCGAATTACCCTTATCGGGTGCATACTGGATTTACCCATTTTATCAACCAATTCTACCGTTTTGAGCGCCACGGTAACTTCTGGGTTTTGCTCAAAAAAATGCTTATACCTATTGAGCTCCGTTAAACGATTGAGGCCTTTAGGTAAATTTTCAATATCGTCTTGAAAATAGTTTTGTAGGGTTGGAAGGATCTCACTGTAATGGTAGGAAATCATATTCTCCAAGACCGTTGCTGTTTTTGGAAAAAGTGCTTTCAATTCAGGGCTCTCCGCAATCTGTTTTTGTAAACGATTGAAAAAAGTAGCGGTTAACTCTTGTTTGGCTCGTTTGATTAAAAACTGACTTACTCCCTGACTAAGGGTCGTTACATCAAGACTTGAAATACTACTCATGCTCAACCCTTGGGTACCTTTATTGACTTGATCAATGCTTCCAAGAGAGCTCAGCTCACCCCCATTTATCTCTATAAATGGATTTTGATCTTGCCCGGTTACCGGGTGTCTATTGAAGTCTAATCGAATTTCTTCAGGCTCTAAACTTGCAGCATTTCCTTTAATATACTTGGCCAAAATGGCGTTAACGGCATCAGACTTAGCCAATTTGCCATCTTTGTAAAGGCTCGAATCAGAAAGCTTTAAAGCATCGGAATATGGTGACAAGGATTGAGCTTTACTCAAGCTACTTCCTAATAGAAATAGAAAAACAAAAATGATTTGATAAGGGTGTTTCATAACGAGTTTGGTTATTTAGGTTTTATGAGTTGTAGTAAAGGTCGGTTGGTATTGTTTTGATAAGGTACTGAAAGGTCTGATAATCGCTGTTTCAACTCTAGCAATCTAAGGTTTGGTTCATTTTGAAGCATTAGAGCAATAATACCCGAAATCAATGCAGTGGCCATACTGCTTCCATGTTTTTTCACATAAAGGTTGGAAGCCATACCACAAGAAAGTAAGTCTTCGTTGGGTAACAAAAAATCAATGTTTTCCGCAATAATTTCATCCCCACTCAACTCAAAGCTCGAATTTATGGCACCTACTGAAAGAGTCGTATCCAAATAGGCCGGATAAGAAGCATACTGTTTTAAAATCGAATTATCCCCTGCAGCAGCTACAAGGATCTTATCCGCCTGAATGAGCTTTTCCATGAGTGGGTTCATAAAAGCTTGTTGATCGTAATTGAGGTTGAAGCTCATGTTTACCACTCTGCACTCCTCAGTGTTTAAGATTTTATTCACCGCAGCTTCTAGCGCTTCATTACCGGCTGAACCCGTATCATCTGAAAGCACCTTCATATTCCAGATTTTACAATTTGGCGCTATTCCTGTTATACCGTTTTCATTTACTTGAGAAGCCCCTATTAAGCCACTTACATGCGTACCATGACCTCTTTTATCCTCAAAACCTATGGTACTCTCTGTAAAATCGAATGAACGATTGGAATCTGCATTAAAATGATGGCTTAAATCAGGATGTGCTTGATTGATACCTGTATCTAACACAGCAACTCCTACCCCTGTGCCATCTAGATCTACGTATCGATCGAGCCCTGTAAAGGAATTTCGGTAATTCATACTTCGGCTTTCTCATTGGTTTTTATAAAGATAAAATTACAAGGAAAACCCGAGGTTCGCTCTACCTAAAACTAATACTCTTTCGTATTCAATTTTAGTTAAATACTACTAGCAGGTTTAATGGATGTTTAGGCCGTAAAATTCTCGTTGTGGTTGAGAAAATCTTCTAATGATTTCAAATGCTTATTCTTGGACTCCAATAACTTGTTCATGACGAACATCTGCCTTTTGGATTTCATTTCAAGTTTTACAAAAGAACCTTCGGCATGTAGGTTTAAGCTTTGGGATTTAAACACGGATAAATAATGGTAAGGAATGGCCCAGGCTATTCTTCTGGTATTCTGAGCGATGATGATAAGTACGCCAGAGGGTCTTATTTCAAAATTAGCATAAGCTGTAGCATTAAACTGCTCTATGTAATTGAGAATTTCAAAACTAGCCCCTACTATGGGCATACGTTCGGATCCACTTCCACCCATTTTAACTCTTTGTAAGAATTTATAGGGTTTACCGATAGTGGTTAGGATTTTATCCTCTTGTTCCGAGTCTCCGAATTTATAGTTAAAAATAAGCATTTCGTGGGTATGTACATAGAAGAGAACACATAGAAAGAATAAAAGTTCTCTAAACCTCCTATTCTTTACCACTTCAGTACGATTAAATATGACCTTAATACGCTATGCTCCTAAAAAAGAAAATCCCGCCAAGCGGGATTTTCAAACCAAACCAAACACATCAAGTGCTTCTAAACCTATATTTCCTTATACTACTCTGACATCCTTAAACTAAAAAGGTTTAACTCTCCGTTCATTTTTTTGTAATTTCAACCCACTCTAATCCCTGTAGAACCCTCTGAATGAAGTTCAGAATTTTTGTCTCTATCTTTTTGTGTGCTTGTTTTGGTACAACTGCACAAATTCCTTTTCCTGAAGTTTTGGATGGGTCAGAATACCAATGCAAGCATTTTGATGCAACCACCAACTATCAAACTCCTCTTAAATCTAAAGCGGTTAGTGCACCCAATCAATTAAATCTCAATTACATTCGGCTTGAGCTAGAAGTAGACCCAAACATTCTATATTTAAAAGGGAAAGTAACGAGTTACTTTTCCACGTTTACCGCAGATACCATTTACTTTGACTTGTCTGATTCTTTAAGAGTGGATAGTGTTCTGTATCATGGAAACCCAATTCCCTTTAATCAATTTGGTAACGATACTTTAGAAATATATCAGTCTTTAAGCGGTTTAGATAGTGTTTCTATATTTTACCAAGGTGTTCCAGATACTTCGGATGGAAGATCGATTGTACAGGATTACCATGGCAACAACGACCCTGTAATATGGACGCTTTCCCAGCCTTATGGTTCTAAAAACTGGTGGCCAAGTGAATTAGAGTTAAGAGACAAGGTAGACTCATTGGATGTAATCATTACCACGCCTAATGCTTATACTGCCGTATCCAATGGTCTTTTAGTGAAAGAGGTAGAGGATGGAAATGTGACCACCTATTTCTGGAAGCATCGATATCCCATTGATACTTATTTGATCGCATTTGCCGTTTCTAATTACCAATACATCCCACAAACCGTCACCTTTCAAGATGGACGAACCTTACCTATAGAGAATTATGCTTATCCAGAAGATAGTACCGACTGGATAACCTCCTTCGGTGTGACCAATGCCTACATGCAACAGCTGGTTCGCCTTTTTGGTGATTATCCTTTTATGGAAGAACATTATGGCCATGTACAATTTAATGCGGGTGGAGGTATGGAGCATCAAACCATGAGTTTTATGGCCAATGCTTACCCCCCACTTATCGGGCACGAGCTTGCGCATCAATGGTTTGGTAATATGGTAACTACCGATAGTTGGAATCATATTTGGCTTAATGAAGGATTAGCTACTTTTTCTGAAGCAGTAGCTCGTGAACGGATTTGGCCAAACGAGGCACTACGTTGGAGGCGAGAAAATATAGAATCTGTAACCAGTGAACCAGGAGGAAGCGTAAGAATCCCTTATGGCGACACACTGAACTTTAAACGGATTTTTAACGGACGGTTGAGTTATCAAAAAGGAGCTTTGATTTTACATATGCTCCGCTGGAAAATTGGAGATAGTGCTTTGTTTAGTGGATTAAGATCGTATTTAAATCAGGCTCAAATCCAATACTTTTATGCCAACTCCAACCAACTTACTCAAGCTATAGATAGAGCTACAAACCAAGAGTTAGATTCGTATTTCAGCGATTGGCTCTATGGAGAAGGTTACCCCAGTTATCAAATAGAACTAACGCAGAACAATGGCTATTTAAACATCATTGCTCATCAAACTCAAAGCCTAGAAACCAACTTTTTTGAGCTTCCTATACCCGTTTATGTCTCTGGCAACGGTAGCGATACTATATACAGACTCGAACATCGTTACAGTGGACAACAATTTATTGTTGAAGTACCTTTTGAAGTGGACAGTGTTGCCTTTGATCCAGAAAAGTGGTTAATATCCAATGAAAATAGCATCAGTCTGCAAAAAGGTGATTTAGAGCCCTTGGAAGTTTTTATTGACCCATACTTTGAGGAATTGCGTATCAGTACATCAAATCCATACGAAAAACTTGATATTTACTACATAGATGGTCGATTGGTATACAGCAATGGCCCAAGCTCTGATTTGGTTACTGCACTTCCTCTTCAAAGTTGGACACCCGGTGTTTATTTAGTTAGAGCTCGGATAAAGGGTAAGGATTATTCTAAGAAGGCCATTGTACCTAGAAAGTATTAATGTGCAATTTTGATTCTTTTCAAATAAGCCTCAGACAATTTCTTGCCACCAAACGCTAAATCCTTATCATAATTTCATCTGTTTAAAACATTAAACAGCCTGAAATTTTGTGTCTGAATCAATGATTTCAGGTATTTGTATTCTTATTTTAACACCTTCTCCCTTTAGGAACGGTTGAATCCGGATACTTTCAAATTCAAGGCTCTTACCGAACAAAAGTTTCAACCGTTTTTGAATGGATTTTACCTTATCTGATTTTTGAAAAGCTGAGACGGGTTTAAAAACAGGATTGATTACTTCTAAGTAGATATAGTTGGACATTTTAACCATATAAATTCGAGTTATACCCCAATTTTTTCTTTTCTCCGGTCTATTGGCTAAAATAATCTCTAGTAAAGGTTGTAAAATAGATCCGGGAGTCATGGTTTTGTAGAGATGGATATCCTTTTCCACCTCTATAGAAATCAATAAATTCCCTCCAAAACGTATTTCCTCCAGCTCTAAATACAAACGCAAACCATCCAGCTCCTTTTGGAAAGGTATCATCTCATTTTCGGCTACTTCAATATTATGCCTGATTAATCTGGCAAAAAGAGCTAGGTATTCATTGGCATCCTCACTCCTATTGGCTCCAATAAGATATTGGATAGAGTTTAAAACGTTAAAAATAAAATGAGGATTCATTTGAGTTTGTAAAGCCTGAACTTGAAGGGATGAAATCTCTTTTTGAAATCTAAATTTATCTCGATTTATTTTAGACCACCACCAGAAGCCTAAAATTAATCCCGTTAGAATAAAGACAATAACCAATCCCTTTACCCAAACTTTTTGTGTCCAATGTGGTACAATGATAAAATCCCAACTTTTGATATCACTCTGAAGATGATTTGGTGATTTTGCCCAAATCTGAAAAGTGTAGCTATCGGGTTTA
>CAZAJG010000054.1:0-443 GCA_964485405.1 uncultured Owenweeksia sp. | reverse complement strand
GGTTTAAGATTATGAAAGCTTACCGAATGTTGGGAAGTGGTGTTCCACTTGTTGGATAAACCCAATAATCGATAATGGTAAATCGCCTTGTTATGATTTTGAAACTGCAACATGGAGAATTTAAAAACCAAATCGTTGTGGTTATGATCAAAGCTTTTTCCCTTTACCGGAAGGTTTGTGGTTCCATCCACCTCTACTTCCTCTAGCACCACTTGGGGTTTCAAAACTCTCGTAGGCCATGAATCTGGCTTGAATAAAGATAAACCTCTGTTTGTTCCGGCTACAAGTTGGTTTTTCCAAGTAGTTATAACATTTACTTCATTGGAAATCAGTCCATCACTCTTATTTAAGCCTTTTAGCTCGTAAGCAAAAGGCTGATAAGATGTAATGTTTATTTGGTAAATACCTTGATTGGTAGCTACCCATAACCTTCCTTTTTCTTG
>CAZAJG010000053.1:26413-28078 GCA_964485405.1 uncultured Owenweeksia sp. | reverse complement strand
AAACCCAAATGAAACCCGATTCGAGCAATAGTTTCGGGTTCTTCTCCGAACTCACTATCTACGTCAAATTCCATATTACTCACATTGGCACCGGCTTTAACGCCTAATCGAAATTGTGCTTGAGTATGAATGGAATAGCAAAGGATTAAGGCAATTGTTAAAAGGGTAGGTCTCTTCATTTCAATAGGTTTTAGGTTTAACTAATAAGGTTCAATTTTTACTCTTAAGCACTGTAGAAATAGCCTGTTTATAGCTCCGGTTTTAGAAATTTTATCCCTAAAAGCGTTGCTAAATACTTACGTATACGATCTAGTTTTAGGTCGTATACAAGCCATTTACAGTATGTTAATGAATATGGTGTTCTGTTGAGAAATTGAAAGCGAATGTTTAACGACTATGCTTTTTGGTCAGCCTCTCATGTACAAATATATCTTTTAGAACGATTGCCTAGTTAAGTTGAGCGTTTTTTTGACTGTTTAGAAGGTGTTATGCACAGGGAATACGTTGTTCAGCTTACTCACTTTAATTTGGTAATTGTGCTGATAACAGGATTTAAAAATACGTTTAAATCTATATTTATCCTTGTGATAAATGGCTCTATAATTCTCGCAAAATTCGGAATGCAGGTGTAGGCTTAAGAATATCTTCTTTCTGAAAAGCGGCTACATCCGTTAGAGATACATTCATTGGGCCAATGATATGATCTTGAGCAATTTTGAATCCGGTGGAGGTTTCTGTCCAGTTTTCCCAACTAAACTCTAAACCTCCAATAGGGACAATAGAAGTCCATATTTTCCAGGACTTGGGTAAACCTGTATCGTCTAAAACCCATAAGTAACTATCTCCTGGAGTAACGCCACCAGTGTTGTAAGTCACCAGTAAGGCTTCTGAACCATTTTGTAAGTTTATTAGAGAACGCTCTACACCCTCATCATATACTTTGGCATAAGCCATTAACCAAAAAGAATCGTTACAAAAGTAAGCCCAAGCCTTTTGGATGAGCTTTTCTTTGGCCTCGCCTTGGAGCTCTTCACCCTTAACAAGTACCTTACCCTTTAAAGTTTTTGTAGAAAGGTAAACAACTTTATCACCCCAATTCACGCGCACAGTGTTGTGCACTCTATCCCATAGATACTGATGAATACCGGAAAATGTCCATTGAATATAGTCGGTGGTGTCAAGCGAAGAATAGTTTACGGCCTTGAGCATTTTTTGAGCCAATAGTTCTGCCTTTTCTCCAGATTCCCCTTTGGGTTTAGACTCATTTAGACTCAAGTAGGTAGCGATTGAGATCGCAACGAAAATGAGAAGAACGATACCAAATATTTTGAGGATTTTTTTGATCATACGGAAGTCAAAGGGGTTCGGATACTTTTACCATGATCAAAACACGGGAATAGGAAAAATGTTGAAGGTGATGCTGTTTTTATTCGATGGTGATGTTTGTTGTATGCTCTTCTCTATGCACAACAGCTTGTAGGTCTAAGCCCTGGGTTAGAGAGGTGTAAAGGGCATGGCTTAACCATCCGGTTTTAAGGTCAAAAATTAGCTTTTCATTCGAGGAAATAACCATTTTAAAGCTTGCGAGTTCTTTGAGTTTTTCTTCATCTATTTTACCTTCTTCCAGCATTTTTAGGATGCTATTTTTTAAGATCTCTTCAAAGG
>CAZAJG010000053.1:15539-26403 GCA_964485405.1 uncultured Owenweeksia sp. | reverse complement strand
CGGATAAATCTGCTTGGGTAATTATCGAAAACGAGGCTTTGTTTGTTTCTTTTGCTATAGGAGCTAGGTATGTGATTATTTCAGTTTTCACTTTTGAACCGGCAGCAAATGGATTTTCAACACTTTTTACTTCCACAATTTTCTCTTCTTCCGTATAGGCTCTTTTAAAAGGCAATTGAAGGTAACGAATGGGTTGAGCCAATAGAGCTTCCACTTGTTCTTTACTTTGGTAGTTTTCTTGAATGGAGGGAAATAAAATGGTGCTGAAATAGTCCATATTTTCAGTAGGTAAAGCCTCAGTGATACTCTCCAAACTGGCATCGATTTCTTTTTTAACGGCTTCCCAGTTAAGCAGGGTAAAGTGTGCATCTTCTTTAAGCACTTGGTATTTAAACGGAAGTACTGCAGACATTTGCAATGCCTCAGGTAAATCTTCAAAAACTTCAGCCGCCTTAGCTATTACTTCGTTTTGCTTTGAGACCAATAGAATATAGGAATTATCATTTTCTTCCAGCACTTCTATTTTTATTTCTTCATAGGAGCTTTCCTCCAAGGTAAGCTCCCCGTCCTCAAAGTATTTTTGCACTTTATCAACTTTAATCGTTTTCTGATCTCCCTTTTTCCAGTTTAAAGTAAAGATGCGCTCTTGAGCAATGGAATTTAGGGAGAATGCCAGAATTAATAAAGTGACAAAGGTTTTCATAAGATGGGTACAAAACGGTTGGAGGGCTGCAAAGTAAATGATTTCTGCTAATCTCGCTCCCCAAAACTGATCTGGCAATGGGGTAGTGCTTGCTGAATTCTTTGCCGCTCCGTTTGGCTAAAATTGTTTTCGATGGCAATTAGAGTTTTTAGATTTTTTAATAAATGGATGTTTTTAGGTAGCTCATTCAATTGGTTGTAAGAGATAATCAATAGTTCCAATTGTTCCAATTCAACCATACTTTCAGGCAATGATTTGAGTTCGTTGTTGTTTAGAACCAGCGTTTTGAGGGTTTGGAGTTGTCCTATGCTTTCGGGTAGCTCAAGCAACTGATTAAAATCTAATTCCAATACTTCTAAGGCTTTAAAGTGGCCCATAAAATACTCCAGTTCTTTGAGTTGATTGAGTCCGAGTTTGAGCTCTTTTAGCTTATCCAATTGAGTTAAACTAGCCGGCAAATGACTCAACTGATTGTTTTGTAATTCCAATACTTGCAGGTTTGTACATTCTCCTATACGTGGCGAAATTTCAATCAAATAGTTTTGAGACAGATGCAGATACGCAAGCTTTTTCAAGGAAGCGAAACAATTAGGTATTTCATGCAAATGATTGGCCGCTAGATCCAGTCGAATTAGATTTTCGTTTTTACCCAAGCCTTTCGGAATGTGCGTAAGGCTGTTGCTTTTTAGATTTAACACCTCCAACTGTGCTAACTCTGAAACCGGTTCTGGCCAAAACTCTAGATTGTTTTTCATCAGATTTAAGAAAGTCAGCTTGCTAAGAGAGGCCAACGCTGGATCTACTTCAAAAATTTGTTGATCTCTAAGGTTGAGTTGAGTGGCTCCTTGGGTGGCGGATTTTGCTTCAGCAACAGAATAAAATACCGTTTTATTAGGATCGGCATATTGGGCTTGGAGTCTGATTATACTAAGCATGAAACATGCAGCCAATGTGATTTTTTGGATATTATTCATAAACAGCCGATGTATCGGTTAAAGATTGCATGAAGGTGATGAGCGCTTCTTTTTCTGAGAGCGTAAGGTTTAAAGAGTCGGGCGCTAAGGTTTGGTTACGCACTTCCAACCCTAAACCAGCGCCACCCCCATGATCGTAAAAATCTACAACCTCCTCTAAGCTGCGGTAAGCTCCATTATGGAAGTAAGGAGCCGTAAGCTCTACGTTGCGAACCGTTACCGTTTTAAAAGATTTTTCATAAATCCAAGCTTCTTCATTGTATAGTTTATTTGCTATTCGTCCTTGGTCAGAATCCAGCTTTGGGGTGGCGGCTTTTGGGTTTTCTAAAACGCCTAATATTTCCGTTTCATTTTTTTGAAAGGAGGGAGGCACTAAACCTGAAAAAGTAGGCGCAAAATGACAAGTGCCACAAGCTGCTTTTCCCATAAAGAGGTTAAACCCTTTTTTTACTTTAGGACTTATACGCTTCTTTTCTCCTCTTACGTATTGATCAAAATTACTGTTGAAGGATTGTAGCGATAAGGTATAAGAGCTCAACGCTTTGATCAACTCTTCGCGTTCTATTTTATCTGCACCCAAAGCGGATTCAATCAGTTTTTTATAGTCCGCTTCTTGATTGAGTTTCTGTACAATTGCGGAGCTAGCCGAATTGAATTCATGCGGGTTAAAAACTACGTGTTTAGCTTGTTGCTCCAAGCTAAAAGCCCGTAAGTCGTAAAAGTAACGATCTGCATAAACAGCGTTTAACAGTGTAGGCGAGTTGCGCTGAACGGTTTGTTTGGCCCGAGTACTCATCGATTTTGGAAGTCCATCTGTAAAAGCGAGTTCAGGCTTATGGCAGCTAGCGCAGCTTAAGTTTTGATTGGTGCTAAGCCGTTTATCGTAAAATAGTTTTTTACCCAATGCTCTAAGCGCAGGACTATCTTCAGAAGCTTCTAGCTCAGTAAAAAAATAAGGATCTAAAAAGTTAGGATCAAAAAGGCTTTGGCTCGAAGGATTCCACGGTAGATTTTTAATGTAGGGAGAAGCAGATGCCGTTTGTGGCAGTGTATGTTTCCATTCGCCAAGTTCTTTATAAAGTGGATCTAAATAGTCTTTCAAAACACTTAATCGATCCAGATCATTAAAGGAGGATTGTTTGCTTAAATAGTGGATGCTCTCTTTTAAAAGCTGAGCTATTTCTTTACTGGGTGTATCCATGAAATAGGGTAAAAGAGCAGATTGAAGTGCTTCTAATGCCGCTGTACTTTCTTTAATACCATTGAGTGAACCCGGTGTGTCAAAGCCCGTTAAACTCAGTGTAAAAATTCGAACAAGCTCCAAACGAGAAGCTTCGAGTAAGTGCTGCAGTTGTATTTCCTTTTGGATTAAACTGCTTAAAACCGGGCCAAGATGATTTTCCAATTTTTGAGCGAGTTGAGAAATCTCCAATCCATTTTCCGAAACCTCCTTGGCGTGGATCATTTCATCCAAAACTTGCAAACCTTCTGGTGGTATTACAAAGGGGCGCGTATCGTGTCTTTTAATATGAAGCAAAGGAGCGCCATTGATATGCTCTTCCACATAGTGTGGGTAGAAATATTCCAATAAAAACTCTAGGCGTTTATAGGCCAAACGCGTTTGAGCTACCGTTTCTTTTAGTTTGTCTATATCCCCTTGTCCTTCTTTTAATGGAAGAGATTGTTCTTTTAAGGAGCCAACGATTAGCTCCAATTCTTTGGAATAGTTTTGAATGAGAATTTGAGTGTCTTCCTTTTTGTTGGAGACCGAAAATTGCATGGACAATGTGCCGCAGATCAACACAGCAAGGATGCATGCTTTAAGAGGAAGTTTGAGCATAATTAATCTCTTTGATCCAATCGAACATCACATAAAGGCAGCGCTTTACGAATGCGTTCTTTTTCTTCTTCAGAAAAACGATTGTTTATCGCAATTAGGGTTTTAAGCTTCTTAAGTTTATAGAGGTCTTTAGGGAGCTTTTCAATGTCATTATCCGAAATTATGAGCAATTCCAGCTGGTTTAATGCGCAAAGCCCATCGGGGATACGTTCAATGTAATTTTGAGTAAGGATGAGTGTTTTAAGCTTTTTTAATTGTCCGAGTTCCGCAGGTAAATGTTCTATTTTGTTGTACTCCAAATTCAAAATCTCTAAGGTGTTGAGTTGTAGAATTTGTGTGTCAAAACTCGTAAACTGGTTGTAGCCTAAATCCAGATTTCTTAGTTGTTGTAGTTTTCCAAAAGACCCTGGTAGGGTAGAGAGTTGGTTGTTGGAAAAGTTGATCAGTTTAAGTTTTTTACAATCTCCGATCTCTTCGGGTAAGCTAGAGATAAGATTCAGGTTTGCCTCAAAATATTCCAATTGCGTAAGCTGACCTATTTCTTCAGCAAGCGATTGAATGCGGTTTTTACCGAGATTTAAAGAACGCAGGGCTTTTAAGTAACCGATCTTTCCCGGAACCTCAGACAATTGATTTTGGCGAAAATCTAGGGTTTCGAGTTTCTTAAAACTAAAAATATCAACATCCCACTGCTTCATGTAGTTTCGAGTAAGGTTGAGATAGCTAAGGTTTTGAAGTTTTACCAGATCATTTCTTAAACTATCTAAATGCTGATCTCTGAGGTTGAGTTTTTTTACTTCCATCCCTTTAGAAAGGGCTTGATCCATATTGAAATAAATCAAAGTAGGTGCTTCCGACTTTTGTGCTAAAGCGAGAGAATAGATGCTTATCGCTAGGCTAAGAAAGAGTGTTTTATACATAATATTAGAAAATAGAAAAACGGCCTCCCGAAAACAGGAGGCCGTTTATTTGAATAAAATGGTAATTATTTGATCACTTGGATCAAGCCTTTTTCTACGGTATCACCAATGGTGATGCTTAGAATTAAGGTCTGCGTATCTCTCACATAATCAGAAACATTAAACTTCCAATCTTGCGCACCGTTGGCAGAAGGCGTATCCATTAAAACCGCTAGTTTTCTTCCGCTTAAATCAAACAATTCAATTAAAACGTTTTGATCTTGCTCCACACTGGCGTCAATGTTAAGCTCTCCTTGTGTAGGGTTTGGGAATACATGGATGTTACCAAAAGAACCAAACTCTTCTAAGCCAATTCCCGCCACAATGATGTAAGAAGTTTTAGTGGTTGGAGTTGAATTTCCGGCTTGGTTACTTGTTTCAAGGGTAACGTCATAAATACCAGCTGTACTGTAGGTAACCGCAGGAGCGCTATCTGTTGAAGCCGCTGGGCTACCACCAGGGAAAGTCCAAGTCCAATCGTTAGGCTGGTTGCTACTCAAGTCGGTAAAGTTTACAATAGTTCCTTGCAATACAGAAGTTTGATCCGCCATAAAATCAGCAATTGGAGCAGGGGAGATCACTTCAATATACTGCGTGTAGGTAACACTATCATCGCCCGCTAAGTTGCTTACTTTCAACTTGGCCTCGTATAAACCTGTATTGTTGTAAGTTACCGTCTCTGTAGCGTTGGTACTGGTAGCAGGGCTACCTCCGGTAAAGCTCCAGTTCCAGCTTGTTGGATTGTTGCTACTGGTATCGGTAAACAATACGGTTCCACCTTGAACAACCAATTGTGTATCGGCTTCAAAACCGGCATCAGGAGCTTGTGCACCTAATAAGTGTTTTTTAGCCATTACGAAGGTAGCAGAAGCGTTGAAGGTAATGTTGCTAAAGGTCGCATCCAGCTGAGGCTGATTTCCATTACTTGGGTGCTGAACCGATAAGAAAGCAAATTTATGATCGGGTGTGAAAGTGATTCCAGTAGGCTCAGATCCTGTTGGGAAAGAAGAGAAAAGCTCTACTTTAGGACTTATCTGTGTGTGGTTTGGACGAACCACCCAAATGTAGTTGTTTCCACCATCTTGAAGTACCCAAAGATTTCCTTCTTCGTCAAAATCAAGGTTATCGTTTCCAGATCCCCAAGATTCGGTGAATACACCAGAAGTGGTATTTAACACATAAGATTTTCCTCCAACAAAGGTTTCAAATTGCGATACAGTAGCGCCATCAGTAAAACGGTAAATACGACCGTTTCCTTTAGAGGTGAAGTAAATTTGTCCACTTAATGGGTTGATTTCTATATCCTCTACACCGTTAAAGTTGGTAGCTCCTAAAGACACGGCTAAAGCACGGGTATTGTTTCTATCACTTTGAGTGGTGTTTGGTACTTGTACCCAAGTTCCGGTGGTTCCAGTAGGTTCTCCACTAGAAACAGGCTGATCTAGCTTTAAAGCGTAAAGCGTTCCGCTGCTCATATCCATTTTATTGTTGGCTACAAACTTGAATACCGCACTACTCCCACCGTCTTCTCCAGTGTATAAGGTAATAGAGTCTTTGGCTACAACTACGTTTTCGTGAGAGACTCTACCTACGGCCCAAAGCTTCTCCTGAATTCCGTTGCCGTATTCCTTCACTTTAGCGGTAATAGGGTCAATTTCCACACACCAACCTACATCGGTATATCCATCGTTGTTTACATCACCAGTATTGCCGGTTTCCTCACAAGTTATAGATGTTTCCCAAGGGGTAACGCCTCCAGAGCAGTTTCTGGTAGTAGTCTGCAAATCGCTGTTAAAAAAGTCAACCGCTTGTGTTGTATCTACCGACCAAAGTAGAGAAGTGTCATTGTAATGTACATCTAATATGGAAACGCCTCCAGGTGTGGTTTCATGGTTTACTGCAACATGACCTAAAACACTGCTTCCATTTAAAGGAACATAACCGGTAAAGTCATGGTTTCCACCAACAGTACCTCCACCTTTAGTATAGGCTTCTCCTTGCTTAAAAAGCATTTGGAAACGGTGAGAAGAAGGGATGATTAAATTAGGCGTTTGCGAGGTAGGAGGGATGGAAATGAAACAAGCGATGTGGTTGGTATCGTTTGCACATCCTAATCCTTGAGGGTTCGGTATTGGAGCCTCTTCAATATAAAGATCAAAACCTAAATCTGAGCTAAAAATATCTCTATTGTGAATTTGAACCGCAATCGTATTTCTACCGTGTACAAAAGCACTTTTGTGGAAGCTGTGCGTGATGTAACTGGTTTCTGCAGAACCTGAAATGGTGTTAACAGCTGTTGTTGTATAAGTTACTCCAGTAGCAGGAAGGTTGTCTCTAAAGATTTCATTTCCATTGATGTATACAATAGCACCATCATCTCTTCTCAATCCCAGTTGAAGGCTATCTGGAAAACCTGCTGTATCAATCATTACATCTCTGCGGAAGTAATAAGTCACATATTTGTTGTTCGGATCAGGGCCAAAATCAATGGTGGTATTCATTGGGTCGCCATATCCTAGAGGACCTGCGCCAAAATCCCAATTATCATCGTTAAACAAGGTGTCTTGCCAGGCTACTGCATCCAAGTCTGCTCCTGTATCTAAATAGTGCCATTCTGTATTTCTCTTTACTGGGAATGAAGTAGCTTCTAAAGGAGGAAGCTCAAAACCAAGGGAGAAGTCAAAACTCAAATCTGAGCTAGAAGCAGAAGCTTGGTGCAGTTCAACTGCAATTACATTGATTCCATTTGTTAAAAGCGAAGCACCTGTTTTAAACTCGTAAAAGGTGCTTTCTGCCCCTCCAGTAACTGCCGAACTAGCAAGTGTGTCAAAACCTACAGTGCCAGAAGGCATGTTAGAACGATGAACCTCCGTTCCATTTAAGTAAACAATAGCACCATCATCTCTCAACAAGTTAAAAACCAAGCTATCGTATAAAGAAGCATCATCAACCGTAAACTTGTGACGTAAATATGTAGTGATGTGCTTGTTGTTAGGATCTGAACCGAAATCTACTACGGTAGCCTCATCTCCTTCACCATATCCAAGTTGAGCATCACCATATACCCAATTGGTATCGTTGTAGGTTGTAGTGTTCCAAGAGTTTGGCAAAGCCATACCGCTATCGTTATACAACCAGCTTGAACCAGCGATAACTGGAAATTTTCCAGGTTGATAGTTGGCGGGAGGAATATAGGACACAACCAATCTTGGAGCAGAAGCAGCAACACCGTTATAAGATTCTGCGGTTCTTTTTCCTGTATTCCCTGTGTAGGTTGGAATAGAAATTACGGCAGGATCAATCATACCAAATAAAACCGCATTTCCCTTTACCCAACCACCTCTGTTGATTACCGATTGTAAGATGGCAGATAAGTCTGGAGTGCGTTGCGCTGCACCAGAATCTCCAACATTGTTCCAAGCTGGAATATTCCAAAGTACAAAGTCGCTCACATAGTCTCTACTGGAAAGATCAGAAGCGCCAGCGCCAATGGCAGCTGCATCGTCTTCATCTTCGGCAGAGATGTAAACATCTACTACGCCTGTAGTGGTTATTTCATCAACGGTAAATTGAATGTGTGCACTTTGAATGGTAGATCCCACAGGTATATCTAAGCTTCCGAAGCGCATACCAACCAATTGGCTGACAGTTCCATCTGTAGTAATTTCTAAATCAGAACTGGTTCTGTACATACTTCCGTTGGCTACATCTTCCTCCGCATCATCGTCACCACTAGAAATGGAAACTGTGTAGCTTACTGGAGCGATATACTCAATAATGAGTTCAGGTGCACTGGTAATCACACCATCATAGGATTCAGCAACACGCTCGCCTGTACCGTGCATAATAATGTTAAGTGCATTTCCGCTCATCCATCCACCGCGATCTACCGTTTCTTGGATAAGAATGGAAAGATCTGGCGTTTGTTGATCTGGGCCGGTTACACCCGCACTTGGCCAGTATGGAATGTTAGACCAAGTAACACTATCGTTACTTCTGGTTCTGCTCGAAATATCAAAAGCAGTGGATGTGAAGGTAGCAGAATTGTCTACCGCTTCAGCGTGAATGGTGATGTCTCCACTGATGGAATCATCTTCATCTACGGTAAACTGAATGTATGCATTTAGTATTTGGCTTCCTTGAGGGATACCAATGTTTGCGAAACGCATGCCAACCCATTGGTTACCATCGTTGCCATCTCTAACCAATTCAAGGTCAGAAGAGGAAAGGTCCATAAGACCAACACTAGAGGAGGCATCCGCCCCTCTTTCTTCAGCATCATCAGAGCTGCTGTTTACTCGTACACTCAAGCTTTGCACTTGAGCAAACCCACTCAGGCTCATCGCCAAAAGAGTAAGGGAGAATAGTTTTTTGAACATTGTGAAATTGGATTTTTTTGATAGACCCAAATCTCTATTGTTCATGTTATTGCAGTCTTAAAATAAACGTAAGGATTACTTACTAAAAGGTTAAGAAAGAAAAACTTGTATTGACTTAAAAGATTGAAAAATAATGTTTTAGAGGTTTTTAACAGAAAACTAAATGGTAACTAAAACTAAAGCTGGAGTTAACTTTAAAAAAAGTATATCAACGATTGTTCTATACCCTTGACCAGACGATTCTTTCCATTTTCAGAGTGGTCGTCTCCCATTTTTCATTCATGAGTTGAAATCCCATTTTTAAATAAAAGTTTAATGGAGAAGGATAAGGCAAACCATCGTTTCGGATATAGTCGCTCTCTACCACTACCCAGCCGTAAAGCGTGTTTTTCTCCTGTTGTACTTTTTGAAGCAGTTGTTTACCATAACCTTTCCCTTGACTGTTTCGGCTCAATATCATAGCGAAAAATGGTTCATTGTTCCTTTCGAAAACACAGAGCCATCCCTCTATTTTATCTTGAATAGTAAGGAATGTATGTGAGGCATTATGTAAGCCACTCAAGTATTCTTCTAAGCTGTCTAATGACGAATGCTGAATACTTTTTGGGTATTCAGCATTCCAAAGCTTTTGTATAGCTTCTTTTTGACGAAGGTTGAGCGTTTTAAAAGTTTGGAGTAACATGGATGTATTTCTACTTGCACCCAAAGATAAGCGCTCAAAAAAAACTAGGGGTTTTTATCTTCTTGATAACCCATACTCAAACGAGTATCTCCAATAGCGTTTATTCTCACAACGCCTTGAATGGTATCGGCATTGTGAAAGCGAACGGTATAGTTTGCGGGGACTCTATAATGAACTGCCTCTTTAGGCTTTAGTACACCTAAAGATGTCATCTTTCCATTGTTTTCGAGGTATACCGAAATATCTGTACTACCGGGGTTAGATAAGTAGGCTTTGTACGCTCCATGTTTGCCTTTTCCTAAAACAAAGGATTGTTGTGGATCTATGTAGGTGGTGGAACCTAAGGTGCTGCAAGATTGACTTATAAAGACAATACATAGAATGAATAGGATCGTAACTTTTTTCATAACAAGGATTTTAGGGGTTATTCACTTGATTAAACTTGGCGATGTAGGTGATGGTATCTTCTTCCTCAAAATAAACTCTACGGTTTTCTTCGCCTTCTAGCTCAATGGTTTTACCATTTGCTACAAACTTGAACTCTAAAAATTTATAGGGTATGTCAAAAGTTATAGTAGTATCGTAAATTCCATTGGAGTCTAAATCTTGCATAGGGGTAATTTTATTCCAACGCAATGGATTATACCCTCCAATAAGAGCGGCTGAGTAAACATCTTCCATTTCATTCATATCCACTTTAAAATGAATGGTAAACTCCTTTGTAGGTTGCACACAAGAGGTAATAAATAGTGTTGCTGAAACTAGCGCGATGAGGCTGTATATCTTTTTCATGTTTGTTATTTTAATTCGGCTAATGGGGTTTCTATAGTGGAAGGCATCCAGGTTTTGGATAGGAGGTAGTCTATTCCAAACCTACCTGACCCTAAAAAGAGGTGGTAAATGGAAACCCATAAGAATCCTAAAGCAGGGAACATACCCCACAAGCCGTTAGACCATTGTTGGAAAAATACGGCTACAAGCATGGTGCATAAAATTAGAAAAGAGGACAATCGGGTTTTAAAACCAAAAGCTAGAAATAAGCCTCCTAAGGTTTCTGAGGCTGCACCCATCCAGGCAAAAAATACGGGAAACAGGGCAAATATTCCTCCAAATTCAGCTACATCAGGCGGAAACCAGGCGGAAACTTCAAACAGTCCTAAGTTCTTTTCTTCTGGACTCCAAGGGACTCCAAATTTGCTGGAACCAGAATTCAGCGTTAAAAGCATACCGCAGAAAAAGCGAGGTATGGCAAAGGAAAGATCGATCCACCAGTGCTTTTGAAGAACCGGTTTGATGCTACTTTTAAGAAGGTAAATAAGTTGTTGCA
>CAZAJG010000053.1:8982-15529 GCA_964485405.1 uncultured Owenweeksia sp. | reverse complement strand
ATCATTGATGGGGTCAAAACTGCAAATCGCTGATGGGTTGTGCGCTTCAAATCATATTGAGGCGGCTCAAATCATAATTTAAGACGCCTCACCCTTTTGAGACTTTAAATATTCAGAGGGCGAAATTTGTGTAAACTTCTTGAATACACGGTTAAAAGTGGCTTTGCTGTTAAAACCACATTCGTAAGCAATTCCTAGCAAGGAAAGATGTTGATTGCTAGGATCCGTGATACGAGATTTGATTTCTTCTACTCGATATTGATTGATGAAATCGTTAAAGTTCATTCCAAAACCAGAGTTTATAGTTTGAGAGAGTTCATTTGTGCCCATTTTTAGCTCTTTCGCCAACTGGGGTAAGGTTATTTCTGGATTTAAGTAAGGTTGATGTGCATCAAAAAACTGTTTCACCATGCGCATTTCATTGCTAAAATCTTTTTCATTGCTTTCTTCCACCAGCTGGTCTGAGCTAAAGTTGAAACGAATCTCATATAGCTTGGTTAAATCGGTCATATAAGCTTTAAAACCCAAGTAAACCAGCGATATAGCGGTAAAGAAATGCAACCACCAATTATCTATCCATCGCAGTTCCACAAACAAGCCAATACCATCCAATAGATAACCGAAAAGCATTAGAAAAATATAGACAGCTAAGAAGTTGCGAATCCAGTTGAGTTCTACCTTATAGGTGTTGGAGAAAAACTGCTCAATTTTTTGTTTATATCGGGCAAACAACTGAATAGTGAAGGCAAAGTACAATATGCGAGAAGTGTATTCTGCACCGCTAAAAAAGGGAGGTAGCTTTTCCATATTCAACCAGAGATACCATTCACCATTTTGTGTATCGTAAAATCCGGGCTGTTGTACATCGTGTATATATACCACGATGCAATAAATGACATTTAAAAAGGCAGGTAAGAAGTGCCAAAAGTGAATGGGCTTGAATTTGAAATGAGGCTCTACCAAACTCTTTACATAGAAATAGATGAGTGGCCCCACAGCAACGGTAAGACTAATGAGGTAGTAGTTGATTTTGGTATTTCTAAACGTATCATACCAGCCCATAAAGCCAATGGTGTAGGAGGTTCTGTGGTATGCTGTAATCACCAATAAAACAGCCAGTAATAAATCTGCTAGATGACCTTTTTTGCGATATCGTCTAAAAAGGAGCACGGCAAAAATTAATCCTTGAATGATAAGAAGTAGGAGAGGGGAACTGTATAAATTAAAGTTGGGAAAGTTTAAAAACATTCTAGCAGAACGATTACAAGCTGAAAACTAACACTTTTATTTTAGTTGAGCCATTGTTTCCAGGGAATTACAAAGGGTAAGATAATGACCCAAATTAAGAAAAAGGTAGCCATAGGTTTAGGATAGGCTTGATTGTTTTGAATGGCTGGTAAAGCCACAGCAATTAACCAAAGTCCCTTGTAAAAAAGCTGAATCAGTAAAACTGGGGAAAAAACAATGGGTCTAAACAAACCTAATACGGAGAGAAAAGCAATGGACAACCACAAACAACCCACAAGTTTAGATAAAGGATTTGCTGGATAAGCACCAGAAAACACAGTGTTAGCGGATGTTTCTGAAAGAAAAAAAGCGTTATATCCTACCCAACCCGCTACTAAAATATTAGCGATGTAAACTAAACGTAATGCAATCATAGTGTTTGCGTGAATAGGTAGGATAACACTCTGTAAGCGTGCATTGTTTAGTGTATTAAATCTGAATATTCATCACCTCCTTTCTGGAGCTAATCCCGAGTTTGGTATAAATATTACTTACGTGAGATTTAACGGTGCTTAAACCAATACTCAATTCATCAGAAATATCCTTATTGGAATGCCCTTGCTGCAACATCTGGAAGATTTTACGTTCCTGAACACTCAAAGAGCGTATGGGATCTTTTTTAGGGCGTTTTATTCTTTTCCACTGTCCTAAAACAAGTCCTAAGAGCAAAAAGCCAATGGCAATCCATATTCGGTACAAACTCTCTTTATCCGCAGTAATTGGAACTTGTGCCCTAAAACTTTTAAAGTAAGTAGAGTTTTCTTTCGCCCACTTTTCTGAAAAGGCTTCATAATACTCAGGATTTAAAGCTATATCAGATTCGAAATCGCTTCGATGCAAGGCGTAAAGAGCAACCAAAGGATTGGAAGTGGTATCTGCAATAAAGCGGAGCTTTTCATGGATAGCTGAGGTAATAAATTCTCTTTTGAGCTCGGCACTATTAAAACCGCTACTATCTAAATACCCCAATATTTTATGAATCTCAAAAAGCGTTTGATTGGCAGTGGATTCCTGAATTTCAATATTCCTAAAAATGCTGTAGGAGCGATTGCCGATAATTTTTAAGCCGGAAGAACGACTTGCAATAATGAACATATGATTTTCATCAGAGCCACCAATCGCTAAAGTAGCCGGAGGATCCCCCTCTTTTGAAATGTGAATTCGATACAGCTGCTCCTTTTCAGGCAAAAACTTAGTACTAATGGAAAACTCCCCTTTGGCATTAATTTGAGTTTTCTCCACAATCATATTACCAGACATGCTGTATAAATTCTCAAAACTTGGAATATGAGAAAGGTAGAGAACAGAAGCCCAACTGCTATCTAGTTCTAACTTTCCGTGAATAAAAGATGTGGTGTTTGGATTTGCTGAAACCTCAAGGCATAATATGAATAAAAATACCTGTATTGGTCTCAGCATTTTTAACCAATGGATCATAGATACAGTTGGTTTTATTTGTTTCTAAAGTTTAAGTCTGATTTAATGAATAGTTGGCCGTGAGCTTGCTCCGGGATGATTTTAATCACCCAATCCCCTAATTCTGGTTCTGGAATATGCTTGGAAATTTTACCACTCACTTTTTCGGATTTGCTTAGTGCCTTTTCTCCTTGTTCAATCTGACTACCCACCGAAAAATCTCCTTTTCGCTTTCCATCCGGAGAATACAATTCGATATGAAGTTGACCGGATTTAATGGTACTGGCTATGGCAATATCCAATGCAATAGCTTTTTCATTAACACTAATTTTTACTTCTTCGGTTTTTGAATCACCCTTAAGCTCTATGCCCCTTTCTACATTCATTACTGTGTTTTGCGCCTGACCTAAATTCACGAGGATTAGATTTAAACATAGAAGGCTTACTACTGAAATTAACTTTTTCATTTTTATGTTTTTTAAGTTTAAATGATTGATGTCAAATCTAATTGGGCGATGTGCAAAATGGAAATTTAAAAGGTTCCAAAAAGGGTTGAAAAAGGTAGCAAAAAAGGTCAGATTAGGCGTAATACCTAGGATTAACGCCTAATCCTTAGTCTTATTCTCCGTTCGGTACTTCCAGATTTGAAGTTTTCCCTTACTGCCCCAGGCGATTAAATAGTTGCTGGTATCAGAACTAATTAAGCCTTGAATAGGCCAAACTTGAGCTTGTATTTTTTTAAGAATGGATCGTCCGTTAGAGCGATGAATAAAAATCTCACCGCTAGGGGTTCCTACAACCAGTTTGTCCTTAAAAAAAGTGAAATCAGATAGATCAACTGAAAGAGGAATTGGTATCAGCTTCTGGCCTTGGGCATTCCAGCTCAATAAATGATTGGGTCTATTGTAAATCTGTATCCAAAATTGATGATGTTGCATCTCCAATATTTTAGCCGGAATGGCTGAAGACCAAGCCACAGAAGTATCAGGTTGAAACGCTTTATCTACTTTGAATTCGGATAGGGTAGAGTCATTTTCAAGATCTAATAGGATTGCCTTTGAGGCTCCCGTTCCACATACGATACGATTGGAGAAGTCTTTTATGAAGCGAACGGTATAAACTTGTCCGCTCCCTTCGTCCACTTTAAGTGTTTTAATGATTTTCTTTTTACCAAGATTCCATAAACTCAATTCACCATGAGGACCTCCTCCAACTAACTGGTTCTGATCATTGATGTCTACCATAACCGAGCGATATTTTGAGGTAAATAAAGCGTAGAAACGATACTTGCCCCATGATTTTTTATACACTTGAATACCATCCTCCAGATTGTAAAAAATCAAATACTTTCCATGGGGGGAGAACAGCGTCTTATAATAAGGATCGGTAATCGAATCTTCTAAGTGAACCTCTAGCGTTTTGTATTTCTCTTTGCTTAAGCTGTGAACGTGCACTTTTCCTTCTGTGTATATGAAGAGGCGATTTCGATCTGGATCGATTTGCGCATGCTGAATATGATCTTCGCATTGAATGAGACGAAGAGGGTCTAACTCAAAATCTTGAGCATGAATTTGCCCGGAAAAGGTGAACAGGATTAGGAGGAATACAAAGGACTTGGTCATTTTAGCAAGGTTTGACGATACCTTACTTCCAAAAACATTGCCAAAGCAACTGTTATTAAGCAGAGGCCATCTCAATGAGTTTCCAAACGGTTTTGAAATTTCGAGTAGTGGCAGAAACTTTGAGCTTATTTTCAAAGAGATTATTGCTGATTTTAGAATTTGCCGCGCCATTGGGGCAATACAGATAAATGTTGGTTTTATCTATATGGTATACATCCGGACTATAATCAATGCTGCGGAGTAACTCAATTCTTTCCTGTTCAGGTTCTTGAGATAGGAAAGTGATAAAGGCTTGATTTCCTTTTTCTTCTGCTTCTTTTGAATACGGATTATTTTGATTGGCTTGTACCAAATAATCTAAGGTTAATAGGGTAGTGGGGACATCAAAGCCAAAGCCATCTAGAATTGTTTTATGAATAAGCGCTTGAAGTTTGGACGTAGAGTTTTGATCGGAATTGAAAACAATATTACCGCTTTGTATATAGGTTTGTACGTTTGTTAAGCCCGCTTTATTGAGCTGCTCTCGCAGCTCCGCCATTTTAATCTTTTTATGACCGGAAACGTTGATTCCTCTTAAAAGGGCGATAAATGTTTTCATCCGGTATGCGATAAATTTATATTTCCCATTTCTTTTCTTAACCAAACTTCGGCTTCCTCTTCGCTGGAAAACAAGCGCATGGGACGGGATGGGCTGGTTAATCTTAACAAAAAATTACCAAGCATTTTTTTGAAAAAGGAATCAGCAATTAAAGCTAAAGGTATATTGGGAATAGTCTCTTTATAGTATTTGGTAACTTCTGCATTGATGTAAAAAGGAGGCATATAAACCAAGGCGCCTTTTAAGTCATTTCCCAACCTATCTAAAACCAGCTCTTTATTTTCTCTGGCAAGTTCTATAGTTTCTGGTCCTTTAAAGTCTAAATGGGGAGTAATGGTTAAAATACCCTCCTCTTGGTTAAAGTTCAGATTCATGGTTGTGGTAGACCATTTCATATTGGTGATAGTGATGGATTGATTCTTCAAAGTTAAAGAATGTACAAGGAATAAACGGCTGTAATTTGTAAATGGCTATTCTTTTAATTGAATTTAGAGCATTAAAAACCCCTCAAAATGAAACACTTTGAAGGGTTTGAATACGAATATATAGGTTGCTTTAAGAAGCGCTCACCGCAGGTTTCTTTAACAATCGCAATACATCGCAACGCAATAATTTATAGTTTAAAGCCACAACCAATGCTGTACTTACAAATACAGTAACGGCAAGTGTAAACAATAACCCACCATCGTTTTGCACATTTATCCCTAAAACAAAGAGGTGAAAAAATACAGCTCCAGAAATTACGCCCAAACCTAAAACACCTCCATAACGAGTGGTGGCTGGGTAGAGCAATAAAATACCAGTAACTAATTCCATTATTCCCACAGCTATTCTACCCCAAGGCTCCATGCCTAGTTGGGTAAAGATGTATACACTGTCTGGATGCGCGGTAAATTTGAAAAATAGAGTTTGAAGCAACACCACTGCAGCAACTACTGCAGCTATGTAACTTATGGTTTTAGCCGTTTTGTTAATCATAACAATAAGAGTTTACGTGTTTGTTAGTAGTTGTTTAGTTTTACTTTGATAAAAGTAAATGACCGTATTCCTCTCAATTATAAGCTACCCGACATTACACCACTTTTTTGCAAGAAAAAGCCCTTACTTCTTTTCAGAAACAAGGGCTTTGAATGTTATACGACATCAAGAAAGGATTAAGGAATCCATTTAATGTCTTTAAAATCGGGTTTTCTTTTTTCTAGGAAAGCATTTCTCCCTTCCTTCGCTTCATCCGTCATGTAAGCTAGGCGTGTTGCTTCTCCAGCAAATACTTGTTGCCCTACCATACCGTCATCGGTTAGGTTAAAAGCAAACTTGAGCATTTTAATGGAGGTTGGGGATTTTGCCAGGATTTCTTGAGCCCACTCATAGGCAGTAGATTCCAATTCTTCATGTGGGATAACGGCATTTACCATGCCCATTTCGTAGGATTCTTGGGCGGAATAGTTTCTTCCTAAAAAGAAGATTTCACGAGCTCTTTTTTGACCCACCATCTTGGCCAGATATGCGGATCCATAACCACCATCAAAGCTGGTAACGTCTGCATCCGTTTGTTTAAAGATGGCATGCTCTTTACTTGCCAGAGTAAGGTCGCAAACCACGTGTAGGCTATGGCCCCCACCAA
>CAZAJG010000053.1:4051-8972 GCA_964485405.1 uncultured Owenweeksia sp. | reverse complement strand
CTGTACTTCTAGTATGTTTAATCTAGGCATACCATCGTCATCCACATAACCCTGATGTCCTCTCGCATTTTGATCGCCACCACTACAAAAAGAGTATACACCGTCTTTGGTGGATGGACCTTCGGCAGAGAATAAAACCACACCTATGGCTGTATCTTCGCGCGCATCTAAAAAGGCTTTATACAGCTCTCCAACAGTTTTCGGACGAAATGCATTTCTCACATTTGGTCGGTTAAAGGCTATTCTGGCAACACCTCCTGATTTTTTATAGGTGATGTCTTCAAATTCTTTTACGGTTGTCCAGTTTGCTTCGCTCATAGATACACTTAATTTATTGCGAAAATATTATTTTTCGGTTATTCTGTTTGAGATTTTGGTATTATCTCAAACGGTAATTTGATTCGATAAAAAGGAAAGGTGAGCTTGTTGCTAAATTTACTTCTGCGCGAGGATAAATAGATAATCGCCCAAGGTATTTTCGTGCTGCTCTATTACTTCTTGAATGCGATTGGATTGGATATCCTTTTCGAGTTGAACAAGTCCTTTTTCCACTTCTTCCTGATTGGCAAAAGCCGAAAAGGATGAAATTCCTTGCCTAATCTCAGGGTTGAGATAAAGCTCCGGTTTGTTTTTTCCACAGTTTAGAAAATGATCTTGTAAATCATCTTGGATGTAATACTTCTCCTTGGCCATAATTTGAAAACCATATTTGCATAGGTTTTCCTTGATGCTTGTAAGTTTAGGCATTACATCCACAGAGTTCTGAATCATAATGGGGAAGTAGTGCTTTAACCAAAAAGAAGCCGTTTGTTCAGGCGAAGAGGTGAAAATTAAAAAAGAAGCTCCAGGTTTTAATACTCGATCTATTTCTTTAAAACCTTTCTCCAAATTATTCCAATGGTGAAGGGTAAGGCTGGCTAAAGCACCGTCAAAAGAATTGTCTTCAAAATCAAGTTGTTCTGCATTCCCTAACTGCCATATAACTTCTGAAGATTTGGCTTGAGCTTTCTCCAACATTTCCGAAGACGGATCAACGCCTGTTAAGGCAAACCCTTTTTGATTTAAAGCTATAGTATAATTGCCTGTACCACAACCAATGTCTAAGAACTTTTGACCGGGTTTAGGAGATAAAAAACTGTACATACGATCTACCAAATGGGGATCAGCCTTTCTGTAAGCATTGTAGTTTTTACCAATGCTATTGTATCGTATTCCTTCAGTTACTGCCATTTGTAAATCGTTTAGCCCAATCTACGTAAACCCTCATAGATCTAATAATGTTCGTAAAGCACTTTTATAGTGAAAGATGTCCAAAATCATCACTCACGTTTGTCATAAATAAAAATAACAAATAATAAGCTATGGATATTACACACAACTTACGGATGAAAACAACAGTAGAAAAAGTATACACTGCTGTATCTACCCAAAAAGGAATTAACGCTTGGTGGTCTAAGGAAGGTCAAGTAAGCGAAAGTATAGGAGGTGATTCGCTCTTAAAATTTGACAAGCAAGGAACACAGGTAGAAATGGGTTTTAAAACATTGGTGCTGGATCTGAATAAAAAGGTGGTTTGGGAGTGTATGGCCAATCCAAACCCAGCTTGGCTAGGGACTCAAATTATTACAGAGATTGAAGAAAGTGAAAATGGGGTTAAAGTGCGTTTTTCTCATGCTGGTTTTGATGAAAAGTGGAAAGGGCAAGAAGCTTTTGAAATGACGAAAGCGACTTGGAATCATTTTATGGAAAGTTTAAAAAGCTATGTTGAGGGAGGGGAAGGGCAGCCTTGGTAAAATCTAAAATTTCCCCTTTCTGATTTTAGGAAAGGGGAAGTTGTTTTTGACAGGCGTTGAGTTTAAGCGTTAAGCGTTCTCTCTCTTTAGGAGATGGAGAAAGCGCTAAGGCCTTTTCAAAATACGGAATCGCATTGGAGTAGTCTTTCAGCTCCATATAAAACATCGCTTGCGTAGCGGGCAGTAAATGGTACTCTTTTAAAACCTTGTATTCATATAATTTCTCCAGTTCCGTAAGTGAGCTCTCTAAACCATGAATTCGGCTGTTTATAATCGCCAAATTCAGCAAGAGTATAGGATTGGGTTTAAGTTGATACAAAAGCTCGTATTGACGGTAGAGAGTAGGCCAATCTGTATGCTCAAAATCTGGAGCGGAGCAATGAAGAGCTGCAATATTGGCTTCTATATGGTAGGAAGTGAGTTCAGACCCTCCAATGGAATTTTTAAGGTGAAACATTCCGAGCTTTATCAATTCCCCATTCCATAAGGATCGATCTTGATTTTCAAATAAAATAATGGCGCCATGATCATCTAAACGGGCATCAAAACGAGCAGAATGGAGGCACATCATGGCAAGCAGTGCAGAAAGAGAAGGTTGTTGCTTGAAATGTTTTACCAAGAGTTGGGTGAGGCGTATGGCTTCCAAGCATAAATCTTTGCGAATGGTTTCATCCTGTGTGGAAGAATTGTAGCCCTCATTAAAAAGTAAATACAAGCTTAAAGCAACCGTTTTTAGGCGTTTCTCCAAATCTGCACCACTGGGTATGTGAAATTCTACTCGGTGCTCTCGTATCGTTTCTTTCGCTCTATACAAGCGTTTGTTGATGTTGGATTCTGAAGTTAAAAGCGCTTTTGCTATTTCCTTTGACCCTAAACCGCATAATGTTTTGAGGGTTAAAGTGATTTGAGATTCCGTGCTAAGCAAAGGGCTGCAACAGGTAAAAATCATGCGGAGCTGGCTATCTTCAATTTCGTGATTTAACCGTAATTCCTGTGACGTAGCCTTTTCGTCCCATACCATTTTTGCATGATGTTGTTGAATCATTTGGTTTCGCTTCAACTCGTTTAAGGCTTTACGTTTTGCCACTTGAACCAACCACGCAGTAGGTTTATCGGGCACTTTGTTAAAACTCCAATGATCTAAAGCAGCTATGAGCGTTTCTTGCACAATATCCTCAACCAATTCCAATTGGGATGGACCAAATATTCCCGTGAGTATAGAGATTAACTTGCCATATTCTTGCCGGAAAAGGCGTTCCACTAAAGGATGATGCGACTCCAAAGGTTTACTTCATTTTAGGAAAAGCAATCGGACGAACCTCAATTTGGTATAAGCCTAGATGCGGGGAGGAGCGCGCTATTTGATTGGCTTCTTCCAAGTTGGCGGCTTCAATCCAAAAGAAACCCGCTATAATCTCTTTTGATTCTAAAAAGGGACCATCTGTAAGTACGGCTGATTCTTTGGTGGTGAATAGGCTTCCTGATTCTTGCAAACGTTGCCCAGCTAAATACCTGTCGCCCAAAGCACTCGCCCATTCTTGATAATCGCTTAAAACGTTTTGTAGCTCATCCGGAGAAAGGTGATTCATACCATCTCCTTTAAGGATCAATAAAAACTCTTGCATGCTGTTGTTTTCCTAAATAACAATTGAAGTATGAAAGTTAGGACAAAGTAGGCTTCCTTTTTTTAACCCTTTCCTTTAAAAGCTTTACGCACCCATTTTCTTTTCCAAATCAAAAGTATAGAAGCGATAAGCAGTAACGGCCAGATGTAAACAATAACTAGCCCTAAGCCTAATAATATGCTCCATCCTTTTAAGAATGAAGCTTCTAATTTATCGCCATAGGTGTCTTTTTTAGGTTCAATTGATTCTGTTTCAACGGTTTTGTATATAGATATACTTAGCGTGCTAAACTCAACTCTATCTTTTAAATAGCGAAGTCGACCTTCTTTAGCCTCAATTTCTTCTGTTATTTTCCGGATCGCGTTTTCAGCTTCAATAATATCTTTTACATCCCCAGTTTTATTCCTGAGTATTTGAATGTAACGTTCTCTTGCCTCCCGTTTGGTTTTTAGTCTTCCCTCCAAATCAACATATTCCTCGGTTACGTCTCTAGAATTAATATCTACTTCATCTATCTTTTTTGCTTCCCCTTTTAGGCTTTCCACTAGTGGAATTAAATTTTCATTGCGAATTCTGATTTGCAACTGATTGGTAATTTGATAATCGGAATTCTCCATTTGCATGTTGGAGATAAAGCCGCCTTTGTTTTGAACCATTTTGGAGATACTCGTAGTGGCTTTATCCACATCTTCCACCTCAAACCGCATATTGGCAGTCCATATCATTTTGCGATTTGCAGGTATATTGGCTCTCATAGTGCTATGAGCGGAAGTTTTATGGGGAGAGCTAAACGCTATATCGTTATGAGTATGTATTGGTTCTATCTCACTTGTTTCAGTTGCTTCAGCGGTTTTCATATCTCGTCCGCAGGCAATTCCTAAAGCCATTAGGATGCTTAGAAAAATATACTTTCTCATAGGGATGATTTTGTATGTTATTTGGTTTGTTAATAACTGTAATAGAGTAGGATAACGATTGTTAAGAAGGATAAAGTATAGATGGGGATAAAACAATGATTAGCTACTGTTGTTAACCCATAGAGAATAACTTTAGATTTATTTTTTTACATCACAGTCAAAGGTTATTTTTGCCCCGTTTCACAACAATTCTGAACACAAAAAATACAGATATATGAATCTTCACGAGTATCAAGGTAAAGAGATTCTTGCTTCCTATGGAGTAGGAATTCAGCGCGGTATGGTGGCTACAACACCAGAAGAAGCCGTAGAAGCTGCTAAAAAACTAGCCGAAGAAACCGGAACCGGATGGTGGGTTGTAAAAGCTCAGGTACATGCCGGAGGTCGCGGTAAAGGTGGCGGTGTAAAACTTGCTAAAAGCCTTGATGAAGTAAGAGATAGAGCAAACGACATTATTGGAATGGATTTGGTTACTCCACAAACTTCTGCGGAAGGTAAAAGAGTACACCAAGTATTGGTTGCAGAAGATGTTTACTATCCAGGAGAGTCTGAAACTTCTGAAATTTACATGTCCGTATTAATGAAC
>CAZAJG010000053.1:3679-4041 GCA_964485405.1 uncultured Owenweeksia sp. | reverse complement strand
GCGGTAGAAACATGATCATGTATTCTACAGAAGGTGGAATGGACATTGAAACCGTGGCAGAACAAACACCACACTTAATCTTTACAGAAGAAATTGACCCTAAAGTAGGTCTTCAAGGTTTTCAAGCACGTAAAATTGCTTTTAACTTAGGTTTAAGTGGAAAGGCTTTTAAAGAGATGACCAAATTCGTTTCCAGCTTATACAAAGCATACGATGGTATTGATGCTGCTCTTTTTGAAATCAACCCCGTATTAAAAACTTCTGACAATAGAATCATTGCAGTAGATGCTAAAGTAGCTTTAGACGATAATGGTTTATTCCGTCACCCAGATTATGCTGCATTACGCGATAAGCGTGAAGAG
>CAZAJG010000053.1:1546-3669 GCA_964485405.1 uncultured Owenweeksia sp. | reverse complement strand
AATTGATGTTGAAGCGGGCGATGCCGGTTTGAACTTTGTAAACCTAGATGGTAATGTTGGATGTATGGTAAACGGAGCTGGATTGGCAATGGCTACCATGGATATTATTAAAATGGCCGGTGGTAACCCTGCAAACTTCTTAGATGTAGGTGGTACAGCAGATGCTAAGCGCGTAGAAACAGCTTTCCGTATCATCTTACAAGATGATAATGTAAAAGCTATTTTGGTAAACATTTTTGGTGGTATTGTACGTTGCGATAGAGTAGCCCAAGGGGTTATTGATGCGTATAAAAACATTGGAGATATTAAAATTCCAATCATTGTACGTTTGCAAGGAACCAATGCAGAAGTAGCTAAGAAAATGATAGACGAAAGTGGTCTGGAAGTACACTCTGCTATTGTACTACAAGAAGCTGCAGACAAAGTAAAAGAGTTGGTGAGCTAAAAAAAAGCTTCACTTCTTTATAAAATAAAAACCCTTCTGAATTTCAGAAGGGTTTTTTTGTTGTTTCTAGCTCAAGTAGCAATCGGGCTATGAAATCTTTATTTCGTTATCCAGAGTTTTTCGCTTTCGCCATTCAACTCCAGTATGTACATCCCTACCGGGTAAGTGTTTAAATCTAAATCCAGTTGGTGGTAGCCATTACTCAGGTTAAGAGACGCGCTTTTTACCAACTTTCCTGTGCTTGTATAAACACTATACGTAGTGTTTAGTTTGTCGTTAAGTTCTAATTCAATGGTAAACAAACCTTTAGAAGGGTTAGGGAATACTCTAATTTGTTGAATCGAAGTAGCATTTTCACGCAATCCAATGTTTCCATCGTTAAAGATCTTGAGGTTGTCTACATAAGCATTGTCTCCTTCGCTATTGGCAAAATAATCGTACTCCTCAGCCAAAAAGTTTCGAGCCTCCAAACAAAGTTCAAATTGCGTTTTAGCATAGTCTCTCAAATTGAGTTCATAGCTTCTAAAACGATCTTTATCGTTTGTAAGCGCTTGGTAAGTGTCTCCAATCTGGTTGCCATCTGCCAATACTCTGAACGAACTCACACCTTTATTGTCTCTAAGCGTAACATCTCGCCAAACTCTAGAGTAAGTTTGTTTTAAATCAAAGCTCACTTTTACAGAATCCCAATCTCGGGCATCTACACACGCACAGGCAAACGAGCTATATTCAGGATAAATGCTCCAAGGGTCACGTCTATTAAAAACAGGAAAATCCGGGAGTGTAGCTAAAGCATTTGCTCCGGTAAACCTAAGTCCTAAAGTATCCGTTACAGCAGCTCCCAAATAAAAGTCAATTTTAGAGTTTGCAGTGGTAGAGAAATACATGGAATCTAAAGTAGTAGATCGATTCTCAAACGTAAACAACTTATCTTGGATGGAGTAGGGGTTTTGTATCGCTCTGTTGAGAATGCTATCGTTCGTACTTTCAGGATCGCCTGTATAATTCACCCAAACATCAAAAGTATATTGATCCTTTGCGGAAAGATCGATGCTGTTGGCAAAGGCATGCACCATTACATCTTCTGGATATAAAGTAGCACCCAAATTAACGGTTTCTGTAACTGCCGGCTGACCGTCTAAACGGTAGTTCACATCAATACTTTGTCCAGCCACTAAAGAGTCGCACCCTAAAAAGCGGTAGCTTACTTCCACCGTCTCAAAAGTGGTAAGTGCACAGCCCGAGCGGGGTAAAGGCATATCTACTACCGCAAAATCACTATTTTGTTGAAAGCTGTTGCTAATACTCACATTAGTCAGGGTATCATTCAGAGGTTCTAAGTCATCCGAATAATTGATCCACGCTTGAAGGTTATACGTAGTAAATGCAGAAACATTTATCGTTTGGTTAAAGGTATAAATCAAGGTATCGCCCGCTACCATATTTTGAGGAATGATTACCGTTTCATTTACTGGGCTTTGATTGTCCAGCTGATATGCTACACTGAGCGATTCTCCGGCAAGGAGTGTATCGTTGCAGTCGTAATAGCGGATCAATAAACTTACGGCTTCAGCAGAACCCAAACCGCAAGACGTTTCTGGATTCAATACATCCACCAACACAAAGTCTTCATCTTGGAACGGTCTTCCCACACCAACGGCATACCAAGCTTCTACGG
>CAZAJG010000053.1:0-1536 GCA_964485405.1 uncultured Owenweeksia sp. | reverse complement strand
ATCATTTCTGGAGAGCAGATGCCATAAAGATCTTCAGCAGCTTGCATAGAACCGGCTCTGGCATCGTTATACTCCGAAGTACGCGTAAGATAGTAAGCCAAGTTGCGGTAAGCGATTTGAGAAGCTTTATCTACACCCAAACCCGCTACATTGTAGTTCACACCTAAATCGTTGGTGCCTGAATCTCCAGCAGACATGATGTAATACCAATAGTTCTGTACACCACTGTTAATATGCACGCCACCATTATCTAGTTGCCCCGTATACCAAATACCCGCCAAATAGGTATCCGGATCTCCCATGGATTTTGGATCCTTCATGGAACGAATTCCCAAACTATCGGCAGTCATATCTTCGCCTACTCGGTAGTCAAAATTAGCAGGATCGCCATAATATTCTACGGCTGCGGCAAAAATGTCGCTGAAAGATTCGTTAAGCGCTCCATATTCATTGAGGTAAATTAAACCTGCTGAAAACTGAGTAACTCCATGGGTCATCTCATGCGCAGCAATATCTAAAGAGATAAGCGGGAAAAAGCTACTTCCGTTTCCATCGCCATACGTCATCCGTTGGCCATCCCAAAAAGCATTTACAAAGTTTTGATCGTAATGCACATAATTCAAAAGCTTGGTTCCCTTGTTATCGTAACTATCACGGCCATGCATCTGATAGAAGTAATTGTAGGTAGTTTGTGCTCCCCAATGCGCATCCGTAGCTACTTCATCCTGAAAGGCATTGAAATTGTCCCAAACATTGTTGGAATCTAAGAAGTCTACCGCTTGTGAATAATCACGGGTTCTTAGCATATTGTAGGTTTCTATACCTCCGCCAGTAGTAGATTCGCGCAAGCGGTATAGCTCAGGGCCTATAGAATCGGTTATAATGTTTTGAACACCGGTGTATTTGGTATGTGCTACTCCGGGTACATCACCTGTGTGAATTTTGTCTAGCGTAAACACTACTTCTCCCGTTTGGGCATCTACATAAATATCTTGACGAGAGAGCGGTTGTACCGCATAAACATCTAGTTTATACATTAAGCGATAATCCGAACCCTTTTGGTTAAAGTTTTCTTGAGCGATCACCAACTCGGCTTTGGGCTTGTAGCTGGCTTGTGGGTCATCGTGTAGATCCTGAAGCATCGCCTCATTGGCTTCCTCTTCCCAAATGTACTTTTGAGCGCCTACATAATTCAAGACTTGTTTAAAAGCCGTTTGAGCACTGATACTGGGCTGTACAGAGAGGTTTAGATCCCTTACCAGTTTACCATTCATGCTTTGAATTTGGTGAATGCCCTGTTGCAATTGAAGTTGTGCGGCATGAAGAATGAAATCTCCCGCTTCTATATCCACATTTTTATACTGTTGTTGCAGTCTTACATGCGTATAGCCCAGGCCATCCTGATCCAAACGCACCGTTTTAAAGCTATGATGGACGCCTAAGTTTAAAAGTTCAACGCTTTGGCCCATAAAATCATCAATCTCAAAGGCTACGTCTGGTTTCACTTTATACCAACCGGGACTCGTTTCTTTAGCT
>CAZAJG010000052.1:0-29444 GCA_964485405.1 uncultured Owenweeksia sp. | reverse complement strand
CATTTTTAAGGAGTGCATTTTTATAACCATCCACTCTATCGCTAATACTGGTAATGTGAGAAGGGGTGAGCGTAAACAAGGCAATTTTCTTTTTTCCTTGGTCTATGATGTGTTGGGTTAGTACTTCAGAACCTGTACGGTTGTTAGACACTACAAAGCTGAAGTCTTTTTCAGGAATATACCGGTCAATTAAAACAAAAGGAAATTTACTTTGCTGTAGATCTTCTAAAACCTGACAGTTCTCTTTAACCAAGGTTGAAGATATAATGAGTCCATCGGCCTGGCGATTTCGCATCATATCGATAAGCTGTCCTTCCAATGCTGGATTTTCATCTGAGCTAGAAAATATAAGATGATACCCCTTGGTCATCGCATAATCTTCGATACTTCGGGCTAAACGCGCAAAAAACGGATTTCCAATATCAGCTATCACCAAACCTACCGTATTGGTTTTTCCAGTTCTTAAACTTCTAGCCATACTATTAGGCGTATAGTTTAAGCTAACCGCCATTTCCCGAACTTTTTTCTGGGTGCTTTTGCTAATCCCGTGGTCATCTCCCTTGTTGTTGAGAACGAGTGAAACCAAAGATTTTGAAACATGGAGGGCTTCCGCTATATCAGATAAGGATGCTTTTTTCATGTATGTGAATTTGTGGATATATGGATGTAAGTTAAAATAGTAAATAAGATGGAACGTTAGTGCTCCAAATCGTCTTTCCTCGATCTTCAAGTTTTATTTTGAGATCAAACTCTCCTTCAGGTTTTAAACCCGTTCGAAGAAGAAAAGGTTCTCCTTTTTTCACTATAAGATCAGGACTTTGGTATTTGGTGGTATTTGTACCTTTAATTTTAAGTGTGAGTGTCAAATTTTGCGTTTCTCTTTTATCAGACGTGATATAAAAAATAATCTCATCTTCATTTTTAGAAGGAATGGCAACTACTGGTGCATACCATGTTTTTACGGTTTGGTATGCTATCTTTTCACTCTGATCGTAATTGAGAACGCTCCAGGATGGTCCAGGCCAGCAATCGTTGAACTGCCAAAACAATGTGCCCCTGCAGTGTGGCTGTTGTAAGCGGTGTTGTGTAATAGCTACTTGCATGGCTATTGCCTGTGTTTGCTGGCTCTTTACTACATAATCCTCAAAGCTCTCAGCCTTACCAAACCATTTCTCACTATGCTTGGTGATCATTCCATTGCCAATATAGCTTTTCTGCCGTTTCCTCATCACATCCGATTGAAGGTGTAATTGACCTTTGTTGATGCTTTTTTGCAAGAGTGAATAATCCGGAAAAGACTGAAAACCATATTCAACCATAAACCTACCCACATTGGTTTTAAAATTTTGAAAAGGCTCTTTTCCATGCCACACGCCCCAGTAGTGCATGCTGCTATGGTTAAAGTTTTCGGGTGTGCCCCAATTGCTTAAGGGTGTTGTTGAGGTGTAGTTAGCCGTAGGGTAATACTGTTTTAGAATATCTGGAATAAGATGCTGAAATAGTTGTAGTTGTTGGTTCCATATTACGGTAGAATCAATAGTATTGTAGTTGTATTGATTTTGCCATCCCCAATTTCCCCAGGCTACTTCTATTTCGTTATTACCACACCATAAAGCTATAGAGGGGTGTTTTCTCAAACGAATGATGTTTTCCTTTACCTCTTCTGCTATATTCAATTGGAAATCAGTACTTGAAGGATAAAGGCTGTTGGCAAACATAAAGTCTTGCCAAACCAATATTCCATGTGCATCGCATAATTCGTAAAAAAGATCTTTTTCATAAATGCCACCTCCCCAAATGCGCAACATATTAAAATGCGCCTCTTTTGCTTTGGCGATAATACCTTCGTAATCCGAATCTTCTACACGATTTAAGAAAGCATCTTGAGGCACATAATTGGCCCCTTTTATAAAAACGGTTTCGCCATTTATCTTAAAGTAAAATGGAGTGCCAATGGAATCTTTTTCCTGCACAAGTTCCACCGTTCTAATGCCAAACTGCAATTTTTTTACATCTGCCGTTTGCAGTCCTTCTTTTAGCTTTAAAGGGAAAGAGTAGAGGTGAGGCTCTCCCATTCCGTTAGGCCACCATAATTTAGGGTTGGCTACCTTAAACGTGAGGTGCAAACGATTTTCTCCGGCTTGCAATTCAACTCTTTCCTTTTTTTCAAAATACTCAAGTTCGTAATGGCCTTTGGCGGCTTTACTTTCAATAATCGTTTCTAAATGAATTAAGGCTGTATCCTTTTTTATCTCTAGGGTTTCGCAATACGCATCTATAATTCGCACCTCATTCCAGGCTTCTATATAGACGGGTTTCCAGATGCCCGCTGTAACAAACCGCGGACTCCAATCCCAACCAAACTGGTAGGTTGCTTTACGTGTAAAGGCGCTCACTTTTGTATCTACCGTTTCGTTACCAGAAGGCAGCTTAAATGGGTAATCGGATACCTTTTCTTCATTTTCATGAATGGGAGACTTAAAGACAATTTTTAGCTCATTGACGCCTGATTTACACCAAGGCTTAATATCAACCGACCATTTTCTAAACATATTGTTAGCGCTCAATAGGAGCCGTCCATTAAGGAAAACATCCGCATAGGTATCTAAACCTTTAAAAAGCAATTCCAAATGCTGATATGAAAGTTGTGAATCGCTTATTTTAAGTTGAGTGGTGTATTCCCAATCTTTTTCCTCTATCCATTGCAGCTCAGTTTCGGAATCATTAGAGAATGGATCAGGAATAAGGTCGTTGGCCAATAAATCCGTTTGTACTGTTCCGGGAACATTTGCCGTGTAACTCTTGTCTGATCCTACCTCTTTAAAGCTCCATTTTGAAGAAATGGGACTTATTTTTCGGTTATAGCTTTGCGCAGATAAACCGATGCTAACGAGCAAAAAGAAAATCGTTTTTAAATTCAACATACTTCCTTAAGAATGTTTTGAATTTTAGAATGATCTACTTCGTAATCGTTTCCCATATTTAGTTTATCATTTTTGGCGATGCTTTTGCGTGCGGTAAAGTGTAAGGCGTTAACTCCTGTATTAGCCAGAGCCTTTGCGTTAGAGGCATTCACCCCACTTCCGGCCATTATTTCAATCCTGCTTTGTGCTTTTTTTACCAATTCTTGTAAAGTTTCTACACCTTCTATGGCGGTGGGTTTTAAAGCAGAGGTGAGTAAACGATCAAATCCAATTTGGATGATTTGTTCCAGACTTTGTATCGGGTCTAAAGTAAAATCAAAAGCTCGGTGAAATGTAACTTCTAGGTTATGCTTTTTACCTTTTTCTAATAACAGAGAACTGTTTTTGTTATCAATATGAAAAGAGTTGTCCAATACGCCAACCACAATACCTTGGGCTCCTAAATCTGCGGAAATCTCAATATCTGCGAGCATCGCTTTTACAGCAGAGTCCGAATACAGAAAACCTCCAGCTTTAGGTCTTATGATGGAATGAATTTCAATACCAGAAACATCAGTGGATTGTTTTAGGAGTCCATAAGAAGGGGTTAAACCTCCTAGTTCTAATGCAGAACAAAGCTCCACACGTTTTGCACCGTAATGAGCTGCAGCTTTTACGCCTTCCAAATTATCTACACAAATCTCAAAGATCATCTGTCTCAATACTAATTTCATCAACAAATATCCAAGCATCGGAGCCTGCTGCCTCATGCCAACTAGGTACCGTCCCTACATTTTTAGCTTTAAAACGAATGTAACGAGCAGCTTTGGAGTTCTCTTGAATATCAAACTGAACGGTTTCTGTAAACTTTCCTCGTTTTTCAGGAGCGGTATGAAGCATGGTTGTTCCGATAGATTCCCAAACCAGACTATCTATGGATGAAAAGACTTCTACCACTTCTGGAAAGAAAATCCAAGCGTTGTTGTACTGATAAAAACCAGCTTGAATGTTTTGTAGAGTACTAGGCTTTTTTAAATCAATAATCACATCCATATCTTCTCCCCAAAAGCCTTGCCAGTGGCCATCTCTAAAGTCAATAGAACCTTTAAATCCATCGGTAAGACCATATTCTCCGCCAGCTGTATACCATTTGTTGTAGGAAGATAGATAGATTGGTTTTAGACCTAAGGCGTTATGGTGAACAAAGCTTTGTTCAAATACATCACCATAAGTTGTGTTGTTTCGATAGGCTTGCACTTTTAAAGATGCGGTTTTGTTAATCACAATAGGTTCTTCATACTTTATAAAAGTATCGCTTACATAAGCATATTTCAGATCTAAACCTGGAACTCCGGGTTTTAGTTCAACATATATCTGTCCGTCTTTATTGTTGGATTTTAGTCGAACGGCTTCGCCCTCTAAACCGTATTTCACACCCTCATTTTTCAAGTAATTGTATTGATGTCTAACGCGTTCTAAAAAAGGTTCAAAGCTTCTTTTTTCAGGATACGTCCATAATACTTCGCTCATGGCAAGCATTCTTGGAAAAGTTTTACGGTCTAAATTGGCTTCATTAGGAATGTGTTCTGTCCATAGATTACATTCTCCCCCTTTTATTAGATGTACTTTATCGGCATCTAAACCTTCAGGGATGGGATTGAATTGATATACTTTTTCTAAATCTATAGCTTTAAGGTCGTAATCAAAATAACAATGGCTGGTGGGCGACATGATGACTTGATGGTTTTGATGAGCTGCTTCTATACCGTTATCCATTCCTCTCCAGCTTTGTACGGTGGCATTTGGTGAAAGTCCTCCTTCTAAAATTTCATCCCAACCAATCAGTTTTCGTCCGTTTTGGTTTAAGAATTTTTCTATTCGGGTAATGAAATAGCTCTGTAGCTCATGCTCATCATGCAAGCCTTCCTCTTCAATTCGTTTCTGACATTTTGCGCAATGTTCCCATCTAAATTTTGGTGCTTCATCGCCACCAATATGGATGTACTCGGAAGGGAAAAGCTCCATAACTTCAGTTAAAATATTTTCCAGAAAAAGAAAGGTGCTATCGTTTCCAGCGCAATAAATTTCTTTAAAAACGCCCCAATCGTTCACTACTTCTATCCCTTTTTCGATACAGGAATATTGAGGGTAAGCTGCTAAAGCCGCTTGTGCATGCCCAGGCAGTTCTATTTCAGGAATAACGGTAATATGACGAGCTTCTGCATACTGCACAATTTCTCTGATATCGTCTTGCGTATAAAAGCCTCCATACTTATTGCCAGAGGTATCTGTTCTCCAGGCTCCAATTTCTGTCAGTTTCGGATACTTTTTAATTTCTATACGCCAACCTTGATCTTCTGTAAGATGCCAATGCAGCGTATTCATTTTATAGAAGGCTAGCAAGTCGATATATTTTTTAACTACTTCTTTATCAAAAAAATGGCGACAAACGTCTAACAGCATCCCTCTATGTTCAAAAGCGGGTTTATCTTGAATAGATAGACAAGGCAAGGTATAAGAGTTATTCTCCTCTGTATAGTTGGAAACCATCAATTGTTTTAAGCTTTGAACACCCCAAAATGCACCAACGGGGAAAGAAGCTGAGAGCTGAATACCTTGTTCTCCTATGTTTAAGTTGTACTCTTCTTTATCTAAAGAAGCATCAAACAAAAGCTGAATATTATTTTCAGGACTTAGTTCATTGCTCTCCAGTGTTTTAATAGATATTTTTTTATTCCAACTTTTTTCCAATTCGTTTTGCAACAGCTTAAATGCACCTTTTAATTTTGGATGTGCTGAAACTATGATGCTTTCATCCAGCAGAAAGGATGCGTTGTAAATCTCTAAATGTTGAGGATAGGGAATAAGAGCGAGAGAATCCACAAGGGAGATGTTTCCCTTTGACGTATTTTTTATTTCTGAGCATCCCAGTATAAAGTGGATGCTAATGAATAAAAACAGGGTTTTAGCGAGAGCTCGTATTACCACTCTTTAGCGTATTCAGTGTCTATTAATACTTCTTGCGTATTTGTTTTTAAGGCGTAATTAAAACCGCTGTATATCGCAGCACCTCCATACTCTCCCTTTTTATTGAGTGCTAAAAAACCTACTTGGAGATTTTTTAGGTTTTCATGCTTTTCTATAATTCGGTTCACCATTTCGGTACACGCTTCTTGAGGAGATTTTCCTTGGCGCATCAGTTCCACAACCATAGAACTACCAGAAACTCGAATAATAGCTTCTCCAACACCTGTAGCGCAAGCTGCGCCTACTTCATTATCTACAAACAATCCAGCACCAATTAAAGGGGAGTCGCCTACGCGCCCATGAAGCTTGTACGCCATACCACTTGTGGTACATGCTCCGGATAAGTTCCCTTGCGCATCTAAAGCAATCATGCCAATGGTATCGTGGTTTTCACTATTCACCTCCGGTTTATACTTAGATTCTTCTTTCCACTTTTCCCAAGATTTTTTGGCTTCTGGAGTAAGTAGATTTTTTCTTTCAAAACCTTGTTCCATAGCAAACTGATAAGCACCTTGACCCACCAGCATTACATGTGGTGTTTCTTCCATCACTTTACGCGCCACAGAAATAGGGTTTTCAATATCTTGTAAAAAAGCAACAGACCCACATTTATTGTTCTGATCCATAATGCAAGCGTCTAGGGTAACAATGCCTTCACGGTCGGGTAATCCACCAATGCCAACACTTGAGTTGGTAGGGTCAGACTCTACTATTCTCACTCCTTTTTCAACTGCGTCTAAAGCATTTCCATTTTCAGAAAGTATCGTCCAAGCCTCTTTATTAGCCATCATTCCATGATTCCAAGTAGATAGAACGATGGGTTTGGTGGAAGCGGGTGGGGGCGTTGGTATAGTTTCACCCTGTGTTTCAGTTGGTGAAGATTGGCAAGCTGCAGAAGTTCCGGTAAGCATAGCAGCACTCCCTAAAGCGGAGAGCTTTATAAATTCTCTTCTGTTTTTCATGGAAAGAAGTTAAGATTCGTAAAATTATTACTCAACTGATTCGAAATAATGGTGCAAACTAGAAGCGTGAAGATGCTAAAAATTATTGTATTCCGAGAAAGTGAGGGTAAAATGGGATGCAATTAGAGCTTTAAACAGTAATGGTTTACACTTTCTATTTGGTCTGGTTTCGAGTATTTCGAAAAATTGAATTTTTTTAAAACGTGAATAGAAGCGGCATTTTTGGGATGAACAATACCAATGAGCTCTTTGATTTCAGTTTGTTGGCGGGCATGATCAATCAGTGAGGCTAACATTTCTGAAGCATAACCTTTGTTCCAAAAAGGAGGAAGCGAACCATAACCTACCTCTACTTGACTAGGGCTTAGATAAGCAAATTTGGCAATACCCATAAAGGATTGATCTGATTTGAGCTTTACAGAGAAAAATCCAGCATGCTCTCTTTCCTCGTTTAAAGCGAGTGCCAGTTCAAACCGAGCTTTGGCTTCTTCTAAAGTAAGAGCTTGTCCTGTAACTTGATCCATTACTTTCTTATTGCCATACCAGCTAAAGTAATCTTCAAACTCCGAGGGTTTGAAATGGGAGTACCACAGTCGTTTCGAGTCTAAGGTCACAAGTAATCTTTTAAGATTCGGAAAATAGACAGAATAGATGAATAAAATAGGAATTAATAGATAATTGAAATATCGGTCTTAAAAGACCATATTGAATCGTGTTAAACCATCTGCTCCCGTTTTAAGTGAAAAAGAGATCTCATGTTGATGCAGTATTTCTTTGATAAGCGTAAGGCCAATGCCTTGACCATCAGGCTTAGTGCTGAAAAAAGGCTTAAACAGGTCTTCCTCATTTTCTGTGGAAACACCCTGTCCATTATCCTCTATGATCAGTTGAGTGGGGTTGCTTTGGGTGATAAACTTGACTTGTCCATTTTCTCCAATGGATTCAATGGCGTTTTTAACAATATTGATGATGACTCTTTCCATTTGGGCCAAGTCTAAATCTACTACCACTCCTTTTGGGTCTAGTTCAAAAGCAAAGGTTACGTTTCGTTTTTCAGCTAGCAGCTTCATAAAGTCTGCTGTTTTACTTATAAACTCGTTAAGGTTGGTACTTTCTTTTTTGGTAGGTGAAAGCCGAATAACATCGGCAAAATTTTTCATGAATGTGTTTAAACGATCATTTCGCCCAATAGCCGTTTGGATTACCTCTTTGATGTCTTTATTTTCCTCATCTCGTTCGTCATGAATCTCCTCTAAAGAGTGTAGAATGGAGTTAACCGCTCCAATGGAATTGTTCACCTCATGTGCCATCATACGAATGACTTTACCATAGGCTTTTTTCTCTGTTTCTAGTATTTCGTTGGAGAGCTCTTCTACGAGTAAAAAGCTTCTTTTAAATCCTTGATGTATGAAATCAGAAATATGGCATTTGTATTTACGCCATCCATCCAAGCTTATGATCTCTGACTTTCCTGGTTCAATTTTTAAGGCGGCTTTAAAAAATGGAAGGGAGAGCGTTTCTATGCTTTTGCCAATCATGAATTCGCTCATATCCAACATTTTTTCGGCTGCGGGATTGTAAGATTCAATTTCATCATTAAAATTGATCAATACAATGGCATTTGGAGAGGCTTCTATCAGTTTTTCTAAAAAATAATGTTGCTCTTTAATACTTACTCTTTCTTCTCTAATCTTATGGATCATAGAGTTGTAAACCTGAATAAGCTCATTCATTTCGTGAGACCCGGTTTCGGTAAAGGTGATGTTAAAGTCTTGATCCGCTAAGGCAAGTGAGCCTCTTTTAATGAGTTTAAGCGGGTTGGTAAATGCTTTATAGAATCGATAAGAAATAATAAAGGAAAGAATGAGCAATACTTCAACCGCAATAAAAAAAGGTTTGGACTCTGCTAACAGGAAAAAAGCCATTACCCCCAAAGCGGAATGGAGCAAAAGAACGTAGAGAAAATATTTGAACTTAAGCCTCATAGGCAATGTTGAATTTACTCATTCTACGATACAAAGCGGAGCGTGTTATACCCAAAGATAGAGCAGCTTTGTTTACCTTATAATTATGATAGTCTAAAGCTTTTAGGATCATTTCTTTTTCCATTTCCTCCAGCGACATTTCGCCTACACCTGGGATGGGGGATTCTGATTTTATAGGGCTGGGCTCCGGGTTTTGATTGGATTGGAAATCTTCTACCTCTAAAATTGGTCCTGGCGACAATAATAAACTGCGCTCTACCAGGTTTTTAAGCTGACGAATATTACCTGTGAAAACCTGATCTATGAGCCATTTCATGGCTTTTTTGGAAACCTGAATGTTTTCTAAATTATAGATTTCACTTAGGTTTTTAATATAGTGATTTACCAGTAGTGGAATATCACTTTTTCTTTCCCGTAAAGGTGGTAGGGTAAGTGTTATTAGGTTGATTCTGTAGAATAAGTCTTCACGGAAGCTTTTTTCAGCCACCATTTCTTGCAGGCTTTTGTTTGTTGCACTGATTACTCTAACATCTACTTTGGTGCTGGAGCTGTTGCCTAATACTTCAAAGGTTTTTTCTTGTAATACACGCAATAGTTTTACTTGGCTTCCTAAATTCAAATCTCCGATTTCATCTAAAAAAATGGTACCGTTATCGGCCAATTCAAACCGACCAATTCTATCGCTGCTTGCATCCGTAAAGGCGCCTTTTTTATGACCAAACATCTCACTTTCAAAGAGGGTGGAAGAGATGCCTCCAAGATTTACTTTTACAAAAGAGTTAGAGGCTCTTAAGCTTTCATAATGAATGGCTTCTGCTAAAAGTTCTTTACCTGTTCCACTTTCTCCTAAAATAAGCACACTGGCATCTGTTTTACTTATCCTTTTGGCTTTTTCTAAAACCTCTAAAAAAGCAGGGTCTTGTCCAATGATGCCTTCAAAGTTCATTGCTTCTTTGTTCGGGGAAGTTTTTGGGGGTGCACTCAGCTGTAAAGCCGTTTTGATGGAGGAGAGCAGTTCTTTATTATCCCAAGGTTTGGTTAAAAAATCCTTGGCCCCCTTTTTCATTCCTTCAACAGCCAATTGCAGCGTTCCCCAGCCCGTCATCATAATAACCGGTATATTTTGGTGAATGCTTTGGATATCTTCAATCAGTTTTAACCCTTGCAAACCGGAAGTATCAATGCTAAAGTTCATATCCAAAACAATAAGATCAGGTCTATTGTCTTTCAGAAAATCCAGAGCATCCTTAGGATAATGTACAAACTCCACTTTAAAACCGGCCCGTTTAAGCATAAGTTTTAACGAAGCGCATACCGCTCTGTCGTCATCTATAACCAGTATGGTTTGTTCTTTACTCTTCATGTAACGCGGTTGCAGGGTGTACTAAAGAAGCTTGTTGACTCGGATAAATAGTGCAAATTAAAACTAAGGAATAAAGGATCAAGGCAGAAAAAAGCATGGCTCTAAGATAAACAGAGGTTTCCACATCAAAAATACCCATAAGCGGTAGCTGAATGGCAAAGAATGCAGATAGGATAATGCTGAACGTTGTGATGAGTATAATCTCCATAATAAATTGATAGGATATACTACCTGGAGAAGCACCTATGGCTCTTCGTAAGCCTATTTCTGATCTACGCTTTTTAATGTTGTATACTAAAATACCAAACAAGCCCAAGGAAACATTAAAAATAAGAAAGCCGCAAATGGAGAGTAACGCTATAATAGGTATCCAATTGGATCTACTTCTACGTTGTCTTTCTGTTTCTAAACTGAAGATAGAGAAACCCCAGCCTTTAGCGGTTTGTCGAATAATGTTGTTTATCACTACCTCAATTTCTGGCGAAGCGCTTTCAGACAATCGCATGATTAAATTTGGACTTTGATCAGAGTGTTTAGGGAAACGCTGGAGAATCATATTACTCTCCTCATCAAACTCACCTCTGTATTTGTAATTCTCCATAACACCTATAATCTCCTGCTCTCCTTGCCAAATGATCACCTTTCCGATTACCGTAGTATCTGGCCAATACAAATCCTTCATCTTTTTATTAATTACGATAGGTTCGTATTTCGATAATTTATCCTCATCGCTAAACCATTTTCCAGAAACCAGCTTAATACCCATGGTTTTCGCGAAATTATCATCTACAGCAGCCATATCTGCCGTTATTTCATAGCCGTTATCGTCTCTGCTGGAGGTCCATGTTGAATTAGACAAAGGGCCAACCGGATTACTAAAGCATACTTCTTCAATTTCCGGTAAACTGCTAATTTGTTGCAGTAAGGCTGTTTTGGTTTCAACTATGCTAGCAGAGTCTAAATCCTGAGGCATATTAAATTGGCTCATCCATATATTCTCGGTTTCAAAGCCTAGCGGACTATTGTATTTATCAATATTAAAAAATACAAAACTCAATACAGCATAAAGAATAAAAAAGGAAAACATGAGCTCAACAAGAAGGAGGATATTTCTTCTTTTTCGGTTCCAGATTAAGATTAATAAATGCTTTATCATGATTAACTCTGTTTTAAGGCGGTTACAATATTAAGCTTAGACATACGCCATGCAGGTATAAGGCCGGATACAATTCCGAAAAGAAGACAAATGAAAAAGCTGTAGAAAAAGGTGGAGGTTTTAAACGAGAGTTTAATCTCGAATAAAGCATTGGTATCGTTGATGAGGTCAATCATAAAGTAGGCGAGAAAAAAGCCTAATATGCCACCTAAAAACGTGAGAATGATATTCTCGAAAACAAATTGAAAAAGGAGATTTCCTTCAGTTGCTCCAAACGATTTACGAACTCCAATCTCTGAGGATCGTTCTAAAATTCGAGTAACATTTACGTTAATGAGATTTAAAGTGGGTAAAAGAATAAAGAGGCCGAGTAAACCACCTAAAGTTAACAAAGCGTACCACTCACTTTTAGAGGCATCTTCATGATAATGAATATTTTGAGCGTAACCTTCGGTGTAGGTGTTGGGTTCAACTTCTACCAAATTGTAATCGTTGGTTGGCAATTGAATTCGTAGTGCCTTGCTAACAATCTCACTTTTTATACTTTCAAGATGACTCTTTTTCTCTGCTAAAAAAGCACCTTCAAACGAGCCCAATACATCTTTATCGGTAAGCAAAACACTTCTTGCATGCGTATAGGGCAAGTAAACATCCGATCGTACAAAGCTTCTAGAATTGTTTACATTCTTTACTACACCTACAATTTTGTAGTTTTTTGTTTCTAGTTTTATGTTTTTACCCACTACCTCTTCGTCCGAGCCAAAGTAAGATCTTCGTGTTTCCTCACTAATTACTACAACTTGCTCTTGGTTTTCTATGGACGCCTTTAAATAAGGGCCTCCTTCTAAAAAGGTGAAATCAAAAACCTGCCAATATTGATGGTCGGTATAAATGCCGGATAAGGGCAATTTTTTATTTCCAACAAAAACGTCAAAAGTGGCAATAGCTGCATAAAAGGTATAGTTTTCTACATGAGATAAATCACGGAAATACGTATCCAAAAGATGAAAAGAGGCAGATGATTGGGATACAGACGGCCTTCTTTCTCTGGTACTCACCGTGGAATCTAAAACCATGGTTTGGTTTACATAGGTTGTATCGTAGGTGTATGTCGTATCCAGCTGTACTTTACTTTTTATAACTGATTTGATAAAGGCCAGTTGATGAATATTTGAAACTGGGGCGTGTGCTCCTAGTTCATTATCCAAAAAGGCGGCAATAATCATCAATATCATAAGAGTAAGGCTGATGCCAAATAGGGAGATGAAAGTGAAAAACTTTCGCCTATTCAGCACTTTGAGGGCCAGTTTAAAATAATTGATAAGCATAATAGTTGAATTTTTTGGTTTTTCGGAAGAGCTTAATTCACTTGGCTTCCATCAAATAGTCGTACCAAACGGTGTGTTTTCTCCGCCATGTTTTTATCGTGCGTTACCATTACAATGGTGGTGTCTTGCTCTTTGTTGAGTTGAAGTAATATTTCCATCACTTCATTGCCCATTACACTATCTAGGTTTCCAGTTGGTTCATCAGCTAAAATGATATCTGGTTTCCCTACAATGGCTCTGGCAATTGCCACTCTTTGTTTTTGCCCGCCCGATAGTTGAGAAGGGAAATGGCGCATTCTATTTTTTAAGCCTACACTTTCGAGTGCTTCTTCGGCCAACTTTTTGCGTTGTGAAGCGGTAGATTTACGATAGAGAAGAGGTAGCTCTACATTGTCAACAACCGAAAGGTCGTTGATGAGGTGAAAGCTTTGAAAGATAAAACCCAGCTTATCGTTTCTAAAGTGTGCCAAGGCTTTAGATTTATAATCTTGTATCGCATTTTGATTGATGTTGATTTCTCCTTCTGAAGGTTCATCCAATAATCCCATAATATTTAATAGCGTACTTTTTCCGCAACCCGAAGGCCCCATTATAGAAAGGAATTCGCCTTTATCAATTTTCAGATTGATTTTATTGAGCGCCACCGTTTCAATGGTTTTGGTGCGATACACTTTACTGATGTTGTTTAGTTCGATCATATGGCCTGTGTTTAGTTTTTATTCTGATAATTTCAAGATTTCCAAATGTTTATAGTCTTTCATGTCTGAAACTATAATTTGCTCTCCTTCTTTAATATCTCCTAATAGTTCAATGTAATCGCTATTGTTAATGCCAATAGCTACTTGTCTACCAATGGCTTCATTTCCTTTCACCACAAACAACTTCTGAGTTTTGGCTCCGGTAAAAGCTGCTCCATTTAGCACTTTTAATACGTTATCTTTTTTAGCCGTAACAATAAAAACTTCCACCTTCATATTAGGACGAAGAAGGGCGTTTGAGCTCTCCTCCAGCACTACATTTCCTTTTATAATGTTGTTGTTTACTTCTGGAGAAATGGATTCTATTCTACCTCGTAAGTCGGTTTTATTGATGCGCACTTTTACTTCCATGCCGATTTTTACTTTTTCGGAATGGATATCTGAAAAGGATACTTCCACTTTATAGCTAGAGAGGTTGGCCAAACGAACCAAAGCTTCTCCTTCGTTTACCTTTTTACCGATGGATTTATTGGCATAGGTTACCACCGCATCTTGAGGTGCTTTTACTTGTGTTTCACTCAGTTTTTGGTGCAGTTCTTTAAGTTTCTTTTCCTGGATTTTAACCTCTAACTCGAGATTGCGTTTCTCTTTGGTGATGGATTGCTTTTTATAGCCCAGTTCGTTTTCCAGCTTTTTCTTCTCCCATTGAGCAATTTCAAGATTCATTTGAGCTCTTTCTTTGTCTTCTGCCGAAGTACCTCCAATGGCTTCCAAACGATTTTCATCGTTTAACAAACTCTGCAAACGGTTGAGTTTTAAACCCATTATGGTATCATCTGCTTCTAAGTCTTTTAGGTTTTTATCGTATTGTAAATTGAGCAGATTAACGTTATTTTTTTTCAATTCCAGCTGATCCTTTAACTGATCGTAGGTTAGTTGGGTAGAGGTGGCGTCTAACTCTAAAATTACATCTCCCTTTTTTACCCGATCCCCACTTTCAAAATGAGTCGCTTTGATATCTCCGTTTATAGGAGAGTTCAACATAATCTCAAAGGAAGGAAGCACTAAACCAGAAGCGCTTATGGTACTTTCTATATCTCCTCTTTCTACCAGAGCAAAGCGAAAAGCATCTTTTTCTGCCGATGGTGAAATAAGAGACTTAACCAGTGCAAACAATAAAATGATAACGATAGCTACAGCAGATATTTGAAAAATACGCTTGTTTCGATTTTTGTTTTTTACGCTCTTAGAAATTGGACGATCCATACAGTTTGGTTTCGTGATGCTTTTTTCTAGTCAACCCAAGTGCCAAAATTTAAGCGATTGATAATCAATGTTTTTTGATTAACAAGGGTGTTTGGTTTCGTTACGATATCGAACATTGTGTTCGGAAATGGAAGCAGCGGGTGGGTGAAAATTCAACTATCAAGTTGTATGGTTTTACGATTAAAGCTTAGAGTATGGTCTCTTAAAACTCATTAAATTATACTCTTTTGAGACGGTTGGTAGACAACAAGAGGTAGAATGATTTGTGAAAAGATGGGAAATGTTAAATTGCGCTAACAATTAAATAAGTCAAAACGCATACATACAAAATGACACAGGAAGAAATCATCCAAAGGTTGAAAGATGGAAATGCCCGTTATACATCGGATAGTGTAAATCACGAACAACAAGATCAAAAACGAAGAGCAGATTTGGTAAATGGTCAAGATCCTTGGGCCATTGTATTGAGTTGTGCAGATAGTAGAGTAGCTCCAGAACTCACTTTTGATGCTGGTTTAGGAGAACTCTTTGTGGTACGTGTGGCTGGAAATGTAGCCAATACTTCATCCATTGCGAGTATAGAATATGCAGTAGCTCATCTTAAAACTTCTGTAATTGTAGTGTTGGGACACCAAAGCTGCGGTGCGGTTACGGCTGCGATTAGTGGAGGAAACAACGGATACAACTTAAATCACTTATTGGCACATGTTGCACCATCTATTGATGCAAGTGGAGATGGAGCAGAGATTAATCAAGTAGTAAAGAAAAACGCAGAACTCAATGCGGAAGAGTTGGTAGGCCGTTCTGCTATTTTAAGAGGAGCGGTGGATAGTGGAGCACTTAAAATTGTTCCAGCTTATTACCATTTAACCGATGGCTCGGTTGAGTTTTTATAGAACCGTACACAACCTATAAATAAAAAGCCCTGATTGTTTCGGGGCTTTTTTGGTGTTTTACAAACAGCTCAAAACGAGCTTATTGTTTTTTCTCTGTTGGCAGCTTCACTTTATCTATAAAAATAATACCGTCAAACAGCATTCCATATTTGGTTTCAAGTTGTTTGTCTTCTACCCAAAGGTTAAAGTCGTTAAAGAACATATAAAAAGGCGCTTCCCTTTGCATTTGGAGAGACACATATGCGTACTTAAACTTTTTTTTATGCAGTTCATTTTCCAAACTATTGGGATGTACATCGGGTATTGATTTCTCTTTATAATCCCACTTACAATAGGTTCCAGAGTAATAAGTAGAGGCAATATGTAGGCACTGCTCTCCATAATGATCGTTTAGAATAGAACCAGCATTGGGTGTCTCTTTCATTTGCTTATTTGCTAAGTAACTTTTTAAAACAGCGTAGTTTTTTGCTGCATGTCCATTGTGCATCCGCACGATAATTTTGTCGTTTGGGTATAAGCTATCTGCAAACCAAATGATGTTTTTCGCCATTTGCCTTTCTCGGATGTAAAAACGATCTGGGTGCCCCATGGGGTATTTTTCTTTGCCCCACGCATTTTTGGCAAAGGCATTCAGATTTCTCATGAGTTGAGCAGCTCTAACTTTTCCGATTTTGGTTAGATTAAGTATCCAATGATTCGTTTCGTTCAGAAAGTATTTTTTTTCTGTTTGTGTACTTACTGTGTCTTTGTATTCGTATTTGAGCAGTCTATCCAGTATGGAAAGGTACTTTTTGTGGCTGTAATCTTTGTTTTGATATGGAGTATGGCTAAGTAGAGAATCTAAGTAAGTGTAATACTGCTTTCTTGGAAATATACGTGGATCAAACCCTTCCATTTGTATAGGAGAGGGTGTAGTTTGAGTTTGATCAATATAATCGAACAAAAGGTTGTTTTCCATGGCCTTAGCTTGAGGCCAATACATTCCGGAACGATATTCTTGAGCAGATGGATTGTTTGTTAAACGGGAGTTTACCTCACCAAAATGAAAAAAGCAATACTCTTGAAGTATTACATTAAACTCCATTTTTTCGTGAAGATATTTCACCCAAAAGGCAAAATTCTCATAATCCGTCCCTACTCCGTGCTCTTGCTCGCCCAATATTACAATTCGGGCATCTCCAATTTGCTTTTTTAGTTCATCAAAGCCTTTTTCAGACAGCTTTCCCTGCTTACACTCGCCAAGGTCTATAATTTGTGCGGGAAGTTGAATAGTGGTTAACACAAATAAAAACAGGCCGGTATTCCAGTTTTTCATGGGAGAAAAATAGGTTTATTTAAAACTTGAGCTACTCAAAGTTTTGTTAAAATCCACGTTATTGCTTTCGCAATTCTATTTTTTCCAGAAGCTCAAGAAAGCCATCCGCTTCAAGGACTATCTTCTCGCCTCCTTTGATGGCTTGTGCTTTGTAGGTTTCATTGTTTTTGTAAAAGTTCCGAATTCGGAGTCCATCGGGTCTTTCTGGAAAGTCGCTATAACCTTGAAGTCTACCATAACGATCTCTGAACGAAGTGGAATCTCCATAATAAACAACAGGAAAAGTTTTATATCTAGCTGAGTCTACATGAAGATTTTTATTCCTGATCTGTATAGACTCCATATCCGGTTTTACACCTAATATATCAAGTTTCATTTCATAAGCGCAATAACATTCTTCTGATATATAGAGTTTTTGGTGTTGTGCTCCGTTTGCTAGGTGTACTTCGATACTTTCAATTTCTTGTAAATCAATCGAAAAAGTAATGGAAGAGTTCGTTCCAACAGAAGGATAAAATCCTTTCTCGCAAGTTTCAAAAAAGATAAATTCTAGGTAGTGAAATCCAGATTTTTGTTCCCATTTTACGATTCTTTCTTTAAGTTTTCTTCCATCAATATCTACAGGCTCTCCCATACAAAACAAAGCATATTGCAATATCTGGGCTTGAGTATTCAGGCCATAGCAAGTTAAAATGCATATTATAAATACCCTAATGGTAGCCTTCATCTTCTTACTTTTCTAAAACCAATGGAAGATTTGAAACCAAATAACGTTATGATCATCATCCAGTAAACAACGCCTGTATTGGTCTCTATTACATAATACCATTCCTTTTCAATTCCAAATTGAATTCCAAAAATTCTAGAAGAGATCTGCCCCACTTTAAAGTTAGGTGGCTTTGCGTAGGGACTGCTTTTCCAATCTTTATCACTTGCTCTTCTATGGTGAACAAGCTTTAATCCTTTATCTTTTAAAAAATCTTGCATTTCTTTTTCATAATTCCTCCAAGAACCACTCTGAAACATGATCATGTGAAGAAGGAATAGAACTACCAAAACTAAAAGGCTGAAGCCTATAAAAATTAAATCATCAATTAAAACGGGATGTATTAACATAAAGCAACGCAGCTTACAATTTAAAGCTTAACCCAATGGGAAACCAGGAAAAAGCTGTGTAATAATCTGACTTAGAGGTTAAGCCTTGAGTGAGATAAATTCTATCACTATTGGGAAGTATAAAAAAGGGTAGGCTTAAGTAGAGTTTTGGTGAGAGCCTTACATAGGTAGTTATACTTGCGGTTAAGGCAGGGTTTACCGTTGCATTGGCATAGAGCACACCTACACCAAGTCCGGTTTTCCAAAACCATTTATCTCCAATAAATCTAATTTTACGATAAAAATTAAAGGTCAAGGCACTGGGGCTTCCATTAATATTCTCAGAAAAACCTTCCGATTGAATGGGACTCACTAAAAAGTAAGTGTTTTCGTAGGCTATGCCATAAGACCAATTGGGATTTAGATCCTTTTGATATTCCACCATAAGTCGCACATTCAGGTTGTTATAAGGTGCATCGAATAGGAGTCCGGTTTGAAAGGCTAAATATTGACTGTTGGTGGGTGTATTCTCTTGGGCAAAACTCATGCTACACAAAAAAGTGAAGAGAATTACAGGATAGACCTTGATTGAATTCATGATGTTAGGTTAGTAATTGTCCCTAAAACTAGGAAATAAAAGAGAGGATTTAAAACCGTTTTAGCTCATACCTATCAAAGGCCCATTCTGGAGTATGTAGTTCAGATCCAAAATCGAGTGAGTACCAAGGACTCAAATGGGTATCTGTATTGTTTTTTAAAATTTGAGTTTGTTGGGCAGGCATATAACTTTGGGCTAACATAAAGAGCTTCTCTCCAGTTTTAGGGTTAAAGCACATATCTATTACCAATACCGCATGCCCAGGACTACCGCCATGAATAAAAACGTCACCGATTTGCATGTCCTTCACTTTCACCGGCTTTAGCTCCTTAGATAAGGAAAGTGTGCCTGCATAGGCAAAAACCATTTCTAAATATTTCCAATAAGAAGCATCGGTATCTCCGGCTTTTCCTTTGGTAGTCCAATACACTTTATTTCCCTTTACTTCAATGCGTTTGCCCTTCATCCAATTGGCATAATCAGCCGTAAAACCATTTGTAAAGTTGAAATGAATGTCGCTGTATCTTTTTTCGGATCTCAAGTAATCTGCTCGCAGTCGCATTACGGCATCTGCGCACTGGTGCAAGTCTCTTTTCCCGATCTCTTGATCTACTACAGCTTCGTATACATCGTAATTTGTTTTTAAATGGCCATCGTAAAAGAGCACATCTGAGCCATGTTCTTTAAGTGGGAGTTTACGAAGGTAAGCGGCAAATGTGTTTGAGTTGGTGATTATTCTTTCAAAGGAGTGGGGTGTATTAAACCGCTCTTCTATGGTCTTCCCATTGGGGTTAATCTGTTTTGTTTCGGTTTGAGCAGATGTTAATGCCACTTCATCTCCAGTATCTTCCTTACTTTTAGGAGTAGGAGAGTTACAAGAAAATAGGATACAACCGAGAATAAAAACGACAGGTATAGGTTTAAAGGTCATGTTAAAACAACGACCGTTTTGCTCCGGTATTATATCAAAAATTGTGGGCTACAAAAGACTTGTTGAAGCCATAAAACTTTTCCTTCCAGAGCCTGCTGTTGGGAAACAGGGTTCGATACTCTTTTTGCGAAAGAAGGCGGATTTCATCAAGATATTGTTGCGCTTGCTTAGAATCCCATTTCTGGTTCCTGCTCAGTTTGGTTTTGGTAAGTATAAAGTAGCGCCATTTTTTGGGTAAAAACTGAAAGTAGGGGAGCAGGTAATGTGGTTCAATAGGAAAGAAGCGGTTTGGACTCTGAATAAAATGATATTGCGCTACACGCATAGCTTCTTGTGCCATTTTAAACTGACTTTCTAACGTATACAAGTGTTCAATTACAGAATTGGAAAAAGCTACATCAAAACTTTTATCGGCATAAGCAGATAGATGGGTAGCATCGCCAGCAACGGAAGTGAAATTTGGATGATGCGTATGGATGCGTTGAAGGTTTAAGATGGTAATTTCAACGTCTTTACGGTTATGATAACCGGCATTGGTCCAAAACAATTCATTCCCGCCAATATCCAAAATTCGGATCGGTTTTTCTAAAGACTCTAAACACTGGTTGAAAAGCTGCATTCGCTTTTGGCGAAAGGCATTTCCCAAAGAGTCATTTTCGGTGGATGCTTTAAAAATTCTTTTGAAATAATTTTTCAAGAAGGGAGGGGATAAGCCACACGATCTGTAAAAAGATCGTGTGCTTGTTATGTATTTTATTTCAGTTTTACAGCTGTACCGTACGCCAATACTTCCGAGGCTCCTTGGGTAATGGTTGAGGTGGTAAAGCGGATGTTTACAATCGCATCAGCACCCAATCTCTCTCCATCACTAATCATTCTACCCAAAGCTTGCTCACGCGATTGAGCTTGGAGTTTGGTGTATTCATCAATTTCTCCACCTATAAAGTTTTTAAAGCCAGCAAAAATATCTCTTCCTGCATTTCTAGCTCTTACTGTACTGCCTCGCGCAATGCCCATTATCTCCGAAACTTCCTTGTTAGGAACTGTTTCTGTTGTGCTAATAATCATGTTTTTATGGTTTTTAGTTTTTGCTAATTTAAGTAATCGCAAACTCTTAAATTATCCAATACTAGAAAACAAAAAAGCGATTGAAGTTTTACTTCAATCACTTTTAAACCAAGGATTGTTTGGGTTCTAATTTCTACCGGCCATTACGCCACCATCAATATCCCAAATGGCGCCAGTAACCCATGTGGCTTTATCCGAGAGTAAAAAGAGGATGGATTCAGCAATATCGTTTGGCAATCCATTTCTTCCGATAGGATGGAAACCGTGAAAGCTTTCCAAGGCATCTTGAGCTTTTTGTTCTCCACCAAAAACACCATGGTAAACAGGAGTATTCACCACCGCTGGAGACACTGCATTTACACGAATGTTAAACTCTGCAAGTTCCATCGCTAAATGCTGCGTTAAAGAGTGCAAACCTGCTTTTTGCATGGAGTAAGCAGAAGAAGGTGTAGCTTTTACCGCTTGTTTGGCCCACATAGATCCTACATTAACCATGGCACCACTTCCATTTTGTTTCATCTTTCTGGCCGCGGCCTGGCTTATAAAGAAGAAGCCACGGTTTAAATCCAAATAAGAATCGTAATCTTCTGGTGTATGATCTAAAAAAGGCTTGGGACCAAATATACCGGAAGCATTTACCAGATAATCCAAATGATTAAGGGATTCTATACGAGAAATCAAGTCTTTTACTTCTTCCGGTTTGGTAATGTCAATTTTGTGTTTGACGAGTTGGGGGTGGTTCTTTACCTTTTCTAAACTTCTTCCTACAATGTGTACGCTTGCTCCTTGGTGAATAAGCGCTTCGGTAGTGGCTTTTCCAATGCCACTTGTTCCTCCTATTATAAAGGCTACTTTGTTTTTAAAACTCATAAGTGTAATTATTAAATGAACAGACAGGTCTGTCTTTATTGAAATAAAAAAATTAAATGATTCTACTACATAGGTCTTTGCTCTCGGCAATCGGCCAAGCGTTTTGGTGTAAGTGGCTTTCTGCTACTGCGCTTTCATAAAGCAGATAAATTTGGCGAGAGAGTGTGTCTAAATTCCTTGTTTCTTCCAATTCTAAATTTATGGAAATGAGCGCTTTGATAAACTTGATCAGCTCCTTCTTCTGTCTTTTAATTTCGGTTCTTATTCTTTCATTGTCCTTCGGGATTTCGGAAACGGTTTTGATACACCAACAGCCGTTAAAGTCTCTATCTTGAAAGAATAAATCCAGAAAGTCAAACAAAGCCAATACTTGTTCCTCTCCAAAAGTTTTAGACGCACAGAACTGTTCAATATCTTTTAAAAAGGTAGCATGTTTGTGTGTTAAGTAGGCCAAACAGATATCCTCTTTGGATTTAAAGTGATTGTATAAGGTGGCTTTTGCAATTCCTGCCTCAGATATAATTTCGTTGATACCCGTTAGGTTGTAACCCTTCGTGTAAAACAAAAAAGAAGCGGTTTCAACAATGTGCTGTTTTATCTCTGCGCGTTTCACATGGCAAATATAGAATTAATCTTCAAAAACAGACAGACTTGTCTTCTTTTTAAAAGTGCGAATAAAAGTTACTTTTCTACAAACCCATATTTTGAGATGGATATAGGATGGTGAGCGGGATTTACTTTTCCCAGCAACCCATTGATTTAAAAAAAATTGCAAAAGCTGTGAACCATATTGTGAGTAGGCCGTTATATTTCTGTTTAAACTTTAAAGGAAAACCTTAAACAAATTAAATTAATTATGAAAAACCTTCTTTCAAAATTCGGAGCCTACATGTTAATGGCTTCCCTAGTATTTAGTCTAAGTGCATGTGAAGACGATGACTCAGATTCAGATTCCAATCAAAACCCTTCCGAAAACCAACAAACCATAGCTGAAATTGCTGGTGCAGATGCAAATTTTTCCATCTTAGTAGATGCGCTTACTCGTACTAATTTGTTAGGCACTGTAAGTGACGCCAATGCTAACTTAACTGTATTTGCTCCAACGGATGCTGCTTTTTCAGATTTATTAATGGAATTGCAATTGGCTGATTTAGACGCAGTAGAGCAAGCTGTAGGAAATGATGGCTTGAAAAACATCTTATTATACCATGTATTGGGTGCAGAGGTAAAAAGCGGAGCCGTTTCAACTGGATACGCTTCTACTGCAGCGGTTAACTCAACAAATGATGCATTGTCTCTCTTTATTAACACGGATGGAGGCGTAAGAATAAATAATAGAGCAGATGTGGATCAATTTGATGTAGATGCTTCTAATGGTGTAATTCATGTAATAGACAAAGTATTACTTCCTGCTACTGTAGGAGAGTTAATCATATGGAATGCAGCACAGTTTTCTTCTTTAACAACAGCCTTAGGAGCTGCAGATGGAGATTTAGATGATTTGGTAACAGATCCAGAAGAGGACGAGTTTACTTTATTCGCTCCAGATGATGCTGCTTTTGCAAGCTTGGTAATGGAGCTTCAAGTGGCGGATTTAGCAGCTGTTGTAGCTGCTGTAGGAACAGATGGTTTAGCAGACATCTTATTATATCACGTAATAGCGGGAAATGTTAATGCGGATGAAGTAAGCGCTGGATCTGTAGCAACTGCTCAAACAGAGTCTATTACTATATCTACTACAGGTGGTGTAACAATTACAGATGCAAGAAATAGAATGGCAACTGTAACGCAAACAGATATTCAAGGAACAAATGGTGTGGCTCACGTAATAAACAAAGTGATCCTACCTATGCCATAAAGATTTTGTGATTTAGTAGTTTTTATTGGTTGGACCCTCTCTTGTAAAAGGAGAGGGTTTTTTTATGCGTTTAAAGTTTGAAGATAGTTCTCTGCCGTTTGCAGATGATTGGCTTTTTTCTCTGGTGACATTTTATCAAATGTCCTTACCAGCATACCTATTCTTGGATTTTTGAGAAAGAAATCCCGGTGGGTGTCCATAAACCTCCAGAAGAGTCCATCCCAAATCTCTTGCCATTCTCCTTTTGGGTGGTTGCTCATTTTTAAAACATAGTTGCTGCCGCTTATGTAGGGTTTGGTAGACATTAAACCGCCATCGGCAAACTGGCTCATACCATATACATTGGGTACCATTACCCAATCGTATGCATCTATAAAAAGCTCCATAAACCAACGGTATACTTCATCCGGGTCAAACTCACAGAGCAACATAAAATTGCCAAGTATCATGAGCCTTTCTATATGATGACAATAAGCTGTTTTTAGAGTTTTTTGAATTGCTTCATCCAATGGCTCTATTCCCGTATCTCCGGTATAAAAGGATGCTGGTATTTTACGTTTGAACCCCCAAAAGTTGGTTGTACGTTCTGCAGAGCCTTTACACTGATATACACCACGTATAAACTCTCTCCAACCGATGAGCTGGCGAATAAATCCTTCTACAGAATTCAGCGGCACATCGTGTTCTTCGGCAAAAGCGAGCGATTGTTGAACGACTGTATCAATGCTAAGCAAGCCATTGTTTAAAAGGGGAGATAAAACACTATGGTTTAAGATAGATTCGTTTTTAACCATGGCATCTTCATAGGTGCCAAACTCTAAAAACCGATGGGCTAAAAAATCTTGGAACCAATTTTTGGAGCCCTCAAAATCAATAGGGTAGAGCGCTTTTTTTTCTAATTGACCAGGATTATCCTTAAAATGCTTTTCTATATAGTATACAGCTTCTTTGTGGTAAGATGAAAATTTTGGGAAATGGATGGAAGGTGGTTGTTTTCCCTTCGGGTACTTTTTTCTATTCTCACTGTCAAAACTCCATTTCCCTCCTTTAGGGCTTTGTTTTTCTTCCAGTAAAATATCTCTTTTTTTACGTTGTTGGATGTAAAATTCAGTTTGAAAGAATTTCTTTTTATCCTTCCTGAAAAATCCGTCTAAATCTTCTCTACTGTTTAAAAAGTGTGGGTTTTGATGTACTATGAGCTCTATGTTGTGCTTATTGCAGCTCTCTTTTAACCTCTTTTCTAACCAATTATCTGTAGGGTCTATGCTGTGTATTGTAGTCGTTTTGCTTTTTGCCAATTCATCTACCAAAAGCCGTATATCAGATTCTTTTTGAGTGGTAGAAATGTAGGTTACATTTTTACCTAAAAATTCTAAGTATTGCTTGTAAAACTGCATACTGGCTCTATGAAAAGCCAACTTTTGTTTGTGAAAAGCATATTGGGTAAAAAACAGATCTTCTTCTACCAGATATATTTCTCCTTCATGTGAAAACAAAGGTGAGTTTTCAAACAATTGATGTGGGAAAATTAGTAATACGGGGTTCATTTTGATTTTTTTTGAGAGCTACACCTTTTGCTGCAGTATTTCACTTCCTCCCAGTTTTTTTCCCACTTCTTCCTCCAGCTAAAAGGTCTATTACAGATTACACAGATTTTTTCCGGTAAATGTTGTTTTTTCATTTATCCACTTTCACACCATTTTGATGTGCCTGTCCGTTCTCTGAAAACGTAGGAGCTTCATGCACCCGTGCATAAGGGTATTCGCCTACTTTTTCTAGTTTATAATAGCTATTTAAACCAGAAATTCCCGCGCTACCTGCTTCTTCTAGATCAATGTAGCCTTCTTCGCTTACAGCTTCATCCGGCACTATTATATGCTGTATTTCTCCAATAATGAGCGAAGTGTTATTCAACTGTATGGGAATGCCTTGCACGAATTTCATTCCAAGTTTTAGCTTACTTTCTTTTACAAAAGGGGCTTTAAAATCAAACAGATATTCTTCAGTAAAACCACATTTCTCAAATTCAGATTCGTCTTTATCAAACTTGGCCGAAGTAAAATGCGCTTGCTCAGTTTGTTCGGTATGGATATGATTGATAGTGTAGTAACTATTTTCAACAATATTATCGAAGGTATGACGTGGGAATTCTGTGTGCGGCCTTAAGATAAATCCGATAAGGGGCGGGTTGCTACCTAGGTGAACAATAGAGCTGAAAATTGCCAAATTGCTTTCCCCTTCATCCGAGATTGTACCAATTAAGTTGGCCGGCTTAATTCCGGTAATGGAGTTAATAATGTTGAGCCTTTTGATGCGCTCTGTGTTTTCTATATCCTGTTTTGTTAAATGCATTATCTAAAGCTTTTATTTCTTGTATGCGTTACAATTATTCTAGACTGTTCTTCTCGAACTTTTTTATTCTTTCGGTGTCCCCATATTTTATCTCTGGCATATTGAGAACTTTCCGTTAAATCTACCAACGGCTTAGGATAATCCTTACCGAGATAAGTATTGTAGAAAGCTTGATCCATCTGTGTCATAATCCAAGGTTCATGGATGAGTTCTCCAGGCACTTGAGCCAACTCAGGTACCCATTTTTTGATAAAAGACCCTTCAGGATCATGATCCTTAGACTGTTTTATGGGGTTATATATGCGAATGGTGTTTACTCCGGTAGTTCCGGCTTGCATTTGAAATTGCGGATAATGTATTCCCGGCTCGTAATCTAAAAACAGTTGAGCCAGGTGGTACATGCCATCCTTCCAATTCTGATCGAGTTGATGACAGAAAAAGGAAACCAACATAGCGCGCATCCTAAAATTGATCCATCCCGTAGCTGTTAAACAGCGCATACAAGCATCTACCAACGGATAACCCGTATATCCGGTTTTCCAAGCATCAATAAATGCTGAGTTGGTTTGATAAGGCAAGGCTTCATAGCCTCGGTTAATACAGCATGTTTCGTATTCACATTCTACTTCAAACTTTTGAATGAAATGACAATGCCAATGCAAACGGGTAACAAAACCTTCAAAAGCTCTTTTGTGCTTATGCGCATCCGGGTGATTCACCACGTATTGGTAAGCTTGCCGGATGCTTAGGTTTCCCCAAGCTAAATAAGGCGATAAGCGTGAACAGGAGGTTCGGCTAGCGGCTGGTTTAGATAGTTTTAAATGATATTGATGACCGCGTTGTTCTACAAATGAGCGTAGGTATTTCCAGGCCTTTTTTTCACCTGCGGGTTGAAAAGATGCTGGATATTCTTTCAGTTTTTCTTCAAACTTTGTGTGTAAAGGAAATGGGTTTTCTGCATCAATTAGTTGATCGGGCTTGAGTTGATTTTGCACCAGAGGTTTACTCATGGTGGCAAACCATTGTTTATCCCAACCTTTTCTATTGGAAATTCCACGTACAATGCCATCTCTCTGAAACTGTACCCATTGGATGTTGTTAGACTTGAAGTACTGGCTTATTTTTTTGTCTCTATCCCAAGTTATAGCCGTTCCACTTTCTTGGTAACTGCTTACCGTGTTGATTTGAAACGCTTCATGCAGATGTGTGAATACCGTCAACGCTTCTTGATGAGTTAAGTATACTTTTTTACCGGTTTCACTCAACTGTTTATTCAAATCCTGAATGGAATGATAAATGAATTGAAGGTGTCTTAGAGAAGTATCTGCTTGACGGATTAAAGAAGGTTCAAAACAGTAAAGAATGAGATAGGGAAGAGTGTCTTTTTGTGCGTATTCTAGAGCTGAGTGATCCTGTAGCCTTAAATCTCTTTTTAGCCAAACTACATTAATCCTTGTTTTATCGTTTTTCAAAGCAGCTTTTTACACTTTTTCCAAAATGCAAAGAAGGAGGAGTAATATCCGTTTACGGGAAACATCCAATCTCTTTCTTCCCTTTTACCTTCATAATGAAAGTTTAAGGGATGCTCTTTAAAACAAACTTCCTGTGGCTGGTGTTCGCGAACAAAGTCATTAAATTCACCTACATAGCACTTTATATTTGGAATGTTGAGGGCTAACAATTGGATAAACTCAATGGTGTTGGGTGAAACAGGATATTTATCAAATATGGAAGGTTCTAAGAGAAGTACACGATTTACATCTTCCCCTGCCTTCCAGTTAGGATCTAGATTGTAAAAATTATACAATAATGTGGCTTTGGTGTTGTCCAATACAAACGGATCGCTTTCTGGTAAATAGGTTTTAAGCTCGGGAAGAATGAGTTTAGAAAGGGCGTTTGGAATGGGCATATCAGAAAGCACTTCATAGCTTTTGTCTAAAAAGCTGCCTTGCTGCTGTGTATGGCAATAACGATTGATGTTTTCTTGATTGGCAATGTATTTTTTATTGCTATTGCTTCCAGCTACCCATTGCCAACTCAAAGCGTTACTCGCCCAATCTGCATCCAATAAATGATAATACATCCATTGGGCAGGTATTTTCCAGTGACTTTTTCCAAAATTGCACGCCATGGCTGCGATATACATTCGTATATGATTGTGTAGATAGCCGGTTTTATAAAATTCTTGAAGAGCTTGGTCTATCGCTTCAATGCCTGTTTTGCCCAGTAGGAGGGATTCTGGCATTTGGTGGTTTTCTACATTCGGTTGAGGATGTTTTAAATCCGCATCAATAGCTTTTCCTTTAGCAATCCAGATTTGTTGCCAATAATCTCGCCAAGCCAACTCTTGTATAAACTTTTCTATTTGAGGAAATGCATACCCTTTATCCATTATGGATAACATAATCTGTTTGGTGCTAATTACTCCTCTAGAAATGTAAGGGGAGAGGTAACTTACTTTCCCGTCAATAAAATTTCGGGTTTTACCATAACCCACAGGATCTAGATGATCTATTTGGGATAAAATATCTGGATAGGATGTAGTAAAAGTTTTTATCGTTTGCTGATTTTGTTGTTCGATATAGAACGTTGTCTGGAGCACCTAAACCGACTAATTTCATCGCTCCGCTTTTTCATGTGTTTTTTGCTTACACCGCTGTTTACCCTCTTCCTCCAGAGTTTAAAACTATTAGGCTTTAGCTCTGAGCGCATCAAGCTGATTACATCTTGTTCCTTCAGATCAAATTGAAATTGAATGGCTTCAAAGGGTGTCCGATCTTCCCAGGCCATTTCAATAATCCGATCCAGTTCTCTTTCGTTAAAGTCTTTCATCCTAAAGCTCTACGGCAGATTTTCCGCCATCTACATGTAAGATTTGCCCCGTCATCCAAGAAGAAGCATCTGAAAGAAGGAATCGAGCCATTTGCGCAATATCTTCAGCTTCTCCAATTCTTTTTAAAGGATGTCTTTCCGCATTGGCTTGCTTTTTCTCTTCTTTATTTAAAAGCCTTTCGGCAAGGGGTGTATCCGTTAAAGATGGAGCCACCGCATTAAACCTAATTTTTGGCGCATATTCTGCCGCTAAAGAGCGGGTAAGTCCTTCAATAGCGCCTTTAGAGGCTGCTACTTGACTGTGAAAATTAAAACCTCTTTGCACCGCTACCGTAGAAAAGAGCACTACAGATGGGTTTTCGGCATTTTTAAAACGCGGTAAGAGATGCTGAAGCAAACGCACGAAACCCGTTACTTGAAGTTCATAATCCTTTACAAAATCTTCCGGTTTTATTCTTTTAAAAGGAGCCAGATTTATACTGCCCGGGCAGTAAGCAAAGCCATCTATTGTATCGGGTAAAAAGTCCAAATCGTATTCTGTATCCAGAACATTTAAAGGTTCGTAGGTTAAACCTGGAAATACACTTTCTACTTCAGTACTGTTGTATGTGCTGTATACCATATTGCCTTCTTCAGCCAACTGATGTGCTAAAGCTTTTCCAATTCCTGACGATCCACCTACGATAAAATAATTCTTCATTTCCCTGTTAAAATTCGTTTGCTAGTTTAACCGAAGGAAGAGATAAAGGTTTACGGAAGGTGGTGAAAAGAAGATTTTTTATGATGGATGAATGGAGTGTTGAACCGCAGAACAGAAGAACCGTAGAATGTCGAATGTTGAAGTGTTGATTTTGGAATCTTAAAACTTCGGCATTCAGAATTCATCTGTTGGATATTCGATATTCAAGAATGGAGAGTTGAACCGCAGAACAGAAGAACCG
>CAZAJG010000051.1:0-30563 GCA_964485405.1 uncultured Owenweeksia sp. | reverse complement strand
TAAAAGAAGATCAAGCACAAAATACGTGTATTTTTTCTACTGAATTTGCGTTGCGACTGATGGGTGATGTTCAACAGTATTTCATTCAACAAAATGTAAGAAACTTTTATTCAGTTTCTATTTCTGGGTATCATATTGCTGAAGCTGGAGCAAACCCTATTACCCAATTGGCATTTACTCTAGCAAATGGTTTTACCTATGTAGAGTATTATTTAAGCCGTGGAATGGACATCAATAAGTTTGGTCCAAACTTAAGCTTCTTCTTTAGCAATGGAATTGATCCGGAGTACGCGGTTATAGGTAGAGCAGCGAGAAAAATTTGGAGTAAGGCTTTGAGGCTTAAGTATGGCGCAAATTCTAGAGCGCAAATGCTCAAGTATCATATTCAAACTTCAGGACGATCTCTTCACGCTCAAGAAATTCAGTTTAATGATATAAGAACTACGCTGCAAGCGCTTTATGCGATTTATGATAACTGCAACTCGCTTCACACTAATGCTTATGATGAAGCGATTACAACGCCAACAGAGGAGAGTGTACGAAGAGCGATGGCTATACAGCTAATCATTAATAAAGAGCTTGGGCTTTCTAAGAACGAAAATCCTATTCAAGGTTCTTTTATTATTGAAGAATTAACCGATTTGGTTGAGGAAGCAGTTCTTGCCGAGTTTGATCGTATTACAGAGAGAGGTGGAGTGCTTGGTGCAATGGAAACTATGTACCAAAGAGGGAAGATTCAAGAAGAATCCCTTTACTATGAAACACTTAAGCACAATGGAGATTTTCCAATTATTGGCGTAAATACTTTCTTAAGTTCAAAAGGATCTCCAACAGTAGTTCCTGGAGAGGTAATTAGAGCCACAGAAGATGAGAAGCGATACCAAATAGATATGCTTAGTAAACTTCATCATAGAAATGAGGAGAATAGCGCAAAATGGCTGAAAAAATTACAAGAAACAGCTATTCATAACGAAAATGTTTTTGAAGATCTTATGGAGGCCGTAAAATACTGTTCGCTGGGAGAAATTACCAGTGCTTTATTTGAAGTAGGAGGCCAGTATCGAAGAAATATGTAAGCTACTTTATATAATTGCAACGATTTTGTAAAGCCCGTTCTAACCTTTTTAGAACGGGCTTTTGTATTTTATGCATTCGTTTTATGAGTTTAGCAACTAAAATTTTTCAAAAATATGTCCCTTTAATATTAACTGGTTCGTCCTTGTATCAGATCGTTCGAAAATTGAAATCCCAATTGGATAAAACATTAAAATCGAACTCGCCTAAATCAATTGTAAATTAAAATCACAAACACAATGACAAAGTATCTTTATTTATTTCGTGGCGGAGACGCTCGCAGGTTAGAGCAATCTCCAGAGGAAATGCAAGCACATATGCAAAAGTGGGGAGTTTGGATGCAAGGATTAGCCCAGCAAGGCACTTTAGTAGACGGCTTACCATTAAGTTCTGGTGGTAAGGTAGTTTCTGATGGTGGATCAACTATAACTGATGGTCCTTTTGCGGAAGGTGTAGAAGTGGTAGGAGGTTACCTAATTGTAAATGCAGGAGATATGGACCAAGCTGTTGAAATATCTAAAGGTTGTCCGATTTTTGAACACCAAGGGAATGTAGAAGTACGCGAGATAATGAGTATGAATATGTGATCCCGCATAATGAAAGCATAAAAGGTTGTTATTTTTACGGAAGTAACAGCCTTTTTAGTTTTATGAAAGCTCCACTGCATCAAACCTTAGATCATCTATTTCGCCATGAGTATGGGAAAATAGTAGCGGGTTTAACGGCTAGGTTTGGTTCAGGTCATATCGAACAGATAGAAGATGCGGTTCAAGAAGCGCTTTTAAAGGCGATGAAAGTTTGGGCTTTCAATGAAATACCCCAAAATCCAACAGCATGGCTGTTTCGAGTGGCAGGTAATAAAATGATTGATGTTTTGAGGAGGGATAACAAGCTAGAAGCCCTTCCCAGTGGAATAGAAGCATACACCAATATCAAAGAGCCAGTTGTAGAAATGGAAATTGAGGATGAGCAGCTCAAAATGATTTTTGCTTGTTGTAATCCGGCATTGAACGAAAGAGAATCTCTATTACTGAGTCTTAAGCTTATAGGTGGATTTAGCATCTCAGAAATAGGGAGGGCTTTATTGATAAAAGAAGAAGCAGCCAAAAAGTCTATTCAAAGAGCAAAAAGTAAGTTTCGTATGGAGGTTAAAGGCCTTTATATTCCACATGGAGAGGAAATGAAGCTATATCTAAGTCGCGTAACGACAGTAGTTTATCTAATTTTTAATGAAGGCTATAAGTCTAGTGTGGGGGAAGAGCTTATTCGGAAAGATTTTTGCGGAGAAGCATTAAGGCTAGCTTTAATTCTTTCGAGAAATAAATATGCTTCTCATCCGAGCGTATTTTCGTTAATCAGTTTGATAAGCTTTAAAATATCCCGTTTTAATGCACGCTTAGTAGACGGAAAGCTCGTTACACTTGAAAATCAGAATCGATCCTTATGGATAAAGGATTACGCTCAGTGGGCTTTCTATTATTACAATCAAGCAACTAAAAATAGAGACACCTCCGTTTTGTATATTGAAGCTTCCATTGAATTTCAATATCACATTGCAAAACGCTTTGAAGAAACAGATTGGCTAAAAATTCTGGAGCTCTATGATCATTTAATAAGGAGAAAGAGTTCTCCAATATTGGAATTAAATAGGTTAATAGTTTTTGCCAGATTAAATCCTCCTAAGACCGTTCTTAAAGCTCTAGATGTCTTAAAAACAGATTTAGAAGAGCATTATTTATACTATGCTTTTAAAGCGGAACTTTTTCAAAAACTGAATGACCCAGAGGCATCTCTTAAAAACTTTGAGACCGCTCTTCATCTAACTCAAAACAGGGTAGAACAGGTTTATTTAAAAGAAAGGATAAAGATGTTGACTAGTCTTTAATCACCTTTTGGGTAAAGACGTTTTCTCCATCCTGAAGTACAAAAATGTACATTCCTTCACTTTCATTATCCAAATTCACTTCCGTTACATCTTCATTCACCGAAAGGGTTTGTATCATTCTACCAGTTAAATCATAAACTGTTAATTGAGCAGAATTACCACGATTTTCAGTTTGTACTTTAAACAAGCCTTCTCCTGGGTTTGGGTATACAGCTAACTGAGAAGACTCTATGGTAAAAGGCTCATCCACACTAATATCATAAACTTCTCCTCTATAAAATACAGCACCTCCGCTATAGTTTCCAAGTAAAACATCCATAAAGCCGTCTGCATCAATGTCAGTGAAAGCTGCAGCATTTCTAAAACCGTCCTTTAAAAAGTGATCCGTATTTTCAAAAGCCGGTTTAATCGTGAATCTTGCATTTGGTCTTTTCATAGCGCTTCCGGCTAAAGGTAAAGAACAACCGTTGGCTGCAATATTGTTGTTATTGTCTACATCTCCCCAAGCATTTGAGATGTAGGAGGTGTTACTCATTTCAACCTTATTTACAGCTTGTCTAAAACTATTACCGCTAAAACAGATTTCTACAACGATGTTAGATTCTCCGTCCCACAAAAATGGATCCGTTAAATCCATATCCGTCCAAGTATTTGGGGATTGTAAAAATCGGGTGTCGAATACTTCTGTTAAACCTGTTTCAAACGAAGATAAATCAGTGGCCGTAGTGTTTTTCATCTTCACTGTCATACCGTTTTGTACGATCTCATTTGAAGTTCCATCCGGATCGAAAAAAGCCATTTTGGTTATAAAACCAAAGCTCAAACCCGCTGCTTTAAGTTCAGAAGCTTTGTATAAAATCTGGTTACGTCCGGTAAACTTATTAAAGCCGTAAGGGCTTTCATTAAAATCTGAGCTCACCAAATTCTCTGTGCCTAGAATACCAGTTAAAAGATTTGGAAGATTAACAACTTTATTAATACTATCATATTGATAAACACCACTGCTGCTGCCTACCATCACATTTATTAATCCATTGTTTTCGAAAACGTAAGGGCTACTGTAAGCACCAGGCAGGTAGGGGTGAGAAACATCAATCCCTCCAAAGAAATCTGTTACATAGGTAAAGTTAGGGTTGGTGTTTGATGAATTGGTATAGTAATAAACGGTTCCTTTTTCATTTCCAATGAGCAAATCCAATGTTCCGTTGCTGTCCATATCAAAAAGATAGGGAGAAGCAAAACTTCCAACATCTAAATTGGCTAAGCCAGCGGTTGTTAAACTGAAAGAAGGAGAAGAAGCACTTCCGTTATTGGTAAAGAGGTGAATTTTTCCATTCGCATCACCAATGATCATATCCAAGTCATTGTCATTATCCAAATCCCCAAACGTTGGAACGGGTTGAATACCTAAGCCAAAAGAACTTACATCTAAAAAGTTAGAATCGATTAAAGTAAACTCTGGATCCGTTTTAGTACCAGAGTTTTCCAAGTAGGTGAAGGTTGTTAATGGATTGCCATTTGGTGAAAAATAATATACATTAGAAAGGACAATATCTTGAAGACTATCTCCATTTAGGTCTACAAAACGTGGCACACAACCTTCACCCAAGTCCAGCTGATCCTCTTGAAGAAAATTATCTTTAACATATGCAAAATCCGGCATATTATTGGTTCCATTATTTTTATACAAATGGATACTCTTGTAGTTTTCTGAACCTGTAATTCCAGTCTGGTTTGAGGATACCAATAAATCTTTCACTCCATCTCCATCTGCATCTTCATAAAAACATGAAGGAAATCTATCTAAAGAAATGGATTGGTTGTAGGATGGAAAAGCAGTGTCTTGAGAACTGAAAAAGGCATCTACAGCCGTTCCGGTATTGAATAAAGCGGTAATGCCTTTAAAAGAAACATCTCCAATAAGTAGCTCTTTAATACCATCACCATTCAAATCTAGGGGCAATAAAGTACCTCCAGCATGCAAGGTTTTAGAAGAGCTATTGGATGAAAATGATTTGGCCTTAGCCTTAAACGGGGTGCAAGTATCAAGCATTAATTCATTGGTTATTCCGCTTTCTAAAAAATGGCCCCAACAGTTTTCTCTTCGTTCAAAGTCCAATCCACAATTTTGCTTGTTTTCCCACCATTCCACGTAGGCTACAGATCCTCCAAAAGTGATTATATCAAGATCTCCATCATTATCTAAATCAATAATACCAGGAATATCCGTTTTTGGAACATGAAGGTTAAGTTTCCCAGATAGTATTTGTCCTTGAAGAGCATCGTCTGGATGCGCTTTTGTAAAAGACAACTGGCCTCCGTTAGAGGTATTCTCATATACTTTAACTCGGCCAGAGTATCCCGCAAAAATGTCTTTTTTTCCATCGCAATTGAAATCTCTCAGTAAAAGCCAATCTTCTTCAAAGCCAGGCTCTAATCCAATAGGGAAACTCTTTCTGTATTCAGGAGCATATTTGTAATCAGCCGCTCCAGAGCTATTTTGGTCTACATAAGTAGTAATGCGGGGTCCTATTTTATCAAAAACTACTAAATCTTGTCTTCCATCACCATTTAAATCCCTGCTACTAACCTGTGCATAGTTAATACCGCCCGTCCAAGGGTTTTTTATAATTGAATTATTATTAAAAACTTTATAATCAGAATACTCTTTGAAAGCGAATCTGTTTCTATCTAATTGAGCTAAGAGGTTGATAGATAGGAGGGTTAGGGTGATGGATAGAAAGTTTTTCATAAAGAAAATGTGCATTTAATTACAAATATAACGCTTAGGAAGGCAAAAGGGTTTGCTTCTTAAGTAAAAGCGCATTGTGATTTATTGATTGAAATTCTATATTTGCCGACTATTTTTGAACAAGAAAACATCCTGTAATAATGCAGAATAAAGGAGTTATCAGATTATTCGCCATCGTATTCGCCTTGGCGTGTATCTATCAGTTGTCATTTACTTACGTAGCGAGCAGCGTTGAAGGGAAAGCAGAAGATTATGCTCAGGGAGACCCTGTAAAAAGACAATCTTACTTAGATTCCGTAAACAGTAAAAAGGTTTACGATTTATACATTGATAACTTCACCTATGCCGAGGTAAAGGAAAAAGAGATCAATTTGGGTCTTGACCTTAAAGGAGGGATGAACGTTATTATGGAAGTTTCTGTTAAAGATCTTCTTAAAGGTTTAGCAAACAAAAATCCTCATCCTTTATTTTTAGAGGCTCTAGAGGAAACAGATAAAAACTCACAACAAGGGCAGGATGATTACCTAGTTGGTTTCTATCAAGCTTTTGAAAGTCTTAGACAAGAGAAAAATCTAAATATCAAATACAGTGATCCTAAGCTCTTCGGAACAAAGGATATGAATGATAAACTTGGATTTAATGCTGATGATGAGAAGCTAAAAGCGGAACTGACTGATCAAATCAATGCATCGGTAGAAAATGTATACACCGTTCTTAGAGCAAGGATTGACCAATTTGGAGTAGTTCAACCGAACATTCAAAGGTTGGATAATAGTGGAAGAATTTTAGTTGAGCTGCCTGGTGTTAAAGACCCAGACCGTGTTAAAAAACTTCTTCAATCTACTGCGGAATTAGAGTTTTGGAACTTATATCAAGGAGCTGAATTGTTTAATTTTTTAGGAGCGGCAAACGAGGTTTTAAAAGACATTGTTGAAGATCCAAATAAAGATAGAAGAGCCAAAGCTGATTCGTTAGCTGCTTTAGATGAAGGTGACTCAGAAAAAGATTTGAATATAACCAGTATCGAAGAAAGCGTTGAAGAAGCTGATTCTACGAGTATAGAAGGAGATTCTTTAAACATTACCTCTATCGACTCTTTGGCCAGTGATTCCTCTGCAGTTTTAAATGAGTTCAACCCACTTTACGAAGTATTGTACCCCAATGTAAATCAGCAAGGTCAAAGTAATGGCCCTATTGTTGGATATTCTGCAATTAAAGATACAGCCACTGTAAATGGTTATTTAAAGCATCCAAAAGTGCTTAAGCTGTTAACTGGTAATGCACGTTACACCAAATTTATTTGGACAGCTAAGGCGGATGATAATGATTTATTGTACTTATTAGCCGTAAGAACAGATAGAAATCAAAAACCGGTTCTTACAGGTGATGTGGTAACTGATGCACGTCAAGATTTCGATCAAAATAATACAGCAGTTGTTTCCATGACGATGAACGCTCAAGGCGCGAAGCAATGGGCTAAGGTTACCAAAGAGGCATCTGGTTTACCAAACGATGATGGAGCAGATAACCGTTCTGTAGCGGTTGTTTTAGATGGTTATGCATATTCTTATCCAGTAGTAAATGGTGAAATTCCGAATGGTAGAACTGAGATTAGAGGAAACTTCACCGTTTTAGAGGCACAGGATTTAGCCAATATTTTAAAAGCAGGAAAGCTTCCGGCACCGGCTCGTATTATTCAAGCAGACGTTGTTGGTCCTTCTTTAGGAGAAGAAGCCGTTAGTGCAGGTTTATGGTCATTTGTAGTTGCGTTAGTGATTGTAATGATTTATATGGTGTTTTATTACAGCTCTGCAGGTGGTGCTTCGGTTGTAGCCTTGGTTGTAAATATGTTCTTCATATTTGGTGTGCTAGCTTCTATTGGAGCGGTACTTACACTTCCGGGTATCGCGGGTATTGTACTTACTATTGGTATGGCGGTAGATGCCAACGTACTGATTTATGAAAGAATCCGAGAAGAATTATTACATGGTAAAGGTTTGAAGTTGGCCATTAAAGATGGTTACAACAATGCGTATAGCTCCATTATTGATGCGAACGTAACTACATTTTTAACAGGTGTTATTCTTTATCTATTTGGAACAGGTCCTATTAGAGGGTTTGCTACTACGCTTATCATTGGTATTTTAACTTCTTTGTTTTGTGCCATTTTCATTACTAGATTGATTTTTGAATTTAGAATGGGTAAAAAAGGAAACGTAAGTTTTTCTACAGCCATAACTAAAAATGCCTTCAAAAGCTTTAAGATTGATTTCTTATCTAAGAAGAAAATAGCTTACGTTATCTCTGGGCTTATAATAGTGGGAGGTATAGTTTCTTTAACTACGAGAGGCTTAAATTACGGTGTTGATTTTGTGGGAGGACGTTCTTATCAAATTCGTTTTGACCAATCTGTGAATTCTGGAGATCTTCAAACGAAGCTTGGAGAAATGTTCAAAACCGAAGATGGTAATCTTGTTCCTCAAGTAAAAACAATAGGAGAAAACAATCAGGTAATTATAACCACAAAATATAAGATTGGAGAAACTGGAACTGAGGTAGAAGAAGAAATCAAAGAAATCTTGTTCGAAGGATCTAAATCTTTTTACGCTACGACACCAGAAAGAGCGGCATTCTTTGCAGGTGCAGATGATGCTGAAGTAGGTATTGTAGCTGAGAGACAGGTTGGACCAACCATTGCGGATGATATTAGAAAATCAGCAGTATGGGCAATTGTATTTTCATTGATTGTAATTTTCCTTTACATCTTGATTCGATTCAGTAAACCACAGTTTAGCTTAGGAGCGGTTGCAGCAGCATTCCATGATGTTTTAGTGGTGCTTTCTGTATTTTCTATTTTTTATGGAATCCTACCATTCTCATTAGAGATTGACCAAGCTTTTATTGCAGCAGTACTTACTGTTATTGGTTATTCATTGAATGATACGGTTGTTGTATTTGACCGTATTAGAGAGTATTTAAGAGAGAAAAGTAAAAAAGCTGGAATGACTAGTGTAGTAAATGATGCGTTGAACAGTACATTAAGTCGTACAATTAATACCTCATTAACTACTTTCTTTGTATTGCTTGTAATCTTCATTTTTGGAGGTGAAGCTATCCGAGGATTTATGTTCGCCTTACTTATTGGTGTCGTGGTAGGAACCTACTCTTCATTATTCATTGCTACTCCATTAATGATGGACACACTGAAGAAGAGCGACAGGAAAGAAGAAGACTAAGAAGAACGAATTGATATTATCAATAATATTGCAACCCTGCTTTTTAAGCAGGGTTTTTTCATATACTTTTGATTGGAAATAATATTGGGATGATGCAGCTAGATGTTATTATGTTTTTCAACATTGGTGGAGGAGAAATATTCTTTGTCCTTCTCATTGTAGTAATGCTTTTTGGGGCAAAGCGTATCCCTGAGATAGCCAGAGGCCTAGGTAAAGGTATTAAGGAAGTGAAAAATGCTGCGAACGATATTAAAACTGAAATTACCAATAGTACAACCGAAGACGACTCCTTAAAAAAGTTTAAAGACAAGATCGAAAAGGAGAAGAAAGATATGGAAGACTCCATCGGTTCGGTAAAACGTAATCTAGATTTATAGTATGGCCTACATCTACCTGATCGGAGGCATTGTTTTATTACTTTTTGGTGGTGATTTTCTGGTTCGCGCATCTGTAGATTTAGCGCTACGATTAAAAGTTTCTATGCTTGTTATTGGTATGACGGTGGTTTCTTTTGCCACTTCAGCTCCAGAATTACTGGTAAGCTTAGATGCGGCTATGAATGGTTATACAGACATATCCTTTGGCAACATCGTAGGGAGTAATATAGCCAACATAGCCCTCATTCTTGGGCTTACCGCTGTTATTTACCCATTGGATGTACAGGTAAAGACCTATAAGGTAGATTGGGGAGTGATGATGATCGTTACTCTACTTTTACTAACCTTTATCTACTTTGATAACATCCTTACGTTTTGGGAAGCCTTTATTCTAGTGGTTGTTTTGGTGCTCTATAATTTTCTGCAAATTAAAAAGTCGAGAAGCGAGAAAAAGTCAAGCCCAGATGAAGCAGAAACTCCATCTAAAAACATATATATCACACTTGCATTTTTAGTAGGGGGAGTAGCTGGACTAAAATTTGGTTCTGATTTTTTAATTTTAGGTGCAGTTGATTTAGCCCAACAGTGGGGGATGAGCGAAAGACTAATCGGTTTAACTGTTGTGTCTATAGGAACAAGTCTTCCGGAATTGGCGGCATCATTAGTTGCTGCGATAAAGGGTAAACCAGATTTATCTGTAGGTAACTTAATAGGCTCAAATGTGTTTAACATTTTAGCTGTTCTTGGAATAACGGGTATGCTTATCGATCTTCCAGTAAAAAGTACTGAATTAATAGATTTTGATTTTCCTTGGTTGATGGGTATTTCCTTGGCGCTATTCATAATGATGAGATGGATTACCAAAGGACGAATAAGTCGTGGAGAGGGTCTCTTTCTGTTTGTAGCTTACGCGACTTACATTTTAACCTTACTGATTAAAGGATAGAAAAATTAAAAACACCCCCTATTTTTAGGGGGTGTTTTTAATTTTAATCAACTTTTCATTGATACACCCCTGTATTTTTTGTTCATTTGCAATGAATTTATAAAAACAAACGCAAATGCCATCTATTCGTTTCTCTGCTTTAAAGGAGGTTAGTTCCAGAAAACCAAAAACTTTTAAAGCTCCATATGAAAAGATCTCTGATATTTTCGGAGAGAACGTTTTCAATAAGAAATCCATGAAGGAGCATATGACTCCTGAGGCTTACAAAAGTGTAATTCTAGCCATGGAGAAAGGAGCAAAAATAGATCGAAATATTGCGGATCAAGTCGCCTCAGCGATGAAAGCTTGGTCTATGAGTAAAGGTGCTACGCATTATACACACTGGTTTCAACCCTTAACTGGAGCTACAGCAGAAAAGCATGATTCATTTTTTGAACCCACTTCTGATGGAGAAGCCATAGAGAAATTTACGGGTAGTTTATTGGTTCAACAAGAACCGGATGCTTCAAGTTTTCCGAATGGTGGTATTCGAAATACTTTTGAGGCAAGAGGTTACACAGCTTGGGACCCTACAAGCCCAGCATTTATGATGGGAAAAACACTTTGTATCCCAACCATTTTTGTATCCTATACTGGAGAGGCATTAGATTATAAAACACCTTTATTAAGAGCGCTTCAATCCATAGACAATGCAGCTACAGAAGTGTGTAAATACTTTGACAAAAATGTAAACAAGGTTACAGCTACTTTAGGGTGGGAACAAGAATACTTTTTGGTAGATACGGCTTTGTATAATGCTCGTCCTGATATTAAAATGACGGGTCGAAGTCTTTTTGGACACGCTCCGGCTAAAGGGCAACAATTAGATGACCACTACTTTGGATCGATCCCTGAAAGAGCCAGAGAGTTTATGCGTGAATTGGAATATGAGTGTTATCGTTTAGGGATTCCAGTAACAACTAGACACAATGAGGTGGCACCTAGTCAGTTTGAGTTGGCACCTATGTTTGAAGAGGGCAATATTTCTGTAGATCACAACTCCTTACTCATGGATGTGATGAATCGAGTGTCTCCAAAACATAATTTTAAGGTGCTATTTCACGAAAAGCCTTACGCTAGAGTGAACGGTAGTGGAAAACATAATAACTGGTCTTTAGCAACAGATACAGGAGTTAATCTATTGAGTCCGGGTAAAAATCCCAAAAGCAACTTACAGTTCCTTACCTTTTTTGTAAACAGTATAAAAGCTGTAAACGATAATGCAGACTTACTGAGGGCTTCTATCGCTTCAGCAGGAAACGATCATAGATTGGGAGCAAATGAAGCTCCACCGGCAATCATATCGGCTTTCATCGGAAGTCAGTTAACGGAAACTTTAGATGCCTTAGAAAAGCTGGAAAAAGGTAGTCTTACTCCTGAGAAAAAAACGGAGTTAAAATTAAACGTTGTAGGTAAAATTCCGGAGATTCTTTTAGACAATACCGATAGAAACCGCACCTCTCCTTTCGCTTTTACCGGTAATAAATTTGAGTTTAGAGCGGTAGGTTCTACGGCAAATTGTGCTCAACCCATGACGATTTTAAACACCATCATGGCCAATCAATTGAGAATCTTTAAAAAAGATGTGGATACCTTGATCGAAGAAGGTATGAAGAAGGAGGATGCCATCTTTAACGTATTGAGAGATTGTATTGAAGACAGTAAGCAAATTCGCTTTGAAGGAGATGGTTACGGTGATGAATGGGTAAAACAGGCAGAAAAAAGAGGTTTGAGTAATGTGAAAACTACACCTCAGGCATTAGACTTCTATATATCTAAGGAAGCTTTGGATGTATTTAAGAAGAACGAAATTATGAACGAAATAGAGGTTCATGCTCGTCATGAGATTATGTTGGAGGAGTATCAGAAAAAGATACAGATTGAAAGTCGTGTTTTAGGAGATATTGCTGGAAACCATATTGTACCTACTGCCATTGCTTACCAAAATACTTTAATTGAAAATGTACGTGGTTTAAAAGTAGTTTTAGAAAATGATGTTTTTGATCAAGTAGCAAAAGAGCAATTGGAAATGATTAAAGAAATATCAAAGCGTATTTCCATTATTATATCTGAGAAAGAGGCGATGATCAACACTCGAAAAGAGTTGAACAAATTGGAAGATGTGCGAGAAATGGCCATTGGATATTGTGATCAAGTTATTCCATTCATTGAAAAAATTAGATACCAATGTGATAAACTTGAAATGTTGGTAGATGATGAACTATGGCCATTACCAAAATATAGAGAATTACTGTTTAGCTAATTCCTGAAATCTGTTGATAAATGAACCACGCTTAATTATGAATTGAGCGTGGTTTTTTGTTTTTAACTTATATATTAGACACTTGCATAAAAGCGTTATGGCTATTAGCGTTTGAAATAAATTTTTATTTTAGCAAGCTACTGCACCACATTAATTGATATATAGATATGAGGTTACCTTATTTGGGGTTATTTTTATTGCTATTGGCTTTTGTATCCCAACCCTCTTTTGCACAGGAAGGTGAAACAGCACCTGCGGAAGAAACCGAACCAAAGCGAGACAAGGATGTTGAAAAAGCGTATGATGCCTTCGAAGCCAGAGAATACACTACCGCTATTGAGCTTTTAAAGATTGCTTTTGGAGAAGTTAGAGGTAGAGAGGATAAGTCCACTATACTTTTTATGCTTGGTGAGTGTTATCGTAATGTAAACGATTACAAAAACGCTGAAAAAAACTACCAAAAAGCAGGTAAGCTGGGATATAAGGACCCCGTGGCTAAATTGTATTATGCAGATATGTTAAAGGCGCAGGGCGAGTATGAAGATGCCATTGTAGCCTACACAGAATATAAAAAGCAAAACCCAACAGACCCAATGGGTGAAATTGGGATTGAATCTACCAAAAAAGCCGTGGAATGGCAAAAATCTCCAAGCCTTTATCAAGTAAGCAACATGGAGGAAATTAACTCCAGGAGCATGGATTTTTCTCCGATGTATGGAGGTAAAGCCAAAGACAATAATGTGGTGATTTTTGTTTCCTCTCGTGAAGAATCAATAGGAAATAAAGAAGATGGATGGACGGGAGAATCGTTTATGGATCTTTATACGACTTCTTCCGAACGTAAAAGAGGCAGAGGTAGAGGAAGAAAAAAGGGCGGTGCTACAGATGTTTTAGATGTGTCTAAATTGGGTTGGTCTACACCAGTACCTTTAGATGAAGAAGAAATACTCAATACTGTTCAACACGAGGGATCTGCAACTTTTGATTCTAGAAAGAAAAAACTATACTTCACCAAATGTGTGAAAGAGAAAGAACAACAATTAGGTTGTGGTATCTGGATGACGGAAAAGGTGGGGAAATCTTGGAAGCAACCTGAGCCTCTTATTATCGGAAAAGATTCTTCCTCCAATGTGGGACATCCAAGCCTTTCGCCAGATGATAAATTACTGTATTTTGTTTCGACAGACTATAGTTCAAGAGGGGGGAGAGATATTTTCGTAACCAGTTACGATCGTAAAGCCAAAGCCTGGAAAACTCCAAAAAACTTAGGTCCAAAAATCAATACGGAAAGAGATGAGTATTATCCACATGCTAATAAGGATGGGTATTTGTATTTCTCTTCAAATGGATTACCAGGGATGGGTGGCTTAGATATTTATAGAATTAAAGTTGGTAAAGACGGTATGCCTTTAGCCGATGCCAAGCCAGAAAATTTAAAATACCCTGTAAATACGAACTGGGATGATTTTGGAATTGTATTTGAACCAGGTGGGGATGAAAAAGGATTTTTATCCAGTAACCGTAAAGGAGGAAAAGGTAGCGATGATATCTATGCTGTTTTCAAAACACCTGTGGTATTTAACTTGGAAGGTATTATTACCAGCTCTAAAACTGGTGAGGTTATTCCTGAAGCTACCGTTAGTTTAGTTGGTTCAGATGGAGAAAGCATTCAAGTAACTGCGGATAAGGAAGGAAAGTACTTTTTTGGAGAAGCGAACATCAAAAGGGATGTAACTTACAAGCTTACTGCTGAGAAAAAGAAATTTTTATCTAATGTAGGAGATGCTACCACGGTAGGAATAACCATTACGGCTTTTGACTACTTACCAGCAGAAACAAAATTTTTACATATTGTAAAGTTGAATATAGCACTAGACCCAATTGATGTTCCTATTGTTCTTCCTAACGTTTTCTTTGATTTAGCCAAAGCGAACTTAAGACCAGAATCTAAAATTGCATTAGATACGGTGGTAACAATCTTGAACAACAACCCTCGAATTGTGATTGAAATGAGATCACATACAGATTATCGGGATTCGGAAGAAAAGAATGCGGCTCTCTCCCAAAGAAGAGCAGACTCCTGTGTGGCTTACATAATAAAGAAAGGTATTGCTGCGGATAGGTTAGTAGCAAGAGGTATGGGAGAAGGAGAGCCTTTCGTTATTCCGGCAAAGTATAAAGGCTATGGCTCTGAAGCCCTTGCGGAAGGTAATAAGCTGACGGAAAGATTTATAAAAAAATTATCTGCGGAAAAACAAGAGATTGCCAACCAGATTAATCGTAGAACAGACTTTAAGGTACTTAGAGACGACTACGTTCCAAAGAAACCTGTTGTACAAGCAGGGGATGGTGAAACTGGAGGTGATACTAAAGCGCAAGATGAGCCAGAAGAAGCTGCTCCTGGTGAGATTTACATTATAGAAAAGAGAGAGAGTTTTGGTATAATCGCACGTAAAAATAAGATCTCTATTCAGCAATTGAAGAAGCTGAATGGTGGCCTAAGAGGAGTAAGAGCGGTTGTAGGTTTACAGCTTAAAATTGATCCTAAAGGAGATTATACGGAATGGGATGAAACCCACTATCAAGTTAAAAAGAGAAACGAAAACTTTAAATCCATCGCCAAACAATTTGATATGGATGATGATGATTTAGAAGATTTGAACCCAGATATGGATCCAAAGAAACTGGCTCCTGGCATTTGGGTAAAGATTAAGTAGATAATCTAAATAATTTTAAAAGCGTTCCTCGTGACTAATACGTGGAGCGCTTTTCTATTTTTGCAAAATGAAAGAATCCAGTACATCCAGATATAGCGATAGAGGTGTATCCGCCCAAAAAGAAGACGTACACAATGCGATTAAAAACATTGATAAAGGTCTTTTTCCAAAAGCATTCTGTAAGATTATACCCGATTTTTTAACGGGAAGTGAAGAGTATTGTGTGATCATGCATGCAGATGGAGCCGGAACAAAGTCATCCTTAGCCTATGCCTATTGGAAGGAAACTGGAGATCTTTCTGTTTGGAAAGGAATTGCTCAAGACGCTTTAATCATGAATATTGATGACTTACTGTGTGTTGGAGCGGTGAATGAACCCATTCTTTTATCCTCAACCATTGGTAGGAATAAAAATCTCATTCCGGGTGAGGTAATCTCTGCGATAATCAACGGAACACAAGAATTGGTGGATGAATTGGCGAAAAGTGGAGTAAACATTGTATTAACCGGAGGTGAAACAGCAGATGTAGGCGATTTAGTGCGAACGATTATTGTGGATAGCACCGTCACCACCCGAATGAAGCGAAATGAAGTTATTGATAATGCCAACATAAAAGCAGGTAACGTTATTGTAGGTTTAGCTTCTTTTGGTCAAGCATCCTATGAAAAAGAATACAATGGCGGAATGGGGAGCAACGGACTCACATCCGCTCGTCATGACGTTTTCAATAAAAGAACAGCTGAAAAATATCCTGAAACTTTTGACCCTTTAGTGCCAGAAGATTTAGTTTACTCTGGGAATAAGGAACTAACCGAAGCCGTGGAAGGAAGTCCTTTGGATGCAGGAAAATTGGTGTTATCTCCTACGCGTACATACGCTCCTGTAATTAAAGAGATACTGAATCAGTATAGGGACAACATAGATGGAATAGTTCATTGCAGCGGTGGAGCTCAAACAAAAGTATTACACTTTGTAGATAATGTACATGTTATAAAGGATAACCTATTCGAATTACCGCCACTTTTCCGTTTAATTCAGTCAGCTTCTGGAGCGGATTGGAAAGAAATGTACCAAGTGTTCAATATGGGGCACAGAATGGAATTATACTGCTCTCCTGAAGCAGCGGAAGGTATTATTGAGGTAAGCAAGAGTTTTGCAGTAGATGCGAGAATTGTGGGCCGCGTAGAATCATCAGAACAGAACAAATTGACCATTACAAGTGAGTTTGGAAAGTTCACCTATTGAGTAAAAAGAGAATGGAAGACAAATTAAACGCCATAAAGCAACGATTTGATGAAGTGAACGATCTGATTATTCAACCAGATATAATAACGGATCAGAAGCGATATGTAAAACTCAACAGAGAGTATAAGGAGTTAAAACCTTTGGTGGATATTCGAAAGATTTATCTTGATTTGAAGGGAAATATTGAAGAAGCACGGGAGATTCTATCCAATAGCAAGGATGCCGAGATGAAGGAGATGGCTCAGATGGAACTTGAAGAAGGATTGCCAAAAATGGAAGAACTGGAAGAAGAGATTAAATGGCTCTTAATTCCAAAAGATCCAGAAGATTCGAAAAATGCTGTCTTAGAAATTAGAGCGGGAACAGGAGGAGATGAAGCCTCTTTGTTTGCTGGGGATTTATATAAAATGTACACGCGCTATATCGACCAGAAAGGTTGGAAAGTAAAAGTACTGGATGTAAGCCAAGGAACAGTTGGTGGGTATAAAGAAGTTATATTGGAAGTAAACGGAGAAGATGTTTATGGAACTTTAAAGTTTGAATCTGGAGTACATCGTGTTCAGAGAGTACCGGATACAGAAACACAAGGTAGAGTTCATACCTCAGCCGCCACGGTTGCCGTTCTTCCTGAAGCAGAAGATGTAGATGTAGAGTTGAACCCTGCGGATGTAGAAATGCAAACCTCTCGATCTGGAGGTGCAGGAGGACAAAACGTGAATAAAGTTGAAACTAAAGTGCAACTTACACATAAACCATCCGGGATTGTAGTGGTATGTCAGATTGAAAGATCGCAATTGGCGAACCGAGAACGAGCCATGCAGATGTTGAGGACCAAGCTCTATGAACAAGAATTAGCCAAGCACAACGAAGCCATTTCAAGTAAGAGAAAATCATTGGTTTCCACAGGAGATAGATCTGCTAAAATTAGAACCTATAATTACCCCCAAGGAAGGGTAACAGACCATAGAATAAACCTGACGGTATATAACCTTACGGATGTGACCAATGGAGATATTCAAAAGTTTATAGACGAGCTGAAAATGGCAGAGAATGCTGAACGTTTAAGAGAAGGCTCTGAAGTATAATTGGAATGACTAAAAAAGAACTACAAGCTCAGATTTTAAAGAAGAAGTCGCTGTTGTGCGTTGGTTTGGATACCGATCTAGATAAGATTCCAAAGCATCTTTTAAAAGAAGAAGACCCCTTATTTGAATTCAATAAAGCCATCATAGATGCTACAGCAAAATATGCGGTAGCTTACAAGCCAAATACAGCGTTTTACGAAGCTTATGGCACAAAAGGTTGGATGAGTTTAGAAAGAACCATTCAATACTTAAACACCAACTATCCTGAAATCTTTACCATTGCAGATGCCAAAAGAGGAGATATCGGGAACACTTCTGCTAGATATGCAAAAGCATTATTAGAAGTACAAGATTTTGACAGCATTACAGTGGCCCCATATATGGGCTCAGATTCCGTAAATCCCTTTCAGTCTATCCCAAATAAATGGGTAATTCTGTTAGCACTTACCTCCAATCAAGGTGCATTAGATTTTCAAACCACACGTTTAGAGAATGGAGAGATGCTTTTTGAAAAAGTATTGAAAATTAGTAAGGAGTGGGGAGATGATGAAAACATGATGTTTGTAGTGGGAGCAACGAAAACTGATTATCTTAAAAAAGTAAGAGATATTGTACCAAACCACTTTTTACTAGTGCCAGGAGTAGGCGCTCAAGGAGGAAGTTTAAAAGAAGTTGTTGAGCTAGGAATGGGAGATTCTCCCAATCTACTAATCAACTCATCCAGAGGAATTATTTACGCTGATCAAAGTATAAATTTTGCTCAAGCGGCAGCAAAGTCCGCGCAAACTCTACAACAAGAGATGGCTATCTATTTAAGATAAACTTTTCGTTTCATAGTTGTAGGTAATTTACTACATTTGTTTTAGTTGGGAAAGGGAATTGTGTACTCAGTTGATTTGAGCTTAAGCTCAAACCAAATGAAAGTACACGTGTTATGTATCCAAAATGGATAAGCTTTTTTATTACCTCTCTTGTTCTAGTTGTATCTAGCAATATTGCTTACAGCCAAATAGGAACGGAATTCTGGTTTGTAGCCCCGGATATTACACAGGGTCATGCGGATACAGCCATTTATCTCCGAGTTTCTTCTTACGATTCGCCAACAACAGTTACCATATCACAACCCGCCAATACTGGTTTTACAGCCATAACACTAAGTTTAGCTTCTGGCGAAACAAAGTCCGTAAACCTTTCAAGTTTAAAGCATAATATTGAAAATACTCCGCCCAATACCATACTTAACCATGGCATAAAAATCCAAAGCACCTCAAATATCTCCGCATACTATGAGGTACAAGGGAAGAATAGAAATCAAGACCTTTTCACCTTAAAGAGTGGTAATGCCCTGGGGGAGCATTTTATTATACCCATTCAATCCTTTTGGGAAAATACCACCATCTACGCTGTACAAGCCAAATCCTCATTCGAAATAGTAGCCACGGAAGATTCTACTTATGTTGAGATTACACCCTCTAATGATATTATTGGACATGCAGCTAACACCACTTTTGGAATATGGCTAAATCAAGGTCAGACATACTCCGCTGCAGCATCTGCCTACTTAGGGCCAGATCATTTACATGGTTCAGAGGTTAAAAGCAGCAAACCTATTGCCATCACTATTTCTGATGATTCTGTGGAGCATACCTCCTATGCCTGGTGTAGAGATTTAATGGGAGATCAAATAGTACCCATTAATAAGCTTGGAAATGAGTATATCGTACTCAAGGGGTTTCTCACCCATCCGTATCACGGAACCAGCTTAGACGATCGAGTTTTTATTACAGCAGTTTCTGATAGCACGGTCATCTATTTGGATGGTTCATCCACTGCCACTGCCACAATACAAAAAGGAGAACAGCATATGATCATTTTATCGAATAGCGAAGTATATATTCAAACCAGTAAAAATGTATACGTAACTCATGTTACAGGCTTTAGATGCGAAGTAGGTATTTCCATATTACCACCCTTAGGCTGTACAGGCTTGGATGAGGTGAGTTTTACACGGTCTTCAAGTAAGAGCTTTTATCTCATTGTTTTGGTGAAACAAGGAGGAGAGAACGGTTTTGAGATCAATGGAAACAATACTCTTTTAACAGCAAGTGATTTTTCCACAGTTAGTGGAACTGGTGGCCAATGGATGAAGGCATTAAAAGAGTTTACAACAAGTCAAATAGGAGTGGGTGCCACTCTAAACATTTCCAATTCAAGTGAAAACTTTCATGTAGGTGTAATCAATCAAGGCGAAACTAAAGGAGGTGCTATGTACGGATATTTTTCGCATTTCGGAACATCCATTATCACGGATTCAATATATCATTATTAAAAATAAAAGCGATCAAAATGAAACAATTAACTACAACAAAAAGTAAGCTGCTAGGAGTTTTACTGTTCTCAGTAGCTTCCCTCAGTTTGAGTGCGCAACTCACGATTTCGGATACAATTTGTGCCGGTGCAACAGATGTGATTTATGGAGTATCAAATCCAACTCCTACAAGTACTTATTCCTGGAGTCTGTCTAATACAACAGCAGGTACCATTGATAATAGTATTAGTTTAAATGACAGTGTTATTGAAATAGATTGGGGAGCAACTTCGGGTACTTACACCCTGAGTGTAGTAGAAACAAGTGTAAAAGGATGTGTTGGAGATCCCGTTTCGCTGAGCATCGTTCTACAAGATGCGCCCACTATAGTTGTTACGGGAGACTCCGTTTGTTTGGGTGATGTAGGTACGATGACTTGGGCTTTAACAGGAACTTCACCTTGGACTGTTGACTATACAGATGGAACCAATACCTATACCATAGTAGCCATCAACAATACACATACAATTAATTTACCTGCTTATACTTCAACCGCAAATATTTCAATAATATCATTGTCAGACGCTTCCACAGCTGCATGTGTTCCTGCTAACCTGCCTTCTACAGTGCTTTACGTGTATCCAAAACCTTCTACAGGATCGATATTCCATTACTAGTATAGTTGCTTGAAGACCAGGAGAATCATAGGATTAATTATTTTACAGCTTAGCTGTTTGTTTGCTGTTGCTCAAAACAACACAGACACAATTTGTGGTGGAAGAGATACAGTTCACTTCGCTGTAAACGGAAGTATTGGATCAACTTACAATTGGAATGTAAATGGAGGCACCATTTTATCAGGGGTGGGGACCGAAGATATTGCCGTAACATGGGGGCAAAGTAGTGGCCTCATAAACATCTCCGTTATCGAAACGGATTCCAATGGATGCCAAGGAGATTTAGTACAAACCAGCGTTTTTGTTCAAGAAGCGGATCTTGCTTTTATTGATGGCCCAGATGAACTGTGTTTAAATGAGGAAGTTTGGTTGCAAGCTTATGCTGGAGATGATTTTGCGTGGAACAATGGAGATACCGCAAAATGGATAAACTTTACTTTAAGAAATGATACGATCTTGTACTTGGTAGCTTTTAATAAGGACTGTCCCAATGATACCTTCTATCACAAAGTAAGTGTTATTGCCCAACCAGAGGCAGATATGAGTGAAATAGGAGATACACTAACAATTAACACGGCTTTAAATCTGGAGTATACTGGAATGAATGCAGCTTATATAGAGTGGCATGTTAATGATGCTTATTCAGGTGAAGGTGTAGGTCATTTTTATCAATTTACACAGCCAGGAGAACACGAAATTACTCAGGTGGCTCATTCTGGTGATTGCTCAGATACAATAAAGCGAAAAACGTATGTGAGAGATGATTTTGCGGTACACATACCGAATTCATTTACACCAAATGGGGATGGACTCAACGATGTTTTTGAGTTTTATGGAACGGGTATAAAAGAATATCAAGCTATAGTTATGAATAGGTGGGGAGAGGAAATGCATTTTTGGACCCACTCAGATGCAAACAGTTATTGGGATGGCACATCAAAAGGTGAACCTGTAACGAGCGGGGTTTATGTGTATCGTATCGTAGTTGTAGATTATCATAATGTGAGCCATAATTTTACGGGGAACATCACTATTTTGAGATAATCAATTTACGCTCTAATTTTATCCAGAAGGTCGCTTAGCTGAGCGGCTTCCTCAGGTTTAAGTATTTTAAGAAGCTCTTCTGTACCTTCAGTTTTATCTAATTCAGCCAAAAGAGCCAAGCCTCTTTCAGTGATGGAAATATCTACAAGCCTCTTATCGCTCGCACAGGTATCTTTAGAAACTAGTTTTTTAATCACCAAGCGATCTACAATTCTAGAGGTGTCACTCATCTTGTCAAGCATTCTTTCCCTAATCTTTAATGTACTCAATGGAGTAGGGTAACTACCTCGTAAAATTCGAAGAACATTAAACTGTTGTGTTGTAAGGCCAGCTTCAGAAAGAAAAACTCGTATCCTCTCGGTTAACCAATTGCTCGTGTATAAAATATTAATCAAGGCTTTTTGATGATTGCTCTTGAATTTATCTTGTTTAATGTCTTCCGATATTCCCATAATAAAGCTAAAGGCCACGAATTAACGTGGCCTGAAATTTAATATATTTTCTAATTATTGCTTAGCAAATTGAAGATTGCCGATAATGCTTATGTCTTTACCCACCGTAAAACCACCCGTTTCGGTGAGCTGATTCCACTTTAGGTTGTAGTCAAAACGATTAATAGTTGTAGATACCTCAAGACCTAATTTAGTATTTCCATATCCATCAACTGCAGTGCCTCCCAGATAAGCCTCCCAAACCACTTCTTTTGTAATCTCTCTAATGGATAAATCTCCTTTAATTAAGAACTTTCCTTCACCAGCATCTTGTACGTGAGTGCTAACAAAATGAATTGTTGGGTGTTTTTCAGCATTGAAAAAGTCATCACTTTTCAAATGATTATCCCTCATCTCATTTTTGGTGTTAATACTATCCACTTGAATATCAAATTCAAGCTTACTGTCTTTAAACTCGCCTGTTTCATTATTGAGGTTTCCGGAATAAGATTCAAACGTTCCGTTTACTTTAGATATAACCAAGTGACTAACGCTAAAATTAATATCGGAGTGAACCGCGTCATTCGTCCATTTTCCTTTTGTGTCGATTGCTGTATATATAGTTGCTTCCATAATTTGAATTTTAAATATACAACAAATGTAAGTTCAAACATCAATGTTTAAACATTGATTTAATCAAAAATATCTACTCCAAGTTTGAGTCAATCTATTAACTTGACTAAATTATTGTGTTTTAAAATTATGAAGAAAATCTATTTATTGCTTTTAATGCTGATGACACAACTGACCTTTTCCCAGCATTATGCTCTCGTGTTACATGGAGGAGCGGGTAATATTACCCCTCAAAGGTTAAGTCTCGAAGAACAAAAAGAGTATCATGAAAAAATGAGAGAAGCACTACAAGAGGGAGAGAAAGTTCTGAAAGAAGGAGGTTCTGCTTTGAGTGCTGTAACCATCGTAATCCAAATGCTTGAAGAATCACCTCTATTCAATGCAGGAAAAGGAGCCGTTTTTACCTGGGAAGAAACCAATGAACTTGATGCATCGGTAATGGATGGAAGGAATCTCAATGCTGGCGCTGTAACCGGAATTAGTAAAATTAAGAGTCCAATACTTGCGGCTGTTGAAGTAATGACAAACTCTCCACATGTAATGCTTAGTGGAAAAGGAGCAGAGGAGTTTGCAAAAGGTCAAGGTTTAGACACCGTAGATAATGCGTATTTTAAAACTCAGAAAAGGCTGAAAAGCCTGAAGAAATTTAAAAAGAAAACGGGTTCTCTTTCCGATAAAAATCAAGATTGGAAGTTCGGAACCGTTGGGTGCGTGGCTTTGGATAGAGAAGGGAATATTGCAGCAGGGACTTCTACTGGTGGCATGACTGGGAAACGATATGGTAGAATAGGAGATTCTCCAATAATTGGAGCAGGCACCTATGCAGATAATTCTACTTGTGGCGTCAGTGGAACAGGCCATGGCGAATTCTTTATTCGGTATAATGTAGCTTACGATATTTCCGCATTAATGAAGTATGCTAAACTTTCTCTAAAAGCAGCTGCAGAAGAGGTAGTTTTGAAAAAGTTGGTAGTCGCAAAAGGTTCCGGAGGAATTATAGCTCTTGATAGAGCAGGAAATATAAGTATGGTTTTTAATACTTCGGGCATGTTTAGAGGCTATGTTAAAGAAGGGGAAGAGATCAAGACAGCTATGTTTAAAGAAGAATAGTTAATATGACAGAAGAGTTTCTCCATTATTTATGGAAGTTCAACAATTTTGATCTCAGACATCTAAAAACCAGTGATGGAGAAAGTATTCATATTATTCATGGTGGAATACACAACCCAAACGCAGGCCCTGATTTTGAAAATGCAAGAATTCAAATTGGAGATCAAATATGGGCGGGTCATGTAGAGATTCACGTCAAAAGTTCAGATTGGTATCAACATGGTCACCAAAATGATGCTACGTATCAAAACGTAATTCTTCATGTGGTTTACAGTCATGATAAAGCTGTTTTTTTAAAAGGAGATAAAAACGTACTTCCTACTTTGGTTTTGGAGGAACGGTTTCCAAAAGAACTGTTTGCTAGATATGAAGCTTTTCTAAGTAACTCTTTAGTTATTCCCTGTGCAAACCAAATTAAGCACACACCTAACTTTGTTATCGACAATATGTTAGATAGGGTTCTGATTGAAAGGTTGGAAAATAAAACCCTCGTTCTATCTGCTATTTTAAAAGAGACAAAACAAGACTGGAACGAGACCTTTTACCGCTGGCTAACTAGAGGATTTGGTCTAAGAGTAAACACAGCACCCATGCTGGATTTATCAGAAAGACTACCTCAGAAGATACTTTCTAAACATTTGGATAACCACTTTCAACTGGAAGCCTTATTGTTTGGGACAGCAGGAATGTTGAACTCATCTAATGACGATTATTCAAAGAAGCTTGCTCAAGAATATAAATTTTTAAAAAGTAAGTATCGCCTAGAGCCCATGCTTCCAGTAAATTGGAAATATTCTAGAATTAGACCTCAAGGTTTTCCTTCTCTTCGAATAGCACAATTAGCATCTTTATGGCAAGCCCGGGAAAACCTATTTTCGAAGGTGCTAGAAACAGGATCCATCCCAAAGCTTTATGAATTATTCGATATAAAGGTATCTGAGTATTGGACAAACCATTATCGTTTCGCAAAGGAGACAAAAACATTCTCGGGAGCTTTAGGAGAAGACTTTATTCGTAGGCTTGTTAGTAATGTTGTAGTACCCTTTCTCTTTCTATATGGTAAGCTTAAGGATCAACCTTTTTATCATCAAAGAGCGCTTGATCTTTTAGATCAGTTACCAGGAGAAAATAACGCTGTGAGTAGAAAGTATGTGGCTTTAAACATCAACAACCAATCGGCTTATCGTTCTCAAGCAACCATACAACTCCATGATAATTATTGTAAGCTCAAAAAATGTTTAAATTGCAACATTGGAATTCATTTGCTTAAAAAATGATCGAAAGATTTAGAGAATATTGCGAAAGACGAGGCTTTGAGGTATGCAGCCGAGTAGGGGAAAGAATTGGAATACGTCCTTCTGTGGTTAGGATGTACTTCATTTATGGATCCTTCTTCACACTAGGCTCATCTTTTTTGGTTTATCTATTTTTAGCATTTTGGATCAAAATAAAAGATTATACAAAAAGTAAACGCACTTCCGTTCTGGATCTATAAAGGTGGGTAAGTTCAACGTTTTTCAGAAAGTTTATTTTGCTCTTTTTATTCTACTAATCCTTTTGGGAGGTGGAGTGGCGGGTTATATCCTTATTGAAGGCTATAATTTTTTAGATGCCTTTTATATGACCGTTATAACTCTAAGCACGGTTGGTTTTGCAGAGGTTAAAACCCTCACCGAAGAGGGTAAAATATTCACCACTTTTTTGATCATTAGCAGCTTTGGAACTTTTGCGTACGGTATTTCCGTAATTTCACGCTCCATTCTATCAGGTGAGTTTAAGCAACACGTAAAAAAATACAGATTGAGTAATACGATTGAAAATTTATCCGGTCATATTATTATTTGCGGATTTGGAAGAAACGGTAGACGAGCAGCAAGAAAATTAGAAGCTTATGGTGAAAAAATTCTGGTTTTAGAAAATAATGAAGATACCATCCAGCAATTTTTAAACGATGGTAAATCCCTTTATATTCATGGAGACGCTACTTCTGATGATGCCCTAAGGTCAGCTGGAATAGATAGAGCGAAAGCCTTAATATCCACCTTGAGCAAAGATTCGGATAATCTGTATGTGGTGATTTCCGCGAAAGGGCTAAACCCTGATTTAAGAGTAATTACGAGAGCCTCTAATCAGAGCGCTGAGAAAAAACTGAAACGTGTAGGTGCTAATGCGGTGGTTATGCCTGAGGGTGTAGGTGGGGCGCATATGGCAACACTTGTAGTTTCTCCGAACATTGTAGAATTTTTAGATTTTCTCTCTGTAGAAGGCAGTAGTTCTATAAATTTAGAAGAAATACGTGTAAGTCAACTTACGGATAATATTGAAGGTTTAAAACTCAAAAACTTGAGTCTAAGGCAAACTACGGGTTGCTCTATAATTGGTGTTAAAACCCCGGATAATGAGTATATCATAAACCCTGGCGGAGACTTAACACTCACCCCAAACAGTAGGCTTTTTGTTTTAGGAAAACCGGAAGAGATAGAATCATTAAACAAAATGTTGCACGAATGAGACAAAGAAAATTGTTAGGAGTATGCTTATGGTTGTCTGACCGTTTTGGTGTTGATCTAGCAAACCTGAGATTACTTTTTGTAATAGCTACTATACTGGGATTCGGTTCTCCTGTTATCATTTATCTGGTACTAGCCTTTATAAAGCCCAAATCCCTCTGATAAAGAACATTTTATTCTGAATATGAAAATATTAATAACGGGTTCTAACGGGCTTTTAGGACAAAAGCTAATTCACAAGCTCAAAGCCAAGCCGGAAATAAACTTAGTTGCTACTTCAAGAGGAGAAAATCGCTTGTTGGATAAAGAAGGTTATTCATATGCAGATATGGATATAACTTCTCGTGATACCGTTCTCAAAACTATATCGGAGCACAAACCAAATGTAGTCATCAATACTGCTGCCATGACAAACGTGGACCAGTGTGAATCAGATAAAGAAGGTTGTGATAAGCTAAATGTTAGCGCTGTTGAATATTTGATTGAGGCATGTGAAAAAGAGCAAGTACATCTTATACACCTTTCAACAGACTTTATTTTTGATGGAGAAGATGGTCCTTACCGTGAAGAAGCTATAGCAAACCCTTTATCATACTACGGTAAATCTAAGTGGTTAGCTGAAAAGCTATTGATGAAGAGTAATTTAACCTGGTCTATTGCGCGCACCGTATTGGTTTATGGAGTTGCAGAGGAAATGAGCCGCTCAAACATTGTTCTTTGGGCAAAGGGGGCATTGGAGAAAGGTCAACCCATGAATGTGATAGACGATCAATTTAGAACACCCACTTTAGCGGAAGACCTTGCGGATGGCTGCATCTTAATAGCTGAACAAAGCGCCTCTGGAATTTATAATATTTCAGGTAAGGATATGATGAGTGTTTTAGAACTGGTTCAACGAGTAGGTGCATTTTGGAACTTAGATCAATCCAAGCTTAACGTTGTTAGTTCATCTACCCTGAATCAAGCCGCCAAAAGACCACCCAAAACAGGTTTTGTATTGGATAAAGCAATTAACGAGTTAGGCTATAATCCACGCTCCTTTGAAGCTGGTTTAGCGTTAGTAGATGAACAGATAAAATTGACACTCTCGGAAGAATAATTATTTTTGAAAGAGCAAAAGGAAATTTATTCTAAAAAGAGTGTAGACTATCAAATTTCTCTTATATTTGCAGCCCGAAAATAGACAGAGAAAAGACTAGGTAAAGATATATAGCGATGAAAAGAACTTATCAACCTTCGAACAGAAAGAGAAAAAATAAACACGGATTCCGTGAAAGAATGTCTTCCGCCAGCGGACGTAAAGTATTGGCTTTGCGCAGAGCGAAAGGCCGTAAAAGATTAACTGTTTCTCATGATGGAAATCATAAAGGTTAGGATGTTCTTTTAGTTCATAATATTTAAGGTGTTGCCGTTGGTAACACCTTTTTTTTTGTTTTTCTGTATCCCAATAAATTTCAATAGTTTACAAAATGCCAAAAGACAACTCAATCAAATCAGTTTTAATAATTGGAAGTGGCCCAATCGTTATTGGTCAGGCATGTGAGTTTGATTATTCAGGATCTCAAGCCTCTCGTTCTCTTAGAGAAGAAGGTATAGAGGTTACATTGATTAATTCAAACCCTGCTACAATCATGACCGATGAAGTTGTAGCTGACAACATCTACTTGCTTCCTCTTGAAGTTGAATCTATAGAAGAAATCTTATCCAAACATGACATAGATGCAGTGCTCCCTACCATGGGTGGGCAAACTGCTCTTAATCTGTGTATTGAAGCGGATAAAATGGGTGTTTGGGAAGAACATAATGTGAAAATCATAGGTGTTGATATCGATGCCATCAATATCACGGAGAATAGAGAGGAGTTTAGAGAGTTAATGGAGCAAATTGAAATCCCAGTAGCTCCTTCTCAAACGGCTAAATCTTTCCTTAAAGGGAAGGAAATAGCTCAAGATTTTGGTTTTCCACTCTGTATCAGAGCCTCGTTTACCCTTGGTGGTACTGGAGCTACTTTTGTGCACGAAAAGAGTGAATTTGAAGAGGCATTGAGCAGAGGACTTGAGTCCTCTCCAATCCATGAAGTAATGATTGATAAAGCTCTTTTGGGATGGAAAGAGTATGAGCTAGAACTTTTGAGAGATGCAAATGATAATGTAATTATTATCTGTTCCATCGAAAATATGGATCCAATGGGTATTCATACAGGTGATTCTATCACCGTTGCTCCAGCAATGACTTTGTCAGATACTACCTATCAGAAAATGAGAGATATGGCCATCCAAATGATGCGCTCTATCGGAACTTTTGCGGGTGGATGTAATGTTCAATTTGCAGTGAGTAATGACGATAAGGAGGATATAGTAGCGATAGAAATTAATCCTAGAGTATCCAGGTCATCCGCTTTAGCTTCTAAAGCTACTGGTTATCCAATAGCTAAAATCGCAGCGAAGTTGGCGATAGGATATCACCTAGATGAGTTGATGAACCAAATTACCAAAACGACTACGGCATATTTTGAGCCTACTTTGGACTATGTAATTGTTAAAATTCCAAGATGGAACTTCGACAAGTTTGAAGGTTCAGATAGAAGGCTAGGCATTCAGATGAAGTCTGTTGGCGAGGTGATGGGAATTGGTAGATCTTTCCAAGAAGCTTTGCACAAAGCAGCACAATCCCTTGAAGTGAAGAGAAATGGTTTAGGAGCAGATGGAAAAGGATACACAGATCAGGATCATGTTTTGGAGATGTTGGAAAAAGCGAGTTGGAATCGCGTATTCGTGATCTACGATGCTATTCAGTTAGGTATTCCGTTAAGACGGATCCACGATATCACAAAAATTGATATGTGGTTTTTAAGGCAGATAGAAGAGTTGGTATACATTCAATCTGAGATTGAAAAGTACACACCCAACTCATTGCCAAGAGAATTACTCTTTGAGGCAAAAATAAAAGGCTTTGCGGATCGTCAAATCGCACATATGATGCGCTGTTTGGAAAGCGAAGTTCATACACTTAGAACAGACCAAGGAATTAATAGAGTTTGGAAATTGGTGGATACTTGTGCAGCAGAATTCCAAGCACAAACACCCTACTATTATTCCACTTTTGAAATGGAAATGGAGGTGGATGGGAAGCGATTCTCAGAAAACGAAAGTGAGAGATCGGATAAACCAAAAATTGTGGTACTCGGTTCGGGCCCAAACCGTATTGGTCAAGGTATTGAGTTTGACTATTGTTGTGTACATGGAGTTTTAGCAGCTAAAGAATGTGGTTATGAAACCATTATGATCAACTGTAATCCAGAAACAGTTTCTACCGATTTTGACACTTCCGACAAATTGTATTTTGAACCCGTATTTTGGGAACATATTTATGATATTATTCTTCATGAAAAGCCCGAAGGTGTTATTGTACAGCTAGGAGGGCAAACAGCTCTTAAACTAGCGGAAAAGCTAGATAAATATGGAATTAAGATTATAGGAACTACGTTTGACTCGTTAGACTTAGCAGAGGATAGAGGTAGATTTTCGGAGTTATTGAAAACGAATAAGATTCCATATCCAAGATTTGGTGTAATCACAAATGCGGAAGAGGCTAGAGAGTTAGCCAATGAATTAGGATTCCCAATTCTGGTTCGTCCATCTTATGTATTAGGAGGTCAGGGTATGAAAATTGTCATCAATCAGGATGAATTAGAGCATCATGTAGTGGAGCTTTTTAAAACTATCCCTGGTAATCGCGTGTTATTAGATCATTATCTGGATGGCGCCATAGAAGCAGAGGCAGATGCTATCTGCGATGGTGAGGACGTTTACATTATGGGTATTATGGAGCACATTGAGCCTTGTGGTATTCATTCTGGAGATAGTAATGCGACCTTACCACCCTTTAACTTGGGAGATTTGGTGATGCAACAAATTGAAGATCATACTCGTAAAATTGCAAAAGCTTTAAATACGGTAGGTCTGATTAATATTCAGTTTGCCATTAAGGATGATGTTGTATACATCATTGAAGCCAACCCAAGAGCATCTAGAACAGTTCCATTTATTGCCAAAGCTTACAAAGAGCCATATGTTAATTATGCTACAAAGGTGATGCTTGGTAAAAATAAAGTGAAGGATTTTCAGTTTAATCCTCAACGAAATGGATGGGCTATTAAACAACCCGTATTTTCTTTCAGTAAATTCCATAACGTAAATAAAGCTCTAGGGCCGGAAATGAAATCAACGG
>CAZAJG010000050.1:1360-30597 GCA_964485405.1 uncultured Owenweeksia sp. | reverse complement strand
CCTGCTTAACGGTTACTGTTATTGATAGTGGTGGTGCTGGTGTAGTTTGCACAAGTACGTACTGTGATTCTGTGGTAGTTAGTGGTTCTAGTAATCCGGCACCTACATTTTGTACAGCCTCTTATTGGGTAGATACGGTTAACTCTAGTGCAGCAGCCATTAATATTTATAACAATTCCACTCCTTTAACCAGCGCATCATATGTAACCACCTATTTCTGGGATTTTGGAGACGGAAGTTCTTCAACACAACAATTCCCAACACATTCTTATGCGAGTAGTGGTCTTTACAATCTTTGTTTAACCATCACTTCAGTAGATCAAAACCTTGATACGTGCACAGATACATATTGCCATACCGTAGGAGTTGATTCTTTAGGGAATGTATACTTCAAAACAAACGGCCCTGGTTTTACTTTAAATATTTTAGACCCAGCTACTATTGGTTTAAATGAAATGGTATTAAACGATGTTAGTATTTATCCTAATCCATCTGCTGGAGCAGTTACTTTAGACCTAGGAACTCAACTGGTAGGTGAAACTACTTGGAGTTTATACGATCTTAAAGGCGTGAATATTGCCAATGGAAATGCTTCTGACATTCAAACTACGATAGATGTTAGTGAGTTAAGCAATGGTATTTACTTACTTACTATAGAAAACGGAGCAGCAGTATCCAACCAAAAGCTTCAAATTCTGAAATAAGAATCAGTTCCTTTATACTTGATATGAAGAGTAAGATGCCTGGAGAAATCCGGGCATTTTTCTTTTGAACCTGTTTTAATCACGTAGCTCTTAATTTAGCGAGCGACCTATTTTGAAAGTCGTATAAACCTTCGATTTTAGGTGGTTTTTGGTTAGTCCAGCAAAAATGATCGGATTGTTGTCCTTTTTTCCCAATACGAAACGTATTATAACCAGAGGGGATTTAGTAAAAAATTTAAATTCCCAATTGAACAAAAACAACTATTATGAAAAAACTAATTACAACAACAATTTTATCCTTGCTGATTACAGCAGGTGCTTTTGCGCAGAATTGCGCAGCATCTTTTACTTTTTCGGGTACTTCTGCAAACCCATATTTGGTTCAGTTTGTGAATACCTCTACGCATTCTAATTTACCTGGAACCTGGGTATCTTATTCATGGGATTTTGGTGATGGAAACACATTTAATACTTCAACTACCATGCTTATAAATCACTCATATAACAATGGAGGTATGTATGGTGTTTGCCTTACTATCAGTGTTCAAGATAGTAATGGTGTTTTGTGTAACGATATGTATTGTGATACTATTGTAGTAAATTCTAGCGGTGGTTTAGGTTGTGCAGCTTCTTTCACCTCCACATCTTCTGCGGGAAATACTGTGGATTTCACAAATACGTCTACTCAGAGTGGGGGTTCAAATTATGTGAACTATAGCTGGAACTTTGGAGATGGTAGTTTTGCAACTGGATTAAACCCAACTCATACTTATAGTGCTAGTGGTCAGTATGCTGTTTGTTTAACTATGTTTAGCATGGATACACTTACAGGAGATTCTTGCCTTAGTTCTTTTTGTGATTCTGTATATGCTATGGGGTCTAGTAATCCAACATTTTGTACAGCCTCTTATTGGGTAGATACAACTACCTCTAGTGCTGCTGCAATTAACGTATACAATAACTCTACTCCACTAACTAGTGCGTCATATGTAACAACTTATTTATGGGATTTTGGAGATGGAAGCTCGTCTACTCAACAATTCCCAACACACTCTTATGCCAGCAGTGGTCTTTACAATCTTTGTTTAACCATAATTTCTGTAGATCAAAATCTTGATACGTGTACAGATACATATTGCCATACTTTAGGAGTTGATTCTTTAGGACAGGTGACTTTCAAAACAAATGGCCCAGGTTTTACTTTGAATATTTTAGACCCAGCCAGTATTGGTTTAAATGAAACCGTATTAAACGATGTTAGCATTTATCCAAATCCATCTGCGGGAGCAATTACTTTAGACTTAGGAACTCAACTGGTAGGTGAAACTACTTGGAGTTTATACGATCTAAAAGGAGTGAATATTGCCAATGGAAATGCCTCTGATATCCAAACTACAATAGATGTTAGTGGGCTAAGCAATGGTATTTATTTACTTACCATAGAAAATGGAGCAGCAGTATCGAATCAAAAGCTTCAAATTCTAAAATAAAAATCGGTCCTTTTATACCTAACATGAAGAAAAAGATGCCTGGAGAAATCCGGGCATTTTTTGTTTTAGATTACTGGTTGCGGCCAATAAGTAAGAATAATGTAGAACACTGATTATACTGCATTTGATGTTGAGTTTAACCATTAATTATTGCTTTATCGTGTGAATTTGAATTGAAGGTTATCGTCTTCCCCCAGGTATAATTAGTTAGCGGATCAACATTTTTTTCTTGCTATTTTTTGATTTGTACGTTCCATTATTTAGCTAACTATGCCCTTTGCTAATTGAGAGTAATTTGGTGTCACTACAATATATAAATTGGGCGTATTGCTGATATAAACAGTAAAACCTACCCATTATGAAAAAGACTTTACTTGCTATTTTGCTTATTGCATTTGGCAGCACTATTACCAAAGCACAGAGTTGTCAAGCGGGATTTGTATCTTCTCCAAGCCAGTTGTATTTATCCGGTATAAATTTTCACAATACCTCCACTTCAACAGCTGTTCCTGGGCAATATGTAAATTACAGTTGGACTTTTGGAGACGGTGTTTCGCAACAAGGGGGTACAAGTCCGACTCACTATTATTCTCAGTTAGGAACTTATTCGGTTTGTCTTACCGTAACCGTATTTGATTCTATTAATAATGTAACCTTATGTACAGATACGTATTGCGATTCGGTAGTGTTAAATTCTGCTTGTATTAATAACATCAATATACAAGGGAATTGGGCAACACCTTCATCTTTTGATTTTAGTACCTACGCAATATCAAATTTTAATTATCAAAGCATAGCATACTCTTGGGACTTTGGGGATGGAAATAGCTCTACACAATCTAATCCGTCACACACGTATGCTTCTTCAGGTACATATGGAGTATGTTTAACCGTAGATTTTAAAGATGCTATGGGTAATACAGTCTGCAGTGCTACGGATTGCGATACCGTATTTGTAGATTCAATGATTAAATGCGATGCTGGGTTTAATCAATATCAAGATCAGTATACTCAACACACCATAAATTTTAATCAAACTTCTTTGAGTCTTCCTCACTCTTATTCTATTTACACTTGGGATTTTGGCGATGGTGCTTCAGGAGTTGGGCCTAATGTGACACACACTTACAACCAGGAAGGTACATATGTTGTTTGTATTCAAAGACAAGTAACCGATTCTATAACCGGTATTTCTTGCAACAGTATGTTCTGTGATTCGGTAGTAGTAGATTCAATCAATTTGATATATGTTCCTTTTTGTAATGCTCAATTCAAAGTGGATAGTGCCAATAGCTCATCCAGTAATATTGTAATCATAAATAATTCGACTCCATCAAACGGAAGTCAGTATCAAACTACTTATTTATGGGATTTTGGAGATGGAAGTACTTCCAACCAACAGTATCCAACTCATAATTATGCAAACCAAGGTTTATACAATGTTTGCTTAACGATCACGTCAATAAATCAAACTCTTGACACTTGCATAGATACCTATTGCAGAGTTATGGGGGTTGACTCTTTAGGCAATATGTATTTTAAAAACGGAACTGGCTTTACCTTAAATGTAGTAGCTCCGAATATAGGTTTAAGCGATTATTTGGAGCCAAGCACATCCTTATACCCAAATCCTGCTAAATCGTATATTACTTTAGATCTTGGTTCTGCTGCCATAGAAAGTGATACAAGGTGGTATTTATATGATTTAAATGGCAAACTGCTGAGAACAGATAGTATCAAACAAGCTGAAACAGATATTAACTTATTGGATATGAAATCAGGAACCTATATTATCCATGTGAAATCTGAAACAAAAGTTTCAACCCATAAAATTCAACTTTTAAGATAGGTCAGTTGGTTTATTGCAGTTAAGTTACAAGCCTCTCATTTTGAGAGGCTTTTCTTTTTATTAGGATACTGTTCAATTCGATTCAAAGTTTTTAAGTTATAGTGTCCTATATCCTAGTTCATATTCGTATTCTAATTGAAAGGGGTTAAGCCTCAATAAAAAGGTGCGTTTAAAAAGACTTATCGTATTTATGTAGTATGCAAAAAGCAATTACCATTTTAGCATTAACACTGATCTGTATTGGTTCAGTGCGTTCGCAAAACTGCCAAGCAAACTTTGTCTATTCATCTTTGGCTAGCAGCCCTTTCCAAATATTTTTTACAGATTCTTCAACCCTTTCTGGACTAAACCCTACGGATTCCATTAGCTATGCATGGAATTTTGATGATGGAAACAGTTCTCTTAATATCAACCCTGTTCATACTTATGGGCAATCAGGAACTTATGTTGTTTGTTTAAATATTATAGTTACTGATAGTGTAGGGAATTTTAAGTGTAGTAACAGCTTTTGCGATTCTTTGGTTGTAATCAATAATAGTTCGTGTCAAGCAAGCTTTTCCTGGATAGCAGATTCACTAAATTCCTTAAAAATTGACATTACCGATTTAAGCTCAGCTTCTAGCATATTTCCAGGAGCGATAACAAGATCTACTTGGGATTTTGGAGATGGAACGATGGATTCAAGTTTTAATTCAAGTGCATTGTCTCATACATATGCACAAAATGGAACCTATTTAGTCTGCTTGACTTTTGAAGCGATTGATTCTGTTTCGTTGCAGGTCATTTGTACGGATACCACATGCTTGTCAGTTAATGTGGCAACTCCAATAAGTTGCAATGCAAATTTCGGGTATCAAATAGATTCTCTTAATCCAAGGCTTGTTGACTTTATAGATTCTAGTACTTTCCAAGCTCCGAGTGGAAGCTTCACTGACACTGTTTTTTGGGATTTTGGAGATGGTAGCCCAATAGAAAGAGGCTCCTCAGTTTCGCATACCTACTCATCCGCTCAAACCTATACGGCTTGTCTTACTATTAATGTATATGATTCACTAGGAAACATAGTTTGTACAAATAGTACATGTAAACAAATTACAATCATACCAGATACTGGGTTTTGTAATGTATCTTATATCATAGATACTGTTAATTCATATCCTGGTAATGTTTACATCTGGAATATGTCTAACCCAGCGAACAATGACCCAAATTTTATTAATCGTTATTTCTGGGATTTTGGAGATGGTTCTTCCTCTACCCAAGCTTATCCAATACATAATTATGCAGTGCCAGGAAGCTACAACCTGTGTTTAACACTTACATCAACCAACCAGAATTTAGATAGTTGTGTAAGCACATTTTGCGATAGCATAGTTGTGGATGTAAATGGTAATCTCAATGGAATAAACACCAATGGATTTGTTTTAAGGGTTTTAAACCCTGAAACAATTTCTCTCTTTGAAAATTCATTAAAAGCAACAAACATTTACCCCAATCCAGCAAACGGGTATTTGAATTTAGAATTTTCTAATAAGGCGTTTGGTAATATAAACTGGAGTATTAAGGACTTGAAAGGAGCTTTAATTCAAGAGGGACAACGTAAAATAAGAAAAGAAGAAATTATAACGATTGATGTATCCACAATAAAAACAGGTATGTATATCATTTCAATCGAAAACGAATTTTCAGTTTATCACCATAAACTGGAAATAAATAGGTGGTAGGTTTAAGAAGAATAAAGCCCTCTATGGAGTAAGCCTTATTCTTCTTTTTTTTAAACTTAAAATATATAGGGAACTGATTTTGTGAGCGATATCGTAAATATCATACACGGATGCTTAAAGAATAAGAGGAAAGCACAATTCCACTTATACGACTATTGCTTTAATAGCATGATGAGTATTTGTGTCCGATATGAAAAGGATCATGATGAGGCTCTGGAAATATTAAATCTAGCTTTTATCAAAGTTTTAAAGAAGCTAGATACCTACAACCCGGAGTATCCTTTTACTCCATGGTTTAAAAAAATAACGGTAAATGAGGCTATTGATGCCTATCGAAAGAAAAGAAGAAGATTAGAAATATTTGAAAATGAGACGGAGAATTTTGAGAACCTTTCCGTAGTACAAGATAGTAATGAGGATGATCATTGGATTGAAGCAGAGTATCTAGAGCATCTAATGGATTCTCTTAAAGAGTCGGAAAGAACGGTGTTTAATCTCTATGCTATTGACGGTTATTCACATAAAGAGATAGCACAGATATTAAGTATTTCAGAAAGATCTTCGATACGACACTTGGCCGCAGCGAGAAAAAAGCTGCAAACCCATTTAGCGAATAATGAATTTGGAATGAGAAAAGCGTGAATTGGATAGACGATAAATATAAAGAGAAGCTCGGGGATAAGAAATTTCCCGAAAATCTAAAAAAAGCAGGTTGGGAGCGGGCTCAGGTGCTTTTAGATAAAGAAATGCCGAATAAAGGCGGCTTGATCTCCAAAAAGTTGGGTTTATCCTTACTCATTGGCTTAGCAGTTATTTCAATTCCGTTGTTTTGGTGGAATTCTACACAACAGGATACCGTTCCCGCAGAAAGCGTTCCTGTTATAGAAAACCAAAATTTTGAGAAGAATAATGTAACCAATGAAAACTATAAAGAAGAATCTAAAACGCTAAATGGAAATTTTAAAGAAGCAGAGCTTGAGGTAAGTAATGAAGTAATTGAGTCAAGTTCCGCAAGTGAGAATTCCATAATGTCTTCTCAAGTTGAGCTCAATCAAAATGCTCCAGTTGCAAAAGAGGAAGGTGTAAATAGTCTTTCTACTGTAGCCATAGAAGAATCTGAGAATGAATCAGAGTTAAATCAAAATACTGATTTAGAATTAGAAAGGCCTATATTGGGCGAGAATTCCGAGAGCTTTTTGGGTGATAAAACAATAGAAGGTGAGGAAAGACGAGAATCAGGAGATGAAAGTCCAGCCTCGGTAAAAGAGGATGAACAAGCTCAATCTTCCGAGAATGTTGATGACTTAATGGGAAAGGCAACTGATCCAGACCCGAAAATTGAAAATCAAGACAATGATCCAAGTAAAGGACCAGAAACCCAAGGGGAACCTAATGGGCAAAATGACCCGTCTGAGAGTTCAGATGAGCCGAAGAATAATGGCTCAGGTGATGAAGCAAATGGAGAGCTGGAAGGCTTAAACGGTAATGATTCTTTAGATAATCCGAAAATTCTCTTAGAGGACTCCGGAGAGGGAATTGATACCTATCTGAACGAAAACGAAAAGGGTGAGGAGATGGATGATATTTCTGTACCGCCCATTAGCTCTATTAAAAATCGAAAAAGTCATTTTGCTTTTATTGAAAAAAGTGATGAAGACTTCCTCTTAGGAGATAAGGGTTACCCGCTGTTTTCTAGAGAAAGGTTTTCAATTTCATTTTGGGGTGGTTACACATATACGGATAAGTTTCTATCGGCCTCTAATAACTCTTATTTAGAAAGAAGAAGCAACGAAGAAGAGGCTATCTACACCACACCTACAGGTTTTAATATAGATTACTTCGTAGATAAAAACTGGACATTTGGAACAGGTATTAGCTGGTCTGAATATGGTGAAAATCTAGATTATGATCTCTCGCGGATAGATACCTCTATCGCGAATGGGAGAGGTCAATTACCCTCTTCTTTTGATGATGTAATCTATATAGACTCTGTGCGGGTAATTGATTCTATTTTTAGTGGGTATTGGCAATATACATTCGCTACAAGGTCTAATGATAGTGTGGCTCAAGCCAATAACGGTAGAACCTCTTGGCAGTATGTTGAAATACCATTTACAGTGGGTTATCGCTTTGGGGAGGGAAGAGTTAAGCCTTGGATCAAGACAGGTGTCTCCATAGGAGTACCCATACAAACGAGTTTCAGATATGTAAATCCGCAGGCAACCGAATTGAACGACTTGGGTCTAAAAGATCAGTTGGTAGCACCTTTGCAATACAACTACCTACTTTCCATAGGCTTAGATTGTTATTTAAGTAGGAGTATTAGTATGCGTTTGAACGCAGTGAGTAGTTTTCAGCTGAATTCAAGCTTACAACAACAAGCTATACGGCAAAGGTATTATCGATTAGGCGTTACTCTAGGTTTGGCCTACAACTTCTAAGAAGGTTTATAAAGAGCCTGACGAAAACTAGCATAAACCCCGATTTAATCGGGGTTTATTTGTTTTATGTCAAACAAATTCTATTCTTAAGGTGTTTTTATTATTCATTTAACTGAATAATGATACACTTCAAAAAGCATTCTGGCATATATACGCTCTACGTAGAGCAGCAATTAAATATAAGCCTGCAAGAAGCGTGGGATTTTTTTTCTTCCCCGGCTAACTTGGCCAAAATCACTCCGGCACATATGGGTTTCAAAATTACATCAGGAGAACCCAAAAAGATGTACCCAGGGCAAATCATATCTTACCAGATTGCTTTGTTTCCGGGTGTTAAATCAGGGTGGGTTACGGAAATAACGCATGTAGAAGATCAATCTTTTTTTGTAGACGAACAACGGTTTGGACCCTACAGTATGTGGCATCATGAACATCACTTTGTAGAAAAGGAAGGAGGTGTGTTTATGACGGATAAAGTCTCTTACAAGTTGCCGGTAGGCTTTTTAGGGCGAATGCTCCACCCTATTATGATCAAGCCTCAACTTAAAAAGATTTTCGGTTATCGAGTAGAGCTATTGGAAAAGATGTTTAATCAATAAAAAAATAATCATGTTTGGATTTGGAAAAGGATCAACCGAGAAAAAGTTAATGAAGAAATACGAAAAACTACTGAAAGAGGCACATGCTTTATCTCATTCAGATAGAGCTAAGTCTGACCTAAAACAAGCGGAAGCAAATGCCATTATGGATCAAATTGTAGAAATTAAAAATGGTGCAGCTAAATAGGGCGAGTGTTTTATTTTTGTTGTTTGATAAAATATAAGAATGAAAACATTATTTCACCTTTCTACTTGTAGCACTTGCCAGCGGATTATAAAGGAGCTAAATCCTCCTGCTGATGTAAATTTACAGGATATTAAAACTGATCCAATTACAATGGGTCAGTTGGAAGCAATGGCAAACTTAGCAGGATCCTATGAAGCGCTCTTTAGCCGCAGAGCCATGAAGTTTAGAAGTATGGGACTCCATGAAAAAGAACTGGGCGAGGAAGACTTTCAAAAACTTATTATAAGCGAGTATACCTTTTTAAAGAGGCCCGTAATAGTGTTAGGTGATAAAATATTTGTTGGCAATAGTAAAAAGAACGTGGAAGCGGCAAAAGCTGCCTTAGGTAATTAAATAAATAACAACATTCCATTTTGAAAGAGCCCGGATTTATTCGGGCTTTTTCTTTTTGCGTGCCTTACAACAGCTGATAAAAATCATATTCCCAACTGATAAAAATTAGGTCTCAAAAGCGTTCTCCATTCTAATTTTAGAGTATCAATTAGAATCATAAAATCAAGCATAAATGAAAAAAAGAGAAGCGGTATCACAGATCATGACAGAGAACTTACTTTCTGTTCAAGGGAATCAAACTTTAAAGGATGTAATTGAAATTGTACGTAAAAACCACGTGCGCCATGTGCCAGTACTTGAGGGCAGTAAAATAGTCGGGATTATCAGTACAACAGATATTAACCGTCTCACATTTGGAGCTCTTTTTGAGAATCAAGATGGAATTGATGAGTCCATTATTAATATGTTGAGTATAGAACAAGTAATGACTCGAAACCCGAGAACAGTTAATGTGTCTGATTCTATCAAAGAGGTAGCGGAGGTTCTAGCAGAAGCAGATTATCATTCCTTACCAGTAGAGGAGGATGGAGAAGTAGTGGGTATAGTTACTACTACTGATTTGTTGAGATATTATCTAAAGCAGTATTAGAGTAAGAACTATAAAAAAGGGAACAATTGTGTTCCCTTTTTTTAATTCTGAAATACAATAATAGATTATTGTATACTGTGGAGCTAACAGGATCAATTTCGAACTTTTTGGTTGAGGATATCAAGGCGATACTGCGATTTTGCGGATAGAGCAAAAACAGAATTCCTTTTGAGTAAGTAAGAATGATCTTATCAGAATAATGACGAAAGAAAAACTTAAAGAGAAGTATTTTCAGAGACTTGGTGTAACGCATGAAAAACAAAAGCGAATTGCTAAAGCGTTACTTATTGGCGGTTTGATAGTAGGAGGGCTATATTTCTCCAGATACCTATTAGATGGTTTTGCGGAAACGGTCAGAGGTTTCAAGAATGTGAGAAGGGCGTTTAAAGAATAATCATATCTCCAAAACTAAAAAGGGTACAGAGCCTAAAACTGTAGTAATAGTCACTAGATAAAATAGCTTGAAATGACTTTCTACGGAGTAACTGAGTTTTCAATTCAAGACGATAACGATTTCGAGCTACCTTTTCGCGTAGAGCATCATGTCAATCAAAGAATCTATTTTCCTAAGCCTTTTTTTACGAGTTTTGAACCCTCATGCAAAATGAACCCTTACTTCACATAAAGAATATGGTCTGCCCACGTTGCATTACGGCTGTAGTGGATTTGCTTGATGAGCTAGATATTGAATACACAAAGGTGGAATTGGGTGAGGTAGGCCTGAACAATGAGCTAAACATAAGCCAACAAGCAGAGCTCTCACATAAGCTACAAGCCTTGGGATTTGAATTGCTCGAAAGTGGAAAATCTGCTTTGATCTCACGGATCAAGACCCTGGTTGTAGAACAAGTCCATCATAAAAAGGAACCTCTCCAAGTAAACTTCTCCACTTTTCTGTCTGAGCAGTTACAACATGAGTACAGTTACCTGAGTCGTTTGTTTTCTTCTGTTGAGGGTATCACCATTGAAAAGTTTATCACCCTTCAGAAAACAGAACTGGTAAAAGAATTGCTTTTCTACAATGAGGCAACTCTTTCAGAGATTGCCTTTCAAATGAATTACAGCAGTGTAGCCCATCTTTCGGCCCAATTCAAAAAGGAAACGGGTATGACCCCAACCGCTTTTAAAAAGTCTAAAAAACCTGGCCGCTCTTCTCTGGATAGCCTTTGACCAAATCATGTAACCCATAGACAAGATTATGTAACAGGTATGACCGCACCCGTTGCGACTTTTGTAGTGTTCAATAAAAGCAAGATCATTTATGGATACTACAGATATAAAGGCACCAGAAATCCAAAAGGAAAAAGCAGTAAAACAGGCCTTTCCTGTAAGTGGTATGACCTGTGCTGCCTGTGCTTCCAGCGTAGAATCTATCCTCGATCATACCGAAGGAGTGCATAAGGCCAGTGTAAACTTCGCTAGCAGTTCTGTTCTGGTAGAATATGAACCCTCTGTAACACCTCTTGAGTTACGCAAAGCCTTACAATCTGTGGGATATGATCTTATTGTTGATGTAGAAGACCCCTCAGGGGTACAACAGGAGCTACAGGAAAAGCATTATCATGTAGTAAAAAACAGGACGATTTGGTCAGCGCTATTTACTTTGCCCGTATTCATCTTCGGCATATTTTTTATGGATTGGGTACCGGGAATATGGATCTCCCTAGCCTTGAGCATCCCGGTATTGTTCTGGTTTGGACGTAGCTTCTTTATCAATGCCTGGAAGCAAGCGAAACACGGCAAGGCCAATATGGATACTTTAGTTGCCCTTAGCACAGGAGTCGCTTTTTCATTTAGTTTTTTTAATACACTCTTTCCCGAATTTTGGTACAGTCGAGGCATTCATCCCCATGTCTATTATGAAGCGGCCACTGTCATTATCACCTTTATTTCGCTTGGGAAGGTATTGGAAGAAAAAGCAAAGTCCAACACTTCTACTGCCATCAAAAAACTAATGGGCTTGCAACCTAAAACCCTCAAGGTGATTGTGGAGGGCGAAGAAGTAGAAATGCCCATTACCTCCGTACAAGCAGGCTACACCATTGTAGTGCGTCCAGGAGAGAAAATCCCTGTGGACGGTGAGGTGATCGAAGGAGATTCCTTTGTTGACGAAAGCATGATTACCGGAGAACCTATTCCTGTAGAGAAAACCAAAGGTGAAAAAGTATTTGCCGGAACAGTGAATCAAAAGGGCAGTTTTCGCTTTATAGCCGAAAAAGTAGCTGGGGAAACCTTGCTTGCACAGATCATTAAAATGGTACAGGAAGCACAAGGCAGTAAAGCTCCAGTTCAAAAATTGGTCGATAAAATAGCGGGTGTTTTCGTGCCCGTGGTCATGGCCATTTCCATAGCCACCTTTATTACTTGGATGGCTGTAGGAGGGGACGATGCCTTTACGCACGCCCTGCTGACTTCCGTAGCAGTACTGGTCATTGCCTGTCCCTGTGCTTTAGGACTGGCTACCCCCACCGCCATTATGGTCGGTGTGGGCAAGGGAGCTGAAAACAACATTCTGATCAAAGATGCGGAAAGCTTGGAGCTAGGCCATAAAGTAAATGCTGTGGTGCTCGATAAAACAGGTACCATTACGGAAGGGAAGCCCGTGGTAACCGATATTTTATGGGGAGGAGCAAATCCATCTGAAAAGTTCAACTCCATCTTACTGGCCATGGAAGCACAATCCGAACATCCACTGGCGGAAGCGGTGGTTCAAAAGCTAAAAGAACAAGGCGTTAAACCTGCTCCAATTTCTCAGTTCAACAGTATTACCGGGCGTGGTGTACAGGCCAGCGATTCCAACGGCACCCCCTTTTACATAGGGAATCAAAAGCTATTGACAGAAAACAATGTCAGTATCAGCAATCAACTGAACGAAAAGGCAAAAGCCCTTCGGGAAGAAGCCAAAACGGTAGTTTTCTTTTCTGATAAAGAACAGGCGTTAGCCGTACTGGCCATTGCAGATAAGATCAAAGAAACCTCTGAAAAAGCGATAGCTACGCTGCAAAAACGAAATATTGAGGTATATATGCTCACCGGGGATAACCAACAAACTGCTGCTGCTGTAGCCCGTCAGGTAGGGCTGAAACATTTCAAAGCAGAAGTATTGCCTTCCGATAAAGCGGATTTTGTGAAAGAACTCCAGGCCGAAGGTAAGATCGTGGCGATGGTGGGCGATGGCATCAATGATTCCCATGCCCTGGCGCAGGCCGATGTGAGCATTGCGATGGGACACGGATCAGATATTGCGATGGACGTGGCTAAAATGACCCTCATCACTTCTGACCTACAGTCCATTCCCAAAGCCCTTAAACTCTCCAAGAAAACGGTATTGGGCATTCGTCAGAACCTGTTCTGGGCTTTTGTTTATAATATTATTGGTATCCCCATAGCCGCAGGGGTCTTATTTCCTATCAACGGTTTTCTATTAGACCCTATGATTGCGGGTATGGCGATGGCTTTCAGTTCCGTATCCGTAGTAGCCAACAGCTTACGCCTGAAAGCAGCTAAACTTTAATAAGCATGGAAAAGATTGTGAAAAAAGCGGTGGTGCATCTTACAGGCTTGAACGAAGATACGTTACAGTTAGAAGTACCTGAATCCCAAACCATACTTGCGATCGGACTGGAAAAAGGACTCCCACTGCCCCATTCCTGCAAGCAAGCCCTGTGTGGAAAATGTGCAGCCAAATTATGGGAAGGAGAGGCGCATATGAAAGCAAACTATGCCCTTAATGAGGATGAGCTTAAAGAAGGTTATGTATTGTTGTGTCAAAGCCTGCCCGTGAGTGAACATATCGTCCTCTCTTATACCTGATGAATCAAAACTTCATAAAAAAGAACAAAAGTCTATAACTACTGTGAGAGGCAGAACGGATAGATTTAAATCATTAAAAATAAGATCAAATGGAAACGCTAAAGTTTAAAACTTCGATAAAATGTACCGGCTGTCTGGAAAAAGTAAGTCCTCGTCTCAACCAAATGGAAGGTATTGAGAAATGGGAAGTCGATATAAAAACCCCCAATAAGGTGCTAACGGTAGAAAGTAATGGAGCCACTGAAGAGCACGTCATTTCTACACTCGATAAAATAGGGTTCAAGGCAGAGCCCATTCACTAATCTATAATCCTCAAACAATTAGTATTATAATAGATGAAAGCAATGTGCAAACGAGTGTAACTCTAGCCAGTGACGCTACTATAGAAGCCTGCCTAAGGACTTGTTTGGGTTGTTCTGACATCTGGAGAACTAGAATCCGTAACAGTGCTTTTGCATCAAAAATCAAGGCACTATGTGCTAAAGAATGTGAAAAGCCAGTTTCAGTAGAGGGGCTAAATAATTTGGGGTACAATACCTCGAATTTAAAAAAGCAGGTCAATTTTTCATAAAGATTAGATTACTTATACTTGTTGTGAGCTGTTGCTTTTTAAATTCAGAATGTTGAATAAATCTACCTTTCGTATAACTCAAATGGACTGCCCCTCGGAGGAGCAATTGATCCGCATGAAGCTAGCGGGTTTTAGTCAAGTAAAGCACTTAGGGTTTGACATTCCAAACCGAAAACTGGAAGTATATCATACCGAAGAAATTTTGCCTGTGCATCAGGCCATTTCCGAACTAGGGTTAAGCGATAAACTGGAAAAAACAGAGGAAACGGAGTTATCGTTGACCTCAGATGAATCACAGCAAAGGAAAATCCTCTGGTCGGTACTGGCGATCAACTTCAGCTTCTTTATCATAGAGATGACTACCGGGTGGATTTCCCGATCTATTGGGCTGGTGGCGGATTCCCTGGATATGCTGGCCGACTCTATCGTGTATGGACTGAGCCTCTTTGCGGTTGGAGCAGCTATTTCAAGGAAGAAAAAAGTGGCGAAAATCAGTGGTTATTTCCAGATGGGATTGGCCTTACTGGGCTTTGCTGAAGTACTTCGTAGATTCTTCTCTGAAAGCGAAACGCCCTTATTTCAGTGGATGATCATTATCTCCCTACTTGCCTTAGCAGGTAATCTGATCTCACTCTGGCTGATCAATAAGGCTAAAAGCAATGAAGTCCACATGCAGGCCAGTGCCATCTTCACCTCTAATGACATCATCGTCAATGGCGGAGTAATATTGGCGGGGATATTGGTTTATTTTTTGGAAAACAAATGGCCGGATTTGGCCATTGGAGGGATCGTTTTCGCCTTTGTCATGCGTGGGGCGGTTAGGATTTTGAAGTTGTCACAATAGACCCACATGTTCTAGTATAAGTTCAAAAGACTATTCTTTATTTAAGCAACTGCTTAAACATTTATTTTTTATCTTCGTTATTTAAGAGAATGCTTAAATATGAAGATATGACTAAATCCTGTATCCGGGTTTTTGCAGATATTGAACAGATCAAACAATGCAAAAACCAAATAGCCAAGGCCGAGCACTCTATTGCTACTGTTGCGCGAGCTTTAAGTCTTTCCGGCAATGAAGTCCGGTTAAAGATTCTCTACTTGCTCAGTAAAGAATCTAAACTCTGTCCTTGCGACCTGAGTGATATTTTGGAGATGACCGTACCAGCTATCTCCCAGCATTTAAAAAAGTTGAGGGAAGGAGGCCTGGTAGTTAGCGAAAAAGTCGGGCAAACTGTCTTTTATTCTTTGGTGGAAGCCAATCTGGAAATCCTCAGCCCGGTTTTAGCAAGTTTATCAGTGCAAAACCAAAAGGAAGTCCTTTTATGAGCACCACAGATCGTAGTTCCAAACAAACCGGCTTAACATCAAAAAGCGCAGGTGCCGGATTGCTGGCTGCTATTGTGGCTTCGCTTTGCTGTATTACACCTGTGTTTTCATTGTTGGCAGGCGTTAGTGGTATTGCGGCTACATTCTCATGGATGGAACCTTTCAGGCCCTACTTGATTGCCCTGACCATCATGGTACTGGCTTTTGCCTGGTATCAGAAACTGAAGCCCCGAACTAAGGAGGAAATCGAATGTGCCTGTGAAGCAGATGAACGACCTTCATTCTGGCAATCCAGAAAATTTTTGGGAGTAGTTACCGTGTTTGCGGTTTTAATGCTGGCTTTCCCTAGCTATTCTCATGTTTTTTATCCCGCTCCTAAAGCCTCTGGTGTAATACTTGCCGATCAGGATGCACTCATAAGATTAGCAGAATTTAAGATCGAGGGAATGACCTGTACAGGGTGCGAAGAGCATGTCCAACATGCAGCGGGCGACTTAGACGGAGTGTTGGAAACAAAAGCCTCATTTGAAGAAGCTTCAGCACAAGTAAAGTTCAATGCCAATAGGATAAGCCTCAAAGCCATTACCGCAGCGATCAACGAGACGGGTTACACAGTAACTGAATCCAAGGTGAGTAACTGGACTGCCGAAAACAGCTTATTTCAGCCAACGAGCTTCCAAACTCTGGAGTTTTCGATAAAAGGGATGACCTGTGCAGGATGTGAAGCACATATTGTCAATGCTGTAGGCGAAATGGAAGGGGTAGATGAGATAAAGGCTTCTTATAAAGAGAGAAATGCCGTGGTGACGTACGATCCAAAAAAAGTACAGAAAGAACAGATCGTAGAAGCGATTAACAAGACGGGGTACAAAGTAGTCAACCAACGTAAAGATCAATAATATGGAAAGAGAAATTATTTTGGAATCAACGATCACTTGCCCGAATTGTGGTCACTCCAAAGCGGAAACCATGCCTACGGATTCCTGTCAGTTTTTCTATGAATGTGAGCATTGCCAGAAGCTGTTAAAACCCAAAGAGGGAGATTGCTGTGTGTATTGCAGCTATGGAACCCACGCTTGCCCATCCATTCAGGAAGGTGGGAAAAACAGTTGTTGCTCATGAAAAAATATGGCATAATTGTAATCGAATCAGGAATGGCGGGCATTACCATTGCCCACAAATGAGCAAAAAAAGGGTTAAAACTGCCGTAACGGACTTCCGTCCCTATCCAGTCCTGAAAAGGGTTTCATCCCTAGTGAAATTAGAGTTGAAATTCAATGTATCCTATTAGGCAGAACGATCCGAATTACTTTACCTGACCAAAATGCTAAGTCTTAGTGTACACCAGAAACTCAAATCTTTCGGAAGCAACCGCAAAGAGCAGAGCAAAATTTCATAACACTTAAGCAAAATTCTGTAAGAACAGCTCTTTACAAATTCCGTAATTTTACACTGGTGCAAAAATTACTCTCCATAATATTAGCGTGTATCCTATTGCTCAGCAATACAGGTTTTACTATGGCTACCCATTATTGTGGAGGAGAAGCCGTGGAGAGTAAGCTGATGCTGGTAAGGCACAACCTGGATTGCGGTATGCCCAATATGGAACAAGGCTGTGAAGAAGAAATACCTGATGAACAGCAACTCAGCCCCAAACCTTGCTGTCAAAACGACTATCAGACGTTCCATTCAGATGATACCTTTAAACCTCAAGTATTGGAGGTTTCACCTAATTTGGTGTTTTTAGCCGCTTTTGTTCAGAGTTTTATACTGCCCACACGTTATACCCCTAACACCTTAGGGCAATTTACGGATTATACCCGCCCACTACCGGAACAGGACATACAAGTACTATTCCAGTCTTTCCTTATTTGATTTGATGATATCCTAAAGCCTTCCGGCTGTTGACGGATTACTTTATTCCGTCAATGTATTCAATCACCCTATCATCAAATTATGTTTTCATGCTCAATAAAATCATCCGGTATTTCCTGGAGAATAAATTAGTGACGCTACTCATTCTCACAGGCTTCATTGCTTGGGGGATCATTACTGCCCCTTTCGGCTGGCAAGTGGCTGGATTACCTTCCGATCCTGTACCCGTAGACGCCATCCCTGATATTGGGGAAAATCAGCAGATCGTTTTTACGAAATGGCCAGGGCGTTCTCCACAGGATATCGAAGACCAGATATCCTATCCGTTAACTACCTATTTACTGGGCATACCCGGTGTGAAATCCATCCGTAGTTCCTCCATTTTTGGCTTTTCTAGCATCTTTATCATTTTCAGTGAAGAGGTAGAATTTTATTGGTCGCGTTCCCGTATTCTGGAAAAGCTCAACGCTTTACCATCCGATCTGTTACCGGAAGGAACACAACCCGCCTTAGGCCCCGATGCCACGGCACTGGGACAGGTATACTGGTATACGCTGGAAGGTCGTGATAAAGAAGGAAACCCTACTGGAGGGTGGGACTTGCACGAGATCCGTACTGTCCAAGATTACTACGTGAAATACGGTTTAAATGCTACTGAAGGCGTATCAGAAGTAGCCTCTATTGGAGGTTTTGTGCAGGAATACCAGATAGATGTGAACCCCGATGCCCTTAAAGCCTACAACATTCCTCTGCATAAAGTAATGCAGGCGGTACAAAAATCTAATAAGGACGTAGGCGCTAAAACCATTGAAATCAACCAAGCGGAATACTTGGTTCGGGGCTTAGGTTATATCAAAAAGGTAGAAGATGTTGAAAAAGCAGTAGTAGCGGTTCAGGATAATGTACCCATTCGCATTAAAGATATTGGAATAGTCACTCTGGGGCCATCCACCCGCAGAGGTCTACTAGATAAAGATGGAGCTGAAGTAGTAGGCGGTGTTGTAGTAGCCCGTTATGGCGCCAACCCCTTGCAGGTCATCAATAATGTTAAGGATAAAATCAAAGAAATTGCTCCAGGACTACCTAAGAAAACACTAGCAGACGGTAGAGAGAGTCAACTGACCATCGTTCCCTTTTATGACCGTTCCCAACTCATCTATGAAACCTTAGGTACGCTTGAAGAAGCCCTTTCGCTGGAAATTCTCATTTCTATTCTAGTGGTGATTGTCATGGTATACAACCTACGAGCCTCCCTGCTCATTTCAAGTATATTACCCATAGCCGTACTCATGGTGTTTATTGCGATGCGCTACTTTGGAGTCGATGCCAACATTGTAGCCCTCTCCGGTATTGCCATTGCGATTGGTACGATGGTAGACCTGGGTATCATCCTTTCCGAAAACATTATTAAACATATGGATGAAGCTCCGCCCGCTCAAAAGCTCATTGATACCATTTACAAAGGCTCAACGGAGGTAGCCACAGCTATACTTACAGCCGTATCCACCACCATTGTCAGTTTTATTCCAGTGTTCACCATGCAGGCAGCGGAAGGCAAGTTATTTGGGCCTTTGGCCTTTACCAAAACCTTTGCTCTCCTTGCTGCATTGATCGTATCCTTGATCATACTTCCAACATTGGCGCATTGGTTTTTTGGCGCCAAAATCAAAAATAAATCCATTTCCAGATGGGTAAACCTAGCCCTGTTGGCAATGGGTCTACTTGTTTTTATACTTGGTTACTATTGGGGAGGTGCTATTCTGACACTCTATGGCCTGTTCGGAATCCTGAAAAATAACTACTCTAAAGATCATAAGGATTCGGGAAAATGGTATACAAAAATCATTCAAAAAGCGGATCTCATTATTGTGGTGCTTGGTATTACCTGGCTTTTGGGGAAATACTGGTTACCGCTTGGGGCGGGTAATAGTTTATTCCTCAACGTCATCTTTGTGGCCTTGCTGGTAGGGTTGATCTTAGGATCGTTTACCCTTTTAGAACATTTCTATAAACCCATTTTGAAATGGTGCCTGGATAATAAAGGGAAGTTTTTAATGATCCCTGGCTTTTTGATTCTATTCGGACTCACGAGCTGGGTTGGGTTCAATAGTATTTTTGGCTTCGTGGCCAAAGGCTTTGACTCCATGGATCGGGATATACGCACAACCAAAGTCTGGTCGGCATTGACACATACTTTCCCTGGTATAGGTAAAGAATTTATGCCCTCTCTAAATGAGGGTAGCTTTCTACTGATGCCCACTTCTATGCCTCATTCCGGTATGGAATATAATCGCAAAGTCGTAGGGCAATTGGATATGTTGCTGACCAACATCCCTGAGGTAGACCTCACAGTGGGTAAGCTGGGACGAGTAGAATCTGCTCTTGACCCTGCCCCTATTTCCATGTACGAGAACATCATCAATTACAAACCCGAATATATGCTCAATCAAAAGGGGCACCGAGTTCGGTTTAAAGTAGATAAACATAATCGCTTCATCCTTGCCAGTGGAGACAGCTTGAGCAATGAAGAAGCGATTAACCGTGGAGTTACCGTAGACGAACTGCTGCCGGATAAGAATGGAGCTTACTTCCGTAACTGGCGACCTTCTATCCAATCGCCCGATGATATCTGGCAGGAAATCATCAAGGTGACCAAAATACCGGGAGTGACCTCCGCCCCTAAGCTACAACCTATAGAAACTCGTTTGGTCATGCTACAAACAGGGATGCGTGCGCCTATGGGTATTAAGGTATATGGCCCTGATTTGAAAACCATTGAAAATTTCGGAATGCAATTGGAGGGAATCTTGAAAGAGGTACCATCCGTAAAGGCCGAAGCTGTATTTGCCGACCGCATCGTAGGTAAACCCTACCTCCATCTCAATATAGATAGAGACGAGATTTCTCGTTACGGTTTGAATGTAGAAGACGTACAGCAAGTAATAGAGACGGCTATCGGAGGAATGAAAATAACCTCCACAGTAGAAGGCCGTGAACGTTTTCCGGTACGGGTACGCTATCCTCGTGAACTACGAGATGACCCCACTTCCCTGGGCAAAATTCTAATCCCCACACCTACTGGAGCTCAAATACCGATTAGTCAGGTCGTCCATTTTGAATACGTGCGGGGCCCACAAGCCATTAAGAGTGAAGAAACCTTTTTGGTAGGCTATGTGCTGTTTGATAAACGGAAAGGCTATTCGGAAGTCGGAGTAGTGAATGATGCTCAGGCGGCCATTGAGGAACGGATAGATGCAGGGGATTTAATAGTGCCTGCGGGGATCAGTTATAAATTTTCAGGCAGTTATGAAAACCAGATAAGAGCAGAGAAAAGACTCTCCATGATCGTGCCTTTGGTTTTAGTCATTGTCTTTCTGATTCTGTATTTCCAATTCAAATCGGTGACTACTTCCTTCATGGTTTTTACAGGAATCGCGATGGCTTTCAGTGGAGGGTTTATTATGCTCTGGTTTTATGGACAGGACTGGTTTATCAACTTCTCCATATTCGGTACCTCCATGCGGGAGCTGTTCCAGATGCAAACCATTAACCTTAGTGTAGCGGTTTGGGTAGGTTTTATTGCTCTATTTGGTATTGCCACCGATGATGGCGTATTGATGGCTACCTATTTAGATCAAAGTTTTAAACGAAACAAAACGGATGACCTGAAGGGCTTAAGAGCAGCTGTGGTAGAAGCTGGCCAGCGGAGAATAAAGCCAGCTGTAATGACTTCGGCCACTACCATTATTGCCTTGCTACCGATTCTCACTTCCACTGGACGTGGGGCAGATATCATGATCCCGATGGCGATTCCTGCCTTTGGGGGAATGTTCTTCGCTGCTGTCACCTACTTTATCGTCCCGGTGCTGTATGCCTTAAGGGAAGAGAAAAAACTTAAAAAACGACAATCATGAGGTTATTAACCCAAACCATACTGCTTATACTGCTTAGTAGTAGTCTTGGCTATTCACAAACTTTGGATGAATACTTCAAAGTAGCGGCTGCAAATAACCCTGGCCTCCAAGCCAAGTACAAAACTTTTGAAGCCGCTCTGGAAAAGATACCACAAGTGCGTACTCTTCCCGATCCCTCATTTTCTTTTGGTTATTTTGTTTCCCCAGTAGAAACTAGGGTTGGGCCACAAAGGGCACGGTTTTCACTGAACCAGATGTTCCCCTGGTTTGGTACCCTAAAGGCACAGTGCGATGCGGCAGCTTTAAGAGCAGAGGCGACATATCAAGCCTTCCTGGATTACCGCAATAAACTGTATTACCAGGTCGCAACGGCTTACTATCCATTATACGAACTCAACGAATGGAAACGTATTGAACAGGAAAATATTGAAATCCTGGAATCGTACAAAGCCATTGCTCGCTCAAAGTTTGAGAACAGTACTGGTACTATGGTAGACGTACTTCGAGTGGATATTATGCTTAAAGAAGCCGTAACCAACCTACACATTCTCCACACTAAGGAAAAACCCTTGCTCATCACCTTTAATACATTGCTCAATAGGGCTAAAAACGAAGGCGTTCAGCTAGTAGATTCACTCACCATTGGGACTTTACCGGATAATTTCCGAAAAGATTCCCTTTTGGCTAAAAACCCCGCTTTTCATGAACTGGATTTAAAAATAAAGGCCAGCCAAGCCAGTGAAAGAGTAGCATACAAACAGGGACTTCCAAAATTCGGAGCAGGGCTAGACTACCTTATGGTGGGTCAGCGGACGGATGTTGATGTGATGGATAACGGGCGGAATGCCTTTATGCCTATGCTCTCCGTGAGTATCCCCCTTTTCAGAAGCAAGTACAGAGCCTCCATAAAAGAAGCACAATTGATGCAGGAAAGCTATACCCTTCAAAAAGAAGATTATGCTAATGTACTCGCCTCAAGCTATGAGATGGCCTGGTTTCAAATTCAAAGGCAGTCCGACCTGATCGCTTTATATGTGCAACAAATAGTAGAGTCCAATCAAGCACTTAACCTGCTGTTTTCGGCTTATGGCAATTCAGGGCAAGATTTCGAAGAAGTCCTGCGGATGCAACAACAATTGTTGAAATACGAAAAAATGCGAGCTACGGCTCAAGTAGAATATCATATAGCCTTGGCACAGCTTAACTACCTAACCGCAAAAACATACTAAGATGAAGATCGATAGAAAAACAATCATTCTCCTACTGCTAACTCTGATTGTAGGACTGGTGCTCGGTTGGCTGATTTTTGGTAGCTCATCGGACCAGAATATAAAGCAAGACCATCAGCATGAGACGGAAATAGTCAATGAGACGGTATGGACTTGTTCTATGCATCCTCAGGTCAGGAAAAATGAGCCGGGCAATTGTCCGATCTGCGGCATGGATCTCATTCCTCTGGAAAATGAACAAGCCCAAGAGCTTGACCCTATGGCTATCTCGATGTCACCCATAGCCATGCAACTGGCCGGCGTAAGAACTGCTGTGGTACGAACTGCTGCTCCAATAAAAAACCTTCGGCTTAATGGCAAAGTGCAGGAAGATGAACGCTTAGTATTTTCCCAAACCAGCCATATCCCTGGCCGCATCGAGCAATTACAGGTTAATTTCACTGGAGAATTTGTCCGTAAAGGCCAGGTGATTGCCTCTCTCTATTCTCCAGAACTGGTTACTGCACAAGAAGAACTTTTTGAGGCACAAAAAATCAAAGACACCCAGCCAGCATTATATCAGTCGGCTCAGGAAAAGCTCAAAAACTGGAAGCTATCTCAAGCACAGATCGACCAGATTCTAGAAGCAGGAGAAGCTAAAGAACAATTTCCTATCGTAGCGGATGTATCTGGTTTTGTAAGCAGCAAAAAAGTAAACCTGGGTGACTATGTACGTAAGGGTGAACCTCTGTATGAGATTGCTAACCTCTCGAAAGTATGGGTGCTTTTTGATGTATATGAATCGGATCTGGTCTGGGTGAAAAAAGGAGATAAAGTAAGCTTTACCATAGCCTCTCGACCCGGTGAGCAGTTTAGCGGTGTTATCAGTTTTCTAGACCCTGTTATTGATCCCAAAACTAGGGTGGCTAAAGCCCGTGTGGAAGTAAATAACAAAAGCAATGCTCTAAAGCCTGAAATGCTTGCGAGTGGTGTCGTGAAAGCACAACTAAAAAATAAAACAAATACTCTGGCTGTACCCAAATCAGCTGTAATGTGGACAGGAGAGCGTTCGGTAGTTTATGTAAAAACACCTTCAGGTAAAGGGATACACTTTATGATGCGGGAAGTGGTTTTGGGCCCTGAGTTGGGAGATGGCTTTATCGTGAAAGAGGGGCTTGAAGCAGGAGAAGAAATTGCTATACACGGTACTTTCAGCATAGATGCAGCGGCTCAACTAGCAGGAAAACCTAGTATGATGAACCCGGAAGGTGGCCCCGCAATGACCGGGCACAATCACGGTGGGGACGAAATGCCTTCTGTAACGCGTCCGGTAAAGCCAAAGATGATCCAATCGTTGACCATTGATCAAAAGACCAAAAGTGCTTTACAACCGCTTTACTCCGAATACCTGAATTTCAAAAATGCGCTGATAGTCGATCAACTGGCTGTTGCACAAAAATCTGCCAGTCAGTTAGAGAAAGCCATTAGTAAGGTGGATATGCCTCTTTTTAAAGGAGCAGCACAGCATACTTGGATGGAGCACAGCCGTAATTTGAAAAACGCTTTACAGCATATGCAACATTTCAAAAGCATAGAAGAGGTACGTAAGGCTTTTCAGCAGGTATCGGATGGAATGATCGCTTTGACAAAGGCTTTCAATCCATTGGAACAAACACTCTATGTACAGCACTGCCCTATGGCCGACAGCAACAAAGGCGCGGATTGGCTCAGTATAGAAACAGAGATCAAAAACCCCTATTTCGGGGAGGCTATGCTTAGCTGCGGAGAGATAACTGATACGATAAAATGAAAAATTCAATATCCATATATAACCCGGTCTGTAAGAAACAGGCTCTTAAATTCAATACAATGAAAATTCAAAAATCAATGATCTATATAGCTTTGGCTATAGTTTTTACTTTCTCTTTGACCGCTTGTGGCAATTCCAAACAGAAGGGCGAAGAAGCGCGTACAGAGGCAACTGGTTCACTAAAGTCTGAAACAAGTTCTGCAAGTAAACAACAGGTGGGAAAGGTTTTAAAGACCTATCTGGCGGTTAAGGATGCTTTGGTACAAACAGATGGTGAAGCAGCCAGCACATCCGCTCTGGAATTAGTGACTATCCTTGAAAAGGCGGAGGGCGACCTGATGGAAAAGATACGTTTTGATGCTCAACACATAGCCGAAACCAAAGAGGTTAGTCACCAGCGTGATCATTTTAATACTCTTTCCGATCACATTTACCAATGGGTGAAAGATTCTGAATCTAATGAATCTACTCTCTACCGCCAGTATTGCCCTATGGCTTTCAATAATCAGGGTGCTTTTTGGTTGAGCGATAAGAAAGAAATCTTAAATCCCTATTTCGGGGATAGAATGTTACGTTGTGGAAGTGTGAAGGAAACCCTCGCTAAAAACTAAAACGCTACACCCTGAAAACCCAAGAAATGGTCCAGGTGAAACAGGCCATCTCCTGACTAAAAAATAGGACCAGTAAAACAAAAAAGTAAAGACTATGGATCATCAACACCATCAGCATTCTGAATCCGATCACAGCGATCATCATGCCCACATGATCAAAGATTTTAAAAAGCGTTTTTGGGTTTCCTTGCTGATTACCCTTCCCATTATCGTGCTGGCTCCTATGATACAGGGCTTGGTGGGGTATGAATTCCGGTTTACTGGGGATCGCTACCTGCAATTTACCTTATCCACGGTAGTCTTTTTCTATGGCGGGTGGCCTTTCCTGAAGGGCCTGGTAGATGAGCTAAAGGACAAAGCACCTGGTATGATGACTCTGATCGCCCTGGCTATATCGGTGGCGTATTTCTATAGTTCTGCCGTAGTGTTTGGCCTGGGAGGAAAAATATTCTTTTGGGAGTTGGCCAGCCTGATCGATATTATGCTTTTGGGACACTGGATCGAAATGAAGTCGGTAATGGGCGCTTCTAATGCTCTGCAGGAATTAGCCAAACTAATGCCTTCGGAAGCCCATCGCATCAACCCCAACGGGGAAACCGAAGAAGTGGCCATTGCCGACCTCGAAAAAGATGACCTGATTCTGGTAAAGCCCGGAGAGAAAATACCGGCAGATGGGGAAGTGGAAGATGGAGAAAGTCATGTAAATGAATCCATGCTCACCGGGGAATCCAAACCCGTGGGTAAAAAGCCGGGAGACGAAGTGATCGGTGGTGCCGTCAATGACAAAGGCTCTCTTAAGGTTAGGGTAAAGCACACAGGTGAAGATTCCTACTTATCCAAAGTAGTTGGTCTGGTAAAAGGAGCCCAGCAAACCAAGTCAAAAACCCAGAACCTGGCCAACAAAGCGGCCGGATGGCTTTTTTACCTGGCACTGGCGGCTGGTATCCTTACCCTGACCGTATGGCTTTCCCTGGGCAGCGAATTTGAGTATGCTCTGGAGCGCATGGTCACGGTGATGATCATTTCGCTTGTGGTGGCCATCTCTACGGCTGTATCAGCACAAAAGGGGCTGCTGATCCGCAACCGCACCGCTTTTGAAAACGCCCGCAAGCTTACGGCCATCATCTTTGACAAGACCGGAACCTTAACCAAAGGGGAGTTCGGGGTAACCCGCTATACATCCGTTTCAGAGAATCACACCAAAGAAGAAGTGTTACAACTGGCTGCTGCCCTTGAAAACAATTCGGAGCACCCCATAGCAGCCGGAATTATGAGAAAGGCCGAAGCGCTAGACCTGAAATATCATGAAGCCAGAGACTTTAACAGCATCACCGGGAAAGGCATAGAAGCAACCGTGCAAGAACAACGCATAAGCGTGGTAAGTCCTGGCTACCTAAGAGAAGAAAGTATCCCTCAACCGGAAAGGGCTTTGAAAGATGCTTCAGAAACGGTTGTTTTTGTCTTGATGGAGGGAAAGCTGATCGGGTATATCGCTCTGGCCGATGAGATCAGGGAAGAATCTTTTGAAGCGGTACAAACCCTGAAGGATAAAGGTATTAAAGTGATCATGGCCACAGGGGATAATGAAAATACAGCCCAAGCGGTAAGCAATCAACTCCAGCTGGATGAATACCACGCTGAGGTGCTACCGGAAGACAAACAAAAACTCATCAAAAAGCTGCAAGGCGAAGGTGCTTTTGTAGCTATGACGGGAGATGGTGTGAATGATGCACCTGCTCTGGCGCAAGCCAACATCGGGATTGCGGTAGGTTCAGGCACAGATGTAGCCGCTGAAACAGCCGACATCATCCTGGTGAACAGTAACCCAAAAGACATAGCTGCTCTAATTCTTTTCGGTACCGCTACTTATAAAAAAATGATGCAAAACCTGTTTTGGGCAGCTGGTTACAACATTGTAGCCGTTCCTCTGGCAGCCGGAGTACTTGCTCCAGTTGGCATAATTCTCAGTCCGGCCATTGGCGCAGTACTAATGAGCTTAAGTACAGTTATCGTGGCTATTAATGCCCAATTGTTGAAGAGGAAGATGGTTTAAGCTCACTCTGTATCAGAAAGAAATGTGACGTCTATCTTTTTTACTAAATAGAAAGTAATATATATCCATTTCAAAAAAACTGGTTAGTAAGGGAAAGTAAATGGTCTTTTTGAGGGGGTACCATCTGATAACCCAATAAACAACATTTTCCTTGAAAGCAGGCTGTTATGTCTGTTTTTTGAATTTTGGTAAGTTTTTGTAACACGTTACAATTTGTGGTGCTAGCTAGAATTGAACCAGTAACACAAGGGTTTTTAGAATTTATTTGGATTAAAATACTGATTATTAGATATTAACGTTTTATCCAACATTGGAAACTAATTCTTTTTGAGTGATGGGTTCATTGAGCAACATGAGCTATTAACTTCAACCTGAGAAAGTCTGTTAATATAAGAACAAGTAATGGTGAACATTATTACCCCCTGCCTTTTGTCTTAATTCAAAGCTAAATTGTCAACTAAAATTCTCTAAAATGCCCTAAGTTGAGATTTGTTATGGAGCTCTAGTATTTGGTTTTCATTTTGAATTATAAAGATTTTAAATTAAAAAATATTCCTATATTTGGTAGGAAATGCGTTCAATTCTTTCCATTGTTTTAATAATTCAGATTTTATTAGGCTCCATTAATTTTAGTGGGGAGATGCATTTTTGTGGAAATACTCTTCAGGATATAGCCCTCTTTGGTAAAGCTGAATCATGCGGCACCATAGAACAGGAGTCGTTTGACAATACATGCTCAACTGGTGAGCATAAGGAGGGTTTTAATAAAGGAAATTGTTGTAAAGATCAGAAATTTTCCTTTCTGGGAATTTCATCCAGTTATGAGTTTACTAATGTTTTGCCCTTATCGATCGTCCAAGATTTAGGATTCTTGTTTTTTTATGAAATCAAGAGCTTAAAGGGATTTTCCTACTTCCAAAAGTCAAATTTTACTTTTGATCTATACGAACCACCGGTTACGTTCCGTAATTTATTGACCTTATTCGATACCTTCCTAATCTAGGAAAAACTAAGTCTTACCCACCTTTTTATTTTCGGTACAATTTGAAATTCCGTCTTCAGGAGTTTCACCGTGTCCGCCTAAGATCAATTCATTCAATTTAAATTAAAAATCACTTTTCATGAAAAAACAACTATATTTTTTAGTCTTACTCACCCTTCCATTGTTTTCCATTGCTCAAACTAATGTTACTTTAAAAATAAATCATAAGCTTGGTAATCAGCCCTTTAATTTTTCACAGGATGCCACTAACAATCAAGGGGATCCATTTGAGGTTACTCGCTTAGAGTATTATATCGCAGAAATCAAATTAACTTATGATGGTGGAATGGATACCACTATTCAGGATTTTTGGATTTTAGTTGATCCAAGTAATGTAACTAATGCTTCATTGGGCTCTTTTAGTATTACCAATTTAGAAAGTGTTTCTTTTGGAATTGGTGTTCAATCTTCTGTTAATCATCTTGACCCTTCTTCATACGCTGCTAATCATCCCTTGGCACCAAAATCTCCTTCTATGCATTGGGGTTGGTCCGCTGGATATCGGTTTGTAGCAATGGAGGGAACAGCTGCTTCAAAATCAGATATTTTTCAAATTCATGCATTAGGAGATGCTAATTATCAAATTCAAACAATTCAAACTGTTGGAAAAACTCAGGGTGGGGATTTAGTAATTGAACTAGATGCGGATTATGAAAGAGCTTTAGAGAATATTACTATAAATGCAGGGCTAGTTAACCATGGTTCTAATGGAGAGGCTGCTACTTTACTAGATAATTTTAAGGATCATGTATTTTCAGAGGCAGGTTCAAGTATTGGTCTTGTTGAAAGAGCTTATAATTCAGTTTCAATTTACCCAAACCCAGTATTAAGCGGTGCGTCCATTCAAATAGAAGATTCCTTCAATAAAATAATCAAAGTTAAGATTGTAGACATCACCGGGAAATTAGTTTTAGAAGGAAAGCGCATAGAAGTCGAATCAGAAAGCAATAATTTGATTGAAGGAACCTATATGGTGTCAATTGAATTTGCGGACGGTAGTTTTTCAAACAAGAAGTTACTAATTACTCAATAAATATG
>CAZAJG010000050.1:0-1350 GCA_964485405.1 uncultured Owenweeksia sp. | reverse complement strand
GATAGTTGGAGGAGCTCTGCTATCATTGACAGTTTTTATCTCCTGTAAGGAGGAGGAAGAGGATAATAGTATTTCATTAGATTCTACCGCATATAACCTAAATATTGGTGATTTTCCACCGCCACAAATTTCACCAGACAACCCTTTAACAGTACAGGGAGTAAAGTTAGGTCGAATGCTGTTTTATGAAACAAAACTTTCTAAAGACGGAACTCAAAATTGCGCTAGTTGTCATCGTCAACAACATGCCTTTACCGATACTGCAAGATTTTCGATAGGAGTTGAAGGTTTAAAAGGTGGTCGCCAAGCAATGGCCGTTTTCAATATGGCCTGGCATGGGAATGAATTTTTCTGGGATGGAAGAGCCCATTTGCTCAGGGATCAGTCCTTGAAACCGATTCAGGATCCATTGGAAATGAATGAAACCTTGTTCAACGTTATAGCTAAGTTAAAAGCTGATCAAGGCTATTTAGATCAATTCACAAGGGCCTTTGGATCTTCTGAAATCAATGAGGATAGAATGTCATGGGCTCTAGAGCAATTCATGAATTCAATTGTTTCGGTGGAAAGTAAATACGATAAATTCTTAAAAGGAGATGTTGTATTAACTCCAAGTGAAGATAGAGGAAGGGTGTTGTTTTTTAGCGAGTATAATCCATCTTTTCCAAATATCAGTGGCGCAGATTGTGCCCATTGCCATGCTGGGAAAAATTTCGAGAATGACTTCTATATGAACAATGCTCTTGATAACGATCAAGATATGCAGGATTCTGGAAGGGCAAAGGTGACAGGGATGTCTGCAGATGTTGGCAAGTTCAAGGTTACATCCTTGCGGAATGTTGAAGTTACCTTTCCGTATATGCATGATGGAAGATTTAAAACCTTGGAGGAAGTTATTGATCATTACAATACTGGGATGAAGAACTCTTCTACTATTGATCCAGCATTAATTTACCCACTAAATAATGGGGGGCTTCTTTTGTCAGCGCAGGATAAAGCTGATTTGATATCATTCTTGAAAACCCTCACGGATGAGGTTCTTTTGACTAATCCAGAGTATAGTGATCCATTTTAATACTAATTTTTTTTCCAGTAGAATTTCAGTTGGGCTTTTTAAAAGCCTTACTGGGATTTTATTGTTTAGTTGTTTTTCTGCTTGTTCTAAGAAGGAAATAGAAAATAAGGTAGATGCCCAAAGGGAAATAATGCAAATTCCAATAGGTTTTCCAGAAATGCAAATTCCTTCTGATAACCAGTTTACAGGGGAACGATGGTTATTGGGAAAAAAATTATTTTATGATCCAGTCTTATCTATTGATGGAACCATAAGCTGCGGTACATGTCACAAAC
>CAZAJG010000049.1:0-30757 GCA_964485405.1 uncultured Owenweeksia sp. | reverse complement strand
TAGAGTATTTGAGGGCGGTAAGCGTCTAGTTTGATGAATATGAAGAGAAGCAAGGTGAATCCCCATAAGGACGATCCGCCATAACTAAAAAAGGGTAAAGGAATACCAATTACAGGTGCCAAACCAATCGTCATGGCAATATTAATTACAAAGTGAAAAAACAGTATGGATACTACACAATAGCCATATACGCGGCTAAAAGCTGTTTTCTGCCGTTCCGCAACATGAATGAGGCGGAAGAAAAATGCTATGAAGAGAATAACAAGAGCACTACTACCTAAAAAGCCCCACTCTTCGCCAACTGTACAAAAGATAAAATCTGTGCTTTGCTCTGGAACAAAATCAAATTTAGTTTGTGTGCCTTGCAAAAAGCCTTTCCCATTTACTCCTCCTGAGCCAATAGCAATCATAGATTGATTGGTATTGTAACCAATTCCTTTAGGATCATGCGCTTTACCAATCAGAATATTGATTCGATTCCTATGTCTATCCTCTAGGATATTGTTAAAAGCATAATCTACTCCTTGGATGAATATTATACAAACCCCTAATACACCAATTATTTTCCATAAAAGGCCTCTTACCTTCCGTGTTAAAAAAATCAATAGGATTGCTAACACTGCTAACCCAATAATTAGATATAAAGGAGAAATAAGGAGGCTAAGAATAAAGAGTACTGCTAAACTGAGTCCAAAAAAGATATAGTTACCAGATAGGCCCTCTCGATACAAAACAAGTAGCAAAGCACTATAAACCAAAGCTGACCCTGGATCAGGTTGTGGAACAATAATAACGGCTGGAAGGAGAATAATAAATAGTCCAATGAGTCTATTTCTCCATTTCTTCATAGATATGCCTTCGGTACCTGAAAAACGAGCTAGAGCTAATGCCGTGGCAAACTTGGCAAATTCGGAGGGTTGTAAGCTAAAGCTACCAAAAGCGAACCAAGATCGGGCTCCTGCTATTTCCTTACCAAAAATGAGTACACCAATTAAGGAGAGTATGGAGAGCGCATAAATAGGATAGGCTAGCGCTTGAAATATTTTACCATCAATAAAAAAAATGAATAGTATAATAGCACTTGAGGTAAGGATCCAAATGAGTTGTTTCCCATATTTCTGGGAGGCATCAAAAATGCTGTTGTTTTCCTCATTAAAAACAGCAGCATAAATATTAGCCCAACCTAAAAAAGCGAAAATGAAATAAAATAGGACTAATGTCCAGTCAATGTTGCTAAAAATCCCTCTACTTTCTCTCATTGGTTAAGCTCAGCAAATTGTTTTTTGTATTCTCCGTCTATCTGCTTTTGATATTCCTCTTCTAAGTTGCCGTCAAGCATTCTCTTTTCGAGCGCTTCTCTATTTACTTCTCCAGTGATGTATTTTTCCATCAACAAACTGGCGATAGGGGCTGCCCATCTACTTCCCCAGTATCCATTTTCAACAATAATAGCAATTGCAATTTTTGGTTTTTTACGTGGAGCAAAGGCGGTGAAAATAGAATGATCTTGTCCATGAGGATTTTCCGCAGTTCCTGTTTTCCCGCACATTTCTATACTATCGTGTTTGCTGGCTAAGGCGGTTCCCTTTTCAAAAACATCATACATACCATTAATCACTTCTTCAAAATGGACACTATCGATCGTGGTATATTTTGGCTCTGTATAGTGAGGGTCATCTATTGACTTGTTGCCAATAGCCTTTACAATATGAGGAGTGTAATAAAACCCATGGTTGGCAATAGAAGCAGTCATGTTAGCCATTTGAATAGGGGTAAGTAGTAATTCACCTTGTCCAATTCCAAGTGAAATGGCGCGAACCGCTTTCCAGTTTGTCCCGCCATCTACTTTATTATAATAATCAGGTGTAGGTACAAATCCTTTTCTTCCTGTAGGCAGGTCATTATTCAGGTATTTACCTAGTCCAAAACTTTTTACATGCTCACTCCACCGCAACATTCCTTCTTGTGTAGGGTATTTTTCTACGACAGATTTAAACACATTGCAGTAATAGTTGTTGCAAGACTTACTAATACTGGTTCGAAGGGTGATGGGGTAGTTTGTACCGCAATGACAGGCTACATGCAATCGGCCATATCTAAAACCGTGATGACAGGTATAACTCTTACTTGGAGTAAGTGTTCCTTCCTGCAATCCAATTAAGGCATTAATCACTTTAAAGGGAGAGCCAGGAGGGTATTCAGCTAATAAGGCCCGATCAAAAAGTGGTTTTTCAATACTATCTACATAGAGCGCATTGTAGTTTTTGGTTCTTTCTCGCCCTACCATAAGGTCTGGGTTGTAGGTAGGGCTGCTTATTAAAGCTAGTATTTCACCTGTAGTTGGTTCTATCGCTACAATACTACCTCTTTTACCCTGCATAAGTTGTTCCCCATATTTCTGCAGGTCAATGTCAATGGTACATATAACATCTTTTCCAGGGTCGGGTAGGGTATCAAAACGTCCATTTTGGTAGGGTCCTTTTATACGATTATGTACATCCACCATTTTGAATTGGATCCCTGCCTTACCTTTTAAATCCTTTTCGTAAGACTTTTCAATACCGGTCATGCCTACCAAGTCACTTTTCACATAACCTTTATTTTTTTTGATGTATGCGTCTGTAGCTTCACCAATGTACCCGATTACGTTAGCAGCGTTCTTGTAATCTGGATAATCTCGCAAGATCCTTTTTTGTGGATAGAAGCCTTCAAAATTGTGTAGTTTCTCATGAAAGTAAGAGTAACGCTCCTTACTAAGTTGTTTTACAAAAACAGAAGCTTTAACCCAAGAATAGTCCTTAGCTTTCTTCATCCGTTCAACAAAACTTTCCTTTGTGATGCTGATGAGTTCACAAAGAGCATTGGTATCAAGATTTTTAACCTGACGAGGAATAACCATTAAATCATAGGCAGATTGATTACTCACCAGTAGTTTGTGGTTTCTATCGTAAATTAAACCTCTTCCGGGGTACACCTTTTCTTTTCGTACCACATTATTATCTGCTGAGAGCTTGTAATCCTCCCTAACAATTTGAATGTAAAAAAGGCGCGAAATGAATATTACCGCGATGGCGATAAAGAAAAAATAAAATAAGTATTTACGCTCCATTTACGATCGTCTTCTCCTAAAGTTCCATAGTTGGATAAACAATACAAAGATAAGCGTAAAAGCAGTGCTATAAAGTGTTCTAAGCAATACAATTCCCACATCCGAAAAACGGAAAGCTTCCCACATAAAAAGCGAAAAGTGATGTATGAAAATACCTAGGCCGGAGTAGAGAATCAGGTTTACCAAGCCTAGTTCACCAATTCTCATATTTTCAAAATCATCTCCAATACGTTGGCTTGCAGATTTTAGTAACCCAAGTCGCACAAGTCCTAAAAGAAGGGTAGAAGAGGTGTGAATGCCTCCAGAGTTCTCAAATATATCTATCACTAAACCTAGAGCGAAACAAAGCAGAAGAACATAAGCACGGGAGGTATTTACAGGCAAATACAGCACAAACAAAATGTAGATGTAGGGATTTAGATAGCCTGAAAATGATACTTGATTTAATATGAGTATCTGAATAAGTGCTAAAAGGATAAAAGCGGATATGTATTTTAAAGTGTTCAAAGTTTAGGGCTGCGCCAAATTTTCTTCTATTTCTTGTAATTCTAGTTTCATTTTGTCTTTAATCACATAAACGTGTTGCAAAGCGGAAAAATCTGTTGAAAGCTTGAGCTTAAGGCGATAAAAGTTTTGATCAGATTGCAATTCAGATGATTGTACAGTACCAATTAAAATACCCGGAGGATATGTTCTGGATTTGGAATTCGTGATAACCGAATCTCCTGCATTAAAGGAAGCATGTCTTGGAATATCAGAAAGATGAATGTGAAGATAATCCTTCTTCTCCCATTTAACAGGTCCAAAATTATTGGAGCCAAGTAAACTACCGCTAATGGAAATATCTGGATTAATTAAAGGTATAACGGTGGAAAAATGATCACTAACATCTTTCACAATACCTACTACACCATCTGGGCCAATAACTCCCATACCTGTTTCTATACCTTGTGCATTTCCTCTATCCAGTGTAATAAAGTTCCTTGATTTAAGAAAACTAGAGTTGATGACATTGGCGTTAATGTATTGATATCGAACTTTATAAAGGGTATCCTCAACTTGAGTAGTATTCTTAGTAATGGGTAAATAGGACTTTTTAAGCAAAGAGTGAAGCTTCGCATTTTCAGTAGCTAAGCGTTCGTTTTGCTCATTGAGGTTCAAATATTTCGAGTAGTTGTTATAACTCTCTAATATACCTCCAGTGAGTTCAGAAGAAGAATTTAGAAAACTTGCGCGTTGAAAACTACGGCTGTTTATTGTTAATATAAGAGCTATAACCTGAAGGAAAAGAAAAAGGAGAAAAATCCGGCTTCTTATAAAAAAGCCAATCAGGTTGCGCATTACTTATATATACTATTTCATTAAGAAATTGAATTTACCAATATTTTTTAGAGCAATTCCAGTACCTCTAACCACCGCTCTTAAAGGGTCTTCCGCAACGTATACCGGAAGATCGGTTTTCATAGAAACTCTTTTATCTAAGCCTCTTAACATGGAGCCTCCCCCAGCAAGGTAAATACCGCTATTATAAATATCTGCAGCAAGCTCTGGTGGAGTCATGGATAAAGCTTCCATAATAGCGTCTTCAATACGCATAATGGATTTATCCAATGCTTTACTGATCTCTTTGTAAGTAACAATAATCTGCTTTGGCTTACCCGTTAAAAGGTCTCGCCCTTGCACGGCCATATCTTCCGGTGGGTTTTCCAACTCATCCAATGCAGAGCCAATTTGAATTTTAATCTCTTCACTGGTGCGCTCACCCACATACAAGTTGTGTTGAGTACGCATATAATAAGCTATGTCATTGGTGAAAACATCACCTGCAACTTTTATCGATTTATCAGCAACAATACCCCCTAAAGCTAAAACTGCAATTTCTGTTGTACCACCACCTATGTCAATGATCATATTTCCCTTTGGCTCTTGTACGTCTACACCCGTACCAATTGCGGCTGCCATAGGTTCATGAATAAGATATACTTCACGGGCTCCTGCTTTTTCCGCAGAATCCTTTACCGCTCTTTTTTCTACTTCCGTAATACCAGAAGGGATACATATCACCATCCGTAAGGCAGGAGGGATCATCTTTCCTTTAAGACTAGGTATGCTACGAATCATTTCACGAATCATAGCTTCAGAAGCATTGAAGTCTGCAATTACCCCATCTTTAAGGGGCCTAACGGTTTTAATGTCTTCGTGGGTTTTACCGTGCATTTGCCGGGCTTGTTGGCCAACGGCAATAATCTTATTGGTATTGCGATCTATAGCAACAATAGAAGGTGCATCAACAACTACTTTATCGTTATGGATGATTAGAGTGTTAGCCGTACCTAGGTCAATGGCTATATCTTGTCTGAAAAAATCAAATAATCCCATGGAAGGAAGTTAGTGTTTAAAATGACGCGTTCCGGTAAATACCATAGCTACATCATGTTGATTGCAAAAATCGATAGAGAGTTGATCCTTTACAGATCCTCCAGGCTGTATCACTGCAGCCACACCTTCTCCATGTGCTATTTCTACACAATCCGGAAAAGGGAAGAAAGCATCTGATGCCATCACAGCTCCATTTAAGTCAAAATTAAAGGATTTTGCTTTAACGATAGCTTGCTTAAGAGCATCTACTCTAGATGTTTGTCCTGTACCACTCGAAATAAGTTGCTTGTTTTTCGCTAAAACAATGGTGTTGGACTTGGTGTTTTTACAGATTTTAGAAGCAAACTCCAAATCTTCCAACTCGCTAGAAGAAGGGGTTCTAGATGTTCTGGTTTCCATCTCTTCTTTTTTATCCTGAATGGCATCAATATCCTGAACCAACATACCGTTTAGCATACTGCGAAACTGCTTACTTGGTTTATCAAAATCTTTGAGTATTAGGATAATTCTGTTTTTCTTCTGTTTTAATATTTCTAAAGCTTCTGATGAGTAGGAAGGAGCAATAACAATTTCGAAGAATAGTTTGTGCATTTCCTCAGCAGTAGCCCCATCAATCTCTTTATTGGTAATAATTACACCTCCAAAGGCAGAAACCGGATCACCTGCAAGTGCATCCTTCCAAGCATCTAAAAGGTTATCTCTAGAAGCTAATCCACATGCATTGTTGTGTTTTAAAATGGCCAGTGTAGTTTCACTAAATTCACCGATAAGGTTTACTGCAGCATCGGCATCTAGTAGATTGTTATAGGAAAGGTCTTTACCGTGAAGCTTTTCAAATACATCATTTAGCTTACCATGGAAAGCGCCTTTTTGATGAGGATTTTCTCCATATCGCAATTCGTTAACCGGAGCGTAGTCCAGACCAACTTTTTGATTATTGGTTAAGTAACCGCCTATAGCATTATCGTAAGCAGAAGAAATGGTAAAAGCCTTACCAGCAAATTCTTTTCTTTCTTCCTCTGTAGGTAAGCCTCTTTCTAAAATGGAAACGGCTAAATCATAATCCTTAACTGAGGGAATAATCCAAGTGTCCTTATAGTTTTTTGCTGCTGCGCGAATAAGCGAAATACCGCCAATGTCAATTTTTTCAATGATATCTTGATGGGAAGCATCAGAAGCTAATGTTTCTTCGAAAGGGTATAAGTCAACTACAATAACATCAATGGTTGGAATTTCAAAATCTATCATTTCCGTTACATCTCCATCCATTTCTCTACGTGCCAAAATGCCTCCAAAAATCTTTGGATGAAGCGTTTTTACTCGACCTCCTAGAATACTTGGATATCCTGTTAAATCCTCAACAGCTTCTACTTCATAGCCTAGATCTTCTATAAACTTTCGAGTTCCGCCTGTAGATAACAGTTTGAAACCACGATTCACAAGGTTTTTAACCAATACGTCTAAACCGTCCTTATAAAAAACTGAAATAAGGGCAGTAGGAGTTTGTAAATTCTTTGTCATTAAATAAAATTGAGCTCGCGAATTTAGTTAATTTATAGGGTTTATTATCATTGAAACGTAGCTTTTTGATGTATCTTTAACCGCGACATTTTTTGCTATGATTTTCCTCCGCGTTTTTAAAGAAAGCTTCAATTTTGCACTTCATGCTTTATCCGTAAATAAGCTCCGAACTTTTTTAAGCTTATTAGGTATTACCATTGGTATATTCACCATTATTACGGTTTTTACAATTGTAGATTCCTTAGAGAGAAACATTCGCGGGAGCATAAACGACTTAGGTAGTGATGTAGTATATGTTCAAAAATGGCCTTGGGGTGGAGGCGGAGGCGAGTATAAGTGGTGGAAATACTTTCAAAGACCTGAGCCTAGCTTCCGAGAATTAAAGACTCTGAAAAAGCGTATGACAACTGCAAGTTCTCTTGCATTTGCTTACGGTCTCAGCGGTACTTTAAAATATAGAACCAACAGTGTGGAGAGGGCTACTATTTTTCCTGTTTCACATGATTATTATGATATATGGGGCTTCGATCTTGCTTCAGGACGTTATTTTTCAGATTTAGAATCCTCTTCTGGTTCTCCCGTTGCTGTTATTGGTCATGATTTAGCAGATGGTTTGTTTGGTTCGAGCGACCCCATTGGGAAATCCATTAAGCTCTTAGGTAGAAAGGTCACTATTATTGGAGTTTTTGCCAAGCAGGGCTCCAGTTTAATCGGACAAGATACGGACGAAACTATTTATCTGCCTGTAAATTACGCCCGGGGTATGATGAACGTAAACAACAGGAATGGGGCGGTAATCATGGCATTAGCTAAGCCTGGAGTAAGCGTGGATGAAATGAAGGATGAGCTTCAAGGAACAATGCGGTCGGTAAGAAGGCTAAAGCCCAAAGCGGATGATAACTTTGCCCTAAACGAGATTTCGGTGATTTCGTCTGGCTTAGATGCCTTATTTGATGCAATTGGTTTTGCAGGTGGTATCATTGGTATTTTCAGCATTTTAGTTGGTGGGTTTGGTATTGCCAATATTATGTTTGTTAGCGTAAAGGAAAGAACTGGTCAAATAGGTGTTCAAAAAAGTTTAGGAGCAAAAAATCATTTCATTTTATCGCAATTCTTATTAGAGTCAGTTATTCTCTGTCTTTTAGGAGGAATAGTAGGTTTGCTCATAATATATGGGGGCTTAGCGCTTTTTAAAATGGCTGCACCCGATTTTGGATTGGAAATAGCCTTATCTACCGGAAATGTGATTCAGGGATTGGTTCTTTCTGTCATAATAGGAATAATCTCTGGCTTCATACCAGCTTGGCAGGCTTCGCGATTGAATCCCGTAGATGCTATCCGAGCAGGGCAATAAGCCTTTACTCGTGGCTGAAAAAGTTGGTGAAACTTAGTTTACCTCCAAACAAATCGCCTAACTCCGAGCATATTTCATCTAAAAAAGCATCATCTTCTTTTGTGAAATTTTCTACTATATCACTGTCAATATCTAACTGAGCAACAAGTTTATGGTTTGCGTAAATCGGAACTACTATTTCAGACTTTACATCTAGGCTACAAGCAATGTAATTCCCTTCTTCCATTACGTTGTCTGCCACATAAGTTTCTCCAGAAACAGCAACCTGTCCACAAATACCTTTACCAAAAGGAATAATTAAATGCTCGGTAGGTTTGCCTACATAAGGTCCTAAATGAAGCTCTTGGGTTTGATGATTCATAAAGTAGAACCCAACCCAATTGTAATTTTTCCCGTTGGTATTTAATAGTTTACAAACATTTAGCAAAGATTCCTGTGGATTTGAAGCATCCAATTGCTTCAAAATTGTATCCTTAAGTGAATTGAAGTTCATTGAAGTTTAAAAGAGGGTGATGATTTTAGGAACAAATATGATCAGTCCAATAACAGCGGCAAATATAGAAGCTATTAAAACTGCTGCTGCGGCAAGGTCTTTAACTAATCCCGCTAAGGGTTGAATTTTTGGAGAAGCAATATCTGTAAGGTTTTCAAGAGCAGAATTTACAGCTTCAGTGCTTAAAACAAAGGCACAGCAAAACAGTAGTGCTATCCATTCCCAAGTTTCAACCTGTAATATGGCAGCCGAGATAAGCACCAAAACAGTAAAAACCAGATGAATACGAGCATGAGCCTCTTTAAAGAAGTGCGACAACCCATTTATGGCGTACTTAAATGCTTTTACCCGTATTCTTAGATAGGACTTCATATAATGATGTTAAACTAGTATAAAATTAGACAAAGAGATTAGCAAAGTAGCCATAAACTTAGGCTAACTCTTTAACTAAATGAAGTTAATAAGTAGTTAAAATTGTTCATAACCTGTTTTTATTAATGTTTATATTGCGATCGACAAAAAGTATCCTTCAAAAACCAAGCTCTAGAATGAAGAAGTTATTTCTGTTATGCTTATTATTTGGAACAGTCTTGTTTTCAGGTAGTTTAAATGCACAAACCCTTAATTTGGTACAGCCTGTTCCTGCACCATTTCCAGCATGTCAATGCGATAGTCTTGAGATTACATATCAGATTTTAGGATCTGATTTTGTGATTGGAACAGATTTCTTTGTGGAAATCACAGATGATCCTCTTCAAGATTTCACCAATGCAGATACCTTAGATATTGTAAGGTTTAGAGCGATTCCATCTACGAATGTAGCTCTCGATACTTTTACAACCGGATCGAAAATATTAACAGTTCTCGTTCCTTGTGATCAAACGCCACTTGGGAATTTTATACGAATTACCGCAGGCAATGGAGAGATAAGTGACACCAACCAATATAACGTATTGAATAGGACTTTATCCGAAATTGATACCATCATAGGCGGTTTTGAAAACCCATACACAGGTGCTGATGATTGGGGTTTCTGTACAGGAGATTCAATTGTGCTAGTTGCCTTTCCTCACGCCACATTCTTTCAATGGAAAAACAATGGTGTAGATATCCCAGGAGAAACAAACGACACTTTAGTGGTAAAGCAATCGGGTTTATATAGTGTAGATACATGGGTTAGCCCTTCTTGTAAAACTACCTCGGAGGACACATTAATCAATAGTTTTCTTCCTCGCACAACTATCACTTTAGTATCTACACCACCTACTGCCTATCAAATTGACTTGCCATCTGGACCATTTCCATTAGATTCTGCTCAAGCTTGTGCAAGCAGCTCTATTGTTTTCTCCGGCCCATCTACTGTGGGAAGTCTGGTTTACAGATATACTTGGCTTACAGATTCTATTACTCAATTTGGAGATACAGTATATTATCAAACAAACCCTGCAGATACATTTCAACAAGTTACCATCGATACAAGCGTTATCAAGAACGGATATGGTCGCCTTTGGTTAATGACAGAGGATGGTTTTTGTGTAGACACTTCAGATGTATATCACGTATTTTTTGATGAAACACCAGTAGCTTCTCTAGGGTCTTTACCATTTCCAGGATTACCAGGCGTTCCTGTTCTAGGAGATGTTTGTATGAAAGATTCGGTGCGAATAGCAGTTCTTAGTCCACAAGAAGCGAATTGGGAATATCAATGGCAGAGAGCAAATACTTCAGCCATACCTTTTACCTGGTTTGATGTTACGGATAGCACGGAGTTTGATATGAAAGTGGATACAAACTTGGCTCCAATTCAAACATTAAGCTATTATAGGTTAGAGATTACCACTACCACTCCGCAAGGTGATCCGGTTTGCGTTGGTTTTTCGGATACGATTCGAGTTCGTTGGTTTCCAGAATACGATTTAACCGTACCGGCTGGCCAACCTGGTGTTAATATTGTAGGAAAAGATTCGGTTAGTATATGCGAAACGGATTCGGTTACGGTGCTAGGACCTAATAGTCCTGATCCATTTGAGTTACCTTACAGCTACCAATGGTTAACAGATTCCATTATTACGGGTGGAGGATTAGATATCTATCCAATTGCTGGAGCTACATTACAATCGGTACTCTTGAAAGAGCCGGGTAATTATTATTTGGATATTGACGATGGTATTTGTACCGATAGATATAGTGTTTTCCAACTTTTTGTGGACACTTTAGCCAGAACAACTATATCCAATGTTCCATTTCCATCAAATCCTAGTTTAGGTACATCATTAGACCTTTGTCAATATGACTCTGTACTAATTACTGCTGCAGATACAGTATTACCGCAGTGGAATTATCAATGGCAACAGCTTATTGACGGTGTAGGTTGGATGGACATGATGAATGATACCTTACCATCTATCGTTATTGATTCGGCAAATGCAGTTGCGGATACATCTTATTTTAGATTAAACACGAACTACAACAATATTTTTGGGATTACTACTTGCCAATTTATTTCAGATAGTATTCAAGTAATCTTTTATGATTCACCAACGGTTTCCTTCTTCCCCGGAGATTCTTTAGGAGTTTGTTTGAATGATTCTGTTTTAGTAGTAGCACAGAGTAACGATGCTTTCACCTATACATGGCAAGACGGAATTTTAGGAGCTTCCAGATGGTTTAGTACTCCTGGAACTTACACGTTAACCACAACCGGAATAAATGGATGTATAACTGAAATTGAATTGGATATCTTCTCCCAGCAAACTCTGGCTGATGCCGGTCCAGATCAAACCGTAAACTCTGGTGATATAGCATTCTTAAGTGGAACAGGTGGAACAAGCTATCGTTGGTATGCGGATAAACCTCTTGATTTTAATGACTTTTTATCTCAAGACATTCAAGTAAGTAAACTGTTGGATGAGAATGTGGTTTCAGATACTATAGTTATCTACATGATTGCAACAGCAGCCAATGGTTGTTCGGGTATAGATTCTTTAACCATAATCATCAATAATACAAAGGATGAAGAGTTGATTAATCTAGAAAAGGTTTACAACCTATTTACTCCAAATTCTGATGGTTTCAATGATGTTTGGGATATCAATGAAGTACTGGACGGAAGAGCTTGTGAAATTCAAATCATGAACAGATGGGGTTCTACCATTTTTGAAGACAAAGCCTTTGGAGGCGTTTGGGATGGAAATGATACCGGAGGAGACCCCGTTCCGGACGGAACCTACTATTACATACTAAGTTGTGATAAAACGGTAATCCTAAAGAGTGCCATAACTGTAATTAGAAACGAATAAAAAACCAGACATGACAAAAAGATCTATCATCATTGCAGCCATCCTTCTGGTTGCCGGTTTTTCTAAAGTTAAGGCACAGCAATTGCCTTTATATAGTAACTACTTCTTTGCACCTTACATTTATAATCCAGCGCAATCTGGAATAGATGGAACTACTCAATTAACCATTCTGCATCGCAGACAATGGGCGGATGTTCAAGGCTCGCCTGAAACTTCTGCATTAGCTATTGATGGTTCTTTGAATGAACAGAAGGTAGGATGGAGTATTTACGCGTTTAGAGATGTAACCAGTATCATCAGCCGAAATGGGATTTATGGTAATTATGCTTATCGCCTTAAACTAGCCGATAACACTACGCTTTCCTTTGGATTAGGAGCAGGTTATATCAATAATGCTATTGATCAAAGTGCTATTCGTTCGGAAGATCCCGAAGCTATCATCTCTGTTATTACGGATGATAGAGGTAGTTTTGATATTAACACTGGAGTAAACCTTGAAATTGCAGACTTTACTGTTGGTATAGCTGTTCCACAGGTTTTAAACCCTACCATAGAATATACGGAAAACACTACACAACCAGTCAATTACGGTTTAATTAGACATTACATTGTTAATGCGAGTTACGATTTCCGTTTTAAAGGACAGGATAACGTATTGACGCCAATAGCCATGTTAAAAGCGGCTAAGAATGTACCCATTCAATTTGATGCAGGTTTATTATTCAACCTGAAGGATTATGGATACGTAGGTGCTATGTTTCGCTCAGAGTATGCGGTTACAGCCAATGTAGGCTTAAACCTAACCGATCAATTAACTCTTGGCTATGCATACGACTTCTCTGTTAATGATTTTGCTTCTGCATTAGGTACTTCGCATGAATTCATGTTGAGCTATCGTTTTGGAAGCAACAAGAAAACAGAACGTTTAGAGAATGAAATTAAACGTCTTAAGAAAAATCAACGGAAGCAAAGAGATGAGGTGGAGAAGACGGTTGATGAGAAGTTAGATGAATTCAAAGATGAGTATCAACGTGAGTTGAAGAAGGAGTTTGAAGAAGCAGCGGCTGAAGCACAGAAAAATGCGCAGCAAAATGCCGATAATAACTCAAATGATAATGATTCTGGCAATAAGAACAGATCTGGACAAAACAATCGTTCCAATCAGAGAAATAACCAGAATAATCAAAACAACCAGAATAACCAGCAAACTGGTAACGACAACAACAATCAAAACAATGATTTTGATAATGGTGATCAGGGTAACGATAACAATCAAGCTGGTGGCTACGATCCAAACAATCAAGCCAACAATGTTCAACCTGGTTCAAATGGTTATTACGTTGTAGCGGGTGTGTTTAGTAGTCAGCAGAACGCTGAAAAGCTGGTAAACCGTTTATCTGGACAAGGAGTTAACGCTCGTTACTTCCAAGATAAGAGCAACTATTACTACTACGTATACTTGCTTAAGTTTGACAGCTACAGACAAGCTGAAGGTGCTAAGAGCAGCAATATGAATGGTTCTTACTCAGGAGATCTTTGGATTAAGATTGTAGAGTAAATACGATAGAATTAAAAAAGCCGTAACAACTTAATTGTTACGGCTTTTTTTTGCTCTTATTTTTGGTTGGAAATTTGGTAGGCTTGCAATAGGTGTCTTTCCATGTGAGCTAATACAAATGCTAAAGCGTCTCCAACTTTTAGTTTTAGGATGGCGATAAGACTAGGAATCTTTATTTTTTGAATGTTCTTGGTTTTGGCCAATGCAATGATCTCTTCAAACTGTATTAAGCCTTGAACAAAATCCTGAAAAACCACGTGCTCAACAAGTCTTTTTCCATTGCTTTGAGCCACCAAAGGATCGGTTTTTTTGAAGGTTTTCATTTTAAATGGAATCTTTTCTCCATCCGGCTTCATGGAACCAACCATTTTTTTGCCCAACCAACTCATTTTAAAATCTACTTTATCTGAGTCAGGTGCTCCTTTTAGTGCATCTCGTAACTCTTTGATGTAGTGCTCATGGGCAAGGTTTAAATGCTCAAAGACTTCTACGATATTCCATTTTTTTGGATCAGACTTAAAGAGTAAATCCTCACTCTCTAAATAGTAGAAGTTCTTTTCTATATCATTTTTAATCGTAGAAATTTTAGCGCTTAAGTCTTCTAGAAATTCAATTTGTGTACCCATGTTGCAAAGCTAAGGGCCAGAGCTTTTGTGTGCACAATTTTACTATTTGGAATTTGTCTAAATAATTTCAGAAAGTGTTTTTTAGAAGAATTTAACAAGGCGTTTGGAAACACTTAACCCTTTTCAGACGTTACCTTTAATGTAAAATTTACCGAATGGAATCTGAAGCAAACAAGACAAAAACAAACGACAAGCAAGAGTTAAGATATCGTATGGTTGAACACTATCAAGAATATGTGCTCTTAAATGGTAAAGAACCACCAAGCATATTCTCCTTTTGTAAGGACTTGGGTATAAATGAAGCAGAGTTCTACGATCATTTCAACGATTTTAGCCAAGTAGCTGGTGCTTTTTGGACCAAAAGTTTTTCGTCCATAAAAAAGATGCTAACCGAGGATACTGAGTTTGGCAGTTTTAGTGTAAGAGAAAAATATCTCAGCTTCTATTATGCCTTTTTTGAAGAAATTAAGAAGAATAGAAGTTACGCACTTTTAAGTTTTAAGGAGTCGAGCAACTTGCTCAAGAGAGAAGCGAGGCACTTAATGGAGCTTAAAAAGGATTTTAAAGCATGGAGTAAGGAGCTTATTGCAGAAGGCATGAGCAATGAAGAAATAGCGTCTCGTACCAAAATATCTGATGCTTACGATAATCTGTTTTGGATGCAGTTTATATTCCTAATCAATTTTTGGATTAAAGATGGAAGCAAGGCATTTGAGAAAACAGATATCGCAATTGAAAAATCAGTACACTTTGGGTTTGACCTGATTGAAAGAAACGCATTGGACAGTGCATTTGATTTCGGGAAATTTCTTTTTCAAAACAGATGAAAGAACAAGATAAAATTCCCACTTCCCGTTTATCGCGAACCGGAAGTTTTATAAAAACGGGAGCTAAGGTTGGAGGCAATTACCTTAAATACTACAGTAAGAAGTTAGTTGGAGAAGGAAGCGAAGAGGAGTTGCACAATGATAATGCTACTGATATTTATGACTCTCTGAGTAAGTTAAAAGGTGGAGCTTTGAAAGTGGCTCAAATGATGAGTATGGATGAGGGGATTCTTCCTCAAGCTTTTTCGCAAAAGTTTACTCAAGCTCAATATTCGGCCCCACCTTTATCTTATCCATTGGTGGTTAAAACCTTCAGAAGTCAATTGGGGAAGTCTCCTGGTGAGATATTTGAATCATTTACAAAAAGCGCTGTAGCGGCTGCATCTATTGGTCAAGTGCATGAAGGAATTAAAGAAGGCAGCAAATATGCGGTAAAGGTTCAGTACCCAGGTGTAGCGGATAGTATTTCTTCTGATCTAAAAATAATTAGGCCCATTGTAAGCTCAATGTTTAAGATCAGCTCTGCCGAGTTAGATTATTATCTGGAGGAGATAGAAGAACGATTGATTGAAGAAACAGACTATGAACTAGAGCTAAAGCGCTCTGAAGAAATTTCTGCAGCATGCGCTCACATTCCGGGTATTGTATTCCCCAAATACTACGAAGAGTTTTCTGGTCAACGTATTTTAACCATGGATTGGATGGATGGAAAACATCTGAATGAATTTATGGAAACGAACCCAAGCCAAGAGGTTAGAAACCGAATTGGACAATCGCTATGGGATTTTTACGATTATCAAATTCACGAAATGAAGCGAGTACATGCAGACCCTCACCCCGGTAACTTCCTTTTTAGAGCGGATGGAACAATGGCTGTGATTGATTTTGGATGTATCAAAGAATTCTCCGATGCGTTTTACGAAAACTATTTCCGCTTAATTGAACCGAATATTGCTCGTGAAGGAGAACGATTTGAAAAACTTCTTTTTGAGTTAAACTTCCTTCTCAAAGACGATTCTCCTGAAGAGGTAAAGCATTTTGCAAAAATTTACAGTGAAATGCATCAATTGTTATGTGTTCCTTTCTTTTCAGAAGAGTTTGATTTTGCGAGTGACGATTATTTCTCAGAGATCTATTCCATGAGTGAAAGGGTTTCGAAAGATAAAACCTTAAGGAAGGCGAAAGCCGCTAGAGGACCACGGGATAGCATTTATTTAACCCGAACCTATTTTGGTTTGTACTCGTTGCTCCACAAACTAGGAGCTAAGATTAAAACACCGTCTGCAGTGCACGAACTGTTTGCATAGTTCCAGTCTTTATAAAGAGAGTATCTTTATGCATATAGGATGTACTTAAACCAATGTCTGTGAATTACTGTAGCCAGTGTGGTAGTGACCAACTTAAATTTTCTGTCCCACAGGGAGATCACCTGAAAAGATTTATTTGCTCCAATTGCAATACCATACATTACACCAATCCAAATATGGTTGTTGGCTGCTTGGTAGAGAATGAGGGGAAGATTTTAATGGCAAGAAGGGGTATTGAACCGAGAAAAGGATATTGGAACTTGCCCTGCGGTTTTCTTGAGAATAATGAATCCGTAGAAGAAGGAGCTCAGCGCGAGGTGTTTGAAGAAACCGGAGCAAGAGTGGATCTTTTATTTCCTCACTGTGTATACAATCTTACCAAAGCCCAACAGGTGTACTTCATTTTTTTGGCACGAATGAATGCTCCTGAATATCATTTAACAGAAGAAAGCACAGAAATTTCCTTTTTTGATGAAAACGATATGCCATGGGATGAAATTGCTTTTACGAGTAATATCTATGCGTTAAGAAAGTACTTTGGAAAAGAAGAGAAGGAGAGAGAACAGTTGTTTTTAGCCAGCTATCCAGATATTGCTTAAAAGCATTTATAAATGCACCTTGATTCGTTTTATTCCTTAAAATTGCCTCTTCAAAACAGACCCAATGCAGAAAAAGGATTTAAGCTTAATTCATGAAATCATGCCGCCTCAAAACCCTACAGAAAAGGCACCCTTGCTCTTGATGCTTCATGGTTTTGGAAGTCATGAGAATGATTTATTTGGTATGGCGCAAATGTTAAACAAGGAATTCTTTATTGTTAGCGCTCGTGCACCTTTAACCTTGGGTTTTGGCGGATTTGCTTGGTATGAAATTAACTTTGACGAAGCGGGGAGTAAGATGAGTAATGTGGAGCAAGCTAAAGACAGTCTTCACAAAATTGAACATTTTATAGATGAACTCGTTGAGGCTTATCCAATAGATGAAAGAGATATCAACCTAATGGGTTTTAGCCAAGGTTGTATTTTGAGCTATGGTTTGATTCTTAACAATCCAAAGCGATACAGAAAAGTGCTGGCTCTAAGTGGTTACATCTTAAAAGATATTATTCCAACGCAATTTAAAAAAGAGGAATTACGGGACCTAGATCTCTTCATTAGCCATGGAACGCAGGATGAAGTGCTACCTGTAGATTGGGCCAGACAATCGTTAAAAGTTTTTGAACAACTAAATGTAGCTCATAAATACCAAGAGTACCCAATGGGGCATGGTGTTAGTCCTGAATGTTTTCAGGATATGAAAAAATGGCTTACGGATAGAGACTTGGCATAATCTGCTGAGCAAAATAATGGAACTAGCAATTCCTTTTACCCAAAATATTACAATGTTATTAGAAACAATACCCCTTCAAAGCCAATAAATGTGCTTGGATCCCAAATTATTCTACTTACAAATCCAGAATAAGGAAGAATTAGTCTAAACTTTTAACATAACCCTTTAGTTGAAGTGTAAATTAGTGTAAAACAGCTTTAAATCGCTGTGAGTTGCAGCTTTAACCAATAGATTTGTAAGATGATTTTAAAACAGATCATTTATCCTTTTTTCATTTTAATAGCAGTCTTTAGTCCAAGAGGTGTTTCTGCTCAAGTTGAGGATGAAGGCCATATGAAAGTGGCTATGCGAATGATAGGCCATAAAATACTATTGATGACGGGAGATAGTACTTCCAGAGTATTGCCTATAGAAAAGATAAACGATGGCCAGTATAGAATAAACTTTGAAGCCCCGTTCAATATATATCCATATGAGCTATCCGATCGAGTAGCAGAAGTAGTGGAAGAGACTGGTATTTCGGATAGCTATCGGGTAGAAATAAAAACCTGTGAAACTCAAGACGTACACTATAGCTACGAAATGGGCGATTCCACCCAGAATGATATTGTGCCTTGTAGTACCCGTTTACTGTCTGAAAATTGTTATTATCTCATCTTTACGGCTTTAAGTAAGCCAGCGGTTTCATCTACCTTACCCACTCCTTCAAGAGACGGTTTGAGCGAGAGACCAGAAGGTGGCCAACTGTACCTATGGACTATAATACTTTTGCTAATACCAATTTTGGTAATTGGCTTTTTCTGGTATCAACAGCGCAAAAAGAGTCGTAGGCCATCGCATCTAACTATAATCGGAAAATATCAGTTTGACAAAAGAAATATGGTACTCTTATTACCCGAGCAAAAAATTGAGCTAAGTAGTAAAGAGTCAGACTTGCTCTCTGTTTTACATGATGCAGCTAATAGTACGGTGGAGAGAGAGTTGATTTTGAAATTGGTTTGGGGAGATGAAGGAGACTACATTGGAAGAACCTTGGATGTATTCATTTCTAAGCTTCGTAAAAAACTTCAAGAGGATACCAATATTAAAATCATCAATATTCGCGGGGTAGGTTATAAACTGGTTATAAACGGTATGGATGATTAAGGTAAATCAAGTCAAATCCAGATTGTGAAACTTTTTACTTCGTATTTACATTAATTTACATGCAACAGTCTAAATTTCAATGGAGGCGGTCTTAGATTTGGATTAAGAAAACTGTTGAAAATAAACGTATTATGAAGATTAATGTAACAAGTATCGCTGTAAGTATTACCACTTTAGGAATAGCCGTTTTTGGTTTTTCTAATACACCGTCTTTTTTAGAAGTAGAAAGTGCAGAGTCTGGTGCTGTAGAAATTATGGAAACCCCTATTTCCTGCGGAACGCCAGATGAGGCAACCGCTATTCAGGAACCGTCTCCACTTAACGATGTACTTCTATCCTTTTGGGTAAGAGGAAAATATGTGCATTCCGTAACGCCAGCCGTTTTAAAATCAGCTTACTCTTTGGATGATATTATTTCTGAATACCCAAGCAAGCTGATAGCCGAACATTTGTCTGTTGAAATTTTTTCGAACTCGAGAGGGATCGATCTAAAAGCAGTAGGAAAGGATGTGCGTTTTGATAAAACTCAAAAAGATCTATTACAAAGCTTGCAACTCGGTGACGAAATAAACATAAATGTGAAGTTTAGAAGTGAAAATCCAGTAACACACAAAATGGAAGAAGGTCTTATGAATTATGTATTAACCATAATACCTGAGCAAGAAGCGGAATACCCTGGAGGTTATGATGAGTTGATGCATTACTTAAGAGAAACTGGAGCAAATGAAATCACTAAAGAAAAAATAGAACAAATCAAGCCTTGTCTTCTGCATTTTACTGTAGGCGAAACTGGAGAAGTGGATAAGGTAGAACTGAGAGAAACCTCGGGTATGCAGGAGGTAGATGAAATTCTACTAAGACTGGCAAGAAACATGTCACCATGGATTCCTGCAAAAAGAGCAAATGGTTCTGCAGCAAGCCAAAAGTTTGAGCTTCACGTTTTAGGTATGGATGGTTGCTAGGATAGTGTATTCCTTCAAAACCCTTGAAACAAAGCCGAATGATGGATTCCAGTCATTCGGCTTTGATTTTTATATTTACTCCACGGCTTGTTGTTAACTCAAACAATTACTAACTCTTGGAGTCACATTCCCTTTCTAAGTCTATTTGGTGGATTTTACTGTTTTGCCAAATATTCTACCTTTCTCTTTCCGCTCAGCATTTAACGGAGCGTTTTAAAACATTCAACTATACCATAGAAGATGGACTGGCTAGCAACCAAGTTTACTATACTTATCAAGATACTAGAGGAGATTTATGGATAGCCACAGATGCTGGTGTAAGTGTTTTTAATGGTATCGATTTTGTAAACTACGGGATCTCCGATGGTTTGGTAGACAATGCTATTTTTAAAATTTATGAGGACAAAGCCAACCGGATGTGGCTTTTGAGCCATAGGGGAGGTCTTTGCTATTTTGAAAAAGGAAAGTTCAAGATTCCTAAATTCAACGAAAAGCTAATTCAAGCGCTAAACCCAAAGGACTACGTTTTCGATATAACGGTTTTAGATGGCACTTTATACCTAGCTACACGCTATGGCTCATCTGGTTATTTTACCGCCCAATTAAACGGAATGTTTCAACATCAAAATTTAGAACAACATATCACAAGGCGAGCTGGTTTTAAAAGCTTAGTATGGCAATTAGAGCTGACAAAGGGCCAATCTATTTCAGGAATATACGTCCCTACTAAAGAGAGTGTGGTAGAGAGGTCTCAAGACGTTTGGTTTGAAACTAAAAGGTGGAATGATAAAGTTTTAAAGCTTTATCATTTAGCTTCAGATCAAAACAATCGTCATCAGGTTTTAAGAGATAAGGGAGGGAACGATATTGTTATACAACACGCGCGAGCAGTAGTTGTAAAACCAGATTACTCTTATTATACATATACTTTTCCATCCTCTGTGATTAGCGCGGCTATGGAAGACAATAATTTATATTTTGCCCTACAAGGAGGAGGAATAGAGTACTTTAAAAAGGAACTCAAATCAAAGAATAAACAACTGCTCTGCTTTGCTTCTTCCAGAGTAGCTTCGATCAATCAAGATTGTACAGGAAGCTTTTGGCTGTCTACCTTTTACCAAGGATTGATTCAAGTACCAAACCTAGATCAGAGACTTTATACACTTACAGCTTCCAATACAAACTTGGCTATTCCATCGTCTTTTTCTTTGCATAAAGACACACTAAAATATATCGTAGGAAATCACTTAGATGTTAACTTGTATAAAGAAGGAAAGCTTAGCCCGTTAGAGCGTAAATACATCAAATCACACAACGATAAACCTGTGATACAACAAAGCTGCTGGCTCTCTCCAAACTACTTTTTTTTGAATTACAGTAGCTACTCTAGTTCGGCAAAAAGAGATACACTATTTGGGCAAAGGTGGTTACAAAACAATAGAAAAGACTTTATTCGAAATGTTCAACCCAGCAAACAGGAAGGCAAAGTGCTTGTAGCCACTAAAAGAGGCTTTTATACATTGGAGCAGCATGGCGTTAAATTAGATTCTAAGCATTTGGGTTTTGAGGAGGAAGTGAATTGTATTTTAGAAACGACAGACACTACCTACCTCTTAGGAACGGAGCGAGGCTTATTTTACTATCAGAATAAAAGCATAAACCTTTATCAAGAAGGAACCCCCTTTTTTAAAACCAGTATCACGGATTTAAAGCTTGATCATTATGGAAGAGTATGGGTACTAACCAAAGAAAGAGGAATTGTGATTTTAGATTCCGATCAAAACACTTTTGTGACAAAGAGAGAGTGGCTTTCTAGCAATCATTGCAATCGTTTGGTTTTGAAAAAAAATAAAGCTTGGGTAGCAACGAATAAAGGCTTAAACGTTTTGTATTTTGATGATAGAGGAATTGATTCTAGTCAATTCTTTGGATCCAGTGATGGCTTAGTGTCAGATCTTATTGAAAATATAATCATTGGTGATTCAATATCCTTAGTTCAATACGGTAACAGTTTTTCGCTCTTAGCTGATGATCGAAAAAGAAGTAAACCCAAGGTTTTTCTCGATGAAATTACTATTGAAGATTCAACATATTCAAGCGATCGAACTGTACCTCATTCACTCAAATCGTCTAACAACAGTATTCGTTTTCAATATCGGACCAACGCCCTTCTAAACAAGGGTAAAACCTATTATAAGTACAGACTTTTAGGTAAGGATAGCAGCTGGTTTTATAGTCATAATAGAACTGTAACTTTTCAAGATCTTCAAGCGGGTAAGTACAAATTTCAGCTCTTTGCAAGAGATGTAAATGGCAACTGGTCTGATGAAGCTCTAATTTTCCCTTTTGATATTGCAAAACACCCTTTTCAAACCATCTGGTTTTGGGGGGTAGTTTCTTTGCTTATCATTTCTATTTCTGTAACCACCACCTTGCTCATTCGAAAACGACAACAGAAACAAATGCTCATGCAGTACGAATTATTTCAAGCAGGGATAAGAGCCTTACGTTCTCAAATTAATCCTCACTTTATGTTTAATGCACTTAATTCTATCCGTTACTTTTTGATGGTTTCGGAAAATGATGCGGCCAATATATATTTAGTTAAATTCTCTAGATTACTCAGAGGTTTATTAGGAAATATGGAAGAAAATAAACTCAGTTTAAACTCTGAAATTCAAATGATAACAGACTATTTGATGTTGGAAGAAACTCGACTTAAAAAGGCTTTAAACTGGAAGATTCATGTACAAGAAGAATTGAAAACCGAAAGTGCAAGTTTGCCCCCAATGCTCTTGCAGCCTCTAATTGAAAATGCCATTTGGCATGGTTTAAAAGACCAAAAAGAAAATGGTAAAGTAGACATCCACTTTAAACTGAAAGAAAAGAACTTATTCTGCGTTATCACAGATAATGGAAAAGGTTTTAAGAATACCTACACGCATTCAACAGAAGAGATGGGAGAAAAAGGTATAGGACTTAAAAATATTAAGGAACGTTTACAACTGTTTGAGAAGGTAGAAGGTAAAACGTATCAGTTGCATATAAAAGATATTCAGGAAATCTCAAATGGAATGGAAAATGGGACTCAGGTTACGCTAATAATACCACAGTCATGAACGCAAAAAAAATCCATGCCTTTATCGTAGAGGATGAACCTAAGGCCATAGTAATCCTAGAAAAACTGTTAGATAAGTATTGTACAGAAGTTCAAATTATAGGTACAGCTACAGCGCTACCAGAAGCGAAAAGAAAGATAATTGAAGCGAATCGTATAGACTTGCTGTTTATGGATCTAAATTTAGGTAGTGACAACGGCTTTACTCTTTTAGATGATTTAAAGAGAGAAAAAATTCCTATAATTTTTACTACCGGATATGAGCAATACGCGTTAAAGGCATTTGGCTATAAGGCCATCCATTATCTTTTAAAACCGATAGACCCCAAGGAATTGATAGAAGCTGTGGATAGATATAAAGAAGATCGGCTGATAGAAAACACGCTTTCTTTAAAAACCCAAGATTCTAAGGAGTACGCTACGCGCTTAGCATTACCGATTTCTACAGGATATGAATTGATCTCCATTGATGAGATTATACGATGTGAAGGAAAAGGAGCATATACTTCTGTTATAACAAAGTCAGACTCTGATAAACTTGTGAGTAAATCCTTAGGTTATTTTGAGGAAATGTTGAATCCAGAGGTATTTACACGAATACATAAAAAGCATATCATTAATCTCAAAGAATTGGTGCAGTATACCAAGGATAAAGCTCCAGGAGTACGGATGTCTAATGGAGATGAGATAAACGTTTCTTGGAGGAACAGATCTCAGTTTTTTGAATTACTTAAGAAAACAACCGCTCTTTAAACACTGGTTCCGCTTTCGTTTGCGCTTATTCTAATTATTATCCCACTCCTGCAATACAGCTTTCCAGAGCTTCATAGTAACTCTAATTTCATAGTGTTTCAATTAACTAAAATCATTATGAAAAAGACAAGTTTTTTTAATGCCCTAGTGCTTGCATTAGGGTTTGGTAGTTTGCAAGCACAGTATGATGACAAAATACATGTGGTTGGCGAACACCTAAGTAATTTTTCCATAACCGAACGCTGTTGCGGCAAAGAAGGTTATGTGGTAGCAGGTACAAGAGGGCAGAATCAAGAAGTACTCGTTACCGCCATGGATACTAAAGGTAATCCAGCTTGGAACGTAGTATTAAACAACGATCAAGATGAAAGATCTGCTCATATTGAAGCGGTTTCAAATGGTTATGCTCTTACAGGCTTTACCAGAGCTCCATTACCATCTGCGAACAGAACGTCTTTTGTACTTCTAAACGCCTTTGGGAATGTTGTTATGAGTAAAATGTTTTACAACCCTAATCAACCGGATTGGCATATGCAGGGTACGCATATTTTAGAAGTTCAAAATGGGGGAGGTTACCTGATTACCGGTTACTATAAACAATTCGGAATCGCTATTACCTCACAAAAATCGGTGCAGGTTTTGAGGTTAGATGGGGGTGGAAATATGCTTTGGGGTAAAATTTATGATTCTTTCAATGATGGAAGAGCAGATTTTGATATGGGTGCATTTGCCCTAGAAACGGAAGAGGGTTTTTATATAACGGGCTCTGCCAATTTGGAAAAAAGTGGAGGGCAAACTACACAAGGCGTTTTATCTATGATGATAGATGATAACGGTGACCTCATTTGGAGCAACAACTTTGCTTTTGATGGTGGAGCGGATATTTATGATGATTCGGATTTGGGAACAAGTGCGGTTTACAATGTAGACGAGAACACCATTATAGTATCTTCAAACAGTACTCAAAACACCAATTACTATCTAAGTAAGTTGGATGCAGGTGATGGGTCTGTTATTACACAAAAGGCATTTAACTACAACAACGACAGTTATACTCCTTCTTTTTCGCTAGGGCAAAATAGTGAGGGAAATCTGGTAGTTGTAGGAATGATAGAAAGCTCTGCGGTAAGACTTCATTGCGATGGTACACCTGCCGACTCTTCCTCAGTGCCTTATTTAGCTGAAATTTCAAATGATTTGAATACAGTGGTAGCCGGTTTCAAATACCCCTTATTCGCTCCAACGTTTAGTACGGACGATGGAAGTGCATTTCACAGTCATTTTGGAGGGCCTTTAAACCTAAAAAGACCTTTAATTCTTACTCCAGAAATGGCTTATGTGCACAAAGATCAAAACAGAGTGGCTTTATTGGGTTACAGAGAAGATGGTCCCCATGGAGCTTACGATCTTCAGTTTATGGGTAATGCATCACCTACTTACGATTGGTGTGACAAAGAGTCTACCAAAATTACCATTGCAGATGCTACACCCATTTTTGGAGATGAAATGGAAGCTTTGGAGTTTAATGAGATACAAGAGGTACAAGGAAATTCAGAGGTATTTACAAACTTAAGCACCATCCGTTGTGGAAGCCCGCTTATTTCAGGTGCCACGCAGTTCCCAATTACACAAGCTTCTACTGCTGGAGGTTCGGTAATGGGCTCTAGAGATATTGCTACGGGTAGAAACCTAGTTGTAAAGAATGGGTATACCTATGTTACTGGCGAGTTTACCGGAAATATGAATAATCCCTCATTAAGTCATTCAAGGATATATGCGAAACCTTGGGTGGCGAAGTATGATCAAGATGGAACTTTATTGTGGGGAAGAAGGGCGGATGGAACAGCATCCCACAACTCAGGTGTTTCTGCGATTGCTATAGATCGATATGAGAATGTTTATGTAACGGGCTATTTTTCTGGTGGGAATTTAAAATTTGATGGAGATCCAGATACCGTTATGGTTTCTTCAAATCATAATGGTCATGGTTGGAGTGCCTATTTGATTAAGTACGATTCTAATGGAAATTTTATTTGGCGATCAATGATGCGTAAAGATACTTCAGTTTTCGGTTCTGCTGTTTTGATCAACGACATCGTTATAGATGATGCCGATAGCATATTTGTAACTGGAATAGCACTGAATAATGTGCTTTTTACCAATAACAATAATCCAGATCCTAACTTTTCATCGTCACAATTTACAGGAGATACCAACTTCACTCACCATGCCTTTGTAGCCAAGTATGCCAGCACTACAGGGCATTTGAGTTTTTTCGAATCTCAACCTAACATCGTTGAAGAGTTTGCCAAATTTGAGAGTAAACATATTCAGTTAGACAACATGGGAAATATCTATATAGGAGGCGAAAAAACAGACTCTATAAAATATCCGATCATTCTCAAGCTTAATTCTACAGCTACTTCCGTACTTGGAGCTACTCAAAATACTTCAACGAGTGCTACTAATGGCAGTCTTTTTACCATGCATTTTGAGAACCCCTATTTGTATGTGGGTGGTTTTGTTGATTCAGTTTTGAGCATTGCTGGAGGCACTTTATCTTCTTTAAACAATGAGGGGTGGTTTGCAAGAATTAATGTTTCCAATATGAATATGGATTTACCTTCACTCAATACTTTATCCTCCGTTTCGGGAGGAGCAGCCATTACAGATATTGAAACAGATTTGGCTGGCGATGTATATATCTATGGATCTGCATATGGAACCAGCAGTGTTTTGAGCAATGGAGGAGGAAGCTTAGCCTCTATTGGATCTACAGATTTGGTTGTGGCTCAATACAATGCGGGTCTTACCTCAGCTCAATGGGCTTCAAATTTTGGTGGATCTGGCACCATTGCTTCTAGTGGTACTCTTGTAGAAAACGATTTGGATTGCGGGGTGTTAATCACGGGTATATTTTCCGGAGGAGGCCTTGATTTTGGCTTCGCCAATGGCCAATTGAGTGCTCCCCTTGGTTCAACAGATCATTTTATAGCTCGTATTGATGATTTTGGTAGCAGCTATAAGAAAGAGAGAACCTTCGTTAAAGCGGTAGAAAATGAAGCTAGTGATAAGCTTATTCTTGATGGACAAGCTACACTTAGCCTCTATCCGAACCCGAGTTCAGGTTTGCTTACAATTGATTTGGAAAGTTTAGATAGTGAAAAAGTAACGGTAAACGTATACAACACTGCCGGACATTTGGTATATACCGTGCGTCCTTCTTTTTCGCAAGAAGATCATTTGGTTCAAATGAATTTAAACCATCTTTCTTCGGGTATGTATTGGATAAAGGCAGAGAGCAAAAATCGTACAATGGTGGGTAAGCTTATTAAAGAATAACTCATCTCCATATTTGGAGTTAAGCTTTTAAACACCTAATTAAAAGATCAGAGCCGCTAGTGTGGCTCTGTTTTTTTAAAGCATAAGCTCCGCTTTATTCAGCAAGTTTTATTTGCTGTAGGTTTTTAAGAGTAGGGTAGCCTTGATCGGGCGCGTTTGTTCTTTTTGGCGGACGAACAGTGCTTAAGTTTAAGTCAAAAAGAATCATTCCTTCTTCATCCGGATCCATTTGAGAAATCAGCGTAGAGTAGGCGTCTAGAAGTTTAGTTTTAGAGCAGTCTTTAAAGCAATCGGAGATTAGTTTTGTAGTTCGTGCCTGTTCAATAAATAAAGATGCAAAAACTGAACTGTTTCCAAAACCATATTCCAAGCATTTGTCATCAATACTGGGATCTGGTTGAGCTACATTGGCAATAATGCCAAAGAGGTTATGTCTTTTTACAAGAGCGGCCATTTCGCGCATAAACTCCCCTGCTGCTGGATTGTAGCCAATATTTACTAAGGTGTTGATCTGATTTTTATTACTGAGATGTCTAGCTACAAACTGTACATCGTCTGAGATTAGGTCCACACAAACTATGGGTAAAATGTTTCCATATTTACTGGATATAACTACCAAAGTGTCTCCACGAGTCATACCTTCATTAGAGAGTGGCGATACTTCAAATTTGGATTGTTTGATTTTGTAGCTGTAAACCGTTTCTGTGGGTAAAATAATCGGTACCGTACTCTGCCTGTTTGCATTATAGTAAGAACCAGCAATGATGATCATATCGTTTTTGGCCGAAACTTCTTGTAAATAGCTTAAAATTTCATTTCTATTGGCTTTATCAAAACCTAGAGATAGTTCTGGAAAAACCAGCACATTTACCTGATGGGTAATCGCTTTTTGTGTTAGAATTCGAATGTCGGATTTGGTTTTCTCAATGTCTTTCACACCTTTTAAGCCCTGAGTAGTATCTTGAATATCAAATCTCAATTGGCAAACTCCAAAACGTGCAAAATCAACGGGTGTATGGTTTTGATAGTGTACTTCCTTTACAAAAGGAAAATCAACCTTTAGCTCTTGGCTGTGTAGGGTTTGAATACACATAAAACTTACAAAAACACAAATAGCGGTCTTCATCATTCTCTATTTTAAAAACGGTAAGTATAATGTGATGTGGTGTGTTTCTTCCAATAAACTGAATGCTATTCAAAGAAGTGCGCGAATTTAGGCATTTGAAACCCTTCAACCAATGACTACTGCGTAAATCCTACGGATTACCATTGAATGTTATTCTCCACTTCAAACTGCTCAGGAATATCTTCTTTACGTTCTCCTAAATTTTGTCTGAGATCAATTTCTATACCTCTAGCAATGGTGGAAATAGGCACATCGTTAGAAGTTCCTTCAAAAGGGTTTTCGCCTGTTCTTCCAATACGTTCCATAGTGTGGAACATCCAGGCTACTGCCGTATAAAAAGGTACCGAAAGCCAAATAAAATATTTGCCTACCCACGGTGAAATTTCAGCGATGGTAGCGCCAATTTCAGAAAACTGCGGGATCATGGCCAAAGGGAGTAAAAGCAATAACAACCACATAAAATAGTGATTAATAGTAGCATACTGTCTTGGGAAAGGGAAGTTTTTTATCCGTTCTGATTTTCCTTGTAAGGTGAAAAGCTCTTGAACCAAACCTTCCAACTCCAGAAAAGAGAATTCCCAAATGATGCCTTTTTCCTTTAAATCTCTTAAATGATGCGATTGAAGATAAAGCAAAGCGGTTTGAGGGTTTCCCTTACTTTCAAGATACGCCATATCTTTTTCTGAGAGGTATGGTTTTAGCGCTTCCTGTAAACTTGTTTTAAACTCGGGCGGTACAAGACCCCATTCTCTATTCGTTTTGGAATTGCTGGTGGTTTCCCACTGTTTTTTGCTGCGCATAGAATAACGCAATGCCGTCATCCAGGCTATGTGCCGATAGGTTATATTTTTAATCTCCTTTTGTAAGGTTTCGTCCGATACTTCCTCATTGGTGTATTCTTTTGTAATCATATCCTGCACGTACATTCCAAGGGTTCTGGAAGTATTTACAATGCCTCCCCAAATTTTTCGAGCTTCCCAAATACGGCCATAAACAGAGTTGTTCTGAAAACCAATTACAAAAGAAACAGCCGTACCGATTAGGGCAATAGCGGTCCAGGGTACTCTAAACCAATCTAAATCCAAAAAGAAATAGAGCGCTACCAAGGCACTAATAAAGGCAGCAAAAAAGTAGGTTTCAAATCGCGTCCAAAGGGCTACTTCGGTGATTTTATAGATTCTGCGGGTGTACATATTTTAAAAAGGTTTAGCGCTTAAAAGGAGGTTAAGTTATCAAAAAGGAGAAATTGCAAAAGCATGACAACAGATTAAGCCTAATTCCGGTTTATGGTTATCCTGGTTTCAATTCGTTTTTATCCTGAACCATGGTAAGGCTTAACCCAAAAATCCAGATGAGTACAAAGATAAAGGTCAACTTTTGCAATAGAGGCAGATGATCAATCCCATAATTGGTATAATAGACAATATTGTTTAGCGCGAGCAATAGGAGGTTAAATCCACCAAGCCACTTGTAGAAGCTTAAAGGTCTTCGATATACCTTAAGTATAATTCCAATGACCACAATGGCCCCAAAGATGCTCGATAGGATAGTCATTAAATCGTGATAGGAGGTGAACATCAGCGCAGCCGCAGTCATAGACAAAATACTAGCGATTTTAAAAACTATTCCCCAGGATTTATCGGTGATATAATGCTTCCCAAATTGAAAGAAGAAAGCGGTTAAGCTGATGCATAGAATAATCATAGCACCTATAGCAATAGGGCGAGCGGGGTTTTCTATTCCATTCATTCCGGCCTCATTCATCAGGTTGCACCAATAGTTGTGTTTCCAATCAAAACCAAAGGAGTTTAAATCCGCTTGAGAACCTCCTGGATAAAGCGTACTTGCATAGATATAAAGCCCCACAAAAGTTAGAATACCGAGTTGAGGTAGAATAGAAAAAATGGATAGATGTAATTTGGAGTTTGATAAGTTGGAGCGGCTCAAATCAATATCTATAGTTAACGACTACGATTTTCTGAAGCTTACACTAACTTTTGATCCTAAATCACTATCAAAGTACAGTTCATATCCATTAAGCAGCGTCACTTCACGCTTTTCATGCGCAGGCACTGTAATGTTTTCGATCAACTCTCCATTTTTTTGAATTCTAGCGACCACATTGTTTTTACCTAAGTTTTTTACTGTGGCTATGCTGTTGCTATTTAAGTATGGATTTATAGCAGCATCCTGTCCAGGACCTTTGCCGCTTATCGACATACTTTCGGCAGGACCTATAACGATAATATTGTTTGTGCTTGAGCAAGCCTGAAGCAGGAGAATACTGAATGTAACTATAATAATGTTTTTCATATGAGTTACAAGATATGGATTAACTGATAGGATGAATTTTGAATGTCCAAGTTTTTTGTTTTCAGTGATTACTTCTTCGTCATTCAACATTCTGCGGTTCGTCTGTTCGATATTCCCACGATTGAATATTGAATATCGAATGTTGAATTCTGAATGTAGAAGTTTATCGTTTGTTTGGATCGCTCCTTCGCCATT
>CAZAJG010000048.1:2242-30916 GCA_964485405.1 uncultured Owenweeksia sp. | reverse complement strand
CTTCTGTAGTTCGCTTTTTTATGATGCAAGCGCATTATGGAAGTCAGCTAGATTTTAGCAATGACGCCTTAGTAGCTGCTGAAAAAGGCTTTTATCGATTGATGGAAGCCTACAAGAAGCTACAAACCCTGCAAACTGGCGGCAATGCCGCAGATTTTAATGTAGAAAACTGGCGAAACGACTGCTATGCAGCCATGAATGACGATTTCAACAGCCCTATATTAATTTCTCACCTATTCGATGCAGCTCGTTTTATCAATGGAGCGGATGAAAAAGCACCTGGTTTAACTCAGGAAAGTTTGGATCTACTGAAAAATACTTTTTCTGCTTTTGTTTTTGACGTTCTTGGTTTGGAAGATCAAACCGAAGAAAGTGGTGGTAAAAAGTTAGATGATGTAATGCAAATGCTAATCTCTATGCGAGCCAAAGCCCGTGCTGATAAAGATTGGAAACTATCCGATCAAATTCGCGATCAATTGGCGGAGGTAGGCATTCAATTGAAAGATGGCAAAGACGGAACCAGTTATAGCTTAAACTAAATGATTAAAGTTCTTGGTAAAGTACTGGCCTTTCCGCTTATCCTTTTGGTAAAAACATATCAATTGGTAATTTCGCCATTAACACCAGGAAGTTGCAGGCATACCCCAACATGCTCACAATACACTGTAGAAGCCATACAAGTATGGGGACCCTTAAAAGGTTTATGGCTTGGATTAAAACGATTATCAAAATGTCATCCTTGGGGAACACATGGATATGATCCGGTTCCTCCCAAAATCAATAAATAAAAATGAAGGTAAATCAATTACTACTTACTGGAATGGTTCTTAGTGCACTAGTAGCTTGCCAAAACGATCCTCAACCAGCCGAAGCTGAAAAAGAAACCAAAACCGAGACGGTAGAAGAAAAAGACCCTCTTTTATATGAGGGAGAAAAACACTTTAACAACATTCGCCAATTAACCGATGGGGGCGATAATGCAGAAGCGTATTTTAGTTTCGATAACTCTAGGCTCGTTTTTCAATCCAATGCTGAAAAATGGGGGTTGGAATGTGATCAAATCTTCTACTTTAATATTGATGGGGATGATTTAATAGAAGGAAAACCAGAAATGGTCAGTACAGGTTTGGGCAGAACTACTTGTAGTTACTTCCTTCCAGATGACCAATCCATTGTTTATGCAAGTACCCACTTAGGAGGAGAAGCTTGCCCTCCAGAGCCAGGGAAAGAAGAAGGTTATGTATGGCCAATATATAGCAGCTTCGATATTTTTACGGCAGATTTGGATGGTAACATTCTATCTCAACTTACCGACTCTGAAGGTTATGACGCGGAGGCAACTGTATCTCCAAAAGGCGATAAAATAGTTTACACTTCGGTTTCTTCTGGCGATTTGGAATTGTGGACCATGAACATTGATGGAAGCGATAAAAAACAAGTTACCGATCAATTGGGATACGATGGTGGTGCTTTCTTTTCTCCGGATGGCACTAAACTCATCTTTAGAGCTTCTAGACCAAAAACAGAGGAAGAGCAAAAAGAATACAAAGATCTATTCGCTAAAGGACTGGTAAAGCCTTCTAACATGGAGTTGTACGTGTGTAATGTAGACGGAAGTGAGTTAACTCAGATTACTAAACTTGGAAATGCGAACTGGGCTCCTTTCTTTCATCCTAGTGGAGAAAAGGTTATTTTTTCATCCAATCACAAATCCAAGCGAGGATTCCCATTTAACCTCTTTATGGTAAATCTAGATGGAAGTGGTTTAGAACAAATCACTTTTGATGAGCAATTTGATTCTTTTCCTATGTTTAGTCCAGATGGAACAAAGATTGTTTTCTCATCCAATAGAAACAATGGTGGCACAAGAAACACCAACCTTTTCATTGCCGACTGGGTAGATTAAAAGAGTTTATAGCATAAAAAAAGCTGCCTTATTGGGCAGCTTTTTTTATGCTTGAATATTTCGTTAAACTAAGCTTCTATCCCTAAAGCTTCATAAATATAATCGAACGTAGAGAGTATTTCGGGTTTGCCATTTAAGATCGCTACATCATGCTCAAAATGTGCGGCAGCTTTATTATCTACCGTATTTATCGTCCATCCATCAGGCATTTGTTTTACTCTATGGGTTCCTAAAGTTATCATAGGTTCAATAGCTAAAGTAATACCTTCTTTGAGTTTTTTACCCCATCCTTTACGGCCGTAGTTAGGCACTTGAGGATCCTCATGCATGGTTCTTCCAATACCATGTCCTACCAACTCTCTTACTACACCGTATCCGTGTTTTTCTGCATGATTTTGAATGGCATAGCTTACATCTCCTAGCCTATTTCCGGCACGCATTTGTTCAATACCTTTATACAAACACTCTTTGGTTACTTGTAATAATTTTTTCACTTCTGGTTTTACATCACCAACTTCAAACGTATATGCATGATCTCCATAAAAACCGTTTAAAATAGCACCGCAATCAATGCTTACTACATCCCCACTCTCAAAAGGTCTCGTACCTGGCAGGCCATGTACAACAGTTTGATTAACGGAGATAAGCAGTGTACTTGGGCAGTCGTATAAACCTAAAAATCCAGGAGTAGCTCCTTGATCTCGGATATACTCTTCTGCCATTTTATCCAATTTTTCAGGTATAGCACCTTCTTTTACCTCTTTAGCCAACATGCCTAAAGTCCGGCTTACCACCAATGCTGCTTCGCGCATCAGTTCGATTTCTTCTGGGGTTTTATATATGATCATTAGAATCTAAAAAATCCTTTTTTCTTACTCTTTTTATTGAAGTTACTTTCCATATTTTGTGATGTTTTTCCGCTTATCATTTGATAAACTTCACCCCAGCCAGGAAACCCTCCCACATTCCGATCATCTACAAAGATATCGGCATTAATTTTTCGGCTTTGCTTTTTTATGTTAAACTCCTCTCCATCAAAGCTTGAGTTTACTGCGTAAAACTCAATACCGTTGTCTTTACAAAATTCAACCGCATCTATCAGCGTTTGTCCGCTTCTGTAAGTCCATAAAATCAGACGATGACCATCCGACTGTAATTTTTTCAGTGTATCAAATGCAAAAACCATGGGTTTACCAATGCTCGGAAAACGATCTTCTACGATGGTTCCATCGAAATCGATCGCAATAAGTTTTGAATTTTCGTTTATCATCTTAAAAGTGATTTTCTACTCATAGCTTCAGGCTTTTTAACGTCCATAAGCTGTAAAATTGTTGGTGCAATATCTCCTAATATACCATCTTTTATACTTTGGTTCGGTTTGTTTCCTACCAAAAAGCATGGCACAGGTTGAGTGGTATGAGCGGTGTTCGGAGAGCCATCTGAGTTGATCATACAGTCAGAATTGCCATGATCGGCAATTATAATAAAAGCGTAATCTTGCTTAAGACCAGCTTCTACCACTTCTTTGGCACATTCGTCTACCACTTCACAAGCCTTAATTGCCGCTTCCATTACTCCTGTATGTCCAACCATATCCGGATTGGCAAAGTTTAAACACACAAAATCTACCTCTCCCTTATCCAATTCTTTTACAATAGCGTCTTTTATCTCGTAGGCACTCATTTCAGGTTGCAAGTCATACGTAGCTACTTTCGGTGAAGGACACATAATTCGTTTTTCTCCTTCAAATTCTTCCTCCTTCCCTCCTGAAAAGAAAAAAGTTACGTGTGGATATTTTTCCGTTTCTGCAATTCTAATTTGGGTCTTTCCCGCATGGCTAAGAACCTCTCCTAGCGTATCCGAAAGATTATCTTTTTCATACACTACGTTTACACCTTTAAAAGTATCATCATAACGTGTGAGGGTTACATAGTGCAGCGGTAAGGTGCTCATGTTTTGTTCATGAAAGTCTTGTTGGGTAAGCACTTGTGTAATCTGACGCCCTCTATCTGTTCTGAAATTGAAACAAATAACCACATCTCCTTCTTCTATCTGAGCTATAGGTTTACCATTTTCGGTTATCACTCTCGGCATAATGAACTCATCGGTTACGCCTTCCTCATATGAGTTTTTAATGGCTTCAATAGCAGATTCCACCTCCTTCCCTTTTCCATGAACCATCAAGTCGTAAGCCAATTTAACACGTTCCCAACGTTTGTCTCTGTCCATGGCGTAATAGCGTCCAACAACCGAAGCCACTTTAGCTGAAGTAGAGCGCAAATGATTTTCCAGATCTCGCATATACTCTATCCCTCCATTGGGATCTGTATCTCTACCGTCCATAAAAGCATGTATAAAAACATCCTTTAAACCTGCCGCATCAGCAGCACTTACCAACCCCTTTAAATGATTGATATGCGAATGCACTCCTCCATCAGAGGCCAATCCCATAAAATGGAGTTTTTTTCCATGAGTCAATGCAAAATCAAAAGCTTCAACCAGTATTTTTTCCTGTGCAATAGATCCGCTTTCAACAGCCAAATTGATTTTAACCAGATCCTGATAAACGATTCTTCCCGCACCAAGATTCATATGTCCAACTTCACTGTTGCCCATTTGACCTTCTGGTAAACCCACCGATAAACCTGAGGCTTCTAGTTTAGAATTGGGATATTGAGAGTAAAGTGAGTCTACAAATGGTGTATGAGCTTTATCAATAGCAGAAACTGTTTTGTCTTTTGCTATTCCCCATCCATCTAAAATTAGTAAAGCTACTTTTTGTGACATCTAATCGTGGTTTTTACTCCAAAGCTGGCAAAGATCGGAAATTGTTTCCTTCAAAAAAGTGGATTTAAAACTTGAAGATCATTTTACTCTTGGTAAATTCTTATTTCCGACCCATGATATAAACCGGACGAAACAACAATTTGTTGAGTGCAACAGCACATTTAGTTTACTCGCTTACCTCAGATTCTTTGAGTAAAGATTCTTGTGAATTACCAATGTTGCCCTCCTCGTTTAGGACAAACTCTATGCAAACCGTGGTACCACTCCCTACTTCACTAGAAATATCCATTCTAGCGTTCAGCCTTTTGAGAATATCTCTTACCATTCTTAAACCAAAACCTTTTCCCTTTTCTTGTTTCGTTCCTTTAAATGAACCGTTTACCCCAGCTTTAACTTTGGCTAGTTGTTCACTATTCATTCCTAAACCTGTGTCCTTTACCTTTAATTGAATAACACCCGCCTTTTGCAGGCTGGAAATATTAATGAATCCATTCTCTGTGTACTTGATCGCGTTTTGAACCAGGTTATTGATGACGATTCTTAGTAAATCCTCTTCTGTATGAAGCACAAGATCTGCGCTTACATCACAGCTCATTTTGGTATTCTTTGCTTCCGCTAGGTTGCTTAGCGGTTTTACCTCATCAACGATAACCTCCTTTAGGCCTATCCATTTAAAGGTTATCGGAAAGTCATCATCATGAGCCCGGTTCCACGAAAACATTTTTTCTGTTTGGTTTAGAATACCCGAACTAGACTCTTTAATAATCTCTAAATACTCCTTAATCGTATCGATTGAAGTTTCCTTTATATGTGAAGCCGCTTTCCCTGATATGAGTTTTATAAAATGTAAAGGGCCTCTAATATCGTGTGCATAAATGGAAATCATTTCCCTACGAACTTTAATAATCTCCTCTTGAGATTCAGTAAGGTCTTCTAGTTTTTGAACGTTCTCCTGTAAATCTCTATTTAGTTTTCTGTAATCATTTGTTTTTTCCCTCACCTTAACCTCAAGTGCATAACGAAGCTTTCTATTTCTGCTATATCTCCATTTAAAAACCAACTCTATCGCTATTAAAGCAATAGCTACAAGAAGTAAGAAAAACCAATACGTTTGATAGTAAAATTTATCCACAGTAAATGAGAGGTTCAGTTCAGCAATATCTTCTTCTTCAAAACCTGATTGTTTTTTTACTCTTAGCGTATAATCTCCATAATACAACTGATTAAAATGGATTTTTCCATCTTTCGGAACTCGATACCATTCTTCACTATAACCCGCCAGTTGATAGCTCAAATAAATATTATTGGGGTTGTCAAAAAATGGATGAATAAGTTGAAACTCAAGATCTACAAAATCCGGACGCAATTCAGGTGCGCCCCCTGCTTTCACTCTTTCTCCATCTAACCTTATGCTCTCTACAATCATCCCGCCTTTATAATTTTGAACAGGAGTTTTATAAGGGTCAAATTCTACCACTCCGTTTAGTGAAGGAAACGCGATGGTCCCTTTGGTAGTAATAATACCACAAGGGTAACCTCTACTGTTAAATTCATTATTGTCAAAACCCCAACTCTTATCGTAATGGAAGTAGTAGATCTTGTTTTTTTGATCTTTTAAATATGCTTTTACCGAGGCTAAAGTGGTTCTAAAAAGACCATAATCAGAACTAAACCACAGGTTTCCTTTTTTATCTTCTACCACACAATGTGCGTAGCTTAAAAAACCTGAAGGATCGCCATTTAGCTGAATAAGTTTTTTATCCTGGTAGACATAAAATCGTTCATAACTCATCTTTAAGAAAATTATTCCTGAAGGGGAGAAAAATACCTGCTCAATAACTTTACCTTCCAATTCTGGTATTTCCTTAAATTCCTTTGTGCCAGGTGTATGGAGGTAAACTTTCCTTTGTTCGTTGGAGCACAGCCAGATCTCGTTTTTAACTTTATCATAAAAAAGAAGGGAGGAGCCAAAGTGAGTCTCAGAAACCTTCATAAAACTATCATTTTGATAGTGGTACAAATAATCTTCTCCTGTACACCAAACATTAGCAGAGGAATCTTCTACACAAGCCGACAACTTCTTTGGATTCCATTTAAAACGTTCCCTATAAATACTATCCTCAGTTATAATAACTTTTGATGGATCCGCTAAGCCCCAAACGTTGGTGTTGCTTCCTTTAAAGGTTCTCCACAGTGGTGTCTTAAGTACCTTCACCCTTTCACCTCTATCCATAAGCAATACTCCAGGGGTGGTCATTAAACTATCTCTTCCTAGCTCAATTACACTATGAGAAGAGTTACGCTCTGGATGGTTCTTGGCTATATGGTTTATGAAATACTTCTTTTTGAATCGATGTAAGCCTTGAACACCTGTACCTACCCATATGGATTGGTTCTTCGGATCGTCAATAACCCGAGTAATACCCGACCCTGTTGGCTTAAAGCCCGAAACGATGCCTTTTAGGTGAACTTTTGAATCTTGTATTACAATTTGATAAAGTGTACCTGTACTTCGTCTATAAACAAATGGATGATGCCCAAATGTCCAATATATTTGATCCTCATCCTTCCATGGAATTTCGTACCACCCAACCTCAACTCCTTTATAAAATCTTCTCAAAAAACCATCCTCCCCCCAGTAATAGAGGGCATGGTTTTGCACGAAAGATCTTTTTACAAAATTTGGATTAGCAGATGAATCCGCGGAATAGTGAGTCAAGGGAATCACATGGCTTATTTTGCCGTTTAACCAATGCGTAGCCTCCCATGAGCCTGCATTATTTGCTATACTGTATACGCAACTATCGTTTATATAAAAGAAATTTTTGGCTCTCTTTGTTTGTAGCTCGGGAATGAATCGATAATTACGAGAAGTGATGTGTTGATTGTTGTTCCCGGGTAAAACGGAATCAAGCCCATGATATAAAGTATCGTAAACCAATACACCATCTTTAATGTAATGATGAGGGCGATCTAATACCAATACTCTATCACTTAGAGTAATGAAATTGGATATATAATAATTTCTTTCAACCAGATTTGGAGGGTTGAAATTTTTGAATTGTTGACCATCAAATCGACTAATACCCTTCCATGTGGTTAACCAAATAAAACCGTTTGAATCAAACGAGATATCCAGGATGCTATTTTGCATTAAGCCCTGTTGGGATGTATACTGAGAAACATGATATTCGTTCAACTCGGCAGTATCAATACTAATTTTAGATTGACCCCAAGAGATATCAGTGACTAGCAAAAAAATTAAAGCCAAAACAAGCTTAAACCTCATTTACAATTATTTACACACAAAATAAAAATAATAAATTCAAATACAATGTAGATAAGATGAGATTTCGATGTAGTTATTATCCTACATAGTGTTAGCTAATCATGATAGGCTGATGTATTAAGCATTACATCATAGCAATCATTTCATCGATGGCTTGCTTAATGTTACTTCTTACTTCCAAAATATTTGCTTCCATCATGTAGCATGGTGCACAAACAATTTTATGGTCGGTATCTACAGAAATCTCCTTCACGGTTTTCATTTCAATTGAAGCTCCTGTTGATTCTATACCTTGGCTTATCGCTTCAATCTCGTAAGGCGAAGCCTCTGTCTTTGAGCCTACTGATAGGGTTGGTTTGAAAATTGAACCTTGCAACGCCTTGGCAATTGTAGTCGGACTCATGCACAAGGCTGCAATAGGTTTTTTTGCTTTTACCAAATCAACGATGAAATCTTTAACCTCAGCAACAATAGCTCCATCAGGACCTTCAAAAGCCCATTGGGTTATATTTTTAGCCGTACCAAATCCCCCCGGCATTACCAATGCATCTATATCAGAAATAGATACCTCACTTATATTTTTAACATCTCCTCTAGCTATTCGAGCAGATTCAACCCGCACATTCCTGCTCTCCTTCATTTCCTCTCCGGTTAAATGATTTAAAACATGGTGTTGATTCACATCTGGAGCAATGCATTGATAGTCATGTCCAGCCTCAGCTATAGCAAGTAGGCTTAAAACCGCCTCTTGAATTTCCGTACCATCATATACCCCACTTCCGTGGAGAAGAACCCCTATTTTCATTTGATATATGTTCTAGATTATTCTACAAGAGTTGATCCAAAAGCTCTTTTGTTTCCTTCATCTCCATACCAGCTGCCTTACCTTTTTCTAGAGCTTCTTCTGCGGTTTTTCTCGCTTCTACTGTTCTTCCCATCTTGTTGTATAGATGTGCTAGGGTGTCAATATAGTTTGGATTGGCATCTTCCTTTAGCGCTGCTTCCATTGCGCTTGTAGCTTTTGCCAAAACCGCTTTATCATCTGATTTTTCATAAATACTCCAACAAATAGAGTTTACCATGCCAGGGTTTGGCTTACCATTATCTGCTGTTTCATGAATAAAATCCAACAGAGGCCCCCATTGCTTCGCTTTAAAATAATAGTTGATCAAACTATTTTTAACGAGTTCCTTATCGGTTAAACCATACTCTTTTAAAACTGCTTTCACTTTTTGGTCTCCATCTGCAACATTTAACTTTGCTATACTATCTGCTTTTGCATCAACCAATCTTTCAATAACACCATTTATCTCTTCTTCTGGATATAACTTTTTAAGCATATCCGAATTCTCAACTACCCAATTCATGTAGTTATGTTGATAATATGAAAGTGCTGAAATAACAGACCAGTTTACCTCAGAACTCAAATTATCCTGACCTGCTAAATAGGTGTTAATCTCTTCGGTAGATGTTCTCTTTCTTTTCCACTGATCGGATGTAAAAGACTTTTTGTAAAACTCTGGAAACTTCATATCCATTTTATTGGCATTGAGGTTTGTGAAGGGCTTGTATTTTCCAGATTCTACATCTTTGCACCACTCCATGTACCCTTCTTTTCCTGGAAAACCTATGTTCTTGGTTAAAAGCTCTCCTTTTGAGGATAAAAACAAAGTAGTAGGGTAGGCATTTACTCTAAACTTCATAGCCACCATAGGGCCTTCTCCTTTTTCCATATCCAACTTATATGCAATAAAGCTCTCATTGATGTAAGCCGCAGCCTCTTCATTTTCAAAAACGTCTCTATCTAGCATTTTACAAGGCCCACACCATACAGTAAAGGCATCTATTAGAATCGGCTTATTTTCCTTGTTTGCTTTTTCTAAAAGCGACTTAAAGTCTCCTTGATGGAAATTCACTTTAGCGTAGCTGGTCATGATGAAACAGCTTATTAAAAAGCTGAGCATCCATTTTGAGGTTTTCATGGTATTTTATTTAATCGTTCTTGTACTTTTTCACTTTGTAACTCTCGCAAAGCATCCCTTGCTATCCACTTTGCGCTTTTAGAATCTTGATCTACTAATCTATAACATAAATCAATACAAGGTTGATGCAATTCTTTCCGCCTTTTTCCCATTTCGCGAATCGCCCAGTTGATGGCCTTTTTTACAAAATTTCGCTCATCGGCTGCATACTTCTCCAAATAAGGGAAGCTTTGCAAAAACCCGTGATCTGTTGCCGTTTTGTGATGCACAGTTAACACTGCCAGATTTGCAAAACCTGCCCTTCTTTGAAACTCCCCTTCCCAATCAAACCATTCGAACACTTTATCCCAGATAAAATCTGTTTTTCGAAAGAGATTGGTTGCCGCTTGATCGCATACATCCCAAGAGTAAAAATCCTTTACCCACATATCTGCTAATGCGGGTGTAAATTTGCTTGGATCAGCAATAAGCGTAGCTAATATTTTTGTTTCATGATGTCCCTCTTTTCATAGCTCCAAAGCAAGCTCATGTTCATTCTTTAACGGCTTAGCCATTTCTCTTAGCAAGGGTAGTTTTACACCAAAAGCATTGGAATCATCAATTTTATAATAAGCTAACTTTTTATGATGCTCTTTAGAAGATAAAGATTGAAGTTGTTTTAGAATTTCAGCAATAGCTTCATCCATATTCTACAATAAACTGCTCCAATCTCCAGGTTTTACCTCAACTGGGTCTTTCCCTGCCTCAAACAAGCGAGCATCAAGGTTTCCTTTTAATTCTAGTTTTTCATCTTCCAATCGCAACCAACTTCCTTCTCTTAATCCAACAACAGGCTGTTGATTGTAATGATGAAATTCATTAATACGTGTTTCTCTTGTTTCTCCTTGATGCTTAGAATCTGGATCAGGGTCTAAATAATGGGGATTAATATTAAAGGGTAAAAACTGCAAGGCATCAAAACTTGGAGGGTAAACAATAGGCATATCATTTGAAGTACCAACTGTAAGGCCCGTAATATTGCTTCCTGCACTTGAACCCATATAGGGAGTGCCTTTAGCCACTACTTCTTTTAAAACATCCATCAAACCATTTTCATACAAAGTTTTAAGCAATACAAACGTATTCCCTCCTCCTGTAAAAATACCCTTTGCCTTCCGTAAAGCTTCTGCTGGATTGATGAATTCATGAATTCCCTTTACAGCTATTCCTACTTTTGCAAATGCCTTTCTTGGGTACTCCGTGTATTGATCATGCGTAATGCCGGAAGGGCGCGCATAGGGTATAAAAACTATCTCATCCGCGTCTTGATAAAAATTCTTCACCTCTTCCTGCAAATACTCCATGTATTCGCTGCCGTATATCTTACTCGTACTTACTACTAGTAGTTTCATTTATGTTTTTTAGTTTTCCATTATAGCTGTCCAAATACCCATTTTAGCCTTCTCATAACGTGTCCAAATAGGACGTACTAAACCGTCATAAGCATCTATATTGTTGTAATCTCCAAAAAACACTTGTTTAACTGGAGTAAAGGGGCTTTCACTTATCTTTTTGTTATCCCAAGTCTCACCTCCATCTTTACTACTCGCCACATATACATCTGTTTGATTATCATCATAAGCGCGTCTATCATAGAAAACGCAATGCAACTCCCCTGTAATGGGATCGCAGCATATCCAACTTAAAAATTGGTCTTTATCCGTTTCATCGTCATTTATTTTACTTGGTTTGCTCCAAGTCTTTCCTTTATCCGTGCTCTTACTTAGCCAAACGTCATAATTCCCATTTCTATCATCTACCCAGTTTACATAGATGGTTCCACGATTTTCTCCTTTACTTACGTCACAAACGGTAACTGGCATTCCATTACAACGCATCAGGCCGGGTATATCAATTTCCCAACCTCCATGATGTTCTGCTATAACTATGTCATTTTCCATCCAGGTTTTCCCCTCGTCCATGGATACATCAAAATAGATTTTATTCTTATTGCTCCAGGCTACATAAATGTATCCTTCAGGAGAAACAGCAGGTACAGCACCTTCTGTTGTGCTATCCCCATCCAAACAATCGCCAGGCACCTGGCTAATGTCTACACTCTCACTCCAGGTTTCGCCTTTATCGGTGGACATTGAAAAGAGAATATTACTCTCATACTTTTCATCCTTGCTTCCGTATTTATCAAATTGAGTCCATGTTGCATACAGGTTTCCATTGTTTAAATCGCTAATACACCATTGCTTATCCTGATCTTTTGGATGATGAAAACCCATATAACCACCATTGTTCCATGTCTTTCCACCGTCATCACTTCTTTGGCAAACAATGCGATCGAGAATTTCTTCGCTCGACCAATTTTTTCCTGTTGGATCAGACAGATGTAAAAAGTAAAAGCTACCGTCTTTATCTGACACTAAAACCGGATCTCCCCAAACTCCGTAAGTGGATTTTAGCGTATCATTAATCCAAGTTCTACCGCTATCTGTTGAATAAAATACTTGATCCAAAATGGCCGCGGCTAATATTTTTGAAGGGTCTTTTTTATTGATACTAATTGAAGGCTCACAAAGCCCTCTACGCATCACAGAAGCGCTGCCTATTTCAATGTTTTGATACTCTTGCGCATGAGTAAAGGGAGTAAATAAAATGGCAAGCAATAGCAATCTTAGATTCATAAAACTAAATTTGCGTTAAAGCTAATAAAAATGAGAAGCGCAAAGCTGATCCTAATCCTCTTAATATCCTTTTGGCAACTGGCTTATACCAGCCACCCATTTCATGCATCTATTACAGAGTGCAACTACAATGATGAAACAAAAGGTTTAGAGATTACCCTTCGGCTTTTTACGGACGATTTATCTCAAGCCATTGATATGGAAATTAGTGAAGGTGATAAGATCTCTGATGATTTAAATGCAAAAATTAAAGAATACCTTCTTTCAAACTTTAGCTTAACAACAAAAGAAGGTCAAGCGTTAGCCATTCAATATATAGGATTAGAGCGAGATTTTGATATTTCCTTTGCCTATTTTGAAATCGAGAGTTTTCCTTTGCTATCCGAATATCAAATCAGCCAAACCGTATTTTTCGACCAGTTTAACGATCAAACCAATATCCTCAATCTCAAGATTCGGAAAAACACTTTTTCGGATTATTTCACACCTTCAAAAATTACTAAAACCTATTCCGTACAATGAGCACTTTTAATACCTATTTGAGATTAGGCTATGAACATATATTAAATATTTCGGCATTAGATCATGTTCTATTTATTATTGTTTTGTTGGCTGTGTACCAACCCAAGCACTGGTTAAAAATGCTCATCGCGGTGAGTCTTTTCACTCTTGGTCATTCTCTTTCACTCACCTTAGCTTCTGTTGGCGCAATTTCTGTAGATAAAAAGTTAACCGAATTTCTGATCCCATTAACCATAGTATTTACAGCCGCATTAAACCTTAGTAAGTATGGCCCTAACCCACAATCTAAAGGTAAATACTGGATCTCTATCCTTTTTGGTATTATTCATGGACTAGGATTCTCTACTTATTATGAGCTTCTCGTTTTAGGCGAAGGCAATTATTGGGAGGCCTTATTGCCTTTTAATCTGGGTATTGAATTGGGCCAATTAATCATTTTTGTAAGTTTTTTAGTTCTTACGTTTCTTGGGCAAACCATATTCAACATCAAACAAAGAGATTGGACAATTTTCTTTTCTGGACTTGGTTTTGGCCTTGCTCTTCTCATGGCTATCCAGAATATTCCAGACAAACTCAACTTCTAAAGTCACTACATTTAAAGGTTTTATATTTAGCCTCGTTTTAAAATTTCAATTCATCATATTCCATGCTTAAAAAGTTACTACTTACCCTCTTACCTCTACTTATTACTCCACTTCTTTTTGCTCAAAACACCAACGAAAGCAATTTTAAACAACTCTATGAAGAGTTACCTACGCCAAATATGTATCGTACGGGCGGTGGAGCTCCTGGTTCATTTTACTATCAGCAAAAAGCAGATTATGAAATGAAAATAAGATTGGATGATGCCACCCAAAGAGTATATGGAGAGGAAGTTATTACCTACACCAACAATTCTCCAGATCCTTTAGAGTATCTGTGGATACAATTGGAGCAGAACAATAAAGCAAAAGATAGCGACACAAAGAAAATTAGAACTGGCTCTATTAAAAATAGCATGAGCTATAAAGATCTAAAGCACCTTTTCTATGATTTTGATGGAGGCTTTAAGATTGACTATGTGAAAAGTGATCAGGATGAGGAAATACCCTTTTTCGTTAATGGAACGATGCTTAGAGTCAATCTAGACAAGCCTTTGACCAAAGGTGAATCAAAAGTTTTAAAAATAAAATGGTGGTATAACATCAACGATCGCATGAAGATTGGTGGTCGCTCGGGTTACGAGTATTTTAAAGAAGAAGATAATTACCTCTACACCATTGCTCAGTTTTTCCCAAGAATGGCGGTTTATAACGATGTAGATGGATGGCAGAACAAACAGTTTTTAGGTCGAGGAGAGTTTACATTGCCCTTTGGTGATTACGATGTAAAACTTACGGTTCCTGCAGATCATATTGTTGGTTCAACCGGAACTTTACAAAACCCAGATGATGTATTGACCGAAAAACAAAAGGAAAGATGGGAACAGGCAAAGAACAATACAAAAGATCCTGTTTTTATCGTTACTGAAAGCGAAGCTCGAAAAGCGGAAACTAAAAAAAGTAAGGAAGAAAAGACTTGGCACTTTAAAGCGGAAAATGTGCGCGATTTTGCCTGGGCATCCTCACGTAAATTTATTTGGGACGCCATGGCGGTAAAATTTGGAGATCGTACGGTTATGGCTGTATCCTACTATCCTAAAGAAGGAAATCCTTTATGGGAAAGATACTCTACTCGTGTGGTAGCTCATACGCTTAGAGTTTACAGTAAGTATACTTTTGATTATCCTTACTCTAAAGCCATATCTGTACATACCAACCGTATTGGTATGGAGTATCCAATGATTTGCTTTAACGGTGGACGCCCTGAAGCAGATGGCACTTATTCTAAAGGAACTAAATATGGTATGATTGGCGTGATCATTCACGAAGTAGGACATAATTTCTTCCCTATGATTGTCAATTCAGATGAACGTCAATGGACTTGGATGGATGAAGGTTTAAACACTTTTGTTCAATATTTAACCGAAGTGGAATGGGAAGAAGACTATCCTTCTCGTAGAGGCCCTGCCTACAAAATAACAGGTTATATGAAAACGGATAAAGACCTCCAAATGCCCATTATGACGAACTCTGAGTCCATACTTCAGTTTGGAAACAATGCTTACGGGAAACCGGCTACGGCTTTAAACATATTGCGGGAAACGGTTATGGGTAGAGAGTTGTTTGACTATTCCTTTAAAATATATTGCCAGAGATGGATGTTTAAGCATCCTACTCCTGCGGATTTTTTCAGGACTATGGAAGATGCTTCTGCTACGGATTTAGATTGGTTTTTTAGAGGGTGGTTTTACACTACTAACCATGTGGATATTGCATTGAGCGATGTGAAATGGTATCAATTTGATAGCGGAAATCCGGAAGTAGAAAGTGCTCGAAAAAGAAAAGCAGCCAACGAACGGGATGGTAAATTTATTGGTAAAATTAGAAATGATAAAGAGTTTGATGGGGAACGATACTCGGATGAGTTTCCTGCGATGAATGATTTTTACAATAAAAATGATGACTTTACCGTATTTAAAGCGGATAGAAAAAAATACGAATCCTTTAAAAACTCCTTATCCGATAAAGAAAAAGCTCTCTTAAACGGAGGGTATAATTTTTATGAGCTTCAATTGGAAAATGTTGGGGGCTTAGTAATGCCCGTAATTTTGAAATTCACCTTTAAGGATGGAACTTCTGAAACTCAAAAAATGCCAGCAGAGATTTGGTTAAAACATGAACAATCTTTTTCTAAAGTATTTGCCTTTCAAAAAGAGATTGAATCCATAGAGCTTGATCCAAATTTAGAAACAGCTGATACAGACAGAAACAATAACTTTTGGCCAGAAAGACAGGAACCAGATCGCTTTAAATTGTATAAAAGTAAAAAAAGTGGATCGGCTAAAAATCCAATGCAAAAAGCAAAATAAGCACTGTACAGTGAATAACTTACAAAAGGGGTATGCGCATCATACCCCTTTTTTTATTCCTTTTGGTTTAAGATCCCTCAAGAATGAAACCATATAAACTATTTTTCACTTTTCTTTTGGCCCTAGCCTTATCAGCATGCCATTCTACCAAAAAGCCGATTGCAAAAAAGAGAATGCCTCGTACTCCTAAGCATTCTATATCTAAATCAAATACTCATGACGCCTCACTTTACAGCTTTGTAAAAGACTGGGAGGGTACTCCTCATAAAATGGGGGGCACATCTAAAAAAGGAGTGGATTGTTCTGGCTTTGTAATTAACGTATATAAGGAAGTATATGGAGACCCCTTTAAAAACAGGAGGGCAAGGGACCTTTATTTGGAAACTATACCGATAAAAAGAAAAGAGCTAAAAGAGGGTGACCTTGTATTTTTTAAAATCAATAAAAAAACAATTAACCACGTTGGAGTATATCTTAAAGACGGAAAATTTGCTCATGTAAGCTCCAAACGAGGTGTTATGGTAAGTAGCTTAAACGAGGCTTATTTTCATAAGTACTTTTATGCTGGAGGTAGAAAAAAATAGGAAAGAAGTACTATCTAATTCCTAAATTGCGCCTATTGTAAAATATTTGGCTGTACTTATTTTCTAAGAACGTAGTTTAAATAGCCAAGAAGGAAGTAACTAAGATGCACGAAAGACATTCGAATCGACATATATATTTCAAGGAACAAGGAATAACTACTGCCAAACATGTTATTCCATTCCTAAAAAAAACAATGAATCTTACCGAAGATTCTGCGATACTAGAAATTGGTTGTGGTGAAGGTGGTAATCTTGTTCCATTTTTAGATATGGGTTGCAAAACAGTGGTAGGAGTAGATCTTTCTGAAGGAAAAATTGAAAGTGCCAAGGCGTTTTTCGCAGACCACCCCAAAAAGGAGAACATTCAGTTTATTTCAGAAGATATCTACAAAACCAAGAACCTACAGAAATTCGATGTTATCATCACAAGAGATGTTTTAGAACATATACATGATCAGGATCGTTTTATGCGTGAGGTAAAACATCTTCTCAAGCCTGGAGGTAAATTCTTTTTAGGCTTTCCATCTTGGCAAAGTCCCTTTGGCGGGCATCAACAAATGTGCAGAAGTAAGGTTTTATCAAAGATTCCTTATTTCCATATCTTACCTAAGGGAATATACAAAGCCATTTTAAAATCTTTCAAAGAAAAAGACATTAAGATCAACAACCTGTTAGAGATTAAAGAAACTGGAATCTCTATCGATCGTTTTGATCGAATTTTAAAAAAAGAAAACTGGAAAATAGATCGAAAGGTATTATACTTTATTCAACCCAATTATGAGGTTAAGTTTGGTTTGAAAACTCGAAAACAATGGGCTCTATTTTCTGCTATCCCCTATTTTAAAAATTACTTTATGACAGCCGCATACTATGTGGTTTCGGTGGATTGAGCTAGTTTTTAAATTCGTATATGATGAGCTAATCGCTAAGATTTTTTTAAAAACCTTAATGAGAGCAAAAGTTTTCTTTCATAAACTCGGCTAAAGGGAAAGTTTTTAAATCGACTTTAAAACCTATCGAACTATGAAAAGTGCCTTTCTCTTTCAGGCTTGCAGCTTAAGTATTACCCTTTTGTTTATCTCCAACGCCTATGCACAAACCTACCCTATTGTTGAAACCGGTGTTACGGAATATTACGATGATATTAGTGTTATTTCAGCACCTACCGTAGGGCAAGCTTACTATGGGCAAGACGCTCATTACAATGGAAATTCTGCTTCTTACACCAATAATGGAGATGGTACAGTTTCAGACCATATAACTGGGCTTATGTGGGAGAGAGATATGGGAAATAAAATCACTTATACACAAGCTATTTCTAAAGCAAATAGCTCTAACCTTGGTGGATATAGCGATTGGAGAATACCGACCATTAAGGAGCTGTTTTCGTTGGTCGACTATTCCGGTCGTGTAATGGGAGAAAATGCAATAGATTTATTCATAGATACTACTTATTTCATCCAGCCCTTAGGGAATACTGCAGCCGGAGAAAGAGAAATTGATGCTCAAACTTGGACACAAACACATTATAACTCCCTTACTTTTAACGGAGATTCGACCTTATTTGGGATGAATTTTATTGATGGCAGATTGAAAGGATACCCTAAATATGAACCAGGTTCAAACAATACCATAGAAACATCCTTTTACTTTCGATTGGTAAGAGGAAATTCAAACTATGGTATTAATCAATTTGTGGGCAATGGAAATGGAACGGTAACAGACAATGCTACCGGACTTACCTGGCAAAAGGCTGATGATGGAATAGCTAGAGATTGGGAAAGTGCGCTTGATTATGCTGAGAATTTAAACTTGGGTGGCCACTCGGATTGGAGATTACCGAATGCAAAAGAACTCCAAAGCATTGTAGATTACACACGTTGTCCAGACTTCACTAACTCTCCGGCCATAGACCCAATTTTTAATACAACTAGTATTTTCGATACAGATGGTATCGCTGGTCAATACCCATACTTTTGGAGTAGCACCATTTTAAAGGACGGTCCCAATCCAAATAGCGATGCGGTTTATGTTGCTTTTGGCGAGGCTCACGGGGAATTAAATAACACTCTTTATGATACGCATGGTGCGGGTGCCGTGCGAAACGATCCTAAATCAGGAGATAGTGCACAGTATCCGGACTTTTTTGGACCACAAGGCGATGTTCGATATGTTTATAATTATGTGCGAGCTGTGCGAGGGCAGTCCGTTTCTGGACTTACTACCAAAAAACTTAACTCTTTCAAAACAGGTATTGAAGTCTATCCAAACCCAACATCTGATTTATGTCATATTGATTTTCCCGATACTTATTCAAACCTCAGTATCCGTGTTCTTAACCTCTTAGGTATGGAAGTTTTGAAAACTAGTCAAGTTTCCGGAAACTCATATACCTTAGATTTAAACCCTCTAAAACGTGGTATTTACTTTATCTATATATCCGATGGAGGTATGCAACAATCCGTAAAAATAGTGAAACAGTAATGTGAGAATCGTAGGGATAAGCCCGATTGAATTCGCGCGCCCTATAGCTTTTCAAGTTTTACGTAATAACCTTCTTCTAATCCAAACCTGTCGCTAAAACCAGCATTTACCTCTAAAACCTGAGAAGCTGGTAATCCGGATGGAATAGGTGTTTCAGTTAAAGGTTTTGCGTGGGTTTGGATGCTTACAATCTCATCTTTGCTATTCACGAAAATAATATCTAAAGGAATGTAGGTGTTCTTCATCCAAAAGGATCTCTCAATTTCATCGGGCATCATAAAAAGCATGCCTGCATCATCATCCAACTTCTTACGATACATCATACCGTAGGATATTTCTTGATCATTATCGGCAAGCTCTATCCGTACTTGACTAATTAAACTATCTCTTTGATTAAAGATAGATAAGTTGGCCTCATGCGTGAAAGGAGGTTCGTAAACTTCTTTTTTAGCTTTATTCTCAATGACTTTTGTTTTATCTCCATTAAATGGAATTACCGAAACGAAAAGCCATATGATAAGGAAACCTACTAAAATAAATGTCCCTATTTTCTGTACCGGTTTTTTCATCCTTTTTTATACTTTTTTGCCGTTAGAGTGATGTAAGCCCCAATCAATACCAAAGGTATGCTAAGATATTGCCCTGTGTTTAACAACTGACCTTCTTCAGACGAAATTTGGTTTTCCTTTAAATACTCTATAAAAAAACGGAATCCAAAAACTAGAATTAAAAACACCCCAAAAATGAAGCCTTTGCGCTGGGCATAATTTCCTTTTTGATAGAGATTATATAGAACAAGGAAGATGAGAAGATAGCCAAGCGCTTCATAAATTTGAGTAGGATGTCTAGGGACTCCCATAACCTTTATGTGCGCAAGGTTTTGAACATCGTTATCCCAAACAACCTCGCTATCTTTTGGGAATATAATGTTTTTATCTTCCTTTTTTCGGCTATTTACGTACCGTTTAATAGTTTGATTTAAAAGCATTTCTGCCCGCTCTTTATCCTGATTCGCATTGAGGTTTATCAACTGAAAGGACATAGTGTAAACCGGATACGTTATAGAATCGGTCACTACCTTATCTGAGGTTAATTCAAAATTGATACTCTCAATATCATCTCCTAAGTTTACGAGTATACTCTCGCGAACTGGATTGGTAAAAACAGTTTCAAAAGCAGAGTTATCCATTCCGCCATAAATCTCGCTGTTAAACCAGTTTCCTACCCTTATCAGAACTGCTGCTATAGCTACTGTTATAACTAAGCGATCTAAAATCCAAAGTGCTGGTTTTTTCAACTCTTTTCTGGAATATATTATCATAGCAATTATCAGGGCTATAGCCGCACCATGACTCGCTAATCCTCCTTTCCATACTTGAAAAATCTCTAGAATATTGGTTGAGTAATAATCCCATTGATAGAAAAACACATGGCCTAACCGAGCACCAATAATAACGGCAATAACACTATAAGTAAGAAGCGTATCAAGCTTTTCTTGAGCTACTCCCTCCTTCTCAAACATCTTCTTCATTAAGAAGTACCCCAATATAAAGCCTGCAGCAAACAGGAGGCTATAAAACCGGATGGTGAAGAATCCTAAATCAATTCCTTTTCCGAAATCCCAGGTTATGGTTAAAAGAGTGTCCATATTTAACATTTAATGCGGTTAAAATAACAAGTCTTACTCATATTTAGCGCTCAAGTCTGTCTAAACCCGATTTTGCTTGTTGATGAATGCCTTCGTAAAAAGGATATCCTTTGTAGGTCAATGTTTTTTTATAGTAAACTTTAGCCAAGTTATCATTTCCATTCTCTTCCAGTATCTGTGCGGTTTGCAAAGCACTATTCCCTAAAGGGAAAGTAGATCGATCCAGCTCGATTTGCAGAGCACGTTTAAAACTCGCTATGGCATCGTCCATTCTATCCATTTCCTGATAAATTCTACCTAAACGATAGTGATACTCTACTTTTTCTGATTGTGAAAAGCCATTTAAACGAGAAGCATTGCTTTCCAAAAACTGAGCTGCTTTTTCATATAAGCCACCATCAAACCAGATTCTACCTTTAATAAGTGCTTCATTTAGTGGTACCTCAACCTCTCTTTGTGCTTGTTTATCTGCTCCAGTATTTAAACTACCCTCTTTTTTTACTCGATTGCGATAGGCTTTTACATTTTCCGAATCTCCTTTTAACATGGCGCTCCACGATAAATAGCGGTAAGTAGATTTTTTATAATTATCTGAATTGTTTTGCTGCAGAAAACGCTTCAGAAACACCTCTGCCGTGTCAGGAGAAAAGGAAAGTGCCAATTTACCGGTGTAATAATCTAGGTAATGATAATTGTAATACACTTCTCCTTTGGGTCTTTGCAAAAGAATGTTTACCGCTTTACGTGCATTTCCTTTCTTTACTTCTATCATGCTTTGCATATAAGTAAGATAGCTGCTCTTAGAGTAATTTAAGCTCAAAGATTCGGGCGAAACTTTATCAGAGCCTACTAGCTTTAAAGAAGCATAGGCGTAGGTAAAGCCAAAATAGTCCCTGTAGTGTCTCCACTTTTTATCCGAGATGCAATTCCAATAGCCTTTTTTAATCAACTTCATTCCCTTCTCCACACTCCCCGTAATACCAATAACGGATGCAATGGATTGATATCCATCAGGCAAAGACCCTACTGCTGCATTTAATACACCTAGTGGAACATAGGTAGGGTAGTAATCTGGGAACTTTTCAAAATTATCCTGAAGCAAATGATAGGCTTTATAAAACTGTACTCCAGCCCTTATATTATTCTGATACTTTGCGTGCTGAATGGCTAGCGATAAGCGCAACTCGCTTATCATCATTCTCTTTTGAGGATCATTATCCGAAGCCTTCTCTAGTGAAGCAATACAATCTTCAAAAGTTTCAACATTCTTCTCAAACCATACCTTATCATCCTCAACAAACATTTTTACAGAAACAACAACCCCCTTGAGATAAGTTGATGCAAGGTTTTTAGCGTTGGAGGATGTTTCTCTTTGGATAAGCCGCTCTGCTTCATCGAGCTTTAACTCCATCACTTTAGAAAAGGCATGCTTTAAATCGTTGGACATATTTATCTGTTGTCCAACAATTTTACCCAATGGCAGTAGTAAGAGGATGATGAGAAAATTTTTCATAAAAAAAGGGATCAATATGTGATCCCTTGAATTTTATCTATAATCGTTCCAAACACCTATTTTTTGGCGAATTTCCCGAACATTTTTTCCATTTTTTCTTCCTCTTCCCTCGCTAGTTCTGGATCAACCAACACTCTTCCTGAGTGCTCATCGGTAATTACCTTTTTACGAGCAGCAATTTCCAACTGACGTTGAGGAGGAATAGTAAAGAAAGAACCACCTGAAGCGCCTCTTTCGATAGCCACAACCGCTAGGCCGTTTTTGGCACTTTTACGAATTCTTGAGTATGCATTGATCAAACGATCCTCGATATGCTTAGCAAAATCTTCTGACTTTTTCAACAAAGCTTCCTCTTCTGCTTGAGTTTCAGCCATGATGTTATCCAACTCTCCTTTTTTGAAATTAAGGTGAGATTTACGCTCGTTTAATTTCTCATCCGAGCTTGAGATAACTTCTTTTTTGCTATCAATCTTTGCTTTGAATTCTTTGATTCTTTTTTCGGCCAATTGAACTTCCAGTTGTTGGAATTCAATTTCCTTAGAAAGCGCATCGAATTCACGATTGTTTCTAACGTTTTTCTGTTGGCTCTCGTATTTTTTCGCCTTTTCCTGAGATTCTTTGATTAAGTTTTTCTTGGACTTAATATCGTTCTCAAGTTCGGTTACTTCACCGTTCAGTTTTTCGATTCTGGTTTCCAAACCGGCAATCTCATCTTCTAAGTCTTCTACCTCTAGAGGTAATTCTCCTCTGATATTTCTGATCTTGTCAATTCTGGAATCCACTAATTGAAGGTCGTACAGGGCGCGTAATTTCTCTTCAACTGTTACTTCTTTAGCCTTGGCCATAGAGTCTATAAGTAATTTATCGGGTTTGTATTCGTATCCGCTAAAAGAACTGCAAAACTACTGAAATTTTTCTTTAGTTGTTCAGCAATCAAATCTTTGGTGTACTGTTCGTTCTCATAATGGCCAATATCTGCTATAACTATTTGATTTTCAGAATCAAAAAACTGATGATATTTAAAGTCTGAGGTGATAAAAATATCAGCTCCTGAAGCTTTTGCCTTATTGAGCAAAAAACTACCAGAACCTCCACACCAGGCTATTCTTTGTACTTTTTCTTGGATAAAGTCCGTGTATCGCAAAGATTCGGCCTGCATGGTTGATTTTATATGCTTCAAAAAAGTCATCGTATCAACCGGCTCAGGTAAATCGCCTATCATACCTGCTCCTACATTGGGGTGCGAATTTTCTAGATTTACCAAATCGTAGGCTACTTCCTCATATGGATGTGATTCAAACATGGATTTTAATACCCCTCCTAGCTTATCAATGGGAACCACCACTTCCAATTTAGTTTCTTTCTCGTAGTGGCGTTTACCTTTTTCTCCTACATGGGGATTCGTGTCATTTCCTGCTCTAAAACTTCCTTTACCTGATGATTGGTAACTACATTCATCATAATTCCCGATGTAACCAGCACCTGCCTCAAACAATGCTTTACTCAATTTCTCAGAATGGGTATCAGGTACAAAAACGATTAGTTTTTTAAGAATCCCTTTTTTAGGGTCTAATATTTTACGATTTATAACACCTAGAACCTCTCCGATTCTATTATTCACTCCAGCTTGAACATTGTCCAAATTGGTATGAATGGCATAAAGTGCTACATCGTTTTTAATCGCCATAGCCACCGTTCGTTCCACATAGTTTTTGCCGGTAATGCTCTTTAACCCGCTAAATACAATTGGATGATGAGAAATGATGAGTTGACATTTTTTTTCGATAGCCTCCTGTACAACCTCTTCGGTAACATCTAGCGAAACAAGTACGTTTTCGACCTCAGCCAGAGGGTCACCAACCAATAAGCCAGAGTTATCATAAGATTCCTGATAGGCTAAAGGAGAAAGCGTTTCTAAAAAAGAAGTAATGTGTTTAATCTGCATATCTGTTGGGATTGCAGCAAATATAGTTTATCCGTTAAAGCGCATACTAAAAGAAGGCGTCTTCCATTACAAACCAAACTCCTAAAAAACCTTGGCCAGTAGTTCCTCCTCTAATATCCAAAGAGTGGATATACATAGGTTGGTTTTTATAACTGGTTTGCTGTAGCGAATCGGGCCTCTGGGTAGTTTGAATCACAGTTTCGTCCAAAACCGAAGGGAAAATGGTTGTTTGCAAATTTAACGGTGGGTACTTCCAAAGGCAAGCTTCCGTTAAGCAGCTACTTTGATTTTGCAGATCGTTGCTTTTGTAATAAACGGATTGGCCATTTTTATTGAGCATAAATTTAGTTTCTACACCCTCAATTTCTTTTATTCCAATAAAAAGACTGTAATCTGGTTTGGCTAAATACCACTCTCCATCCATATTATCTCCACTTATCTCATTGTTTCCCTCTTTTGAGTAAGTGTATAATGGCCAACCTCGAAAAGTAAGCTGAACAAAACCATTATCTCTTCTAACTAAACCAAATTCATTCTGGGCCGATTCGGGAAGCTTTGAGCTGACTCCCACAGGAATCCAAATGCTTTCACACCCTTCTAAGCATCTACTTAAGCCATCATAATCGCGTGCAAAAATATACAGCGTTCTTCCTTCTTCATCCGCTAGATAATTCCCAAAATCGGTATTGGTAAGAATTTGAATTTCTTGATCTTGATTTACTGAACTCGAACTATCGTCATCCTTTGAGCATGAAAGGCTCATCATGGCAAGGATAAATAACCAGAAACTAGACTTTTTCATTTGATTTGAATTGTAAAATAAAATTAAGAAATTAAATAAAGGTCGCCCAGGGAAAGGCGACCTTTTAAGCCGAGAACGAAATAAAAAAACCTACCTCAATTTTTCATTTTTTCTCAAAGCCAGGGTTAATCAATTTTGTTACAAAATCTTGCAGTCTTCTAAAAATACTTCCTCTGCATTTTGTTTATACTTTCCCTTCAATCTAAGGCTTTTGTTAAAACCTAACTGGTCAATTTGAGCGGGTTTTAACTCATTCTTAAGTATGCATTTCAATTGAAGATCCATATCATGGTTTTTTAAAAACAACATGGTAGTCCCCTCATCACTCACTTCTATTTGATGTAATTCTCCAACCACGGTAAGCCATTGGTTTCGATAATCATTCCGGACCTGTTTCGGTTCACTATTTTGTACTAGGCTAAAAGCCATTACATCTTTTTGATCTTGAACGGAAGGGAATATAATGGCCGCCTTGTCTACCATAAACCCAAAGCAAATAGCTACAAGCAAAAAAGAAAGCGATTTAAGGATACGATGCTTTTTCAATTTATCTTGATTTATAGATTAGCACCATCATCTACCCAACAGGCTATGGTTTCAATTTCTTGAGCGCTCAAGGTTATTCCGGAAGCTGATGGAGGCATTGTCATAGCTCCTGTTCTAGCTTTTATTCTTCCGGCTCTATCTTGAATGTTAGCGTCTACCGTAAGGTTTGGAGATACAGAACCATTATGACAGCCACTTATCGCGCAGTTACTGCTTACTATCGCTTTAACCGCAGCAAACTGAACACCTGTTGTAAGGGTTATACTTTGACTTACTTCGCAGCCATCATTATCCTTTACAAAAACCTGATAATTACCAATCGTTAAGCCGGTAAACACACTATCTGGTTGATAGGTTCCTGAGGATTCCAATTTGAATTGATAAGGACGTACACCATCTGTTGCGTTCGCTCTAATCTCTCCATTACTGGTGTTACATCCAGCATCATCCGCTTGTAGGCTAAGATTAACACCGTCATTATTTCCAATGGTTACTTCCAATTCGTTGGTACAATCGTTTACATCTTTTACTGTAACCGTATAGGTACCCGCTGCCAGGTTGTCAAAATCACCGTTTGCTTGAAAATCATTTCCATCAATAGAGTAATCAAGGCTTCCCTCGCCACCGGTAGCATTCACCACGATACTACCGATAGCTAAACCACAGGATGTATTACTGCTTGAGACGAGGGTAAGCTCAGGGCCATTGGAACAGTCTGTAGTGGTTGAGGGATCTTCTAAAGGATCGCTCTTACAGGCTCCAAGCGCCATCAATACTAGGGTTGGGAAAATCAGTTTTTTCATTTTTGTAGGTATTATTCTGTTTTTATTGTTGAATGAATATTTTTTTGTGGTATTGATTTCCTTGAGAATCTGATACCAAAATCAAGTACAAACCACTTGAATATGAATCTGTTTCTATGCGGTATTGAGATTCTCTGATTTGAGAATTTAGACCCATGAGATGTCCTGCTTCATTAAACAAACGGATCTCTACTGGATAGTTTACTTGATTGCCAAACTCCAATTGAAAAAATCTACTGGCCGGATTGGGAAATACTTCAAAACCTGATAAAGCTTCGCTTTTCTCCTCCACAGAGATGGATTGACAGGCTAGCTGAACCTCTGAATAATCGTTACATCCATTTTTATTGAAAGCTATAAAGGATTGTTTACCTGTAGCTAAATAACTACATATACTATACGCTTCACAAACTTGCAGATTTCGGTTGCTGTTAAGGTTCAGATCTACCATACTGGATACGTCTGCACTATCTAAGGGCTTTAGGGATAAGAGGGTATCGCATTCCCATATGGATATGCCGTACTCTATTTTACTTAGTTGTTTTAAAGCTTCAATATTTAATAAATTAGGAAGCTTTTGCAGTTGTAATCTTAAGCCTATATGGTTGAGTTTGTCCAAACCGTTTAGTGATGTAAGACGATTGTTTTCGCTAAGTTTTAAATCCGAACCAATATATGTGAGGTTAGAAAGCTCATCTACCCCTGACAATGAATCGTTCCCTGCTATACGAACTGTTCCGTACACAGAATCTAGTCGCTCTAAACCATGTAAACTTTTTAAAGATTTACTGGCATCAATAAATAAGCCTCCATCTATCGTTTTTAAACTATCCAAACCCGTTAGATCTTCCAAAGCCCAATTGTAGGAAACGCTCAACCCTCTTGTACTTTCTAGCCCTTCCAAATGACTCAATGTATTTAGAATGGGATTACTCTCAATTCTAAAGTATCCGTCAATGTGTTTTACATTTCCAAGACCTTCCATAGTTAATAAGCCATCATTGTGTAAAATCCATAAACCTTGGCTTATTGTTATTTGATTGCCTAAACCAATAAGATTTTTTAGTAATGGATTATCCGAAATGAAGAGCGTTTGAAAGGCCACATTATCATTAAAGCCAATTAGACTCTTGAGGCTTGCATTATTCCTAATCCAAGCCATACCATAACTGGAGTCTAAGCTTTCTATGCCTACCAAGCTATCCAAAGAATGATTGTCTTGAACTCGAAATAAGGCTTTTACCCTTTTTAAGCTGCTTAAGCCTTTTAGATTCTTTAGGGAGCTATTGAATTTTATATCTAGTAAACCCGCATTCACCAAGTTGTTTAAACCGTAAAGATCTTGCAGGGAATCATTTGAATCTATAAATATACCGCCTTCAACATGGGTTATTCCATTAAGCCCTCTTAGGTGTTTAAGCATGTTGTTTTGCTTAATATCCAATTGACCTTCTATTGTGGTAACTGGATACAAACTATCTAGGCTTACAATATCAGAACCTGAAATGTATAAATGACTTAAAACATCTGTACATCCTGGATAGTTGATGGGAAAACTATCTACCTGCGCCTGGCTGGTTAAGTAAATAATGGATGTTCCGCATTGAGCTCTTGAAGCGCCAAGATTCCCTAGACAGAGAAGAATGATGAATATAGATATCTTGTTTTTCATGTGAGCAAGGTTTGATTTGATTGCAGGGCAAACGTAGGTAGTCCTTTATCAAAACCTGAACAAATGACGTGTATATAAGGTAAACAGCTTAAAAAATAGAGGTATACAATAGGTGAACAAAACCAATTAACCATATGATTATTAGTCATTTGTATTATTTTGATCCTGCTTTAATAATATAGTCCACTAGATTTTCTTCCTTAGGAAGGTCAAGTTTTTTGCGCAATCTATACCGTGAAGTTTTGACGCTTTCGGATGAAATTCCGAGAATGGCTGCTGCTTCTTTTAAGTTTAAGTTCATCCGCACTAGAGCAGCTAAGCGTAAATCACCCGTAGTTAAATTTTGATGTTTCGCTAAAAGGTTTTTAAAGAAGCCTACATGGACTTGTTCAAAATGAAATTTAAAATCTTCCCAATCCTTATCTAAACTGGAATTATTATTTACTTTTCTTAGTACAGATTTTAATTTATTGGATGCACTGGTTTTATCGCTTTCCAATTCTGATAGATCCTTTTTAATTTCTTCTAAAAGTTCATTCTTTCGAATGAAGTTTACGGTATAGGAG
>CAZAJG010000048.1:0-2232 GCA_964485405.1 uncultured Owenweeksia sp. | reverse complement strand
GGTTAATTCCTTATTTCTTACCTCTAGTTTTTGAGTTAACTCGGTTTCTACTAAACGAGCATTTTCAAGTTTTGCTTGTGAAAGTTCCTCCCGAGATTGATTTAGGGCATCTTTCTCTCTTTGTATTTCTCGATCGCGTTTTATTACCGCCTTCTGTTTACTCCACGCAAAATACCCAAGAGCAGCGCCTAGTATTAATAGAGAGGAAATTAAAATTATCCAAAGTCTCCGGTTGCGAGAACGTTGTTCTAAGAGACGAATTTTCTCTTTACCAATTTCAATGTTCTTCTTTTGCTTGTCCATTTCAAACTCCAAACGCATGGCGGCAATTTCCATGATCTTCTTTTCATCAAACAAGCTATCCTTCATGGTAGAGTACTTCTCAAAGTAATTTAGCGCTTGCGAAAGTTTACTTTGCTCTTTATAGAGTTGGCTTAAATCGAGATAAATGTCTTTTAACCACTTTTTAGACTGGATGCTTTCCGCTAATTCTAAACCCTGCTTAAGGTATAGTTCTGCTTGAACGTAATCCCCTTTTATCAGGTAAGTATTACCCAAATTCTCTAAACATTTTGCTCTTCCCTCATAGTCCTCAATTTTGACGCTGATACCGTTCGACCGGTGCAGATACTCTAGTGCATTTTCAAAATCTCCTTGTGCTCTAAAAACAAGTCCCAAACGATTAGTAGCTTCCGCTATTCCGTAGTTAAACTTTTCATCTTGATGAATTTTTAAGGCTATGGTTAAGTATTCAAATGCCTTATCGTAGGCTTGAAGCTCAGTGTAAATTGTTCCTATTTTAGTATAAGTGGTGGCTAATCGTCCTTGCTCATTTAGCGATACAAACAGTTTCTCGGCATTAAAATAATACTCTAAAGCTTGTTGATAGCCTAATTGCTCTGCATATACAAGACCTATGTTCATTTGCACATTGGCCATTCCTAAGGAATCTTTTACCTCTTCATATAGTTTTAATGCTGGAAATAAATGATTTAGGGCTTGATCGTAATTTCCGAGTGCCCAATCTGCCACACCAATAACCCGATTAGCCATGGCCTCCCCTCTTTTATACTCCACTTGCTGAGAAAGGGTTAGTGCATTGTTTCCATGCATTACGGAAGAAGCTGGATCTACTACCCAATACTCATACCCTAGAAAATTCAATATATCCACTCGTATCGAATCGGAACGATTGTAGTTTTTCAGCATCACCTCTAGGCTATCAATCTTTCGATTGTAGCTTCCCTTTAAAGTGGTGGAAAAACCAAATGAGATAATGAATACTAAAAGAAGTAAATAGCCTTTCTTCAAGGAGTGTATTTTTCTAATGGTTTTTTAAAAATAGTATAAACACGGCAAAAAGCACTCATCATCCAGTTTACCAATCCCTATTTAAAAAGAAACCGCCCCACTTCAAAAAGAAATGGGGCGGCTATTTGAGATATTATAGTCCGAGAATTAGTTCTTCTCGTCTTCTTCCATCTTTTCTTTCAACTTAGAAAGAGCGTCTAAATCTCCAAGAGTAGATCTCTCTACATTACCTTGAATCTTTTTAACGGCTTGATTTGTTTGCTTTCTATCTGTAGCATCCTTTTCGGCCTTAGTGGCTTTGTGGATTTCAGTATGAGAAGCAACAACTCTTCTACCTTCTTTGTTGAATTCAATGATTTTGAAATCAGCTACTTCATCTTGCTTAAGCTCAGAACCATCTTCCTTAACCATATGACGACCTGGAACGAAAGCTTCAACACCTAGATTTTCGAATAACACTTCGCTACCCTTATCTACAATGTTTACTATTTTACCTTCCATTACGCTACCTTCTTCAAGAAGTGTTTCGTAAGTATCGTATGGGTTATCTTCAACTTGCTTATGGCCAAGACTTAGTCTGCGGTTTTCAACATCAATTTCCAATACTACTACTTCAAGAACAGCACTTACAGAAGTAAACTCACTAGGGTGTTTAATCTTCTTCGTCCAGCTTAAGTCAGAGATATGGATTAATCCGTCAATACCTTCTTCTAGTTCTACAAACACACCAAAGTTGGTGAAGTTACGCACAGAACCTTTGTGCTTAGATCCAACAGGGTACTTGGTAGTAATATCTGTCCATGGATCTGGAGTAGATTGCTTAATACCAAGAGACATTTTTCTGTCCTCTCTATCTAAAGTAAGAACTACTGCTTCTACTTCATCACCAACGCTCACAAAATCTTGAGCACTTCTTAAGTG
>CAZAJG010000047.1:1463-31150 GCA_964485405.1 uncultured Owenweeksia sp. | reverse complement strand
CTTCCATAGGCTGAATTGTTTTTAAAACCCACATAAAATGCTACAGCTGTACCTACTAAAGAAATGGGTAGCCAAGGTATACTTACCTTTCCTACGGCTGTATAATTATGGAGAAGCACAGCTACTATGGACCATAATATGAGCCACCAATGATTCTTAATAGAGAACCATACTAATCCGTTGGCTGTATAAAATCTACGTGTATACATTTTTTTCGATTAAATATTTAAAATGATTTCCCAAAACTGACTCCATAGTTCCATGAGCCGAACGACTCTAATCGCGTGTCATAAAAGACCATTGGAGCTATGGCCCATCCTTTTTGAATGGGTATTTCGTACTCTAAACCTGTTCGGATTACCACCAGGTTTTCCTCTTTGGCAAACTCCATTCCCGGCCCAATTACCAATACAAGTTCATTAATAGGTTTCCAGAGTACATCAAATGTTACAAAGATGGGGAAGCTCCTTTCTACGGCTAAGCCCTTATCATCTTGGATTTCTATAACCTCCAACTCTAGGTCGTTGTGTAAACCGAAACCGATTTTATCGTTTAGCCAATATTCTAAATCAAGACCAAAAGAAGGTAAAGCTATATAGTCGTTTCCGTTTTGAGTTTCTGCCTTGACGTAAGTATGTAAAAGTCCTGCACCTACTCTAAAGTGTTTATGCTCTTGAGCCCACGATAGCGTGCTGAATAAAACACTGACAATAAGGATTAGATTTTTTGGTTTCAAACTATTCATTCTTGGTAAATTTTCTTTCATCTTGTATTGTATTTTAAACCCGAAACCCGCTGGTGGTCGTTTTTAATAAATTCAAGTATGCGATTGGCTTGGTTGGTATGTAAGTCAATATTGGTGAAAGAAGGAGCCCCGTTTTTGAGCTTCTGTAAAATCAAACAGTGATTGCCATCATAGTAAGGTATAATCGTACTATAAAAATAACCCAGTGAATTAAGCAACTCAATAGCCCAAGGTGCACTATTATCCTCTAACGAAATAGAAATTTGAAGTACATCAAAAGAATCAGAGGCAGTAAGCTCTTTTACCTTTGAAATGAAATCTAAACCAATACTCTTTATTTGAATCTTGAGCACTTTTTCATAAGAAAAAACGGAGGTGGAAGATTTTTCAATCGCTGGTTCTTTGATTTCTGAATGTATAGAAATAGCAACTGTTAATCGTTCATACGTTTCTCCAACCATAGTAAGATAAGCTTCATAGGCATACAGATTCTTTGATTTTTGGCTGAGTACGTGTACCGTATCTACATAGGAAGTTGTCTGTTTCCCTTCATCAGATTCATAGTTGAATACATCTATCTCAATGCCTGTTTCAATCTGCTCTGGGAGATATTTTTTTAACACCTTAAGTGGTGTTTGGTAGTGAGACACTACTTGACAGAAAACAGCATCAATCGGTAAGGTATTTAGTTGATCCTGACAGAGTCTTATCAATCTTTCGATATCAACTCTCCTTCTATAGCTTGGTATCACCATTAAACCACCCAACTCATACAAAGTGGGGTTAAAGTGAAATTGATAGGCACAAAACATACCTACTACTTCATTTTGATCTGTTACCGCAAAACCACCTACTTGACCTTTATTCAGATAGTAATCTTTAATCGCATCCGGGTCGTACATAAATTTTGCTGGGAATCCATCTCCCCAAACCAAATAGTAACAATTGGCAATGCCTTGAGCTAAACCTTCTAGGAATGGAACATACCTTAAGTTCTTATTGGCTTCTACCTGAGGCTTTTTCCGCCTCAATTTCTCCAAGTAGCTACTCATCCTTGAAGTGTTGTTTTTAGGGCTTCACAAAAAGAAAGCATAACCTCTTTTCGATCCATACTGACTCTAATCCAATTTGGAAATCGGAAATTGGTCATCGGTCTAACAGCATAACCTTTTCGCATCAACTTTTTGTAGATCATTAGGTCAGAGACGGGTAGTTGTGCCATCCAAAAATTACCTTGATCTCCCAAGTGGTTTAAACCTAAATCATCAAAACAATTCACTAGAATACTTCGGGCTTGGGTAACCATCTTCTTGGTTGCTTCTATCAATACCGCATCGTTATGCATGGTTTCCCAAGCCGTAAGTTGTGCCAAATGGTTAACCGAATACCGAGTATGAGTGCGTTCTATGATTTGAATGAGCTCCCTTTGAGCACACAGATATCCTATTCGAAAAGAGGCCAACCCATACATCTTTGAGAATGTTCTAAAAACCACAACATTCGGAAATTCCTCCATGAGCTCCATGCCGTTTGGAAAATCGTCTTTATCCACAAACTCTATGTAAGCCTCATCTACAACTACAATACAACGATTGTCTACTTTATGAAGAAAGCTTTTGAGCGTTTGTGTATCCCAATATTTACCCGTGGGGTTGTTTGGATTGCAAATAAAAACCACCTTGGTTTTATGATTTATGGCATCCAATACCTGCTCTGGTTGAAGTTGATGAGCATCATTTAATTTTACCAGGTTGGCTTCAAATCCAGAAAATTGAGCTACCCACTCGTACACGGCATATGTTTTATCTGCAGCTACAATGTTATCTCCTTTTTCACAAAAGGCTTTTACCACACTGGTAATGAGTTCATTTGATCCATTCCCAACCAAGAACTGTTCGCTCGACTTATTAAATTTCTCAGCCAGCTTAACAGTTAAAGAAAATCCGTCTCCACTTGGATATTGGGGCAACAACGAACTTTCAACCTCATGTACTTTTGTAACTGCGTTACGCACTGGGCCTAAAAAGTTCTCATTATTGTTTAGCCGATAAAGGTGATCAAGCCTATACATCCGTTTTAAATACTCATCCGGCTTACTGGGTTGGTAAGGAGAAAAATTCTTTACGTGCTCTGGAACTAATGAGGTAAAATCATGCGCCATAATACCGCATAATTAGAATGTCAGAAACTCCAGCTTTAGGCTTTATAAACAAAGGTTTAAAGCCTTGATCAAAAAATAGTTTTGCCAAATAAGCCTGCCATTTAAAATGTAGGTCGAGTTTAACTCGAATATCTTTATACCCCTCTTGTTGGAGTTGATTTAAGTGACGTGAAATATTTTGCTCTGCATCTTCCCCATAAATATAGGGTACAATAATGGCCATAGATTGCGTATGATCGGGCTCAACCGAAAACACAGAATGCTTGTTCTGATTCTCACCTCCAGCTGATTCAGCATCAGAAACATCTCTAAAAAGCAGAAGCTGATCGTAGATATCATCCACATAAGCTCTTAGAGCTGAATGACACCAAATGGATCCTCCCATATCTTCTTTGAGTTGCCGGTAGTAAAACTTTCCATGATCGATTTCTGAAAGCATTAATTCTTCAAAAAACTGAGTTGGTAAATCTGGAGAAGATTTCTCGGAGTATAGAAAGTAAGCTCCTGAACGAGCACATTTTTCAACCATTTGAGAGGATAATATTTCGCTTATTTCCTTTTTGTTTTCTAAAAAAACATATGGCCCAAAAAATTCATAACAGCTTTCATCGCGCTTATCCCAATACATAAAACCAACAACTTTATCAGCCATGTCATAAACAGCGGTATATTGAAGCTCATCTGCTTGGATGTAAGCAAATACTTTTGCGGATTTCACCATTCTATCTTCATAGTATGAAGTCGCATAAGTACTCTGAACGTAGCCCGAAACTTCTTCTAATCGATCTTGATTGATAGCTAAAGGCTCTTCTTTAGAAATTGGCTTTAGAGTGGGTGTATACGCTTTGGATTCAATGGTTGTAAACTCCTTTTCCTTGAGCAATTGAATTTCTATTTGCCCACTCTTCATAGCGATCTTGTATGAGTCTACAGCATTTGCGGCAATCACCAGACCAAGGTGATTTATATCTCCCTCTTCTCCCAATATTTCTTCATGATCCACCACAAAGTTGAAATACTTGAGTGCTTTTGATTCAAGGTGAAAGGATAGATTCAATTGAACCCCATAGGGCATCGTGTGAAGGCCAAGAGTCATGGGTTGACCCTTAATTGCGGATGCTACATAGGCAACCAACTCCTCTGTGGCTAGCGAAAGCCTCATAGCTTCTAGTGAGCCAAGTCCCTTTTCAGAACTCAGCCGCTCAACAAGCCCAGGAAGAAGACCTGCATATATAGTTTCTGCCCGAAAAGACATGCTAAAAACTTCCATGTACGCGTAGCTTTTTTTAGAGGTTACAAAAGCGAAAAGCTCTAACTTTTCGCTCTCTTTTTAGCTTAAACTTCACCACTAAAGGCTGGTCCTCTAGCCGAATAGCGTTTAATCATATACTTATCGCCCTTAGCACTATAGATAATATCCGCTGTACCCGTTTTCCTTACAAAATCCAGCGTTCTTTCATATTGATCTGTACCTTTTCTTAACCAAGCAGGCAAATCTTCTACCCGCTTAAATCGGTATTTTTTCATGTCTTGCTGTACTTTCTCTTCCAGCTTTTCTTCTGGCGTTTTCGGATTTCCAGAAACTAGTTTTCCGAACTCTGCTATAACATGGTTTAAGGTGCTGTTTTCGATAGCTCTGCCAATGGATTGGCCAATCAAATCCATTTTTGCAATTTGTTGGATGCGATCTATATTTTGATCTATTTCGCTATCGGCAAGCAGTAAATCCAGCATTCCACTGTTGAATAACATACTTACAATTACGATATCCTGAACATCTGGAATCTCATCGCTAAAGATCAAATCACGAATCCGTGCTTTTACCTCAACAATTTCTGTATTGTTTACTACTGGATATTTTCTTGAAGAAAATACCCAGAGCACCTTCTTGTCATCAATCTTTAATACGCCTTTTCGGATCAAGGAATTTAGGATCATATTTCCATACTGTTCACTATGCGTAGTCAGCTTATTGATCCAGTATTCAATTTGATCGTTGGAAGTGTTTAATTTGATTTCATTAAAAGCAATGTTTAAAACATCATCTTCAGTCGCTTCTTTTTTATCAATTATGAGCTTTTCTACATCCGTATCAATCCTGTGCTCTAGCGCTAGGTTCATTAAAATGGCTCCTGCGAGAGCCGTTCTAAACGGTTTTTGATAGGTAGATTGAATGCTTCCTTCCGTTTCGTTAACCGCTAGTAGGAAAAGCTCTTCGGGTATGGTGAGGAAATTTTTCATGTGGAAATTTTAGGCTGAATGATATTGGGCACTTGTAATGCCTACCTTATTCAGATTAGTAATTAACTGTTTAATGCCTCTTCTAATGAATCGTAGATGGAGAACAAAGAAGTAAAACCCGCAATAGAGAAAACCTCCTTGATGGTAGGTTGCATATTGCACAAAATGAGCTTCCCTTGTTCAGCTTTGAGTTTCTTTAAATAAATTAGAAAAACTCTTAAACCCGAACTACTGATGTAATTCATTTCTGAACAATTTATCAGTATGTTTTTCTCTCCCGCATTTACGATTGTTTCTAGCTCCTTATCTAAGGATCCATAGTTGGTAGTGTCTAGTCTTCCGTTAAGATTTACTACGGTAAATCCCGATTGTTTTTGTTTTGTGATTTCCATTTGTATAAACTATTAAAGTTGTTTTAACATTATTAATTGATTGGTATTTCCTTCTCTTTGGTAAGTGACTTCATCCATAAACTGCTTGATAAAAAAGACGCCCAACCCACCGATTTCTCTATCCTCAACAGCGGCTTCCACATCGGGTTTTTTAACTTCCTCTAATGGATTAAAAGCCACGCCATTATCCTCAAGACTTACACGGATTGATTTTTGTTCTTCCAAGATAAATGTGACCTTAATTTTGTGCTTTCCTTTTTCGGGATATGCATAAAAAATAACATTGGTTAAAGCCTCTTCCAGGCATAGATTCAGATTCATGCTGATAGCTGGAGATAGGCCCCAACTCTCTTCAAGCTCTTCCAGGGTAAGAACTATCTTTTCCAATTCTTCAATTTGATTTACTATTTCTATATCGTGTCTCTTCACCTCTTTATCCTTTATAGCTAATCGCCATCATGGTTATGTCATCCGATTGAACCGCTCCAGAAGCGAAATCAGAAACTGCTACTCCTACTTTTTCAACTAGCTCATTAACCGACAGGTTGTTTGTATTGACTAGAGCTTCTTCTAATCGCTCTTCCGTAAATAGATCTTGATTCTTGTTATAGGCTTCTGTAACACCATCCGTAAATAGGAAGAAGGTATTTCCTGATTGTAGTTGAACTTCTGCCTCATGGTAATCTAAACCTTCCATTACACCAACTACCATATCACCAGTACCTTTGGTAACCGTTACCTCACCAGAATTATCTATCACATAGGGTGGATTATGTCCGGCATTGCAGTAGTTTAAATGTCCTGTTTTCAAGTCCAGTATGGCATAAAAGGCGGTAACGAACATGCTTTCCACATTATCCTTACTCAAGAGGTTGTTGGTATATCGCATACACTCTGCTGGCGACAATCCTCTTAAACCCGTTGCCCGCATAATGGTATGACTTACCGCCATATAAATAGCTGCAGGTATTCCTTTATCGGAAACATCAGCTATGAGCACGCCTAGTTTATCCTCATCAATCATAAAGAAGTCATAGAAGTCACCTCCTATCATTTTGGCGGCTTTCATAGAAGCAAAAAGCTCAAATCGCTTTCTTTCAACATCCAGTTTAAAATCATTGGAAAGAATCGATTTTTGGATTTTTTGAGCGATGTCTAAATCATTTTGGATGGATACCAGTTGATCGTGCTCTTTCTGCGCATTTCGGATAAATTCAATTTGCGCAATTGCCTTTTCAATCGTTTGTTCCAAATCTGTAAAATCGATTGGCTTAGTTGCAAAATCAAATGCTCCTCCATTCATGGCCGCCCTAATATTGTCCATATCGCCATAAGCTGAAACCATAATGGTTTTGATGGAAGGATTTTTTAATTCATTAAGCTTGGTTAAAAGCGTAAGCCCATCCATTTCTGGCATATTGATATCACACAAAATGATATCCATATCGGGTTGTTCAACCAGTTTGGTTAAAGCTTGTAAACCATTGTTGGCAAAATGAAATTCGTACAATCCTTTTCTAATCTTGGATCTAAACTTTTGCGTCATCAGGATCTCCATATCCTGCTCATCGTCAACGCTTAGTATTTTTATTGTTTTATGGTCTGACATTTTCTTCGTCTTCTAAATCTTTATTTTGATGGAATTTTGATCGTAAAGCGTGTGAACCCACCCTCTTCACTAACCACCTCTAGCTTGCCCTGATGCTGCTCTTCTATAATTTGTTTTGTGATGTATAAGCCCAAGCCCGTTCCTTGCTCATCCTTTTTGGTTGTGAAAAACGGTTCATATACTTTTTCAATTTGTTCGGAAGATATTCCTGAACCATTATCTTCCACCGAAATCCATACTTCCTCTCCTTCCTGAGTAGTGGACACAATGAGTTTAGGTATATATTCCTTGTTGGTTTCTTTCGATTTTTCCCAAGTAGCGAAAAAGGCGTTATTCGCTAGGTTTAGAAATGCTCTGCTTAAGTCTCCCGAAAAAGCTTTGATCTCTTTAATAGAAGGATCTAGCCTCTCCTCAATAGTTACATTAAAACCCTTTGCTTTTACGCGCATCGCATGGTAAGCAAAGCCGATATATAAAGAAATCATTTCATTGAGTTTCAAGGGGCTTTTATCTGTGCCTTGCTTCCGAGAAAAACCTAAAATGCTCTTAGCAATGGTATCTACCCTTTCTCCATGTTCTTTGATTTTTTCAATATTCTGACTCAATAAACCAGAGATATCTTCCAAGTCTTCCGCTTGATCTGTTGAAATTTTTTCTATTAAATCTGCTTTTAAATCCTTTAGTTCTTCTAAAAGCTCAACGGACATTTTTGAAAAATTAATAATGAAATTCATAGGATTCTGAATCTCATGCATAATACCTGCATTTAGAAGACCTAGAGAAGCCATTTTTTCAAGGTCTAAAACCTTAGCTCTTAGTTTTGTTAATTCTTCTGTATTGTTCGTATTCAAAATTGTTCCTTTTATATTATTCGTTCATCACTTTTAAGGGCAACACAATGGTAAACACGGTCTTTTCGTTGGGAATGGAGTTCACCGAAATTGTCCCTTGATGAAGGTATATTATTTCTCTTACCAGATATAAACCTACCCCATTGCCTTTGGCTGTTGGTTTAGTGGTAAAAAAGGGATCAAAAATTTTACCCATTTCATGCTCCGGAATACCTAAACCGTTATCCTCGATGTTTAGCGTTAAACGATCTTTTCCTTTCATTGCTTTGGCTATCACCCTGCCTTTATAATCAGAAAGCTTACTAGATTTCTCCGCTACAGCCTGTATTGCATTATCTAATAATTCATGGATTGCTTTAGAAAGCTCTTCTTGAATAACAGGAAGAATAAGTTCACTATCTAAATCCATTTCAAGGGCGATATCGAATTCAGAGATTTCATGGGCATAATGCTTTTCTAGTCGTTTAAACGACTCTTCCATCAACTCCTTAAAATCCAATTCTTCTAGCTTACCCGTTCTGTCTTTTAAGAGCTCTTCCATACCCTTAATGATACGGGCAGAGCTTGTTCCATGATCCTTAATTTTGCCCAAGTTCAATTCTAACATGGAGCTTATGTCTAATATTTCCTCATAGCCATCTTCACTAATTTTTTCTTTTTCATCCTCCAGTACTTCTTTTAACTCTTTTGCTAGATCCTCAGAGAGGGAAGAGAAATTATTGATGTAGTTCAACGGGTTAATAATTCGATCTACAATACCTTGAGTCATTTGCCCTACAGAGGCTAGTTTTTCCTTTCGAATCAACTCATCTTGAGTATTTTTAAGATCGTTGAGTGCTTGCCCCAGCTCAGAAGATTTTTCTTGAATTTCATCCCTTTGTTTACGGATTTCGGAGGTTCTATCTTCTACTATATTCTCTAAGCTTTGTTTTTCTTGAAGAAGCTTTCTCAACCTCCAACGTGTTATTTGCCATATTAAGAAGACAACGAATAAGGCATAAGCGGTAATCATATACCATTTTTGATACCATGGAAAATTTATTCTAAAGCTCAAGCCAATAGCCTCGCTTTCATTGCCAAATACATCTTTAGCCTTAAGTACAAATCGATACTTCCCTGGAGATAAATTCTGATATTCTTCGAAGGGTTCATCCGTCCATGCGCTCCACTTGTTATCTAGCCCTATCATTTTGCTGGAGTATTGAATTTGAGCTTGAGCTTGATAGTCGGAAGAAGTAAAATCGAATCTTACGTTTCTAAAATCATAGTCAATGGAATACGTTTTGTTTAAAGCAGATACATTTCCAAATCCAGCTACTAGAATACTATCAGCACCAATGCTTACCTTTCCAATAGATGCCCTTATTTCATCTTGTATTAAACTACTTTGTTGTGGTACGTAGCGAATTAAGCCGGAAGGGCCCCCAAACCAACAAACATCATCTTCATCCTGATAGACAGATCTACAAATAAAATTTTGAAAAGGGCCAGTCGCTTTCTTTCTGTAGGTCCAGCCATTTTCGCTTTTTCTATATAAGCTTAAAGCTGTTTCATCTCCCTTTGTTACCCAAAGCCATTCATCATTCGTGTTAAAGACTTGCCCTGGCCATTTCAAAGCTTCATGAACTAAATCTGCTTCTAATGAAAAAGGGATAAATTGATTTGAGGGATAATCATACTTCAAAAGTTTTTGTTGAGACTTTGCCAAAATTCCTTCTTGGTAAGCATAAATACGTCCATCGATTCCTTGCGGTAACCCGCTTTGAGAATCCATAACTTCCAGGTTTTCTTCTTGATATTGGTAACGAGCCACTTTACCATTTAGGGTAGACATCCAAATATAATCCTGGCTATCTGCTAGCACCTGTGTTACTTGACCTAAGCTATTGTTTAACTGCCGAGAACCTATGAAAGTGTAAGACTCTGAAAACTCCAACTGGTCAAACCCGTCAAGTGTACCAGCAAAAATTTTTGGTTCGGTTGATGTGGAAGTAATACTCAAGGTAAACTGATCTGTGAGCTGTACAACATTTTGTTGATGGATTTTAAAAACACCTTCACTCGTTGCTGCATATAACTCTCCAGCTAAAACTGTAAAAGACCAACAAGCTGTTTCAATCCCTTCTATCAACTGAAAAGATTGAGTTTTTGAATCATAAAAATATAAACCTTGATAGGTTCCTACATATAATATCCCATTCTGCCTGATGATTGAAATCACTCCAGATTTAAGTCCATTGCTTCGACCATAACTTGTCCATGGCCAAGGGAATCCTATTTGGCTAATACCATTGTTTAAGGCTACCCATAACCTGCCTTTTGTATCTTGATAAAGTTTGTTTACGTAATCGTTTTGAAGACCATGCGAACGATCTATACTTGTAAGTCTTGAGCCATTGAGGTCAATAAAATATATACCTCCTCGTAATGTTCCCACACTAAGTATATCCTCATTCAACAAACACAAATCATTGATTTTATCTTCGTTAAATACTGAGCTTAGATCTGTTGGGAACTCGGACAATAGAGTATCCGTCATTTTAAACAAGCTTTCACTTGAAGCTGCTACAATACCTGTAGGCGTCTCTACGATGGATTTCAGGTCCAAATGATTAAAAGATGCTTTTGAAGCTAGAGAGAAGGAAATGAGATCCAGTTCTTGATAGGCTAACGATTCCATTTTCAACAAAGCTTTGTTTTCGTAAGGAAAAACAGCGCTTAACGTTCCGTCCCACTCCACTGTTTTCATTTGTTTTCCGTTATAAACAAATACGGCATTTCTGGAAAAGAAAAAGATTTTTCCTTCTCGGTGGATGATATTATTTACTTCCCCAAAACCTTCCTGATATTCTTTGGGTAATAAATGCAGTAGACTTTCAAAACGGAGTGTACCATTTTCTGCAGTGCCGAGTTTACCAATCTCATTTAACCCTCCCACAAATATGTTCCCAGAACTATCCGACTCAATACAACTTACTCTGGAAATATCTGGAGTAAGTACAAGCGTCCACTGCTCTCCATTAAAGGCTAGTATACCTGCAAAATTTGCAGCATAAATATTTCCTAAGCTATCCTCAGCAATATCAAAATTTTGTGTGTGTCCCTTGTAGTCAGAAGATCGGTAGTTTTGAACCAACGGAACGCCAATTTCGCTCGTTTGAGCATAGGATCTATTTAATCCCGCAAGGAGTAAGAAGAGAAGAATGATATTTTGAGTACCGGATAAACTTCTCATTTTCTACTCTTTAAGCTTAAGGTTTAATAGAGTACTAGAAAATGCGACCAAAGCAGCATAATCTCTCTCTTCATTTGGATAAAGAGCTGCAGCCACTTTAAAGTTTTTATCCGCACACACTTCTTTCATTTTTTGTTGATCATCAAAACGAAAAATGATATAATCTTCCCCTTCTTCCAAAGTTTTTAAATAATCAGAAGTAGCGGATTGAGATACTTCCATTTGATTCCAATTGCTTAAATCCAGTGGAACTACGAAAGAGTAACATAAAAAGTAATCGGTCATGTCATCGGTTAAAAAATCGATAACCCCTCCCATCTTATTTACTACTAAAGCAAGAGATGGAAAGTTATAATACTCAACTAGTCCTGTTTGTATTCTAGACCCATACCTCTCTCTTACAAGCAGCTGATTGTATTCAAAGAGATATTTCCCTAAACCATATCGTTGGTAATCTGGTTCAATGGCCAACCTTTTGAGATTGCAAACCTTATCTCCTATGGTATGAAAAGCAAAATTGAAGAAACAACCTATCAAATCATTTGAACTTGCTTCTTTCTCTAAGACAATCCCAAAACTATATGTGATGGATTGAAAATAATCGTAGGAACTTACCAGGCCTTTACTGCCCATCTCAGCATAAGCCCTTTCCGCCAAATCCAATATATTTCCAATGTCAGAAAGCTCAGCTTCTCGAATTGAAATATGGAGTTTATTCAACTCGTTTTCTATCTCAGATTTCCTTAGTTTGATATAGTCACTTTCAGATGGAATATCTCCATTTAGAAAGCGCGGCTTTCTCAAAATAGCCTCTGGTTTAGTAAATGTAAATTTCATAGGATCCGTCATAGATCATACATTAGTTTTACGTAGTAGTTTCTTCTATTTTGAGGCGTATGCATAATGCTGGATCTTCCATCCGCAGTTCGTATACCCGGGTCGCTGTATTCTTGATCCAAAATATTATTAGACCCTACTTGCACGCTTAAATGAGGAAGCAGGTTTTTATACATTACAGCGCTATTTAAAAGCGTTACAGGGTCAAAAGTTCCAATTGTATTAGCTGGAGTAGTAGTTCCTTCTCCAGTTTTACGACTACCGATATAATTAAATCTTAGATTAACATTCAGCTTATTGAAATACAGAGCATTGATGCCCATGTTAAACTGATGCGATGCGATATCCGCAATACGCTCCAACTCATCTAAAAGCTCACCGTCTATAATTTTTCTGCTAAAAGGATGGGTAAAAGTGTAATTTCCATAGAGCGAATAGTTATTGTAATTCCACTTTAGGTTGGCTTGAAGTCCTTGAATTTCTCTTTCTCCAACAGCTTGGTTTTGGAGAGTTGTTCGATTTTGGAAAGAAACTGGAACCTGTTCCACACTTCCATTGTATTGAGCAAAATAGTAGGTTAAGTCAGCGAATAAGTTCTCAGTAAACTGATAGCCTATGGATAAATCAAGATTATCTACCGTTTCTGGAGGTAAGTTGGGGTTTGCGAGCTCTCTATCGCTAAAAGTGGCAAATTTTGTCCAGTTAGAAGCATTCTGAAAAGCACTAGAATATATCGCTTTGAGTATAAATTTACCAGGATAAGCTACAACTGCTAACCTTGGGTTGAATACACTTCCATACCCTCCAGTGACTCGAATTCGATTATAATCGTAACGCAAACCAGAGATCAGGTTTAACCAGTTTGTTAGCTTGTAAGTAGCCTGAGCATACGCTCCAAATTCTAGAGTTTCGTAGTAGTTACCGCCATCTGGCTCATTAGCTGTACCCGTTTCAATAACACTTGGAAAGTTGAACGTTTCCACAGATTCAGATTCAGAATGAAGGGATAAATAATAATCACCTTGAATAAAACTGCTTCTCAATTCTAAACCCGAAACAATATCAAATTGATTATTAGGTGTGTAGGTAAGCTTAAGCTCATTCCTAAACTGCCTAGAAACCTGATGATACTGAGCAACTAACCAACTGGCTGAAGTACTATCTAAGAGGTTGGCAGCAGAATATGATAAGTTAGAATAATTTCTCAGTACAGCTACTGATGTCTCATCATCAACCGTGGTAACCCGGTATTGGGCAAAATCTTGAATAAACAGCTTATCCTTAACAATTTCATTCTCATATTTACCATAAATGAAGTATTGAGTAGGTACCCAAATTGTACCATTTTTTGCTCCTCCATAAGCATTATCATATCGGTAACCGCTAGCACCTTGCCTGGCCTTCCAATACTCGCCCCCGAATGTAAAATGAGGCAACTGTAACTTCGCATTGAAATATATATTATCCGCCAAATTTGAATAACCAATAGGATTACCATTGATTGTTCTATTCAAACCGTCTTTATCTAAACTTCTAGCATACTCCACTGCCTGCTGTGTGGGAACTGCGATGGTTCTTCCTTCAGAATCTTGAACCACATCAAAAAAGGTGGAGTAATTGCTTCGAGAAGAGTAAACAGAATCAAAATTTGGAAATGCATCTGGGCCAACTCCTAGTAAGCTTTCATAGTCTACTTGATTATAGTCGGTAGGATTGTAATTGTAATCCTCAAAACCAGAGAGATCCCTATAATCAGATTCATACTTTCTTAAAGTTATGGATAAGGCTGCATTGTTTACTCTTCCTGCGGCAAAAACATCCGCATAACGTGTGTTATAACTACCATACCCAACTTCTGCATAAGAGGCATAGCCCTTGTTGTTTTTGCTATTCGATGGATCTTTTGTAACTACATTTATGACACCTGTAAAAGCATTAGGGCCATACATAGTTGCAGCAGGACCGTAAATCACTTCAACTTGCTTTACACTTGACAGTGGAAATTGAGTACCCCAATATAAAATGTTAGACCATAGGTCATTTTCCTCTACACCATCAATCAGAAAAAGTGTCCGATCCGTATTATTACCTCGATACCCTCTTTGATAAATATTGGAATAGGTTGCTCCCTTGGTTCTGGAAATATCAAAACCTGGCAAATCGGTCATTAAAGCCTCCAGGTCTGTATACCCTCTGTTTCTTATGTCTTCCTCCGTTATTACTAAAATGGTACCTGGAGTGAGTTTTACATCTTCGGCTTTTTTGGATACTGAGGTAACAAAAATGGAATTATCCACCTTTCTTAACTTTTTAATCGCTTCAATAAATCGGGGTGAATCAAAAATGCCCGGTTGATAGTTAGGAGCGACAACCAACAACTGGGATGTATAGTTATTACCAGCATCAACACTATCAATAGCAAAGCTCGTTAAAGCCAAAAGGCGAAGAGCGGCCATTTTTTTTTGATCGTTTACTTGATACTCTAGGCAAGGTTCTAATAACCTCAAAACGGATTCAAAATTTCCTGTTTCATATTTACTTTGAGCTTCTCCTAATTGAATATCATCACACGCTTGAGCCCACATCGAAGACTTAAAGGCCAGCATAACCATGATTAATATCCAACTCTTACTACTCATAAAGCCTCTCTTTCTTTAAGCGATTCCTGATTAATGGATTGATCTACATACGTATTCCATTCTTCCTCTGTAAACTCCCTATCCACCTTGTTTTTTACTAAAAGAGCAAGCTCCTTCGGTTTTACGGTAGTCACTCTTATTATCTTATCACCTCCGGCAGACACTAGTTTTTGATCATGTGTAACATCCAATGCGTAACCCCAATCGTTTAGTTTTTCTATAATTATGGATTCATGGGCATTTCCCTTTCGCTTCCAAAGCCGAACGGTTTTGTCATAGCTAATAGAGTATATGAGATCATCTACTACTACTAAGTCGTTCACCTGGGAAAGGTGTCCTACCAATTCATCCCAGTCATTCCGTGACGACTTTTGTAAATAAATTTTTCCTGACTTGGTTCCCGCCACCAGCTTTTGCCCTGAAGTCCACGAAAAACAAGAGATAATTTGACCTTGAAGATCTATTTCAATTGCTGCATCCTCAGAATCTTCAGGGTTAAATGAGAAGATTTTCCCTGAATAATCGCTGAAATACAGTTTATTATTTACAGTGTTTATTTCCAATTGCCCAATGTTTTGTGTATGCCCATATATACTTCTTACAGAGGAGCCTTCATCTGACAGTTTCATTCCAATAATATTGGACTCAGAAACAAAAACTAATAGGTTGTTGGTTAAAAAACACATTTGATCTATTTGATGATCGGCCTGCTTACTCACGAATTGATACGTGGAGTTGGATAGCTTAAATACATGAATATTCCCCTCACTATCTGAAACAGAAACGTATTTTTTATCTGGGCTGGCTGCTAATTTTCTAAAATCAAAACCTTGGTCGCTTAAAAGAGTATTGGAGACTAAGGCTCCGTTTTTTCTCTTCCACACTGCCACTTCTCCCATTTCACTTATGCTGATCAACTCAATTTTACTTTCAGAATCTTCAAGCACAAGAACATCTCTAATATGTCCTTTATGTAAGCGCAATTGCTGCTTTTCTTTTGCTGATAGCTTTAAAGCCTGAAAGAGCTCTGATTGATAATGATCTCCATTATTATTGGATGTGAAGTCCCAAGCCGTTGTTGCTAGCATTGCTGCCAGCGTATCATTTCCCGAGTTTGATTGGTTGATTGAACGAGCAGCCAGGGATCTTGCTAAAGCCAACAATCGAAGTCTGCTTGCTTTCTGTTCTGCTCGCTTTGCTATATTTTTTTCTTCTATCGCAATCTCTCTTTGCTGCTCAGCATCTTTAAACGCATCCACCGCTCGAAGCTTTGCCTTATCAGCTAGTTGTTTTTGAAGGACGGCCTCTTTCTTTTTCTCTTCTGCAATAGATCTTTGATCTAGTGCAATCTTTTTCTGCTTTTCAGTAACTAGTTTTTGTTGTAGAGCGATTTCTTCCAATTGCTCACTTATCCGCTTTTGGATAATGGCCTGTTTTTGTTTGGTTTCAGATTCGGTTATCTTTTCCGTCATCCGAATATTTTCATTCTTTACCGCGGTTAGCTCAGAACTTTCATTCCATACTGACCAAAGTTTACTGAATAGAAAAACAAACAATAGAATTCCCAATCCATATGTTATTTTCAATCTTTTGCTCATGTTTTATAATGCACTTAAGCTTGAGTGTAGTCGAAAACCGTAAATATCAAAGTTCGTTTTTTGCCTGGCCTAGGCTGTAGTAGAATGATACAATCCACGTAGTCAAATATGGATTTAACCGCACCGTACAACCTTAATTGTAAAATCAGAAAGGAGAAAAAAGAGGATATTGGCATGTTCTTCTGTTTAAACCTTATGCAGCATTACGCATACTAAAGCATCTTTTTTACAACTCAGACGCAATTCGGTAAAACACTGATGCGAAAATATTGCTTTCAGTTAGCCAGCTGCTTTATTTGGGGTAGACATATGGGTGACCATTTGCTTGGTTTGTTATAAAATGCGGAAAGACCTTACCATTCTACTGTTCTGATACCGGTCTTAATCAAACTGATTGCATTATGTGATTCGCTTGTTCTATTTAAACTAAATTTGCCGCTAGATTTTTTTAATGTTCACATGAAAAAAGTACTTTCCATTTTCTCCAAATGGGTATTGGCATTATTCTTTTTGTCATTATTCGGTTGGTTAGTCCAACAAATAACAAAAGGAGATAAACGATTCAGTTCTGTTTCTTCACCTGTAAAAACATTTGTAGGCTTTCCGGATTTATTTAAACAGTCTGTGAAAGAGGTAAAAACTCTGCCTGGAACTTTTGTAAAAACACCAACTAACTTTGAAGTAATAAATAAGCTTCAAAATGACTTGGTTGTACTTAGCACCTATTCAAATCCTGAAGGCGGAAGGAATGCTGAGCTTATAAACTTAAGGGATAACTCAATTGCCCATTCTTGGAAAATAAAAAACCCGTTTAATATTCATGACCGAGTGATGGATCCGCTTCTTTTACCCAATCGATCGCTTTGCTACTCTTTTAATGGCACCTCTGGCCTTTACGCGATTGATTCAGCTTCTAACATAATCTGGAAACAAGACAGTATCGTTCATCATCACGCAATGAACTTAGATAGTAGTGGAAATATCTGGGCTTGTTCCTACCGAAGAGAAAACAAAGGGCATATCATTTATAAAGGGCATTATCTGCTAAATGGCCAAAAGGTATACTTTATCGATAATACCATCTCTCAGGTTGACGCTCAATCTGGAGAATTACTCTATCAAAAATCGGTAACTGAAATATTGAAAGAAAATGCTTTGGATTATCTGATCATCCAATCTGGCAATATAGAAGATCCTCTTCATATTAATGATATACAACCCGCTCTTAAGACTACTGCATTTTATAACGAAGGAGATTTATTCATCAGCTCAAGAAATTTATCCTGCATTTTTCAGTATCGTCCATCAACAAATACAGTTATCCGTTTACTGAAAGGGCCTTTTTCGGCTCAACACGATGTGGATTTTGTTAACGATAGTACGCTAATCTTTTTTAATAATAATGCATTCATTAAAGGTGGGCCTGCTTATAATTGGGCTATTTCTGATGAACCCCTATTTCTTGGAGATCAATATTCCCATATCGTACAGTACAACCTATCTAGCGGAACTTACCAAACTCTTTGCGATTCCACCTTTCGAGAAAATCAAATATTTACACAAACCGAAGGTATGCAAGAGTATTTGGGCAATCAATCCTACTTTATAGAAGAGCAAAATAGCGGATTGCTATGGGTCATTGAAAAGGATAAAGTTATATACAAAAACGTACTCCGATCTCATGAAGAAGGGCATCATCACTTGCCAAATTGGATAAGAGTTATTCCTAACAAAATGAAATAATGAATTTACTATACATAGGCCCAGGAATGGGCATAGGTTCCATTATACTCGTTCTTCTCATTAGCGGAATTGTACTTTTCGCTTTTGGGTATATTGTTTACTCAAAAGTGAAAAACTTTCTTAAAAAGAAGAAGTAAGGCCTAGCTTAATTCCGTTTCCAAATGGAACACTCTAAATATTCCATTTATCCAATCATTATATTGCCCTTAAACGGTGTTCATATATGCTGATTTCCCTTTGAATAACCAACAAATTCTTTGGTAATACATTTTTATAGTCCTTGAAATGCTTTTTACCTGAAATGCGTCAAGTTCATTACTTAACTCACTTTCAATAAAGCACTTGTACATTCCTTTTCCCACCTTTAGCATTTTTACCTGAGGAGTAGGAAGCTGAGACTGTTTGTAAACGGATTGATAATCCGCTACAGTGAGGGTAAGTTTTTTTATCATGGTGATTGATGTGTAGGTAAAGTTAAACTACAGATGTTGAAAATAACATCTATCACCCAAAAAATTTGTATTAAATTTTCACTATTGACGTAGTCATTGGTCTACAGCATGTAGATAAACCTATTACCTATTTCATCACTTATGAATCACTTAGCCTCTAAAAAAAGTAAAAGCAAGCTAGATGGGTTTTATTGATGGAGCTTACTACAAGCTTTGTGAATGGTAAATAGATTCTAGTTCTACTCCTTTGTAATAAAAGTGTAGTATATCTCGATAATTATACCCTCTAGATGACATTTCAATAGCTCCATCTTGAGACATTCCAACTCCATGGCCGTAACCTTTTCCTCTAAGAATGACGTAATCTCCTTCTTCTGCTATTTGAAAAAATGTGGATTTTAATTTAAATCGATTCCGAATGAAAGTGAGTTTTAGTCTCTTGCTCTTATGAACGAAATAAGCTTTTCTTTCCTTTTGAGAGAAATTAAGTAATGCCTTTCGAAGCGAAAGGTCATTTGACACTTTCATTTTACGCGCCACATAGTCATAGAATACAGATCGGCTAATTGTTTTCTCCCAAGCATAACTCCCAACACCAATACTAAAACTGTCTTGTTTTGGCTGTAAGTATTCAATAGGTGAATACCACGCATGATCCGAACCTACGGTTTGACCACCACTATTGGCATGAAAAACACCTAATATGGGCTTACACTCTTCTGTAACTACAATCGTATCTCCCGTAGCATCTACCGCTTCAAGAATACAGTCTGCATTTTTGTAATGACATTTTGAGAAATATACTTGAGAACTCACATCATCCTTTAGGTTATACCCTTCGTCTAGATGCTTTTCTAAGTTTTTCAGTGCAAAAGTCCTAGCCAGTACGGCTTGAGCCTTAAAAAACTCTAATTCTGATACATGTCCCCCTTCACTCTCTACTACGCCTGCTACATATTTGTTTATGTCTACCACATTTACCAATTGTAAATGTCCATTGTAAACACGGATTTGAAGATCGTCTTGATAAGCTCTGTTTTTTCCGTTGGCACTGATTTTAAACTCTTTCTCCTTGTCAACACTGAGTAACCTTAAAGCTTTAAACGTTCCTAAACTTTCTTTTCCTCGTTTCACAGAAATGTTACTTCCTTTTCTGTTAAAGTATAAGGTTCGAATCTTATCCTGATCAAAAATGTCGTAAACCGTATCTATTAAGTTTAAGTCCTTATCATAGGCTACGAGGTAATACAAACCTGTATCTGGAGTCACTGTTGTTTTATCTATGATTCGGGTAGAGAAAATTCTGATTTTCACTTCCATAGCCAAAGATTGAAATCCAGTAATAAAGATGAATCCAACTATAAAAACTCTTGTTAACGAATCCATATGAGTGGCTCTCCAAACTTTCATTTTCTAAGCTCTTCTTTTATAATTCCCGCAGCATTATCAGAAGCCCCAGCACCTCCCAGTTTTTGAATCAACTCATCATAATCGTCTAACATTGCAGCTCTAGTCTTTGGATCCAAACATTTTTGTAGTTCAGATTGAATCTTCTTTGCATTCATTTCTCCTTGAATCAGTTCTTTCACCAATAACCGATCTGCAATCAGATTTACTAGAGATATATATTTCACCTTAATCAACTGTCTGGCAATATAATAAGACACCCAATTTCCTTTATAACAAACCACCTCTGGCACCTTAAATAGAGCCGTTTCTAGCGTAGCAGTGCCGGATGTAACTACGGCTGCATCGCTTAATTCAAGTAGATCGTAGGTGCTGTTAAAAACAATTTTCGCCTCCTTTCCGATCAAACTTTCATAAAACTCTTTCTCCTGTGCGGGTGCTCCTGCGATCACAATTTGATAATTGGAAAAACTACGGGCAGCATTGAGCATTATTGGGAGCATTGTTTTTATCTCTTGCTTTCTACTGCCGGGAAGTAGAGCAATGATCGGTTTCTCGCTTAATGCCATTTCTTGCTTGCGCTCTTCCTTATCGAATATTGGGCGTCCTTCAATTGCATCAATTAGTGGGTGACCAACAAAATCTGCTTCATAGTTGAAACGCGCATAAAACTCTTTCTCAAAAGGTAGTATACAAAGAACACGATCCACATCTCTCTTAATTTTGTGCACTCTGTTTTGCTTCCAAGCCCAAATTTGAGGAGATATGTAATAAATGGTTTTATACCCTTGCTGACGAGCATACTCCGCTATTCGAAGATTAAAACCTGGATAATCGATAAAAATCAAAATATCCGGCTTGTACTGGTCAATATCCTCTTTACAGAATTTCATATTCCGTAAAATAGTTTTGAGATTAAAGAGTACTTCAATAAAGCCCATAAAGGCTAAGTCTCTAAAATGCTTTACCACCGTAGCTCCTTCGGCTTCCATCATATCTCCTCCCCAGCAACGAAACTCAGCTTCTTTATCCTTTTTACGAATAGCCTTAATTAAGTTGCTGCCATGTAAATCGCCACTGGCTTCTCCAGAAATAATATAGTACTTCAAAACAAAGTTTGTATCAGATAAATGTAGGAATTGAAAAGAAAGGGAAACAGCGGGAATTTAGAAGTTTATAACAGGAACCTGTAAACAACCACTAATATTAAATAGAATACTGTTGTTACCAATATACCTTGACTGATTTCTTCTTTATTGAATTTAAGAAAAGCAAAAAACAAGCCCGCATTTATGATTAATCCTAAAGTAACAATCTGAGTATTCACCACTTTTACAATGTTCTCATCCATTTGTTGAATCCCCAATAATTCAGGGCGAGCATTGAGCACAATAAATACACCTAAAATAGGAACAAATAACCCTGATAACAGGCCAATAAGCCTTTGTTTAGAAAGGTTTTTAAACATTGTATTTTTCGATAAGAGATTTTAACGCAATGTTAATTTATTTATTGGAAGTAAAGCTTGCTTTTAGATTAAAATCCTTAGATCAAACACCTAAAGGTCTAGATTACAAATCCCAAGCTTGAATGGAATCTTTTACCTTATAAGCAGTAAGGTCACTATTAATAGGTACTAAGGAGATATAGTTGTTTTTTAGTGCCCACTCATCTGTATCTTCTCCATTGTCATATTGTACAAACTTTCCGGTGAGCCAGTAGTAATCCCTGTTTCTGGGATCTTTTCTAGAATCAAACTCTTCCTCCCAATTGGCATGCGACTGCCTGCATATTTTTATGCCCTTGTAGGACTCTCCAGTATACTTTGGAATATTAACGTTAAGGCAAATGCCTCGATCTAGTCCATTTTCAAGGACTTTTTCACATATCGTTTTGATGTGTTCATTTGCCTTTTCAAAATCCGCCCCCCAACTATGGTCGCACAAAGAAAATCCAACGGATGGAACGTTTTCTAAAGAACCTTCTACTGCAGCAGACATGGTTCCTGAATAGATAACGTTTATAGAAGAATTACTCCCATGATTAATACCCGAAACCAGAAGATCAGGTTTCCGATCAAGTATAACATTTACTGCCAGCTTGACACAATCTACTGGTGTTCCACTACAACTGTACTCTTTTTGGGGGCCATTATCAATTTTTATTTCATCACACCTCAAAATTCCTTCTATGGTAATGGCATGGCCCATTCCGCTTTGTGGCCCATCAGGTGCAACTACCACAACATCACCCAATTGATTCATGATTTTGATGAGGTTGCGGATTCCTGGTGCAGTTATACCATCATCGTTACAGATTAGGATTAATGGTTTATCGGATTTCATATCAGAAGCATTTGAACGCAAATCTATCTATTAAAGTGATGCAAAGGCACTATATTTGATATTGGATCATCACAAAAAATCAAATAGAAAAATGGAAAATAATTGGAACGATAACAATCAAGTTTTTAATGCCAGTGGCCAAACTAGAGCCATTCCAAAAACTTTTGTATCAAATGTAATGTTGCTGATGTCATTAGGTTTAATGGTATCAGGTGTGCTAGCTTATCTGTTTGGAACCTCAGAGCAATTGTTCTTCACGCTTTTTAACCCAGAAACAGGCAGCAGAACCATATTGGGATGGATTGTAATGTTGTCGCCACTAGCAATGGTTTTAGGATTAGGTGCCGGATACAATCGTTTCTCTGCCACCGTACTTACCGCCTTGTTTATAGCCTTTTCGGCTCTTATGGGGATGAGTATTAGCTATATTTTTGTCATCTACAGCATCACGTCCATATCTCTTACCTTTTTCATCAGTGCAGGAATGTTTGGGATAATGGCTATTGCAGGATATACTACAAATACTGATCTAAGCAAACTTGGCTCAATACTTTTTATGGGCCTAATAGGAATTGTTATAGCCTCAATAGCAAACTTTTTTATTGGATCAAGCCAAATAGATTATATCATAAGCTTTATAGGTGTGTTGATCTTTACCGGATTAACTGCTTATGATATGCAAAAAATTAAACGGATAGGAATGACTATAGATAGTAGCTCTGAAGAAGGCAAGAAAGCTGCAACTATGGGAGCGTTAAGTCTTTACTTGGATTTTATAAACCTATTCTTATTCCTACTCAGATTCTTCGGAAGCAGAGATTAAGAAATTCATTCGTATTTACAATATTGCAAAGACTGGCTTTACGGCCGGTCTTTTTTGTTTTACTACATTTTTAAACTAAATTATTAGTTCAAACTAAATATTTAGTTATATTTGTCTCATCAAATTTGATTTACCATGAAAGAATTAACGAAAGCCGAAGAAGAAATCATGCAGATCCTTTGGAATTTAAACCAAGCGTTTGTTAAAGAAATAATTGAGAAAATGCCTAAACCAAAACCTGCTTATAATACGGTTTCTACAATAATTCGCATCCTTCAGCAAAAGGAAATGGTAAGTCATAAAACGATGGGCAAATCACACCAATACTTTCCTCTTATTAGTAAAGATGAGTATAGCAAGTTTAAAATGGAGAATCTTGTGTCCGGATATTTTAGTGGTTCATTAAGCAGAATGGTCTCCTTCTTTGTGGAGAAAAACAATGTTAAAACCAATGAGTTGGATGAGATATTAAAACTAATTGAAGAAAAGAAAGAGTCATGAAACTACAGATCATAAACTTCCTACTATTTACCGCTCTCTTCTATTTTCTATATGTGGCTTTGTTCAGAAATAAGAGCTTTTTCCAACTCAATCGTATTTTGCTACTGAGCTTTCCCTTAGTTAGTCTGGCGATTGTTTTTATAGCTCCTCACTTTCAGGATCCCGTTTATCTTAATACAGGTTTTACCACTGTGCTTCTGCCTGAATTAATCATAGGACAGCCTGCAGTTGTTGGCTCGGGTGCACCTACGTTATCATTATGGGAGATGATTTATGCTCTTGGTTTTGTAATCAGTATCTCCATTTTTCTTAGAGGTATATGGCAAATCTTTACCATCGTAAGGAGCAGTGAAAAGGCAAAATGGAACGATCTTGAATTTGGGTTTTCCAATAAAGCAGATAGCCCTTTCTCTTTCTTTAAGCATATTGTGCTTCCTTATACTCTCCAAAATGATGATAGCCTGAGTACTGTTTTAACGCATGAACAGGTACATCGAGAAGAAAAACACAGCTCTGACAATCTTTATTACAACCTATTAAGCATTCTATTTTGGTTTAACCCCTTTATCCATTTGATGGCCAAGGAACTCCGTCAAACCCATGAATGTATAGCCGATAAAAAGGCAATTGAAAATACTTCACGTGAAGTCTATGCGCATATGCTGCTAAGCAGCACTTTTGGTAGCGAAGTCGCTCTTCCTGCCAATCCATTTTTTAATTCATCATTATTAAAAACTAGAATTACTATGTTGTACAAAAATGAATCTCCCAAATGGCTAAAATGGAGTTATCTCACCATTTTACCACTTGCCGCAGCAATGACTTTACATGCCTGTAGCAAAAACCCTGAGCAATCCTCGAAAGCTCAAAATATTGAAAAAGCTAAATCGTATACCTATGATGAAGTTCAGGCTCCACCCTTGTTCGATCACTGCGATGCCAGTGCAGGAGTTCAAGAGCAAAAGGTTTGCTTTCAACTGGGCATTTTCAATTACCTGTCGGAAAACCTCAAATACCCACAAAATGCCTATGAATTGGGGATTGAAGGAACTGTATTTGTTGGATTTGTAGTTGACAAAAATGGTAGTATCACTGAAGTGGAAGTAAAAAGAGGTGTTGTTGCAGCTGAGGGTGCTTCTCCTAGTGAAGTTGAAGCAACTAAAGCTTTGAGTGATTACGCTGTAACACTAGTGCAAAGTATTCCGAAACTTAAATCGGGAGCCAAGCATAATGATAATGGCGTTGCTATGGAATTCACCATTCCTATTAAATACAAACTCCAGTAAAAAAAGGATAAGTGGTAATAGACCCCTCCCCTTTTATATATTGTTATAAATAGAAAAGAGTCATACACTACCGTATGACTCTTTAAACTAGGTAGTTTAAAATACTCCTCTATTTTAAAGTAACCTGATTGATTGTATTTTGGTCTACGGTACCTACATTTAAAGGTATGGAAGAAGACGCTGTCAATTTTTTCTGGAGACTAGGAATTACAGATAGATTGTATTTAATCTTATTTCCTTGTTCTTCTGTAATATGATCCATACACTCCGTCCACGAATTACTCATTAGATTGCGTGCGTCTGGATTACCAAAGTCTCCCTTATACTTGCAATTTCTCCTCTTTACTTCATTTTTGAGTCCAAGGTGATCAAAAGGTGTGTCGCAAACAAAGTCTCCAGCAAAACCGCAATTACTTCCATCCTCAGCTGCTACACCTAACTCTATATTTTCGAAATAGGTAGGTAGCAATCCAAGCGTATGACTAAGACTCTTTGCCAAATAAACACTGAACTCCTGCTGGCCTGAAATAGGTACTATTGCTTTATTCGATACAATACCATTACTAGCATAATAGTCTTTTCGTTCTACTTCACTTAGTTGATCAGATAAAATATAGAGGGTAATTTCCTCTTCTATTGTTGGAAGTATCTGATTCCAATCTTCTATCAATTTATGGTTTGCACCAAGCTCAAAATCCTTATTTTCCAAATAATTAATGTAAATCCCATGTGGATTATAAATATTTTGGGTAAAAGATTTAGCTTCTTCTATAATATCAGTAGATACCAGAACTGAGGATTCACTATTTACCATAACCAATCTTACATTGATATGGGCTTCTCCACTAACATTTGGCAATGGCCACCTGAAAACAGGGTTAGGCTGTTCCCATGGTCCCTTAGTTTCATCATAGGTGAAACTAGCTTCTGCCGATGATTCTATGTGTATGTTCGTATGGGATATCCATACCGCTGAAAGAATAAGGAGGAGTAATACTGGGGTACTTTTTTTCATGATGTGTGATATTGATGTCGTCAAATATAGTAAAATTCCTACAGAATTTTCCTACATATTTAACATAAATAACTTCATGAGGTATCCTTAGCACTCCGTAACTAAACCCTATAATCCTGTTTTTTAGACACTTAACCCTCTTGTGAAACCAAAAAAACCATCCTAAAAAACTTTAGGATGGTTTTATATTTTTAAGCGAAACTCTTATGCTTGACCAGTAGGGCCTCCAAAATTTAATGGAACCTGAGGTTGTTCGATATCCTTAACCTCTCCATGTTGAGCTTCATATCGTGTGATATTTTCACCCAAAGCCCTCGCGAGCCTTTTAGCATGTTGAGGAGTTAAAACGATCCTCGACTTAACTTTTGCCTTAGGCACCCCAGGCATTACATTGATAAAATCTAGTACAAATTCACTGGGTGAATGATTGATGATAGCCAAATTGGAATACGTTCCTTCTGCTAATTCTTCACTTAGTTCAATACTAAGCTGCCCATCGTTTACCGGATTTTGATTGTTCTGATCCGCCATTTTAGCTATTTACTTCTTCGATTTCAACTTCATGCTTTCCTTTCAACCTGTCGTAATCTTCTTGAGAACCTACGATGATGTTTTCGTAATCTTTAAGACCTGTACCAGCAGGTATCTTATGACCAACAATAACATTTTCTTTAAGTCCTTCTAAGTAGTCACGTTTTCCATTCACAGCCGCCTCATTCAATACCTTAGTCGTTTCCTGGAAGGAAGCTGCCGAGATGAATGATTTAGTTTGAAGGGAAGCTCTAGTAATACCTTGAAGTACAGGCTTAGCCGTTGCCGGCTGCGCATCTCTTGATTCTGCTAGTTGCTTATCCGCTCTTCTCAATAAAGAGTTTTCATCACGCAATTTTCTAGCCGATACAATTTGGCCAGCCTTCAAGTTTTCCGACTCACCTGGTTCAACAATTACTTTCTTATCAAAGATCCAATCGTTTTGTATGATGAAATCGTTTTTATGTACTAGGTTACCTTCCAAGAACATGGTATCACCTGGATCCTGAATGTTCACCTTACGCATCATCTGTCTTACGATAACTTCAAAGTGTTTATCATTGATCTTCACACCTTGTAAACGGTATACCTCCTGAACTTCGTTCACCAAGTATTCCTGAACACGGTTAGGCCCTTGAATATTAAGAATATCAGTAGGTGTAATGGCTCCATCAGATAGAGGTAAACCAGCTCTCACGAAGTCATTTTCTTGAACCAGAATCTGCTTCGATAAGTTGATCAAATATTTCTTGATCTCACCTGTCCTACTTTCTACGATAATCTCACGATTACCACGTTTGATCTTTCCATAAGAAACCACCCCATCGATCTCTGAAACAACTGCAGGATTGGATGGATTACGTGCTTCAAATAGCTCCGTTACTCTTGGAAGACCTCCGGTAATATCACCCGCTTTCGCAGATTTACGTGGAATCTTAACCAGTGTTTTACCAGCTTTAATCTTATCACCTTCTTCCACTATAATGTGCGCTCCTACAGGAAGAGTGTAGTGTTTCAACTCTTCTCCTTTAGAATCTACGATAGAAATGGTTGGGATTAATTTACGGCTACGTGTTTCAGAAATTACTTTTTCCATGAAACCAGTTTGCTCATCAACCTCAACACGGTAGGTAATACCTTGTTCAATATCGCTAAACTTAATGGTACCTGCTATTTCAGAAATGATTACTGCGTTGTATGGATCCCATTCACAGATTACATCGTCTTTCTTCAATTTGGTACCATCTGTTACCTTAAGGATAGAACCATAAGGTACATTGTTTGTTGCTAAAACCACATCGGTTTTAGGGTCAACCAATTTCATCTCAGCAGTACGACCAATAACTATATCTACTTTGTTTCCTTCTCCATCTTCTCCTACAACTGTACGTAGTTCTTCAAAGTCAATTCTACCATCAAACTTAGCTGTAATAGAAGACTCTTCCGATACGTTACCTGCAGTACCACCTACGTGGAATGTACGAAGTGTAAGCTGTGTTCCTGGTTCACCAATCGATTGAGCTGCAATAACACCACAAGCTTCACCTTTTTGTACCATTTTACCTGTACTTAGGTTTCTACCATAACACTTACCACAAATACCTTTTGCAGATTCACAAGTAAGTGCAGAACGAACTTCTACCATTTCAACCGGAGAGTTCTCAATCTTGGTAGCCGCTTCTTCAATAATCTGCTCCCCAGATCTTACATACACTTCTTCTGTAACCGGATCCACTACATCATGTAGAGATACACGTCCTAAAATTCTATCAAATAAAGGTTCTACAACCTCTTCATTTTTCTTTAAAGCAGTTACTTCAAGACCTCTTAAAGTACCACAGTCTGGTTCCGTAATGATTACATCCTGAGCAACATCTACCAGCCTACGTGTTAAGTAACCCGCATCAGCCGTCTTAAGTGCCGTATCTGCAAGTCCTTTACGCGCACCGTGCGTAGAAATAAAGTACTCAAGGATAGAAAGACCTTCTTTAAAGTTAGAGATAATTGGGTTTTCGATGATTTCCCCTCCAGTAGAACCTGATTTTTGAGGTTTTGCCATCAAACCACGCATACCTGATAACTGACGAATCTGTTCTTTAGATCCCCTTGCACCAGAATCCAACATCATAAAGATTGGGTTAAACCCTTGACGGTCTGAAGTAAGGTGGTACATAGCACGTTCTGTTAAACGAGCATTTGTATTGGTCCAAACATCAATTACCTGGTTGTATCTTTCATTGTTGGTAATCAATCCCATATTATAGCTGCTCAGAATTCCTTCAATTTGCTCTTCAGCATCCTTGATAAGGGTATTCTTTTCTTCTGGGATAATGATATCTCCAAGCGAGAAGGATAGTCCACCTCTAAAGGCATTACCATATCCTAAATCTTTCATATCATCCAAGAACGTAGCTGTAGTTGGAATATCAGTAGCCTTTAAAATATCGGAGATGATACCTCTCAACGCTTTCTTAGTTAGCACTTCATTGATGAAACCAACACTCTCTGGTACCACTGTATTAAACAGAATTCTACCAATAGAAGCATCTACTATTTGATACTCAAGCTCACCATCTTCATTTTTAACCTTTGCGCGAATCTTAGCAGATGCATTCAAATCTACTTTCCCTTCGTTATATGCAATGATTACTTCTTCAGCAGAGTAGAAAGTAAGTCCTTCTCCTTTTATAAAGTGTTCTTTTGAATTCTTTCTGATTTTGGTCATGTAATACAGACCCAAAACCATATCCTGAGATGGAACCGTAATTGGAGAACCATTTGCAGGGTTAAGAATGTTATGTGAAGCCAGCATTAACAATTGCGCTTCCAAAACTGCAGCAGCACCAAGTGGTAAGTGAACCGCCATTTGGTCACCATCAAAATCCGCATTAAATGCAGTACATGCTAATGGGTGTAGTTGAATCGCTTTTCCTTCGATCAACTTAGGTTGGAAAGCCTGGATACCCAAACGGTGAAGTGTTGGAGCACGGTTAAGTAATACAGGATGGCCTTTCATTACATTTTCAAGGATATCCCAAACTACTGGCTCTTTCTTATCGATAATCTTTTTAGCAGACTTAACCGTCTTAACAATACCTCTTTCAATAAGTTTTCTTACGATAAAAGGTTTGAAAAGTTCAGCCGCCATGTTTTTAGGAAGTCCGCATTCGTGTAATTTCAAAGTTGGTCCTACAACGATAACCGAACGAGCAGAGTAATCTACCCTTTTTCCTAGAAGGTTTTGACGGAAACGTCCTTGCTTACCTTTTAAACTAT
>CAZAJG010000047.1:0-1453 GCA_964485405.1 uncultured Owenweeksia sp. | reverse complement strand
ATTGCTATCGGTTTTAACAGCACTTGATTTACGCGTGTTGTCAAACAAAGAATCTACAGATTCCTGTAACATTCTTTTTTCGTTTCTCAAGATTACTTCTGGAGCCTTAATCTCCATCAATCTCTTCAAACGATTATTACGGATAATCACTCTACGGTAAAGATCATTCAAATCAGAAGTGGCAAAACGCCCTCCATCTAAAGGTACCAATGGACGTAATTCTGGTGGAATTACCGGTACAACTTTAACGATCATCCATTCTGGACGATTTTCGATACGCGTGTTTGCATCTCTAAAAGCTTCTACAACTTGAAGACGTTTAAGCGCTTCTTGCTTACGTTGTTGAGAAGTTTCAGTATTTGCTTTATGACGAAGATCGTAAGAAAGTTGATCTAGATCTAAACGAGATAGTAACTCGATTAAAGCTTCTGCTCCCATTTTAGCGATAAACTTATTCGGATCTGTATCGTCCAAATAGTTGTTTTCGCTTGGTAAACGCTCTAGGCACTCTAGATATTCCTCTTCCGTAAGGTATTCCATGTATTGCAATGGAGTTCCATCTGGATGAGTAGCATTACCTGCTTGAACTACTACATAACGCTCGTAATAGATTATCATATCGAGCTTCTTCGTAGGTAATCCTAGAAGGTATCCAATTTTATTTGGAAGGGATTTAAAGTACCAAATGTGAGCCACAGGCACAACTAAATTGATGTGTCCTACACGCTCTCTACGTACTTTTTTCTCCGTAACCTCTACACCGCAGCGATCACAAACAATACCTTTATAACGGATACGCTTATACTTACCACAAGCACATTCGTAGTCTTTTACTGGTCCAAAAATTCTTTCACAGAATAGACCATCTCTTTCCGGCTTGTGCGTACGGTAGTTGATAGTTTCAGGTTTCAAAACCTCACCATAAGACTTCTCTAAGAGTTGCTCTGGAGAAGATAAACTGATGGTGATACTTTTGAAGTTACTATTATAGTTACTCTTATCGTTTTTCCTTAAGGCCATGTATATGGAAATTAAGTTCTATTCAAATAAATTAATCCAAAGTGATTTTCAGTCCAAGACCGTTTAATTCATGAAGCAATACGTTGAATGATTCAGGAATTCCAGGTTCTGGCATAGGCTCACCTTTCACAATAGTTTCGTAGGTTTTAGCTCTACCTACAACATCATCCGATTTTACGGTAAGGATCTCTCTTAGGATATTGGAAGCTCCAAATGCTTCAAGCGCCCAAACTTCCATCTCTCCAAAACGCTGACCTCCAAATTGAGCTTTACCTCCAAGTGGTTGTTGAGTAATTAAAGAGTATGGTCCTATAGAACGAGCGTGCATTTTATCATCTACCATGTGCCCTAGTTTAAGCATGTAAATTACACCTACACTAGCCGCTTGATGAAAACGCTCTCCTGTACCTCCATCATGTAAGAATGTATGACC
>CAZAJG010000046.1:4999-32459 GCA_964485405.1 uncultured Owenweeksia sp. | reverse complement strand
CCTGTGGGCTGAACATGAGCGTAGTTAAAATCCAAACCTATATCAACTAAGTCTTGAACAGCCTCTACTCTGTAACGTTCTCCATCTTCACAAATAAAGGTTTCTGCCGTTTCGGGTTCAAATTTTATTCCGTTTACCGCTACTCCTGGTTCACGAGCCCATCTTGCTTTTCCCGTAAAGACCGGTGTTAATGGAAAGGTATAGCTTAACTGTTGAGCAGAAATTCTATTGGGATTTCCAGCATTTGGAAAGTCTCCAGTTTTGTGGTTTGGTAAACCATTGGTAGTCATTATTCTTTGGTCGCCTTTAAACATAACCTCTGTTTCGGTGCCAAAGCTTTTATCTTTCAAAGTATAGCTTTCAAAAAAGTTCGGGTAGTTTGTTGGTATTCTGAGTTTCTCCGAATTGGTAAAAGCAAACCCTTCATGTGTAGGTTGAGATAAATCTTGGCAACTATTTAAAAAACCTAAGCATAATACAATCACTACGGTCTCTTTTTTTATGGTGCTTAACCCTTTGAAAATCGTCATGATATTAAGTTTATGGTGTCTGTATTTCTAGACGCCAGTACTTTTTCCAGCTTGTGGAAAATAGAAATAATTCTGGAAAAGAGATTTTAAAGTAAATGACCTAAACCAGCCAAATGATGGTATTAGATGCTGATAGTGAATAATATGAAGGGTTATCAAATCTTGTTTTAAATCGTATCATTGATACAATAATTAGAATTTAAAAAATGAAAGGAATAGGATTTCTATTGCTCTTTATGCTTTCCATAGGATGCACACAGGTTTCAAATGAAGCAACCACTCCTGTTAATCAACCTGAAGAAGAACCTCAGGAAAATCAGGAACCGTTTAGTATGGAAATACAGCTCCAGAGAGAGAGCTTAGAGGAATATACTTTAAACATAAACTTGGGGTTAAAACCTGGAAATTATATTGTATCACACTTTTCCAAGGATTCTGTTTATGGACATTTTGAAATTTCCTTTGATCATGAATATTTAAAGCGAACAGATTCATTGCAAGAAAAACCTAGCTCTGTAGAAGAATATGACTCTATTGTAAATATGCCGGTGCGGTTTGTGCGCAGAAATACGGTTTTTAAGCAAAATTTGGTTTTAGAAACGGAAGAAGATTTTGATATGCCGGGTCTGATTTACTTTGTGTTAGAGCCGAGTTGTGTGCCTTACGAAGTTGGGTTTGTAATTTCTCATCGCAAGAGTAAAATGAGTGTGAGAAAGGTTACAACTGAGATTGCTAGTAGTTATTTTAGTGGAAAGGATAAGAAGGAATAGGTTGGTTTACCTCCAAAAGAATCCTCCTAGATAAGAATCATGTACAGTCAAAAAAACATAGAATTGTTGTTTACTGAAATAGGGAAACTACCCGGTCAGGAGTTTGTACGATCTGAGTTTTATGATTTTGTGAAAGTGCCAAATTCTATTTGGCCGAACCAGCTCATTAATTTAAGAACTAACCGAGAAGCAGCAGAACAGCTTCTTCAAAACATCGAGAGAAAATCTAAAGAAGGAAGAATCCCTAACTTGCTGATGTGTAGTCCGGTAACGGATGATCCTAATCTGATAAAAGCCATTCAGGCCAAAGGTTATAAACAGAGCGTTTGGACAGCAATGACACATGATTTATCTCCTATTAAGGAGATGGATAAAGTAGAGAACTTAAGGATAAAGCAGTTGGATAGCTTAGAAGAATTCAACCTTTGGCTCGAAATAGTGGAGCGAGAACTCATGTTGAGTGAAAAGCTTGATAATAGGGTCTTTCAAAAGTTATTTCGATTAAACTCATGTCATTTTTTTCTAGGATATACAGGAACTAAAGCCGTAGCTACTTCTATGCTTTTTAGAGCTGAAAATAGTGGAGGAGTTTATCTTGTGGCAACGGATAAAAACTCTAGAGGTAGGAGATTTGGTTCTCAAATGACGCATATTTGTTTAGCTGAAGCAAAGAGGTTAGGATGTAAGCAAGTGGATCTTCAAGCTACCTCCTTGGGAATGGGTGTTTATGAAAGTTTAGGTTTTAAAAACCACGGACCCATTCATGTATTTCGTATTGTAGCGAATTCAAATGAATAAAAAAACGATCAAAAAAATAAGGCCTCTTATAAGTGCATTTCTGTTGCTGGGCCTAGTTTATATGGGATTTAAATTTTCCCTATACCATGAAGTAAAATCACTTTTTCCCAATTCATGGAATGCCATTGAAGAATTAGAGGTTACTCCATCTACACTCGATTGGAATGCAAAAGCTTTTGAACGGATAGATACATTAACAATAGGAAACTTGGCAATCCCTTATTCTAAAAAACGAATAGAGGTAGACTCTGTAAACGAAAATGGATCTTTGCTACGTTTTGCGGATAGTAGCGCAATAGTTTGCATAAACAACGTCAAAAATCCTAACCTAGATTTTAAGAAGCTTTTATTATCAAACCAGGGAATAATCGACTCTATTTTTTTTCAAGAGTATCTCAATACGCATGCTATTGGAACGAATTATGATTTAGTCTTTCATGTCTTTCAATTAAAGCCATCAGATATTTCTTGGTTTAGCTCAAACGGTGAAATTGTAAATCAATATGCGCTTTTAAGACTAAAGGAAATGCTTCTAGCTAATGGCTATCAAAATGGCTTTTATCATTTTGAGGAAGACGCAATTAAAGGGTTCTTGTTTGGCGATCCTTCCATCCAAGATCGAGTTTTAATAGAATGTTTTACCTCCAATAAAGAGCATTATAGTTTAATGTTAAGAGGAATGGAAAAAGAGGATATTGCTCAAATACTGAAAAGGATATCCTTGGTAAATTGATAAAGTTATATGAAGAAGTGAATTGAGCCTTCTAAGATATTGAGCTTAGTTTAAGCCCGTTTAGCAGGGCTTCCCTTTTCGCAGTGGAAAAGGGAATTTCATCCCCATTATTTAAAAAAATACAACCGCCATCCGCAAAAGAATAAGAGTTGATTTGCTTTAGATTAACCATATGAGATTTATGAATTCTGGTAAAACCATTTTTCTCTAGCAATTCCTCATAGCTTTTTAAGCGTTTGCTACTGAGCAATACTTTACCACCTTCTAAAACAAATTTGGAGTAACTCCCATCCGCTTCTACTCTTAGTAGCTTATTGCTATTTACAATATGATATTGTTTACCATCGTAAATGCTGATCTTAAGTGTATCTTCCATTTCCGTTTTATTGAGTAAAATTTTCACCTTTTTTACAGCTTGGATAAGGTCTTTGGGATGTATTGGCTTAACTAAATAGTCTACCGCATTAAAGCGAAAGGCTTTTACCGCATATTGGGTATGAGCGGTAGTGAAAATTACTTTTGGCTTTTGCTCTTCGGGCAAAATATCCATTAAGTCAAACCCATTCATTTCAGGCATTTCAACATCTAAAAAAATAAGATCAATGGGGTTTTTATTTAAAAATTTCACTGCATCACCTACTTTATTAAAAGTACTAGATAGTTTAATTTCAGGGCAATACTCTTTTATATATCCTGCTAAAAGTTGAGCTGGTTTAGATTCGTCATCCAGGATAAGAGTAGAGAGATTCATAAGGGAGTAGTTTAAATTTTCATCTCTAAAATTAACATTTAATCAGGCTGTTATTAGAAAATGAAAAAAAATAACGAACATTGAATCGTTTAGAGACTTATGTAAAGAAACGCTCCCCCTCTTTTATATCACAAACTCACCCCTGCCACACATGAATTTACACTTTACTAGATTTCCCATTTTTTTGCTCCTTCTTTTTTTCGTTTCACAATTAACCTTATCCGCTCAGCATAGGATGCCATCAGAGGTCATTGAAATGAAAACTTTAAACGACAAATGCCATGGACTCATTACTGATATACATGTAGATTCGTCCAACTACGTGTGGGTTTTAAGTTCTAGAGAGGTTTTACAATTTGATGGTAGTAAGATTAGAAAGTATCATCCAGCAAATTATATTGGCTCTTTAGCCCTTGAATTTTTTAACGATGCTTTTGGGCGTTTATGGGTAGCAGATTATGGAGGCAACTTAGCTTATGTACAGGATGATAGCTTGTATGCCTATCCCCATAACGACTCTACCAAGAATCTTATTTACCGAGGAGCTTTTGAAATGCTAGAGTATGATAAAGATTCCATTCTTCATTTGGGAACTCGAGACAAGGGATATTATAAAATGTACCCTGACGGAAGATTGGAGGAGGTGATTGGAAGATCATCCGGTTTAAGAGGTTATATGGCGATAGCGAGAGAAGGTAAAGCTCCGTTTATGTTTAGCATTGGTGCCAATTCGGGCGAGAAGACGTCTCAACGATACTTTTACTTAATGAATTCGGATTTAAGTATTAAGGATTCTTTACCAATTGATTATAAAGGAACTCGCACACATTCGTCCTTTTTGCATCATCAAAATGGAATGTATCTGTTTTCTACTGGGATGAAAAATCTGCTCTATTTTAACAATGAAAGAATAGATCATGAATTTGAATATGAACATCCCATCATTCATTTAATGCAAGACTCCAAAGGCGGCTTATGGGTAAGTACAAAAGGCCATGGTTTGGACCATTACTTAGACGCATTTGATTTAGAGAATGAGTCGGTGCATTATTTTCCAGAAGAAACGGCAGCAGCTTATGTGCAGGATGGAAATGATGGAATATGGATTAAATCCAACAGCTTAGAAATCTGTCATATACCAAATCTCAACTTCTCTTATTTTTCCGATGAAGAAGGCTTAAATAAGGAATCAATGATTAGTAAAGTTTCTGTAAATCAGGATTTTGCTTTTATTTTTTCGAACGGTACAATCCAAAAGGTTTATCGAAATGGAAATGTTGAAAATATACCCAGCTTTATTGATTTTATAGATCCCTCTCAGTCTCGGGATATTACGATGATGTACTACGATAGTATATCAGACAAATTATGGGTGGGAGGCTTAGGCCTTTACGCTTTTTACAAAAATGAAAAATGGACCATCCTCAATATGGAGGAAGAATTAGGATTTTATGGAATTTTAAGAGGTTGGGAAAGAGATGTTTTTGACACGAGTTTAGTCAATATCTATTTAAACCACTTCTTTATGCAGTATAGAGGAGACTCTCTTGTAAGTGAAATCAATACCAATAGAAAAAACATAAGAGATATTGTTAGAGCTCCGGACGGAAAAATTTGGATTGGTTCTGCGGATGGTTTGGGGGTTTTGGAGAATGGAGAATATACCCATTATGGAACTAAAAACGATTATTTCTATTATGATGTAGGAGGACTAATGTACTATAAAGATCGACTTTGGATTAGAAACGGTTCTAGTTTAAGTTATCTTGATACCAATGATAGTCTCCATTTTGCTCCAAGATATTTGAGTGTAGATTATATGTTTCCACATGAAGAAGAGGGATTTTGGATACACAGCTGCTGTTCCGGAATTATTCACTGTTATGTGGATGAAAATGATTCTGTAGTTTATCAATCCTACAACACAAGTAAATCCATATCTCTATCCTATTCAGAAACCTCATTCCAGTGGGGAGATACATTGTACTTAGGTTCTGTAACCGGTATGCATGTAGGTGTAATATCTAAGCTGGATACGGTCCAATTAAAAACACAACTCTTATTGGATAAGGTATTAATTAATTCCAAGTATACTGCTTTGAGTAGCAGTTATACTTTAGATCATACAGAAAATTACATTCAAGTGAACTTTAACTCCATCAACTATGAACCAAATGAAAATGGAAGCCTATTTCGCTATAAAATGGAAGGTTTAAAAGAGGAGTGGTATGAAACGAGAGAGCATTTTGCTCAGTTTACAGCTCTTGACCCTGGTGATTATACATTTTTGCTGCAAGGCAAAACAGACTGGGTAGATTATGGGGAAACCTTATCTATAAAGTTTACAATTAAACCTCCATTTTGGCAAACTTGGTGGTTCATTTCTACCTGCATTTTAGCCCTTGTGATGCTTGTAGTTCTGGTATTTCGTTATCAGCTCAAGATTGAGAAACGAAAAGATAAACTCCTTATAGACAAGCTATTGGCGGAGCAGAAAACGCTACGGGCGCAGTTGAATCCTCATTTTATTTTCAACTCCTTAACCTCCATACAGCAGTTGGTTTTTAATAACGATAGAATATTTGCTACAGAAAACATTGCCGTTTTTGCTAAGCTGATGCGTAAAGTTTTAATACTCTCAGAAAAGGAATGGGTAAACTTAACGGAAGAACTGGAGGTATTAGAATTGTATTTAAAGCTAGAATCACTACGTTTTGAGGAAGACTTGATTTATGAAGTTGAAGTGTCAAGCAATATCGATGATGAAACGTATCAGGTTCCATCCTTACTCCTTCAGCCGCTTGTTGAAAATGCTGTAAAGCATGGTTTGTTAAAACGAAACAGTCCTGGAGCGAAAGTTTCAATTAGAGTGTATAAAACACCTCAGTATTTGTGTTTGGAGGTAGAAGATAATGGAGTAGGAGTGTCCTCAAATGAAAATGAAAGGAGAGTATATCCTTCTTTTGGGCTTTCTTCGGTTCGGAAGCGTATTGAGCTATTGAATGTTTCTCTAAAAACAAATATTCAATTTGAGATTAATAGTGTAGAAAATGAAGGAACCAAGGTGCAGATACGGTTGCCACTGAATTTAAAAATGATAGAACAAGAAAATAGCAATGAAAAGGAAGCTTTTTCTACAGCCTAAGGGAAAGCCACCGTCATCCCTTTGTAGGAATTTTAGCCGAAGTATAATTTATATTTACCTTCGTAGGCGTTTACTATTTTAAACACAAGCTTGAAGAGCAACCTATCATCTGATAAAAATTTAGCTGAGGATCAATTGATTCAAAGACTTATGAATAGAGATAAGCAGGCCTTATCTTATTTATATGATAAATATGGGGATGCGCTCTATGGTATAGCTTTTAGAATTGTGGGCAACGAGGATGTAACTAAAGAAGTAGTGCAAGATGTGTTCCTTAAGATTTGGAACAAAATTGGATTGTACGATGCCTCTAAAGGGCGCTTTTTTACCTGGATGCTAAACCTGACCCGGAACGAGGCTATTGATAAAGTAAGGTCTAAAGAAATTAGGAAATCCTCGAAAACCAATTCCATAGATAATTACGTATATAAAGATCCAGACATGAATACCCAATCGCAAGTTGAAAGCATTGGTGTTCGTGAATTGATGAACGACTTAGATGAAGATCAGCAATTTGTGCTGAAAAGAGTTTATTTTGAAGGCTTTTCGCATAGTGAAGTGTCGAAAGAATTTAACATCCCACTGGGAACAGTAAAAACAAGATTGCGAGCAGCATTAAAGAATCTGCGGAAAAAAAAGAATATTTAAAGTGGATATAGAAAAATACATATCATCCGGAATACTGGAATCTTATGTGCTTGATCAGCTCACAGATCAAGAACGTGCTGAGGTAGATATGATATTAAAAGCGTATCCAGAAGTTCAGAATGAGCTTAATCAGATCGAAGAAAGTTTGGAACAACTGGCTCTAAACACAGCCATAAAAGCGCCATCCAATCTAAAAGGCGATATCTTTTCTAAACTAGAAGAAGGTGATGAATCTGCCGAAGTTCAGAATAGAGAAGAAGCTAAGCATGCACCTGTTATTCCACTTCAAACGGTTAACAAAAGAAATACTAAAGTGTGGCCCTATGCGGTGGCGGCATCTTTAACAGTTGGTCTTTTCAGCTCTTACCTGGCCTACGATTACAGACAAAAATGGAAAGCTGCTTCAAAAGATCAACTGGATTTAAAAACTTCTAATCAGCTTATTTCAAATCAATACGATCAAGTAAACCAACGCTTGAACTTATTGGAGAATGACTTGAAAGTTTTAGGCAACATAAACTTTGAAAAAATAAAGATGAACGCTATAGATGAAACACAATCTATAGCGGCCAATGTATATTGGAATTCCACTACGCAAGAAGCTTATTTAAATACAGGTAACCTTCAAGAATTACCAGAAGAAAAGCAATACCAACTGTGGGCTATTGTTGAAGGCGCACCGGTAGACATGGGCGTTTTTGATGCAGGATCTTCCTATCTGCTTAAAATGAAGGATATAACTGGAGCCAGTATGTTTGCCGTAACCATTGAGCCTAAGGGAGGAAGTAAGAATCCTACTCTAGAAGCGATGCAAGTAGCTGGAAAAATCAGCTAAAACCCCCTGAAAATAACAAAAAAGAAAAAGAGCTGCATACCGAAGTATACAACTCTTAATCAACCTACTATCAACCAAAACCAAATTCTAAAATCTATAAGCTACTGATGCACGAGCTTGAAAAGGAGTTCCAGGAGTAAAGTGAATTTCACTCACGGGTTGTAATTCATTCTGTAAACGTGATTCGGTCTCAAATTGAGCCTCATTCCATTCTGTATTTAATACATTCTCAACCGATAAGCCGATTTCGTAAGCGCCAAAACGATACTTAAGATTTACATCTATTAAATAGTAACCTTTCGCGGTTAAGCTATAATCTTCATTTGCTGCACGATCGTCCATAAAACGGTAACGTACACTTCCTGTAAATCCAGATTTTTTATAGGTTACTCCACCAATACTTGTAAAAGTGGGAGCTAAGGGAATAAAATTATTTCCGGCTTCTTCGTCTTTACTTTTTGGGTCTGCATAGTTCATATCAAAATCAAACGACAAGCTTTTTAATACTTGATAGCGTACGCCTAAATCAATACCTCTTCTTCTGCTGGCACCTCCTGCTTCTACAATACCTTCATCTCCTACATAAACAAACTCCTGTTCTAAGTCTAACTGCCAAACAGCAGCATTAAAAAGCAAGCGTGGATTTATTTTCCAGTTTACGCCTAAATCAAGTCCATAGGCTCTAGGAAGTATTTGATTTGTTGATCGAGATACAACAGCTCTACTATCGTTCGAGTGAAAACCTGTTCCTGCTTTTAAATAGAGACCCAAATTCTCTTTTACTTGAAAACCCAATTGTGCCTTTGGGCTTACAATTCCAGCTTGCAAGGTTTCGGTATTATCAGCTTGTAGTTTATCGAGATAAGAGAAGTTGAAAAAATCATAGCGTAGTCCTAGATTTAACGACCACCTTGGGGTAAAGTAAACCTCCGTTTCGGTATAGGTGTGAATATTGGTTTCCAAAATATCGCCATATGCTAAATCTTGAATGATTTCATCTCTATTTTGAGTTCTAGATAAACGAACATCTTTTACATCATCATGTCTAAAACCTAAGCCAGAATTGCTTTTGGCTGGTAAGCCCCAGAGTGTATACCGTTTGGTGTAGCTGTTGTTACTACCAAAAATTAAACGATTTTCGGATTGAGTTATTTGATCGCCTCTTTCTGGGTTAACCAGAAAAAAAGTAAAATTAGATACCAATTGAAAGTCATATTTAGAGGCATATACTTGGTTTTTTAAACTCCCTCCATTATTCAGCTGTGTAGTGAGCTGTGCATTGGCATCAAAACGTTGGGTTTTACCTCCTTCGGTGTCATCAATAGCTCCAAAGCGAGAAATGAGTCCATTTTTAACGGCTCTCTCTGGGATTTGACCTGAGGCATTCCAGCTGCTTCTGAAAGCAGATAAGGATAGTTCTAACAATTGATTTGTTGAAATTCGATCGTAATACTTTGTGAGGAGGTTGTAACGATTTAGATTTTGTGGACTCTCAAAGTAACCTTCTGAGTGAAGGTATTCGGAAGCCAGATAGAGGCTGGATTCTTTTGCAGGATCAAGTAGATTAAACATTCCCACACCTCTAAACGTACCAAATTGACCACCTTCGAACTTTACCAAGTTGTTGGAGAGTTTCTTTTTCGTTCTAAAAGCAGCAAAACCAGCTGTATTGAGATTCCCCATTTCTGCATAAAATGGGCCTTTGTCAAAACGTACATTTTCAATTGCTTCTGGAATCACAAAATGAAGATCTGCATATCCTTGACCATGCGCATGTGAAACCATATTAACAGGAATCCCGTCCACGGATAAAGCGATGTCAGTTCCATGATCAATATCAAAACCTCTTAGAAAGATTTGTTCTGCCTTACCACCACCTGCATGTTGAGCAATAAATAAGCCCGGAACGATTTGTAACACCTCCTGACTATTTTTAATGGGTTTCAACTGAATATCTAAGCTCGAAATTTGTTTATTGTTATCTGTAGAGCTTGGTTTTATTTCTACATCCTCTAACTGAATAGGGTTCGTTTGCAGAACTAGGTTTAAGCGAACCATCTCACTTTTTGAGAGGTCAACCGTTTTGGTGATGCTTTTAAATCCAATGTGACTTATTTCCAGTGTGTACCGTCTCGTTTCCAAGTTTTTGATTTCAAATAAGCCCTTTTCATCAGTGATTACTCCTTTGTTTACTTCAACAACTTGGATATCCACATTTGGAATGGCAAGCCCAGAAGTTTCACTCCATATGGAGCCTTTAATCTCTTGCGAAAAGCAAGAAAAACTGAATAAAATAGAGAAGATTAAAAAATGAATTAGGCGCAAACGATTCGCCTTATATTTCGTAGGGTTTTGAATAATAAAATGCATGTTTTTGGAGTATTGTAGGTTGTAAAAGTAGTGTTGTTGTTGTAAAAGCGGATTAGGCCATTAATGCTTTTTTAATTTTTTCTGTGGTAACAGGACCTAGCTCAAATCTGCTTTCTAGTGCTTCTTTTAAAAGTTTATCACCTTTGGTTTTCATGTTGTTATTTTTATAAATAACACCCATAAAATAGAGGATTTCCGGTTCAAATGAATTTCCAATTACGTGTTCAGAAATCAGTTGCAAAGCCTCTTTGTGTTGGTTGTTTTTAGAATGGGCCCAAGCTAGCCAAGCATAAACCTCGGGCGTAGAGCGGTTTTCTAATTCTGTAGTGGCTCTTTTTATAGCTTTTTGTGGTTGATCTTCTGCTTCAATAAGGATTAAATATTTGGAATATAAGCGAGAGTAAGGTTCGCTAGCCACTTGCTGATAGTAACTTTTAGTCCAAGCCGATTGTAATTCCTCGTCCTGCTCAAACTCGCTAATCTCAGCCATAAGGAGTTTCACTTGAGGGTCGTTGGTATTTGCTTCTACGTGAGCCAAAATTTCTTTAGCTGCTGAGGTATTATAATCATGAGAAAAAGCAATCCACGCCAAACCCTTTAAGGAGTGATAATGCGTTGGGTTATGGTCTAAAACTTTTAAGTAGTGGGTATAAGCTTTCTCTATTTCCCCTTGATGACCGTACATATCAGCCAAGTTAGAAAGTGCCCATGTACGCATTTCAGGATTGTCCTTCACTCTGTCCGAAGCCTTTTCCATCAAGCTTATCGCTTCTTCTAAGTTTCCATTTTTATCCGCCAGTTTAGCCTTTCGGGATAAGTAGTCGAAAGTGTTTTGATTTTTTTGCTTGTTTAGGTACGATGAGGCTTCAGAATAGCTGCCAAGTTCCATGGAGGCGTCAAATAGTAAAAAATAAGATACATCCTTTTTCTCACCAAGTTTCAAGGCTTCATTGGCATAATTCCAAGCGGCCTTAAATTGATGTTGGGTAATGGCATTTGCGGATAAACTATGGTACACCGACACCAGTCCTAATTTTGCGCTTAGAGAGGATTTTAACAAAGAGTCCGACTTCAATAAATCGTTTATGTTTCCTTCTGCTCTAAATCTTTTACTTAGTTCGCTGGCCAGTTTCAATTTATAGGTAACGGAATGCTTTTGATTTTCTAGTTTTTCGCTCCAAAACGCTACCTCATTGTTGGTTTCGTCCATTTCTGCTTCCGTATCTATAAACGAGCTAAGATCTGAAGCTTTTAATACTTCTCGGTTTTCTAGATATCGATTTAAACTGATAACAATGATTGCAAGTAGGATGGCAAGTGTTGGTATTGTTTTTTTCATAATAGTAGGTTTTTAGAAAACAGAACCGGCACTTTGAATGCCGGTTCTGCGGGGGTTAAAACGGAGCAGCCAAATATGGGAAGCTGCTCAAAAAAGCTTTGTCATTTTGAGATACGTTATCTGATGTTAAACCTGGGTTTTGGGTAGCATCAGGTCCACCAAATACAAGGATAAACTCTACGTCTACCACGTCATCATCTAAGGCCCTGCCTGTAAGCACATTGGTGCCATCATAAAAAGTAGTTTTTCCATCCAAAGACACAGTAAGTACATCGCTAGCTAAAACTCCAGTAAATGCTGCCGCATCTAAACCTAAAAGGTTAGTAGTGTAACCTGGATTCAAAGCCATTAGGGTAGACTGGAAAGTAGATTGAAACATAGCTCCTTGTTGAGAAGGAATAGACGTATTGAAATTGTCTTTTTGAGCGGAAGGCACAAATACCGTATTAATGGCTGGACGACCTACCTGATCCTCTTGAGCAAACAGAATAGTTGTATCGTTATTTGTTGATGTATTACCATCATCATCCTTATCACAAGAAGTGAAGGATATAGCGATAACGCCAAGACTAAATAGGGTTAAGGCTGATTTCATAAAATTTTTCATTATCAAGAATGTTTTTGAGATTGAGTTGATTATTGCTTTCTGTTACTGGTTACCCAAGTGTTGATTGTGCCGCTACCTCCAATTTGAGATTTAGCTACTTCCACCACTACAGACATTACATTAGTCCCAGCAAAAGTGTCAGCTCCTGGATCATTAAAGCTGCTTGCATTTCCAGCGATGATTTCACCATATTGAGCAAAATCCATGAAAAAGGGATCGTCTCTAGGTCCGGCAAAAGCCTTTACTCCATTAGCCGTATTGATCATGGCTTGTTCTTGGTAATCTGTAACATCTACTGTTACCGATAAATTTGAAGTTTCCAGTTTACTTGTAACTCCTGTCCGGCTAGGTTCTATAGGGCCGTAAACTTTCATTTGGCCGTTTTCGAAATAACATTGAATTACAAGATCTTCTATCAAATCACCTGTATTATCAATATTAAACTCAACCATTACATCTTCATCAAAAGATGTAGTGGAAGTAGCTCCCGGAGATAATAAACCCTGAAGGTTAGCTACAAAAACCAGATTGGAACTAGATTCTAAGCTTTCAAAAGCGTAAAAATCAGTAACGTCAGAAGAGGTGCTAGCCACTCCTGGTGCATCAATATGATCTGCAGCAAGCAAATAGATTGATGAGAACAGAACGATTCCGCCAAAGGCGAAAAGTACGTTGCGGTTGAATAGTTTAAATGATGTTTTCATTATCGATTATTTATTTGGTTATACCTACGAGAGGAAGTGGTTAACTGGATTTAGGAAACATCATTTTTTTTAACATTTATCCTTTTACGGGGTGTAAGTATTTGATTTAGAGTGGTTTTTTATTCTTATTCTTTTAACCTATTTGATTTAGTAGTGCCTTTAATGTTTGGATATAGGGAAAATCCAAAATGATGATATTAGCCATCTGGTTGTAAAAAGGATGGAACGGATAATTGCGATAGGTGGTTTGGGTGGAAGTGGAACTCGGGCGGTGGCTCAAGTTTTAATGAACTCTGGACTTTTTATGGGTGCACCGCTAAATCCATCAAACGACAATCTTCTTTTTACTCAACTTTTTAAAAACCCAGCTTGGTTCAAGCAAGCTTCAATACAAGAGCTAAATTCCAGATTTATGCTATTTGAAAAGTTGATGAAAGGAACACCAATTTCAGATCCCGATTATGAGCTTTGGAAAGCGGCCGCTCAAAGTAATCCATCATTAGCTCGAAAAAGACCTGTTGTTAAAAAACAAGATTTGGCTCAAAGGCGTGTTTTAAATGCTGGTGAAAGCTGGGGTTGGAAAGAGCCCAATACACATCTTTTTCTGGATTCGCTCATTTCTTTTTATCCAAACTTATCTTATGTACATGTTTTAAGGCATGGTCTAGATATGGCATTCTCTGATAATCATCAACAATTATTGAACTGGGGTTCGCATTTGGGTATTGAACTAGAAGATACAACAACAAAAGAGGCACTTGCCAATAAACAACTTGAATACTGGATAAAATCTACTCAGCGTGTTTTAGAACTTGGTGAAAAGTTAGGCGATCGTTTTTTGCTGTTAAATTATACAGACTTTTGTACCACACCGAACAAAGAAATAGATCGGCTTTTATCCTTTTGTGACCTTAAGCTGGATATAGGAACAAAGAGCAAACTTCGAGAGATACCTCAATTACCAAAGTCGCACAATCGCTATCAACAGAATGACATTTCAATCTTTACTCCAGAGCAACTTGACTTTGTTAGTGAAATGAAGTTTCAGATTTAGAGGTGGAGTTTTAAAAGTGAAGATTATAGCAGTCAAAGGATTAAGAGGCCTTGAGTAGTCTTTTCTCAGCTTATATATGGAGGGTGTGTTTTGCGATGTCATCATCTGATGACGTTTAACAGTGTTTTTGGCGACAGCCTGTAAAACTCTAGAGGCTAAACCCGCACTTTTTCTTACACTGTTTGTAAAACACTAAATTTACTTTTGTTCATTATAATCGTTACACCTTCATAAATCACGAAAAAAACTATAATTATGAGCGATGCTCCTTCTTTCTTAATAGTAGATGATCACCCAGTAATTGGCTTTGCTATGAATTTGTTGATTAGTAAGCATTTTCCAAAAGCAACTATCGACAAAGTAAACGGTGGTAAAGAATGTTTACAGATCATCAAAAAAGAAAAGTATGATCTTATCATTTTAGATGTAAACCTTCCTGATTATGACGTTTTAGATTTGATTCCGAATATTTTCCGGAACAATGAAGATCAGAAAATATTGATGTTTACCATGACTCCGGAAAATATTTTGGCCAAACGCTTATTTTCTCTAAATGTGATGGGCTTTTTGAGTAAAAATGTTGGAGATGAGGAGATTATTAGTGCCATTCGAAAGGTGTTGAGTGGAACAAGATACTTATCAGAAGGATTCTCTAGACAGATGATAGACGACTATATTTCCGGTAAAAATTCTATAAATCCATTTGAAACCCTGTCCGATAGAGAGTATCAAATTCTAACACAGATCCTAAGTGGATACAACACCAAAACAATTGGGGAGAATATGAGTTTGCATCATTCCTCGGTTAATACATACAGAACAAGAATTTACGCTAAGTTGAATATTGAAAATCAGATGCAATTATTTGAAAAGGCCAAAGCCTTTGGTGTTATCTAGAAGTATCAAAATTGCGAAAGAAAACAGAAACTGTAGTTCCCTTTCCTTCTACACTTTCAATTTCTAAATAACCTTTTATTCTTTCCAGTAATTGACTTATGGCCATTAAGCCATATCCTTTACCTTTTTCCATATCCGTACCCGGTGTTGAGGATAGTTGATTGCCATTTCTAAGGGATTCTAACTTCTCCCGTGGTATACCTACTCCAGAGTCAGTGATTACCCATACGTTAAAGTCCTCAATTTTGTAATCTTTGATATCAATAAAGCCGTCAGCCCGAGTAAATTTGAGTGCATTATCTAACAAATTCGTGATGATTATAAATACAATGTTTGGGTCGTTTTGGATATATGCTTTTTCGGAAACCTGAATGTTGGTGTTGATTCTTTTTTCTTGTAAGCCATATTCATAAGTTTGAATAGCATTGCTTGTAACCTTACTCAATGAAACTTTGCTGGGCACAATCTTGAATCCATCTTCTTGTACTCTTAGCCAGTTAAACATTCTTTCTGTTCGCATGTATATGCCTCGTGTAGAGGTTTTTATCATCATAAGGCGTTCATTAATGTCATCCAGCGTTATCCTATCTAAATCATCACTATTATCTACAATGGAGAGAATAAAACGCAAAGGGCCTCTTATATCATGCGTATATAAACCGAGCAAGGTATCCTTTGCCTTATTGTTACTGTCTTTATCCTTTTGAGCTCTTCTTAATCGGGCTACATTAAGTTTAAGTTTTTCATTAAGTATTCGGTAATCATTGGTTTTTGATTGAATAATATTCTCTAGTATTTCCTGTTTCCGTCTTTCATTTCGAGAACGTAGTACAAAAGCTAAAATGATAAGAGAAATCATAAAAAGAGAGGCTATTGCTTTAAAAGCTAAAGTTTGATAGTAGTACGGTTTTACAAAAAAATCGAAGCTTATGTTACTAAAATTATCTACCCCAAAACCAAGCTTTCTTCTAATTTGAAGCGTGTATTTGTCTGGTTGTAGTTGAGAGAGCATAATATTCTGCTCCGTTCCGAACCGGATCCATTTACCATTTAAGCCAAGGAGTTTGTATTCAAGATATAGATTGTCATGACTACCTTCGTAAGGAGCTACAACTGCAAATTCTAAGCGCGAAAAATCTTGATCAATAGAAACCATAGAGTCCAGAGAAAGCTCTTGATCGTTTAAAATAACCTTAGAAATGTAGATATCTCTTGGATGTTTTTCCGTTTCCAATTCTAAAGGGTTGAACTTTAAAAGTCCATCCAAAGAAGGGAATCTGAACTCACCTTCTTTAGTTTTGGAAGCGCAAGGAAAACAGTTTCCGTTGAATTCACTATTTCGTATCCCGTCAAATTCATGATACTTATGGTAATAAATTTGATCTGTTTTGCCCTCCAGATAAGCAATTAGCTCTTCTCTTAAAACTTTAAAAATCCCATAGTTACTGCTAATCCAGAAAAACCCATTTTTATCCTGTAATATACAGTGGTTCATCAGGAGGTTTTTGTTGTTATCCAGTGGAAGCTTTATGATCTTCCCTTTAAAAAATGAAAACAGGCCGTTACCATAGGTGCTTATCCAATTAATCCCTTCGGTATCTGTAAATACATTTCGAACACTAGCCTGATTTAAACCGGGTATCAGTTCAGTAGTATTGGAATCAATATAATACCGGTAGGTTGCTTCTTCATAAGATACCCAAATGCTATTTGAAAAATGGTCATAACTAAAGTTGATAATTATGGGTTTTTCCTCTTTTTTAATTAAGGCAAATGCATTCCAAGTGTCTCCATTAAAGCATCTCAAAGAATCTTTTTCGATGGACCAGATATTTCCGTCTTTGTCTTCTCTAAAATGGTTTAGGTTAAACGGTAAGCGTATTGGGGCTTTCCATTTTCCTTGTGTTTGCAAGTAGTAAGAACCTTCTCTGGACCTGAACCAAAGTCTTTTTTTTGAATCAAAAAGAACGTTCTTCTTTTTGATTTTTCCAAAGTAAGAACTGAGATCAATGATAGAGTCGTCTGTGAAAATTTTATCATCTATCAGTATGCTGTCTTTTCCTATTTTATTGTGTGCGTATACGGTTGTAGAGTAACCCTGTGCAGGATCTCGGAGAACGGAAAACTGCTTTTTTGCTTTTAAAACAAAAAGCCCTTGGTTACAGGTGCCGAAATAGTAATTCTGATTGGAAAAACAAATAGCCTTTCTGATACAACTGATATTTAGACCTCGGATAAGAAGCTTGTAGGTAAGTGTATCTCCACTTAAAAAAAGCTGATAAAAATCTTCACCTGTGTGGGCATAAATTTCTTTTTCTTCTGACGATGAGAAGACGAATTGCCATTCACCCGGAAGTTTAGGTTTAGGATAATGCAAAACCGGACGATCTTTATCGTAGAGGATAAGAGAATCTTGAGACTCTGAAAAACGTACTAAGTATTTATCAAGTTTAAAAAAATGGTCAAATACAGTAGCCCTTATACTTCCTGAAAGTTTACTGTTTTCAAAGTAGAGCATGTCAGTGCCAAGAACCTTTTTAACGTAAAAGCTAGTATCTGTAAATCGTACAAGTTCTGTTCTGCCATAGTTTAAAACATCTCTCCAGCGATGAATAGAATCAAAATTTGAATGATTATGTTTTCCGAGGAATTGATTGTTTAGACCATAGAGATACTCTTCTTCACCTTCGCGTTTACCCGGTCTAACAGATCCACCCCATATTCTATCACTAAACATTCGACCCATAAAGAGTGTATCCCCTTTGGGATGCAAACTTCGTACTCGGTGTTTTATAATTTCTGGAGTAGAAAATTCAATGAAGCGATTTCCATCATAGCAGTTTACACTTGATTCTGTAGCCAGCCAAAGCATTCCGTTTTCTTTCCGGTAGAGTGTTTTTATACTATTCTGGGTAAGAGCGTTTTTATTGTTATAATTTTTTATTGTGTAGTCTGAAGCAGTTTTATAATTGCTTGAATCTACTACCAATACTTGAGCCTGTAGGTTTTGGGAAAAAATCGTAAAAAACAGCAGGGTGATTTGCGCAAGTCTCAGGTGCATGAAAACAAATGTAGGTAAAACCTTACTGTAGTTAAATGATGACATTTTAGATTGATTCACCTTCTAAAACAGTAAAGTTCTGTTCATTAATCTATAACAGAAAGGTGTGAATTTCAGGTTCTTTAATATTAGGTTTAGGGTAGATCTAAAGAATCTCGTAAGTATACACTTGTATTTGAATTATAGTTCCAATAAGGGATTTTAAGAGTTTTAGTTAGCTCTGCCGTAGTAGTTAACTGCTTTGCGCCTTTACCCCAACCACTGGTGTAGCTGTCCTTCCAGCTCGTAATTTGATGAGGGAAGTCTTGAGCAAAGGATATGGATAGAGTTCTTTTTAGGGAAGAGTAAGTAATGGAATAGGTTGTGATATCTCCTTGCTTTTTGAGAGTGGCGGTAGCTGGATAAGCTTTTAGTTCAATATGTTTAAGTCGAACAAATTCCATAGAGGGAATGAGCATTAGGTCGCCAATGGGCAAACTATTTGGGTTTACTCTAATTTTAGCCCAAAGCTCATCTTCTAAAGCTGACTTTTTTAAATGAAAATTTTGATCCCCTTCGCTTTCAAAATAGGAACGAGCTTCTACTTCAAAATCCGACCGATTGTTAAGCTGAGCGAATACTTGTCCGCACCATTCTTGTACAGAATTCGTCACTTTTAAGGCATGCTCATTTTTTTTGACCTGCACAGGGAAAAATACGCTTGTCATGATAGAATACGGGTAAATACCGGTATTAAACTTTTTAGTATGATTGAGTTTTAAAACAGAAATTGAATTTTGATCATCTGGCTGATCCGCTTTTACTTGTTTCTTTTTCAGGAAAGGCTCGGTAACAAACACCAAAACAGAATTTCCTTCTCGCATTTCTCCATATCTGGCTTGAGAAATTTTATAAGAACTAATTTCCCCATTACCATCATACCAATATTCATCAAACGCTTTAGAGCGGTTCGGTTCTTTTTCCTTTTTTTCATCCTCTTTAGGAGTAGTGGCCGTGCTACAGCTCAATAAAAGAAAAACGGACAAGAGAGAAACTTGAAATGAATTCACGGTTGAAGTTTTAAAGGATAACAGAAAAACGAAAATATAGTTTTCTGCATAGAGTTGAGATTTAAGGAAGTGATTTGAGGATTTTTCTGAAAGTGAAACGATATGTAGTTAAACCTTTTGAATATTTCCTATGTAACAACAATGCTGACAAAGTATTAGTAATGAGGTATTTAGTTCGTTTTTACATCAAGAATAATTAAATAAGATACGATTGAGATAGATGGGGAAATATGATATAAATTACCTTTTTTGCTGACAAATCTCATGTTTTGAAAAGCGGGAATGTAATTTCTTTAAGGTGTTGAAAAGCAAGTAACTATTCACTATTTTAAATACCTAAATCATGAAGAATATTTTATTACCTACCGATTTTTCGCACTGCTCTCGAAATGCAGCAGAATACGCCATTAAGCTGTTTGGAGTAAAGGATGTGAAGTACACGGTTCTCAACACATATATTGATCCACCATCTGGAGCAGGAGCTATGGTATCTATGGTAGATATCATTCGCGAACGTTCTGAGAAAGACTGTAAGGAGGAAGCGTTAACCATATCAAGAACGATAGACAATGATGCGCTTAACCTGGAGGATTTAGTTCAATATGGTGATTTATCTTATATAATATCTAATCTCGTAAAGGAGCGCGAAATTGATATGGTGGTAATGGGCACCAAAGGGGCTAGCGGTTTAAAGAAATTTTTATCCGGTTCTAATGCAGCCAATGTTATCCGAGAAGTAAAATGCCCGCTCTTAATTGTTCCAGAGGATGTGCGCTACAACAATATGGATAGAATTGGATTGAGTACCAATTTTCAGGATCTGAAGAATGAGAATATTCTTGAACCTATTAAAAATTTGGCAGCTGAACATAAGTCTGAAATAAGAATTATAACCGTTCAGCCAGAAGGGGTAACGGTAGATAATGAGAACAATCAGGCTCGAGCAAATCTAGATAAAGAGTTTAAAGAAATACCCCACGTTTTTTACAAAGTAGAACATGAGGATACGGCTAAGGGCATTTATGAGTTTGTGCACAATTACGAATTAGACATGTTGGCCATGGTTACTCGTCAATACAGCTTTTTTGAAGGGTTGTTTCATAGCAGTACCACTAAAAAGCTAGCTATGATGGCGGATACGCCACTATTGATTTTACACGATAAATAACAGAAACCTAAATAAGAGTCTCGGGAGTTTTTCTTTCGGGACTTTTTTTAAAAAGCTTCTCCAATAAAAAAGTAAAAGCCTGTACCTTCTTGGGTGATGGCAAAATCTATACGAGTGTATATATCCTTCTGAGGGAATAGTAAAAAACGAACGCCCATACCGCCAGAGGGTAAAAACTTAGAAAAATCAAAGGAAGCTTCCTGTCCGTAAACTTGCCCAGCTCCTAAAAAGAAACTAGCGCCAAAACGTTTAGAGAAAGAAAAGGGCAACATTCGATATTCTACCTGTCCGGCTATTAAATTTTCATCTCTGTAGCGGCCTAGGTAATAACCTCTCATAAGGTTCTCTCCGCCCATCAGGGCAATCTGGTTAAATGAGGCATTTCCATCTACCGTAAACTGCCCGAAAAGTTGAGCAGCTAAAACATCGCGCCTGTTCACAGGTAAATAAATTCGGTTGTCGCTAATGATGGTGGTAAACGTAAAGTCGCTACCCCAAGCTCTATCATAATGTAAAAAGGCCAATTCACTAAACAATCCATCACGGGCATTTAGAGCATTGTGTAGGTTGTCGTATACCAATCCTAAACCAATTCCAAAATTAGTAGAACCATTGGCTCCAAGTGGAGCAACAAAATCTTGCTCAGGATCAGAAAGCTCAATATCAACGTTACTCAAGCTTTGAAAATCAAATTCTAATCCCCCGTATAAAGAAGGATAAATCTCTCGGAGCACTCTTTCTTTAATCAGTAAATAATTAGCATCTATTTCGGCTATATGTTCCGAAGGGGTATTGGGCCCAATACCAAAATAGAGTAGAGGAAAACTTTGATAGCGCAAGCGCCCCAGAAAAAACCATTTGTTTTTATCGCTATAGGCCGCATGGTCAAACCAAGCGCCATATTGATTCTCTAAGGTGTAAAAAGTAAAACCACTTATTTCGCTTAAACGGTTGGTGGTATCTCTGTTGGCGTAGTATACGTATAAAGAAGAGAAGCCAATTTCCCAACTTGTTTCTGGCGCAAAAGCGATGGTAGGGTAAATCAATAATTTAGGCTTACTAGCGTCAGCCGTATCGTTTAAAAGGTAGTTTACATATTTACCCAGTAAACCCCATTTGTTTTCTTTTTTCTGCGCAAAACCTCCATAGCTAAAGCACAAAAAGAGAAGTAAAGCAAGTATTGATTTCAATGGAATACTTTTTACATTTTAGTTTGCGCGAAGATGGTTAAAAGTTTACGAAAAGGGGTAACTCTTAGCTGGGATTTATCTTCTTCTATTCGCTAACAAAGGAGCAGGGCCACCCGAAAAGGGATTGCCTCTTCCAATGCTCCGAGCATCCATTCCAGAAGCACGCATAATAGATCGATCGCCATACGAATCACGGATTTTATCCATAGCCTGATATAGATTTACCAATTCTTCGGTATCCTCCAGCATGTTTATTTGATAACCTCCACTAACCAATTTGCTAAAACGGATGCCAATTAATCGCACTAAAACCCTACGTTGATAGAGGTTATCAAAAAGCTCTTGCACTTTATGAATTAAAGTATGATCTGCAGAAGTATGCGCAATATTGGCTTGTTTCTCTTGGGTGTGGAAATCGGAATATCTAATTTTTACAGAAACACAAGCCGTTACTTTATTCCCTCTTCGCAGTTGAAAAGCTAAATTTTCAGTCATAGCCGTGAGTATGCCTTTTAGCTTTATTACATCAATAGTATCCTTATCAAAAGTACGTTCGGTAGAAACACTTTTTCGTTCTTGGTATTGAATTACTGGACTGTTATCGATCCCTTGTGCTTTGTTCCATAAGCTTCTTCCGGGTTTGCCAAATACTCTTTCTAGTAAATCTACATGCATTTCTTGTAGGGTGTAAATACGCTTTACCCCTAAATCCAGTAAGCTTTTATGTGTGGCCTCTCCTACCATGGGTATTTTGCGCACAGAAAGAGGAGCCATAAAATGCTTTTCGCTACCAAAATCAATCTTCATTTGATTGTTAGGTTTAGCTTCTCCAGTGGCAATTTTGCTCACCGTTTTACTAGAAGATAAACCGAAAGAAATAGGTAAGCTGATCTCTTTCATAATCCTTTCTCGCAATTCAGAAGAAAGTTGGTAAGTGCCAAAAAATTTCTCCATCCCCGTAAGGTCTGCATAAAACTCATCTACAGAAGTTCTCTCAAATAAGGGAACTGCCTCAGATATTACTTCGGTAACCATATCCGAGTACTTCATATAGGTGCCCGAGTTGCCTTTAACAATAACGGCTTCTGGGCATAATTGCTTGGCTAGACGCATGGGCATTCCGGAGTGTATACCAAACTTACGTGCTTCGTAAGAGCAAGAGGCTACAACCCCTCTGTCACTCGTGCCTCCAATCAATACAGGTCTGTTGTTTAAGCGCGAATCTTGCAATCGTTCTACCGATACAAAAAAGGTGTCTAGATCAAAGTGAACAATATTTCGCTCTTTAGGCTGCAGCATTTCCATTCTTCTTTTTTCGTTTAATGAAGTCGGCTCGGCTACTGCCTTTTACTTTTACAGCTGTTGGCGCACTAGAAAGCTGTTTATGTGAACTTTCAGCGTAACGAGGATCAGGTATAATGGCTAATTTTTCAGCATGAATAGCCTCTATACTGTAGTGCTCAAATTCTTCTTTTACAATGCCTTTTACCTTGTAAATGCCACGTCCACTTAAAAAATGTTCATCTCTACCTTTAGGAAAATGAACCGTATCTAGATACTCTCCTTTTTGGTCAATCAACGTACCGAATTGCATCTTTTTGCCTCTGCTGGTAGTGGTAGATTTGGTGTGTACGAGATAGCCTACTACGGTAATGGTTTGCTCCAAAAGTTGCGGGAGCTCTTCTGCAAACGTATGTGGAGGTATGTGCTGCTCTAACAATTCAAAAGGGTTACACAACGGAAAACCCAATAGTTCATACTCATGAAAAGCATCTTCGTGTTTCTCTGTATTGAGCTGAGGTAAATCGTAATTTTTTGGAGGTTCGGTAAATAAGGAAGCTTGTGGGCTGCTCTTTTTTTGATGACCTAATAAAAAATAAGCGCGCCAAAGCAGTTCCTTTTTGCTTTTTTTACTGAAGCGGAAGGTGCCTGCTTTAATAAGTAAAATGGCTTGCTCTAAGGAAACGGAAACGCGCTCTATTAAATCGTCTAGAGATTGATACTTTCCGTTAAGGTGACGCTCTTCTACAACGGCTTTTATGAGTTGAGATTCTAAGCTGTTAATCATGCCTAAACCCAAATAAATCGTTTTCTCTTCAATAAAAACGGGCCCTAAACTTTGATTGACGCAAGGTGCCTGAACGATGGCTCCATGCATTCTGGCTTCATGCAAATAATGCTCTCTAGAATAAAAACCTCCTCCATTGTTAAGCGTAGCTACCATATACTCCAATGGGAAGTAAGCTTTGAGATAAAGACTTTGATAGCTTTCTACAGCGTAAGAAGCGGAATGCCCTTTTGCAAAAGCATAACCGGCAAAGCTTTCGGTTTGCCGCCATATATCAGCGGTTACTTCATCTTCATATCCTTTGGCTTTACAGTTGCTGAAAAATTTGTCTTTTGCTTTTTGAAATTCTTCTCGGCTACGGTATTTACCAGACATACCTCTCCGCAACACATCAGCTTCTCCTAAGTTGAGCCCAGCAAAGTAGTGTGCTACTTTAATTACATCTTCCTGGTATACCATTACTCCAAAAGTTTCAGGCATAATCTCCAGCATTACAGGATGTGCATCCTTCCTTTTTTCAGGTTTTCGATAACGCTCTACGTAAGTACGCATCATACCGGATTTAGCTACTCCGGGGCGTATTACCGAACTGGCAGCTACCAGACCTAAGTAATTGTCAACCTTCATCTTTTTCATCAACATCCGCATAGCGGGAGACTCTACATAAAAACAACCAATAGCTCGCGCGTTTTTTAAGAGGTTGTTTACATCAGGGTTGCTTTTTATGGAATGGAAATCGTGGATGTCGATATTGGCTTTATCCGGTTGGTTGTAACGAATTATTTCAAGTGTATCTTTTATTTTTCCCAACCCTCGTTGCGAAAGAATATCGAATTTATACAAGCCTACGTCTTCAGCAATTACCATATCAAACTGTGTAGTAGGAAAGTTTTTAGGAGGCATAAAAGTGGCGCAGAAGTAATGGATCGGTCGATCTGCTATAAGAATGCCTCCGGCATGTATGCTCAAGTAATTAGGTAAGCCCTGTAACCGCTTAGCATACTCTACCACTAAGTGGTTTAAATGATCTAACTGATGCGGATTGTATTTTCCACTAGCAAGAAGGTCAATATCACTTACAGGTAAGCCAAATACCTTTCCTAGTTCACGTATGGCGGCTCTATATTTAAAAGTAACATAAGTAGCGAGTAAGGCGGTATGAGGGAATTGCGAAAAAATAAAATGGGTAATATCATCTCGATCTGCCCAGCTAAAGTCGATGTCAAAATCAGGTGGATTTTGGCGGTAAAGGTTAATGAACCGCTCAAAGTATAAATCAAGCTCAATGGGATCTACATCGGTAATGAGCATTAAGTAAGCTACAATGCTGTTGGCGCCAGAGCCTCTACCAATGTAGTAGTAATCTTTAGAACGAGCATATTTCAAAATTTTCCAATTGATGAGAAAGTAGGAAACAAAGTTTTTCTGGTAGATGATTTCAAGCTCTTTGTTGAGCCGCTCTAATACGGCATAAGAAGCGGTAGGGTAGCGGTAGTTCAGGTTCTGAAAACATATTTTTTTCATCAGCCTAAAGTCCAACTCTTTATTGTTGGTATAGGACCTTTGATTGTGATTTTGCTCTACATCGTTAAAAGTGAAGTCGATGCTACATTTTTCCAACAAGCGTTCTGCATGCTCCACTAGGTATGGATGACTTTCAAAAAGTTGTTCTAACTCCTGTTGGCTGCAAAAAAGATCACTTGCCAATCCTTGCTCGGATACGGGGAGTTTAGAAAGTAAGGTGTTATTATCTACAGCTCTTAATAAACGATGGGTGTTAAAGTCTTTTTTATTCCTAAAGCTGGCGGTGTGTAGCGATAGTTGTTTGTGTAGTGGGGGTGGGTTTTTATCTAAACTGAGCTTAATGAGTTCGGAAGATTTAACACCAATAAACTCATGAGGTTTTAAAGGCTCGTTTTTATAAGTAGCATAAGGATAAATCACAAAAGCATTTTTAAAAATGGGTGCTTTATCGGTAAAAGGTTTTTTTTGATGAAGGTGCTCAGATAGATGATTGTTGAGTTCCTGAAAGCCTTGGTTGTTTTGAGCTATACCGATGTAGCACGCTTTCACGTCATTTCTAAAATCGATACCTACTATGGGTTTAACCTTATACTTCTTGGCCTGTCGTATAAAATCCAAGCAGCCAGAAGTATTGTTTATGTCGGTAAGGCACACACTTTTTAATTGATGAGCGACAGCGATTTGTAGTATTCCCTCTGGAGAAACTGTACCGTAACGCATGCTGAAATAAGAATGAGTATTGAGGAGCATGATAAATGGTTTAATCTTTTGCTAATTTAAGAAGAAATCTAATTAAAATAGAATTTTAATTCAAGTCAAAAGAGATAAACGCTTGTAAATCATCAAAATAAATTTCATTAAAAAATCAATACATCTGCTTTAGAGCACTTTAAGGTTTAAGCGGTTTTAAATATTTTAAAAAGAGAGAATTTGTATAAAAAAATGAATCGTTTTTAAAATTATAATCACTGACAAACAGACTTTTAATTCTTTTTTAAAAAGATGTAATATTCAGATTAATAGGGATGTATATATATGAGTGTGTATTTTTTTATATAACTATTTCTATATTGCACCCGGGTGAGACAAGATTTACCAATATCACTTGCCTTCAGGGATAGACGACTGAACTGTGCTTATGCTTTATTACTCCTCATAACTATTGTATTAGGGAGTAGTTCTGTTTGTGCGCAAAACTTTGTACCTATTTCTACACAGGTAAAAGAGATACGCGATAGTTTAAAAAAACTACCTCGCCAAGGTTTATCAGATAGTACCTTATCCATGTACTGGCTCAATCGGAGTTGGGTAGAGCAAAAATTATCCAGAGGAACAGGTGAGGAGCCAACTGCTTTTGATGCTTTTTTAGATAGTGCTAACTATAGAGCACAAAAAGCAAATTGCAACAGCTGTACCCTCTACATTGATTTAGTAAAGGCGAATAGCGAGTCACTAGGGGAGGAATACGCTTCTTTACCTCCATTACCACAAGAAACAAATCCGAGTTTAGAATTACACCACTTAGGTACAGAGCTCAACAAATGCGAGCGGGAACGAACAGCCATTTCTATAGAGAAGATAAATCGCATTAAAAGGCTGATTAAAAATCCAGAGATAAATTTATTGCAAAGGGTGGTAATGGCCGATATGCTGGCAACCTATGTTTTATATCCTAAAGGAGAATTGCAACAGGCTTTGAAGTTGTATCAATTTGGAGCCCGTACTTTTTCTGAGCCAGAGTTTAACGAGAGTATGTGGCGGGTTCAATTGGAACTTCCTGGAATTTACACTTTACCCGCGCAAAAAATTTCTCGGTGCTTTTTAAATGCAGCAATTATTCAAAGAGAGCAAGGAGACTTTAAAGGAGCGACTCAAAATCTAATTCAAGGCACACAGATTTATAAAACTTTAAGAGACACATTGGGCTTATTGTGGGCTTACAGAGATTTAAGTCACGTGTATACATTTCAGCAGGATTATGAAAATGCTAAAGCTTATTTGGATAGTACTTTACACATTACCCGGATAGCTTCTGAAAGACTACTAAAATCTCATACAAAGCGGTATAGTGAATTTCTACGCAACCATTATGAGTTGGCTTTTAACGCGGGAGTAGGAAAGGCACTCTTTGAGGAACTTAAGGCACAATTATCCGATAGAGTTACAGGAACATTTACACCAACAGAAACCGAGGTGCTGGATGCTGCTCTTTTAGATTT
>CAZAJG010000046.1:0-4989 GCA_964485405.1 uncultured Owenweeksia sp. | reverse complement strand
TAGATTTGAACCTAGCCACTTTAGATAATTATTGGAACGATGTACCCCTAAACCTAAAGGCTATTGAAGCATTAATGCCTTTGGTAGAACAGTTAGATTTAAGTCAAAAAGCAACGGTAGATGATCTTCGATCTCTACTAAAGTCTCAGTATGCTTTAATTCAGACTAAGCTCAGTTCAGATTCCAATCAAAAAGAAGGCTACAAAAGAGCGTATCAAAAAACTTGGCGCAACATCCGTTCTATGGGTTTTAAAAAGGCATTCTATGTATTCAGCAGACCTTATTTAATGGAGATGAGGGATTATGATTTTCTTCTTCAACAGAATAGGGTGCTTTCCAAAATTTATGGTGAAATATCCATGCCTATGATGCAACTGGTTGAAGATCGTAGCACCGCATGGCAAAATTTAGAAATATACGATAGTGCTTTGTATAGTTTACAGGCTTATACTCGAATAAAAGATAGTTTAATCAACCAGCAGAATTATATTAAACTAGCGCGTGCAGACTTAAAGTTAAAAACCGCAGAGTCCGAACGAAAATCACAACTTTTACTGGCACAAAACAAAACAAGTAAGCAACAGATCTTATTTCTCATGATTGCGGCTTTAGCCTTATTGGTGATTGCTGTTTTATTCAGGCAAAGGCGAGTTAAAGATGGTGTTATCAGTAAAAGAAATGCAGAGCTTCTAGAATTAAGAGCACAAAGCGAAGTCCAGCGAAATGAAATCCTAAAACATAAAAACAACCAGCTGGAAAAGGAGCTACGCGTAAATATTGTACAAAGTTTACAACAGCAAAATCACAATCTAGAGCTTGCTGAGATGATACAGGAGTTAAAATCAACTACAGAAAGTAGTCCTCATATAGATAAAAAGACGCATGAATTAAAGAGGAAACTGGGAGAGCATTCGGTAGAGTCAACGCTATATGAGCTAGAAAAACAGGCGGTAAAAGTGTATCCAGAGCTCTATCAGTTTTTAAAAGAACGTTTGTCTACCAGAAATAAAATGGAGTTGATGTTGTGCATTATGTTGGTAATGAATTACACCAGCGAAGATATTGCCCGCTTGCTGCAACGATCAGAAAAAGCGATTCGAAGTTTACGGTATAGGGTGCGAAAAAGACTGGAGTTAGAAGGCGATCAAGACTTGGTAAAGTATTTAAAAAAACACGTGAATTAATTAAAATGTTATCTTTTAATAGATTGATTTAAAGTAGTTTGTAAAAAGTGAGGCATAAATGAGGCGTATAATGTTTGGAGCTAAATCTTTTTTTTGAATTCCTTTACTACATGAGATGATCAGAGACGATCAAATCCCGAGACGATTAAACTATTCACCAAACCATCATTAACGCATGTACTCCTCAAATTCTTTTTCATGTAAGCAAAGCTTTCCTTTTATCATACCCCTAACTATTCTAAAGGACACTTAACTACTTTTTTAAAGTACCCCTTCCTATTTAACATTTTCTATCTACACGGTTGTAGCAAAGAGTAGCCTTGTTGCGTCTTTTTGCCATGCTGTGCATTCATTAATTATCACAAACCTTAATCAATCAAATGAAAACAGTTAAAAACTATGTTTTCGGGATGATGTTTCTGCTCATTCCTGTCTTTGGTGCTTTTGCCCAAAGTCCAAACCCAACTATTTATCAGAATTGGCAAGCTTTGCCAGATTCACCTTCGCATTTAGAAGTGGCGTGGAGCACCTGTAAGTGTTCTGCAACTTCTTCTGATGAGATTCGATTATCCGTTTTTAACGAAAGTGGAGACGATCAAACTGCGAATTTTACGCTTACCATTTCAGATCAAGGTCAATCCGATGTAACCTATTCGGTATCTAACCTAAATCTTACAGGCGGGCAAACGTTTCATGCGGATTGCGGTAACAATAGTAATGCAGATCTAAGTACTAATGTACCAGCAGGTTTTGACCCCAATACGTTAACCATAACCATAACTTACAATTAATAATCCATGAAAAAATTATTACTCAGTGTAATTGTTTTAGTTTTCTCTATTGGAGTTGCTTTTGGGCAATGTAACAATAGGCCGATTATTAATTCAATTACTCCGAACACCGGTTTTATCGGTAGTACGGTTACTATTATTGGTGCAAACTTTGATGCCACCAACATTGATAATAATGTGGTATTCTTCGGAGCTACTCAAGCAACTGTTCAAAGTGCAACTTTCGGGCAGTTAGTTGTTACCGTTCCCGTAGGAGCTTCTACTTCTAGAATAGCCGTAACCAATCAATGCGACCTAACAGCATATTCTGAGGATGTATTTAATGGTATATTTTGTCCAACTCCATTGGATAATTCTACCTATCAAAATAACGCTCAAATTTTACCTATTACCTACGGAGCCTACAACATGATTGCTGTAGATCTTGACCTTGATGGAAAAGCAGAAGTGCTTTCTGGTGGTCAGAGTGGTGGACTTTCTGTTGCTAAGAACAATAGTACACCAGGTAATATAAGCTTTGCGCATTTACCTTTCAATCAATTTGGTGCTTCTTCTATTTACAGTGCCGACTTTGATGGTGATGGTAAACAAGATGTGGTGTCTAGAAACGTAGCCTTGTTAAATACAAGTAGCGGCCCTGGAAATATATCTTTCGGTTCAGCGATATCCACTCAGGCTGTGTCCAGCTATCAAATTGCAGCTGGCGACTTTAACAATGATGGTAAAATTGACATCGTTGGAGAAACCGGGAATGTTGTATACGTAGCTCGAAATTTGAGTACGGGCATAGGAAATCTAAGCTTTGCTGCAAGACAAGCCCTTTCTAATGTAGGTCAACGCTGTACAGGTATCCAAACAGCTGACGTAGATGGCGATGGTAAGATCGATATTTTGATGACTCAGAGATTTGGAAACCGTGCGGTAACCTTAAGAAATACTACTCCAGATGGAGCTACTACTTTTACCTTTGAAGCACCAGAATACTGGTCTGTAGGAGGAACGCAGCCATACCGTTGTCAAATTGCGGATTTTGACAAAGACGGAAGAATTGATTTAACTACCTGTAATTATGATGGTACCTTTAATACTGCGGTATTAATAAATCAATCTACTCCTGGAAATATTGATATGAGTGGGTTATTAAACTTACCTTCTTTTAGATGTAACTATAGAATTCAAGTAGGAGATGTGGATGGTGATGGGTACCCAGATATTGTATCTAAATCACTTTGCGAAAACAAATTTGCGGTGTACAGAAACACTACAGGTGTTACGGGTACAACTTCTTTTGCGCCTAGAATTGATTATACTTCTTCCGCAACCAATGAAGTTTCAGGAATTGTTATTGGTGATTTAGATGGCGACTTTGTGCCAGATATCGCTACTAGTGGAACATCGAGTAGACAAATTAGATTTCACCGAAATACTTCGGTACAAGTGGATTTAACACCACCTACAGCGATCTGCCAAGATATTACTGTGGCACTAGCACCAAATGGTACAGTATCCATTACACCAGAAATGATTGATAACGGATCTTCGGATGCCTGTGGTATCGATCAATTGACTTTGTCTCAATCGTTCTTTACTTGTCAAGATACCGGTGCTAATGTGGTTACTCTTTTGGTAACGGATAATGCAGGGAATTTAGATTCTTGCTCAGCTACGGTAACCGTACGCCCAGCAGCTATTATCGTGTCTGGACAAACTACAGTTTGTGATGGCCAAACGGTACCGCTTACCGCTAATGTTGGTGATACTTACCAATGGCTAAGAGATGGTGTTAATATTCCAGGAGAAACCAATCAGAATTACACAGCTACTGTTTCTGGAGACTATACGGTTGTTGTAACCAATGCAGGAGGGTGTTCAGGAGAATCAGACCCAACTGCGATAACGGTAAACAGCAATCCTACTGTGGCAGTAATGCCAGCAAATATTGCGTATTTATGCCCTACAACGGCTGTATTAACCGCTTCTCAATCCGCTATTTATCAGTGGAAACTGAACGGTGTAAATATTCCAAATGCTACTCTACAGTCTTACACGGCCAATCAAGTAGGTACGTATACCGTTGAGGTTATCGACTTATTCGGTTGTTCTGCAGTTTCAGATCCTATTACAGTGGTTAACAGTCTTGCTGAAATCAATGTTACTGGAAACGGACAAAGCATTGCAGATGGCGATAATAGCGCTGCTTCTTCAGATGGTACAGATTTCGGAAATACACTTCCGAATACAGACGTAGCTCAATCCTTTACCATTCAAAACAGTGGTTCTGGAGATATGGAAGTAAGCGGTATTACTTCTTCTGGAGTAGATGCTGCGAATTGGACCATTAGTGGTGTAAGTTTTCCACTAACCATTACGTCTGGATCTTCGGCAAACTTTACAGCCACCTTTAATGGTTCCGCTGTTCAGAATTACAACGCCAGTTTAGAAATTGTAAGCAACGATTGCGATGAAACAAACTATGATTTTGCTGTAGCTGCAGAAATTACTTGTGTAGGAGCGCAATTCTCCGTTTGCCCAGGTTCTAATGTAACAGCCTACACTTCAAACAGCTGTAATGCAGTAGTAAGTTTTCTAACTACAGCAACAGGAACAAATCCAGTTGCAGGAACCTATACCTTAAGCGGAGCTACTACAGCTAGTGGAGCAGGTGATGCAAGTGGAGCAACTTTTAATGTAGGTACTACTACGGTTCAAGTATTGGCAACAAACGCTTGTGGTGTAGATACGTGTACGTTTGATGTGGTTGTTTTAGATACTATAGCGCCTAGCGTAAGTACGCAAGACATTAGTGTTTTTGTAGGACCAACGGGTACAGCTATAATTACAGCAGCACAAATTGACAATGGATCTTCTGATGCTTGTGGTATAGCCAGTGTTTCTGTAAGCCCAACTACGTTCGATTGTAATAATGTGGGTGTAAACCCTGTAGTGTTAACCGTTACAGATGCAAACGGAAATACAGCTACTGGAACGGCTAATGTTACGGTTCAGCTAAACTG
>CAZAJG010000045.1:0-33895 GCA_964485405.1 uncultured Owenweeksia sp. | reverse complement strand
TTTTCCTCTCCAACCGCAATTTCGATTTAACGAACGATACCATTTTTGTAATGGAAGTGACCGGTACTTTAGAGAACTCTTCCTTGAATATTGATATGGGAAAAACTGTTCCTAATTATGGTGTGCCTCCAAACGGTAGGCAGCAAGATACGGACTTAAGCGACCCTACTAAAGGTTTGCAAACCAATGATGCTCGTGTTCTTGGCGCTATCACCAATGGAGATTGGATTCAATTTGTATCTACTACCGTAAATCCTGCAACGGGATTTGCAGGTATTTACCATGGTACGATCCAAAATCCTCTTACGGCCAATCAAACGATTAGCGGTAACATTATTGGAGATTCAATAAGAGATTATGGTTATCCAAATCTGGCTTTCACCGGAAATGAAGAATGTGATATCGAAACTATCATTGGGTTTAACCATAGTTCTCCAACAGATTTCCCAGGCGTTTCTGCTGTTTATTACGACAATGACGGAAACTACTCGGATGTAATCACTTTAAAAGAAGGTTTAAACTTTGCCGATGCCCATTCGGACAGTTACGAAAGATGGGGGGATTATTTTGGTATTCAACCTAAGTTTAATGAACCCGGAAAAGTTTGGACAGTAGGTTACTTTGGAATGAGTAATAATCAAAATGGCAACTGGATTAACGAATTGATCAGTCCAGATACAGCAAGATTGTTAGTAAACTTCACAGAGTATGGCCAATCTGTTTTTTGTGAAGGAGGAATACAAATGATCCCTTCTGGTGGAGTACCTCCTTACCAGTTTAGTTACAATGGCTCAGCTCTTTCTGATAACAATATGGTTGACAGTATTTGTGATGGAGATACTATACGGCTTACTGTAATTGATAGTAGAGGTTGTACTTTAAGTGATACGATCATCACGGATCAGATTGCTAGCAATACCAGCGGAGCTTATCCTAATCCATTTACTACTCAACTTATTGCTCAGTTTGATTTAGCCGCAGATGGTAGGGTAACTGCCTATGTGTTTGACTTAAATGGAAAGTTAGTGGATGAAATCATTACTTCTCAAGCAAAAGCTGGGAAAAATGAGCTAAAATTTGACATGAGTCCTTTAAGAACCGGAACCTATGTATTAAAGGTAATTGCTGCGGATGACAGTGAAATTCTGGTAGAAAAGATATTTAAGTGGTAATTGGTAACCTTTAGTATCCAACTAATTCAAACTTTTGGGTCTATAAGTCAATGAAAAAGTTCCTATTCATATGTTTGTCTTTTATGCTCGCTTTTCCGGCTGTGGCACAAGAAGATTTAGAAGAAGCTAAAGCACAATTAAAGGCTTTAAGCAAGAGCTTTATTTTGGTTCGCCTCAAAACCAATGAGATGAAAATTAAAGCATTAGAAGCTCGTGGATATACAGAGGAAGCCGAATTAGAAAAGAGTAAGCTATACCTAGAGAACAAGGAAACTATTTTATCTTTTAGAAAGACTTTCGATTTTTGCCCTGTCTATTTTTTCTATTCAAATACTTCTGATGATATCAGAAAAGGAATACTATCCGGTAATGTCTTTGACCATAATCTGGCTTTAATAGAACCCGAGCTTTTACAGTCAGAAGTCTATTTTACTGCTGAGTTTACAGAAACCGAAAATTTGGGTATTCACGCTCTTGTTTTAATGGATCATTATTTAATGCCCTTAAAAGCTCCTTTTCCCTTTTTTGAACGGAAATATATTTTTTTCTCCTTAATACAACAAGGAAAAGGCACCATTGCCAAACGTTACAACAAAAAGCTCTACTCCTATTATGAAAAGTGGTTTGGCGTTAAGCTCTGATTTCTTGTACCGCCCTTTTTGAATGGCTATATGAGGTTTTGAAAACAAAAAGAAGGATTGAACGGTTAAATAGAAAAGTATTATCTATCTAAGATGCGTTATTTCTTGCTTACCGTCTTTATCCTAACGGCTCATATTAACTCCATGACTATTTTCAACTTTAACAAACAAGCGGATATACAAAATTGGAGAATTGTGGACGATGTAGTTATGGGTGGCAAATCCTCAGGTTCCTTTGATCTAAATGATGATGGTTACGGTGTCTTTAAAGGCGAAGTGTCTTTGGAAAATAACGGAGGATTTTCTTCCGTTCGCCATAGATTTGAAACCATCTTTACTAAAGACTACTCCACTTGTATTCTTAAAGTTAAAGGAGATGGAAAGGATTATCAGTTTCGACTTAAGTCTAATTCTTCGGACTATTTCTCTTACATACAATCTTTTTCTACTCATGGAGAATGGCAAGAAATTGAAATACCGCTGGAAGATATGTATCCTTCCTTTAGAGGAAGAAGATTAAATCAACCCAATTTTAATGGGGTCCAAATGGAAGAGATTACATTTCTAATTGCAAACAAGAAAAAGGAAGAGTTTGAACTTTTGATTGACGAAATCTTCCTTAAATAAAGTACCTTAGGTTTTGAAACGGCAAAATACTGCCTTCTTAATTTTTGTAAAATGCATCTTGTTATAACAGCTTTAACTGGTTTAGTCGCTTTAATCCATATTTACATTTTATGGTTTGAAATGTTTGCATGGGAAACACGAGGCCCAAAGGTTTTTAGGGGCTTCCCAAAGGATTTGTTCAAACCCACAAAAGCTATGGCTGCCAATCAAGGCCTTTATAACGGTTTTTTGGCGGCTGGTTTAATCTGGAGTTTTTTTATTGAAAATGCAGAATGGCAAACTAATGTTACCGTTTTCTTTCTTTCCTGTGTAGCTATTGCCGGAATTTATGGGAGTTTTACTGCAGATAAAAAAATCTTTTTTGTTCAAAGCCTACCCGCTTTAGCCGCTTTGGCGCTTATCCTTTTTAACTCATAAAGAGAGGTTAAACCTTTTTACCTTTCAGGTTTTTGAAAAGCAAAAGCTCTTTCACCGGCTTGTTTCCGAAAGTTGCAAATAGCCACGTACCAATAACATATGCTAAAATATCCCAAGGGTCAGCATGATGTCTTTTATCCATCGATGGAAACAATACTTCAAACAAAAAGCTGTACCAAACAACAAAAAACACTAAGTTTTTAATGGGAAGAGTATACTCGGGATGCTTAAAAGTTAACTGCTGCTGGACAAAAAGAGCCGTACCCAACACGATTCCTGCACACAATAGATCATCCAGATAACTATGGACAATTGGGATGAAAATACCTGCTCGCTCTATAAATTGATTAACAGTGAAAAGGATCAAACAAAACCAAAAAAAACGCGATAGACCTAACATAAAATCAATGCACCGTTGAAGAGGCCATAGCAGCAATAAAGGATATTACAGCAAAAAATATAAGCTGCCCCACCCTTATTAAGTGCTTTGATGCTTTGAGCGGCAAAGAATCGTTCTCTTTTATTTGAATTAAAGGAAAAGACATGCCTTTGGCCTTCTTTAACACTTCGTACTCTTGTTTATCCCTTAAGTTGAGAATATGGTCACAATGGAGGCATTTTTCCTGCTCTCCATCTGTCCACTCATTGCAATGTTCGCACTTTTGTTGTTTCACTTTAACACAATTTTCACTAAACAAAGTAAAATAATAAAGCGTTATCTCACTTTGTATATTTGTCACAAATTAAAGCACGCATATGAGTAGTCCCATTAAAGGTTTTTCGAAACTCTCAAAAGAAGGGAAAATAGAATGGTTGCTAAGCAACTATTTTCAAGATACAGCAAAGGCTCTAGAGGTTTTAAAAAAGTATTGGAATAGCGATGCCAAGCTTCAAAAACTTCATGATGAATTTATTGAGAATACCATCTCAAACTTTTATACTCCTTATGGGGTAGCGCCTAACTTTTTGATCGATGGGCACACTTATGCATTACCTATGGCCATTGAAGAAAGTTCTGTTGTTGCTGCAGCGGCAAAAAGCGCTTCGTTTTGGTTAGAGCGTGGGGGTTTTAAAACCACTATAATTTCCACGACCAAAGTAGGTCATGTCCATTTCATTTATGAAGGGGATAAAGGAAAGTTGTCTAGCTTTTTTAAGGATGTTAAATCCAAATTTTATTCGGATACAGAGTCCTTGACCGCGAACATGCGCGCACGAGGAGGTGGTATTTTAGACATTGAACTTATTGACAAAACAGATTCTATTGATCATTACTTCCAACTTGCAGCCAAGTTTGAAACTTGCGATTCCATGGGAGCTAACTTTATAAATTCCTGTTTAGAACAATTCTCTAAAACCTTTACTGAGGCGATTCAAGAAGATTCAAGATTTTCCGATCAAGAAAAAGATGTTCAAATTGTAATGTGCATTTTGAGTAACTATACTCCAGAGTGTTTAGTTCGATCTGAAGTATCTTGTCCTATTGCCGATTTAGAAGATGGTTCTGGAGTGAGTCCAGAAGAGTTTGCTCAAAAGTTTGCAAGAGCCGTTCGCATTGCTGAAGTGGAACCTTATCGTGCTACCACCCATAACAAGGGTATAATGAATGGTATTGATGCCGTAGTAATTGCTACAGGGAATGATTTTAGAGCTATAGAAGCAGCCTGCCATACTTATGCGGCTCGGAAAGGACAATATGAGAGTCTTACACATTGTGAAGTAAAAGACGGAATCTTTAAATTTTGGATTGAAGTACCTATGGCTTTAGGTACAGTTGGTGGTTTAACCACTCTTCATCCTCTAGTAAAGTTCTCTTTAGACATGCTAAATAGACCTTCCGCTTCTAGATTAATGTCCATCATTGCAAGTTCTGGTTTAGCTCAAAATTTTGCGGCCTTGAGAGCCTTAGTTACGACCGGTATTCAAAAAGGGCACATGAAGATGCACCTATTGAATATTTTAAACCAATTGGAAGCTACAGAAGAAGAAAAGAAGATTATTGTGGAGCATTTTAAACACAATACCGTTTCACATAGTGCTGCGGTTCAAAAGTTTTGTGAGGTGCGAGGGATTAAAAACCCAGAAGCTACGGTTAAAAAGAATTAATCTTGACACAAACTTTTTTCGCTCACGGTAAGCTTTTACTGGCTGGAGAGTATACCGTTCTCAAAGGCGGATCCGCTCTGGCCATCCCTACTCGTTATGGTCAGTCACTCCTTTTGAGTGAAAACAAAAAAGAAGAATTGAGTTGGCAAAGCTTAAACCATTTGGATGAAGTGTGGTTCGAAGCAAAGTTTGATCTTAAACTCAATTTAATATCTACAAATTCTGTTGATAAGGCTGCATATCTTAAAAAGCTTTTATCCGTTGCTTTTGACTTATCGCAGAGTCAACCGACCGCTCAAATGCTCGTTAGTAAACTAGATTTTCCAAACAACTGGGGGCTAGGCAGCAGCAGCACACTTGTCCATTTAATAGGGCAATGGCAAAAAGTAGACCCTATGGAGCTATTTTTTAAGACCTCCACAGGTAGTGGGTATGATGTAGCTTGTGCCGGGCAAAAAAAACCTTTGCTTTATCGTATTCATAATCGAAGTGAGGCCCAATGGGAATCTGTAGAATTGCCTAAGGTGTTTAATGAAGTTTGCTTTATACATCTAAACAAAAAACAACAAAGCAAACCTGAAGTTGAACGTTTTCTAAAAAAGAAAACATCTGAAAGTGAAATCGATAGAGTTTCTCAAATTTCAAAAGAACTTTTAATTATTGACTCTCCTTCTGGCTTGCAAAGGTTAATGGAGTCTCACGAAAGTATTTTATCACAATTATTGGGTCATACTCCGGTAAAAGAACAACTGTTTAGCGACTATAACGGGAGTGTCAAATCGCTTGGCGCCTGGGGTGGTGATTTTATTATGGCTTTAGGCGAAAATACAGAAGCCTACTTTCGATCTAAATCATACCAAACCATCATTCCCTTCAAAGACATGATCGCTTAAAAACTTAATATAGCTTTCAGCTATTTAGCACAAACTCATCTCCTTTTAAATAGTTATATTTATTAGTTGAATTAATTCGCCTAATTTTTAACCACCCTATGCTGAAGAACTTGGTCCTTCGCGTCTTTTTTGTTTGGCTTGCTGCGCTTCCGCTTCAGGCTGCACACCTCGTGGGTGGTGAAATCACATATGAGTGCTTAGGAAACTATAACTATGAGATCACCTTGACTATGTATCGAGATTGTTTCTCATCTGGAGCAGCTTTTGATGACACGGCCTCCATTGGTATTTACGATGTGAATAATGCGTTAATAGCCAATTTAAGACCTCCCTTATTAACCTCATCCGTTTTACCCCTTACTGCTCCTAACAATTGCACTACACTCCCCAACACTGTTTGTACTGAAAAAGCTACCTATAAAGTCACAATCAATCTTCCTCCAACTGTGGGGGGATATACGATCACGCATCAAAGGTGTTGCCGAAATAGTACTATTTTAAATATTCCCAATCCGGACGATTGGGGAAGTACGTACACCGTATCCATTCCAAGTAATGATCAAGCTTGCAATTCAAGCCCCACTTTTAATAGCACCCCTCCAGTGGTTCTCTGTGTAAATCAAAACTTAAATCTGGATATGTCTGCATCAACTACAGATGGTGATAGTTTAAGCTACTCTTTATGCCAAGTAAAACATGGAGGCGGTAAAAGTTCTGGAACTGGGTTCACTTCACCCGCTCCAAATCCTCCAGCTCCTCCCTCCTATACAAATGTTCCGTTTAATAACGGATTCTCTCCCACCTCCCCTATTACCTCAAGCCCAACTATTCAGATCAACCCAGTTACAGGTTTTTTAAAGGGAAGGCCCACTCAATTGGGTCAATATGTATTCGCCATTTGTGTTACAGAATGGAGAAATGGTCAAATTGTAAGTGTTATAAGGCGTGATTTTCAATTCAATGTTTCAGGAGACTGTAAAGGGCCGGTTAGTCAAATTGAAGATCAAGTTGAAAATCCAAATACTCTTTGTATTGGGAGAACCATTCAGTTTAAAAGTATTAGTGCCAATACCACTTCATGGCACTGGGACTTTGGCGATCCCAATACTAACCTAGATACGAGTATACTAGCAAATCCTTCTTACACTTATGCAGACACCGGCACTTACGAAATAACCTTGGTTGCCAATCCTGGTGTATGCCCAGATACAAGCAAACAAATATTTAGAGTTTACTACCCCGTTAGTATCGATTTTGACTATTCCGGTCAAAGCTGTTTCCCAAATAATTCTCTGTCCTTTGAGCCTATTGGCAATGTTTCAAATGAAGCAATCTACAGTTGGGATTTTGGAGGAAATACCAATATAGGTACAACCAGCAATTTAAAAGAGCCGGCAGGTGTTTCATTTTTACAAGAAGGCGGATATGAAGTGACATTAACGGTTAGCGATTTTGACTGTTCTGCTAGTATTTCCAAAATGGTGTATGTGTATCCTTATCCGGTTATAAACTCTGATGTTCCAGAGCTTCAAGCTTGTGTTCCGGCAACCGTGTTTTTTAACGATAGCAGTATTGCCTTTGGATTAGCTTACCACACTTGGGTTTTTGGTGATGGAGATACATCGAACGACAAGAGTCCTTTACATACCTACACAGAACCAGGCCTGTATACGGTTAAACATTGGTTAGTTACCACTCAAGGGTGCTTGGATACAGTGTACGAGGAATACCCTTTATGGATAGAGGTCTTTCCCACTCCACAATCTAATTTAAGTATTGACCCTCCGATAACATCTATTTATGATCCTGTAGTTACCTTAGAAAACACCTCTTCTGTTCATACCCGTACAGAGACTTATTTGCCAGATGGTAGGGTAATAACAGATTTAAATTCCGAAACATTAACCTTTGAAGACACAGGTACCTACCCCATTACACACATCTCTTTCAATGAGTTTGGATGTACGGATACAGTTGTTGAAAATATTATTGTTGACGCTCCAGTGAATATATTTATTCCTAATGCTTTCTCTCCTAATGGGGATGGAATTAACGATGAACTTTTACTCTCCATCACCGATATTAACGAATTTCACTTTATGATTTTCAATCGATGGGGTGAGAGAGTTTTTGAATCGAATGAACAAGAGTATACTTGGAACGGAAATGTTATGAATGTTGTTGGAAACCCTGCAAAACCTGAGGTTTACTCATACCGTTTAAGAGTTCGCACCAATGAGAATGCTAGGCATATCGTTCAGCACGGAACTATTACTCTTATACGCTAACCCTTTTATCAACGAGGGCAAAAATGGCAAAGCAAAGTACAAGGCTCACAATTACATTTAACAGAAGAGCAACGTAATTTCCTTCTTTGTATAAAACCCAATTTTCAAGACTAAATGTGGAAAACGTACTAAACCCACCACAAAAGCCAACTAACCAAAAGAGTGTTGAGTTTTTACCAATATCCTTTCCCTCTTTAAAAAACCAATAGGTAAATACCGCCAACAGGAAGCAGGCCAACACATTGGCAGTAACCGTGGCCCAAGGGAAAACACTCTTGAGCTTTAGGGATAAAACCAAGCGGCTTACTCCATACCTACAAATGCTGCCTAAACCTCCTCCTATAAAGACGAATAACCACTGCATTAACCTTTCACTTTTTTAAATATGAGAAGTACACTATAACCGCATAGAGCTCCATATATTCCTCCACAAAGAATATCTAAAGGGTAGTGAACTCCTAAATAGATTCTGCTAAACGCTACTAAGGTAGCCCAAGCTATAAGTATAAAACGAGCGTATTTGAAGCTACTCTTCAACATACCGCCTACCAAAACTGCTAAACCGAATGTATTTGAGGCATGACTAGAGATGAATCCATACTTTCCTCCGCATCCCTCTTTTACCAGTCTCATTTTATCCAATAAAGCTTCTACATGGCAAGGTCGTAAGCGTTGAAATTGCTCTTTAAACAGCCATACGCTTCCGGTATCGGTAAGAAAAGTATTTAACACCAAAAGCAATACACTTACAAAAAACAGTTTAAGTGGAAGCTTTTTAAATAGTAAGAAAACAAGGAAAACATAAAGAGGTATCCAGATTTTAACACCAGAAATGGCCAACCAAGTAGAGTCCCAAAAACTTACACCTAAATTATTTAGGTAGAGAAATAGTTGTGCATCCCATTCTAGTATTTGATCCATCAATCGTTAAGAATCTTCCAAAGCTTATCTTTCAAACCATCTAAGTTGATGTTTGCCATGCTGGAGATGAATATTCTTTCTAAACCTGGAATTTGTTGATCCAGTTGCTCTTCTATTTCGCCTATCAGCTCGTCATCAAGCATATCGGATTTACTTATGGCTAATATTCGGTCTTTATCCAACAGCTCTGGATTGTATTTTTCCAGTTCTTTAAAGAGAATATGATACTCTTTACTAATATCATCACTATCTGCTGGAACTAAGAATAATAAGACCGAGTTTCGTTCTATATGTCTTAAAAAGCGATGTCCTAAACCTTTTCCTTCACTTGCTCCTTCAATTATTCCAGGAATATCAGCCATCACAAAAGACCGAAACCCTCGATAATCTACCATCCCTAGATTTGGTACTAGAGTAGTAAAAGGATAATCCGCTATTTCTGGCTTAGCTGCTGAAAGAACAGATAACAAGGTAGATTTACCAGCATTTGGAAAGCCTACCAAACCTACATCTGCTAACATTTTAAGCTCTAGAATGCAAGTGCTTTCTTGGGCAGGTTCTCCAGGTTGGGCAAAACGTGGCGTTTGAAAAGTAGAAGACTTAAAGTGTACATTACCCTTTCCTCCTCTACCTCCAGGAACCAATACCTTTTCTTCTCCTTCTTCCGTTATTTCGAATAATACTTGTCCTGTCTCAGCATCCTTAGCTACTGTTCCCAATGGAACATCTAATATTTTATCCTCTCCTTGTGCACCTGTACTTTGGCTTTTTCCGCCATTTGCACCGTGACCTGCTCTAATGTGCTTTTTATATTTGAGGTGTAATAGAGTCCAATGCTGCGCATTACCTCTCAGGATTACGTGCCCACCTCGACCGCCATCTCCTCCATCAGGACCTCCTTTATCAATGTATTTTTCACGATGTAGGTGAGCAGAACCAGCTCCTCCCTTTCCTGAACGGACATAGACTTTTACGTAATCAACAAAGTTGCTATTCATTAAACTGCTGTTGCTTCTATGGAATTACAAAGTCTTTCAAAGATTTCCTCTCTAGACCCGATTCCATCAATTTCCTTTAATTTATTCTGTTCCTCATAAAAAGAAGCAACAGGGGCCGTGCTCTTGTTGTAAGTATCAATTCGATTTTGAACAATCTCTGGATTTGCATCATCTGCTCTACCAGAAACTTTAGCTCTAGCAATGAGTCTTGCCTTAAGTTCATCCTCGGGAACAACTAGAGAGAGCATCATAGATACTGTATTTCCTTTGAAAGCTAAAAAAGCATCTAGCGCCTCAGCCTGAGCAGTTGTTCTAGGGAAACCATCATAAATAACACCTTTGGCATCTGGATATTTTTGAACTTCCGACTCCAAAATTTTAATGGTGATTTCATCAGGAACAAGATTACCCTTATCCGAATAACTCTTGGCTAGCTTTGCTAAGTCAGAATCTGGATCTAAACCTCTAAAAACGTCACCTGTTGAAATATGAACCAATCCATACTTTTTCTTCAATAAAGCGGACTGAGTTCCTTTTCCAGCTCCAGGAGGTCCGAACAAAACAATATTTAACATGCTATTAGTTTTATAAAATAGTCTCTTACCTATTTTCTCAATGGAAAATAAAAGTGCGAATTTACAAATAATACAAGCCACTTTTATATCTATAAATAAGTGCTATTGTTTTACTTTTGCAGCTCAAACTAAGATTATGAGCAATACATATTGTGTAATAATGGCAGGTGGTATAGGTAGCCGTTTTTGGCCTGTTAGCACTTCAAAACTCCCAAAGCAATTTCATGATATTCTAGGCACTGGAGAGAGTCTAATACAGCAGACTTATAGAAGGTTATTAAAAATTACAGATGCCGATAAAATCTTAGTGGTAACCCATAAGAATTACAAAGGATTGGTTGCTGAACAGTTGAGTGGATTACCCGAAAGAAATATAATTTTAGAACCGGCCAGAAGAAATACGGCACCTTGTATTGCCTATGCTGCCTTTCGCATTCAGAATGAAGATCCAGATGCAGTAATGCTCGTAGCTCCTTCTGATCACTTAATAACCAACGAAACTGAATTTGCACGAATTGTTAAAATTGCAGCCGCTCATTCTGCACAGCACGCTCGTCTTTTTACTTTAGGCATTAAACCACATAGACCCGACACTGGATATGGGTATATTCAATTTAAGGATGATGGTAACGACTCTTCATCAGAAGTGAAAAAAGTAAAAACTTTTACCGAAAAGCCGGATTTAGAACTAGCGCAGAAGTTTATTGAAAGTGGAGACTTTTTGTGGAATTCCGGAATTTTTATTTGGTCCATAAAAACAGTAATGGCTGAGATGAAAACACATCTTAACGATATATATAGCACCTTTGATGCAGGTAGGGCTTTATTTGGCACACCAGAAGAAAAAGCATTTGTAGAGAAAATATATCCAACTTGCGAAAATGAATCCATTGATTATGGCTTAATGGAAAAATCAAAAGATGTGTATGTTATTCCATCTGATTTTGGTTGGAGCGATCTTGGAACTTGGGGCAGCCTTTATCAACTTTCGGAGAAGGACGAAAATGAGAATGCTTTATTCAATAAGAATACTTTGACCTACGATAGCGCTAAAAACCTCATTCGTGTTCCTAAAGATAAACTTGCCGTCATTGAGGGCTTAGAAGGCTACATTGTGGTAGATGAAGCCGACAGTTTACTCATTTGCAAACTAGAAAACGAGCAACTCATCAAATCGTTTGTAAACGATATTAAACTCAAATACGGAGATAAAAATCTTTAAGACAAAGCTTGTTTGTATCTTTCTATAGCTCTTAAACGTGCCATCTTGTGTTCTACTATAGGTTCAGGGTAAGCGGCAGTTCCAAACTCGTTTACCCATTTTTTTACGTAAGTATGATTAGGGTCAAACTTTTCGAGTTGCAACTGAGGATTAAAAACCCTAAAATAAGGAGCCGCATCTACCCCGCTTCCAGCAGCCCACTGCCAGCCTCCTACGTTTGATGCCTGATCATAGTCTAACAGCTTTTCTGCGAAATAAGCTTCCCCCCATCGCCAATCAATAAGTAAATGTTTACTCAAAAAACTAGCGACCAACATCCGAACTCTGTTGTGCATAAAACCAGTTTCATTTAACTCTCTCATCCCTGCATCTACCAATGGGTACCCAGTTTTTCCCTCACACCATTTCTTAAACAGGTTTTCATCGTTTTCCCACTCAATCAAATCATAAGCCGGTCTAAAAGCATCCTTTACCGTGTGTGGAAAATGATATAGAATCATTTGATAAAAATCTCTCCATATCAGCTCGTTAAAATACTTTTCACTTATATTTTGTGTTTCTCTTGCCAATTTTCGAATGCTGATGGTTCCAAAACGTAAATGCAGCCCTAGCCGTGTAGTTCCTTTCAAAGAGGGAATATCTCTTTTTTCAGCATACTCTTCTACCGTTTGCTGTTGGTAACCTTTCTCCGGCCATACTTCATCCACAGGAGTAAAACCCATATCCTTTAAAGCGGGTAGATTGGAATCAATATTTTCTATAAAATTGTGAGCATATTTTAGCGTTGGGTAACTCTTTAAATGAAAGGAAGTGAGTTTAGTCTTCCACTTTTTCATATAAGGTGTAAATACAGTATATGGCTTGCCATCATCTTTTACCACTTCTCTTCGATCAAAAATCACTTGATCCTTAGAAGCCTTAAGCTCAACGTTGTTTTCACTAAGAAAATGAAGAATTTCTTTATCCCTGCTTATACCATAAGGTTCGTAATCTCTGTTCAGAAACACTTTTTTGACCTCATACATTTCCACCAATTTCTTAAAAACTTCAGTCGGGCTGGAATATTCTACATTTAAGGTAGATTGATATTTATCTTCAAGTGCCACCTTAAGATTCTTTACCTCATTCCATATAAAAGCAACTCTTTTATCCCCTACTGGAAGCTTATCTAGAATTTTTCTATCAAATATAAATAAGGGCAATACAGGTTCTGAACCCTTTAAAGCGTAATACAAACCTGCATTATCTTCTAAGCGCAAATCTCTGCGAAACCAAAAAATGGAAATGGATTTTTTACTCATACTATCATTAATGGATGAGCATACATATTGTTCGAGGAAAGGGGGATATTTATCCGGAAAATTCTACGAAATTCCGAGGGGTTTCATACAACGTAACTTTTAAATCAAGTTTGTTTGGAAGATATTCTCTCAAAATTTTCCAGATTACAACTGAAATATTTTCTGCTGTAGGGTTTAGAGATTTGAACTCTTCTACTTGAAGGTTCAGGTTTTTATGATCGAAACGATCTTCGATTTGTTCTTTTATTAATTCCTTTAACCATTTCATATCCACTACGTATCCGGTGCGCGGATCAATCTCTCCGGTAACGGATACAATCATTTCGTAATTATGGCCATGAAAATGAGGATTATTGCACTTGCCAAACACTTTTTCATTCTCTAAATCATCCCACTCTGGGTTAAATAATCTGTGTGCAGCATTAAAATGTGCTTTTCTATTGACCGTTACCTTCATCTTTTTTTCTCCACTTCTCTCATAAAACGATCAAAAATTATTTTAAACCATTCGGTGTATAAATCTGGATTTGACTTCATATCCCTTTGAACATCTGCCAAACTCATTGACTTCCAACTTTCCACCTCATCTGGATTTATTATGGGCGTTTCATCGGAATACCCAACAAAAACATGGTCAAACTCATGTTCCGTTAAACCTTTATCCAATTCTGCCTTGTATACAAAGTCGAGAACTTTTTCTACCGGACAATCAAATCCCATTTCTTCTTGTAATCTTCTATGCGCTGCTGCTTCAACACTTTCACCTTGTCTTGGGTGACTGCAGCATGTATTTGTCCATAAGCCTCCAGAGTGATACTTGCTGATGGCTCTCTGTTGTAGCATTAATTCGTTCTTACTATTCATGATGAAAACCGAAAAAGCTCTGTGTAACAAGCCTTTTTCATGAGCTTCCATTTTCTCCATTAATCCAAGTTCATTGTCAAATTCATCGACTAGAACTACATTCTCGACCATACGTGTATTGAAATAAATTGAAACGCTGTAAAACTAGAGCTTTACAACTAGCTAGACAAAAAGCAATTGAAATCGAACCGTCTTAACCGCGATAATCTTTCAATTTTTCCATCATTTTTTTACGAGCTAGAAAAATTCTGCTTTTTACAGTTCCTACTGGAATTTCCAACTTCGCAGCTATTTCTTCATACTTGTAACCATTGTAGTACATCATAAATGTGTCTACATATAGCTTATCAACTGAATTTATTTGCCCCATCAAGTAGGAACGATCCACCTGAGAATCGATCGTTACCGCTTTTTCTGATTCATTAACGTTCAAGAAATAATTATTCTCTGTTTCGTCAACAAACGTATTTTGATTTTTCTTTTTGCGATAGGAATTGATGAAGGTATTCTTCATAATGGTGTACAACCATCCTTTTATGTTTGTTCCTTCTTTAAACTTATGGCTGCTCTTCAAGGCCTTGAAATAAGTTTCTTGAATAAGATCATTAGAATCTTCGGAACTTCTTGTCAGTTTCATGGCTAACTGCAATAAAAAACTTTGGTAGGAGGTAATCATTACTCCAAATTCATTCTTTGACATAACGGTCTATATTAGAGGATAAACATTAGTGTTTAAAATTCGCAATGAACAGTTGCTCTTTTCCAGAAACAAAAACATGTTTTCTTTTACTTGAGCTGAATATTAAACCTTTTTTCATTTTGTTTAACTATTCTTCAACAAAGTTAAACAAAATTAAATTAAGCGCAAGTATCCTTACTAATGAAATAAAATGATTTGATAGATTTAGGCTATACTTTTCTTAAGCTCCTCTACGTGAGGGTATATAACAATACTATCATCAACATATTCAGACGGATCTACAGCAGAGAGCTGAGTACCTGAACAGTATAGAGTTACCGGCATTCCTTCGAAAGCTTCTTTAAATCTGTTGAAGTATGTGTTTACTTCAGGTTGAACAGGGTTTGATGTACAAATGGTAACAAAAGAGTGTATACCGGTTTTGGCACAAATTTCAACTAGGCTATGAATGGGAACAGATTGACCTAAATATATTACCCTACTTCCTTTTTTCTTTAAAAAATAATAGATGTACAAAAGACTTAGCTCATGAAGCTCTTCCTCTGGCAGGTATAGAATATAACCAGGATCATCCGCTTTGGATTTTGGGGTAACTAACTGGTCTGAGATCGAAAAAAGCTTTTGTTTAACGAGGTTGGATACAAAGTGTTCATTTGTGATGTTAATTGAATCTGCTAACCAAAGCATTCCTATTTGGCCCAAAAACACTCCCACAATTTTAACTAAGGTTTCTTCAATACCAAACTGAAGAATACATTTATCGAATACGGAGTTAAACAACTCTTCATCGTAGTCGATCATTGCAATTTTGAGAGCATTTACGTGTTTGTCGTAATTAGAGAAATAATTACCTGTATCCATAACGGCCTTTCTCAAATCTTCTTCATTGAGCTTAGCCACCTTACTAATCTTCATCCCTCCTTTTACCAAGGTAGAAACATTGAGGATCTTTTTAAGATGATCATCCTCGTAATAGCGAATGTTGGTATCCGTTCGTTTGGGCTCTATTATATTGTAACGTTGCTCCCAAATACGAATCGTATGGGCTTTTATGCCTGTTAGTTTTTCCAATTCTTTTATTGAGTACCTCGTAGTCATTAATCTTTCTTCCGCTCTCATTCCAAGTTAACCTAGGAACAGAACAATTGTTCAAACAAACGTATTAAACTTTAAACAAATTTAAAAAAAGCTTGGAATTAAACTTTAACTATTTTTGCGCCCCTATATGAGCACATTACAAGAAGAGATCAATAAAAGAAGAACATTCGGAATTGTTTCACACCCGGATGCAGGAAAAACCACACTTACGGAAAAACTCCTTTTATATGGAGGAGCCATACAAGAAGCTGGTGCCGTTAAATCTAACAAAATTAAGAAGGGCGCTACTTCGGATTTTATGGAGATTGAACGGCAAAGAGGAATCTCAGTAGCTACCTCTGTAATGGGTTTCGATTACAAAGGCAGAAAGATTAATATTCTGGATACTCCGGGTCACCAAGATTTTGCTGAAGATACTTATCGCACTCTAACTGCTGTTGATAGTGTAATTGTTGTTATAGATGTAGCTAAAGGTGTAGAAGCACAAACCGAAAAGCTTGTATCCGTATGCAGAATGCGCTCTACTCCTATTATTGTTTTTATTAATAAGCTTGATAGAGAGGGGAAGGATGCGTATGATTTACTAGATGAAATCGAAGAAAAATTAGGTCTTCATGTTTGCCCACTAAGCTGGCCCATTGGAATGGGACAGCGATTTAAAGGTGTTTACAATCTTTGGGAAAAAAACCTTCTTTTATATACTGAGCAGCAAAAGCAAAAAATTGCAGAAAGTGTTCAAATAGATGATATCTCAGACCCTCAGGTAGACCAATTGATCGGTGATGAAGAAGCTGAAACGCTTAGAGAAGAGCTCGATTTGGTATCTGGCGTGTACCCTGAATTTGAAAAACAAGCTTATCTGAAAGGAGAGATCTCCCCTGTGTTTTTTGGAAGTGCTTTGAATAATTTTGGAGTTCAAGAGCTTTTAAACTGCTTTATTGATATTGCACCCGCTCCGCTTCCAAAGGAATCGAGTGTAAGAACAATTCATCCGGAAGAATCTAAGTTTAGCGGTTTCGTTTTTAAAATTCATGCCAATATGGATCCTAAGCACAGGGATAGATTGGCATTTTTAAAAATAGTTTCAGGCACCTTTCAGAGGAATACAAACTACCTACATTTAAGACTTAATAAGACTCAAAAGTTCAGTAATCCAACCGCCTTTATGGCCTCTAAAAAGAGCATTGTAGATGAGGCTTTTCCTGGCGATATTGTAGGATTGCACGATACTGGAAACCTCCGTATTGGAGATACACTCACAAGTGGTGAGAAACTAGAGTTTACAGGAATACCTAGTTTCTCTCCTGAACACTTCCGCTTTATCAATAACGCTGATCCTCTTAAAGCCAAACAACTGAATAAGGGAATTGATCAACTTATGGACGAAGGGGTAGCACAGCTCTTTACGTTAGAAAGCAATGGCCGAAAAATTATTGGAACGGTAGGAGCACTTCAGTACGAAGTGATTCAGTACCGTTTAGAACATGAATATGGTGCTAAATGTACCTATGAAAATTATTCAGCCTTTAAAGCTTGTTGGATAGAGTCTAAGGATGATTCTCAGTTGGAAGAATTCAGCAAACTTAAGTATCGCTATTTGGCAAAAGACAAATTTGATCGTTTGGTGTTTTTAGCAGACTCATCGTTTAGCTTGAATATGGCTAAAGAAAAGTTTGATAAAATTTCATTTCACTTTAAGTCAGAGTTCTAATTCTGTTAACGAAATCTTTAAAGCTTCCGGAGAAAAGGGCTTACTTAACATTTTCACCACGTGGGGATTATTCCGGACACGTCTTATATCGTTTTCATCGTTTGTAGAACTGAGCATATATATAAGCGGCTTTTTAGGAAACTGATCTAGTAAATTGGCTAGATGAATCATAAAGTCAAAACCACCCATACCCGGCATCATTATATCTAATAGGATGAGGTCCGGTATTTCTTTCTTATCATTTCTATTTTCCTTCAAAAAATTCAATGCAGTCTCACCCGAATCATATTCCGAAATGTGTTTACCGATTTTATGAATTTCCAGAAGCCTTCTATGAACTAATCTATCAATCATGTTATCATCAACCAGCATTATGGAGCTAATATCTGATAGAGTCATAATCGATTTGGTATTTCTATATTAAACTCTGTACCCGAACCTTTTTTGGATTGAACCTCAATGGTTCCGCCAATTTTGTCTAAGGCCTCTTTTACAATGTATAGTCCCATACCCGATCCTGTTTTATCGTCATTTGACTTAAAGAACATATGAAAAACCTGATGAATGTGATCTTCAAGTATTCCCATACCCTCATCCTGAACTTTGATCGTAGATTTTTCTAAATCCGAGTGAATACTTACATGGATCCGAGCCTTATTCTGCTCTTTCTTTTTAAACTTTATTGCATTACTTATAAGGTTGCTTAAAATAATGCGTATTCGGAATTCATCCCCAACAAATTTATTTTGTTGGTCAATTTCCAAGTCGATAAGCGCATCTGAAGAACCCAAACCACTTTTCACCGTTTCTATTACTTCGTCTAAAAGAGCTTTAAACTCAATTTCAATAGATTCGTTTTCGCTTTTTGAGTTTTTGTAATAATCAATAATGTGATGAACAAATACATCTAATTTTTTGATGCTCTTCTCAATCTTTGAAAAATAATCTTTGGCTAAGGGATCTTCAATATCGTGCTCCGCTAAACGAATAACACCTAAAGAAGTAGCTAGTGGAGATCTTAAATCATGAGAGGCGCTGTAAATGAAACGGCTCAACTCGTGATTCGATTTTTCCAACTCATCCAATTTATCTTGTAAATTTTTACGAGTTTGGAACAGATCATAGGCATTGTCAATAGCCACTCGTATCTCATGCTCACTCCAAGGCTTTGTAATGTAACGGTAAATATGCCCTTTATTGATGGCCTCAATGATGTCGTTAATATCCGTGTAACCCGTAATCAGTATTCTTACCGGATCTGGAAAAATTTGTCTTACAGCATTAAAGAAATCTACTCCAGTTGTAATCGGCATCCTTTGATCCGAAAATATAACATGAGGTTTAACGGATTTGATAACATCATACGCTTGTTCTGAGGTAAGCGCTGTGTATACATCGTAATCTCTCCTAAAGGCGGCTTTAAAAGACCTTAGGTTATTTTCCTCATCATCAAGGTATAAAACCTTTATATGTTTTTTTGATTGATTAGAAGTCATTCTGAATCTTTTGGCTGACGAAGAGGTAAAGTTATTATAAATTCACTTCCTTTACCTACTTCACTGTTAATGTGTATTTTACCGTGATGTTTCTCGATAATTGTAAAAACTATAGACATACCTAAACCCGTTCCTTCGCCAACATCTTTGGTTGTGTAAAAAGGCTCAAATAATTTTTTCTTGGTGATTTCATCCATTCCAATTCCATTATCCATGAGGTGCATATGAACCGCATTATCTCCTTTTCTGGATTTCAACGTGATGGTAGGTTTTTCTCCTTCTTGGTATTTCTTGTTCATTACTGCATAAATAGCATTGTTCAAGATATTCATGAAAACCTGATTCAACTTTCCTGGATAGCATTCAATTAATGGAACATCTTCTTCATAATCTCGTTCCATTTTTATGATATCTTTTGTTTTACTCTGTAAAATAACCAGAGTACTTTCCATTCCCTCGGCTACACTAGCGAGTTTAATATCATCTTCATCAAGACGACTAAAAGTACGAAGTCCTTTTACAATTTCTTGAGTTCTAAATGCTCCATCAGAGATACCATTTACCAAAGTATCGATTTCTTCTTTTAAATAATCGAAGTCATATTCCTCTCTTAATTGATGTGCATTTTCGAGACTTTTATTAGCACTCTCCACTTTTACAGTAGAGTAGGATTCAACTATTTCGTAGATTTCTGTCAAGTCTCTTTTTAACGGTGAGATGTTAGAAGTTACAAAATTAATTGGATTGTTTATTTCGTGTGCAATCCCTGCAGTAAGCTGACCTAAAGAGGCCATTTTTTCCGCATCTACAAGTTGTGTTTGCGTCTCTTTAAGATTATTCAATGTAGACTCCAGTGCTTCATTTGATTGCTGCAATTCCATAGTTCTTTCATCCACTTTTTGCTCCAAAACTATGTTTTGTTCTTTCACAATCTTTTCATTCTCTCTCAAAGCGGCTAATGCTCTAGCTTGCGACTCTTCTTTTTCTTGCCTCATTATATTAATCTGGTCAGCCAAACCAAAGGATAGCAGTACCGTTTCCAAGGCAACACCCGCAAGCATCATGTAGTTTGTGAAATTATTAAATGGAAGTACACCGGCATCTTTAAGGATGTAAAAAATTACTCCAATCAAAAATATAGACCAAGCCGTTAAGAAGAACATAGCAGGTCTGTACTTTTTACGGGTAATTATCACTGCTGAACTCATCATTAGGATAATGGCAAGCATAGCTGCCAAATTGTTGATGTTCGTACTTAATGCAAATTGATCCAGAAGTCCTAATACAATGGCAATAGCGTAAATAATATGCAAAAAGCTTAAAGCCTTATTTAGCTTTGGCGCATAGGTTTTTATTTGCATATAGTTTCTGGCAAACTGAATAACTGCATGGCCAGAAAGTGGGGGAAGTAAAAAATAGGTATGTGTAGCCAACCAAGTATTATCTGGCCATAAATACTGAAAAGTAAAGCCTTGTGCCAGCAGCTGAGCTAAACCAACCGTTATGATATAAAGAACGTAGAGTAAATAGTTTTTTCCTCTTACCGCAAAATACACAAAGAGGTTGTACAAGAGCATCACGAATATGATACCGAAAAAGGTAGAATAGATAAACTGTTTAGTAGTTAAATCTTTAATTATGTTCGAAGTATTACCTATATACAGAGGTACATGTAGTTGCTCTTTTGCTCTAACACGTAATACATAAGTCTTTGTTTCTCCCGGATCAATATTTAAGTCAAAAACATAACTCGGGTAATTGTATTTTCTAACCGAAAATGGAACAACTTCACCATACTCCAACAACTCAATACCTCCTTCAACTTGATTATAAAAAGAAACTTCATCAATCAGGGGTTGAGCCAATTGCAACAGAAACACATCATTATCTGAAGTGTTTTCAACGGCAAATTTGATCCAAAAGGCTGATTCCGTTACACCTAAGTTGGGTACGGATATATCCGCTTTAACGTACTCTTCGGAACTCATAGCCTCCTCAAAGCTCATGGAAGTAGAAGAGTCTTGCATGATGTACAAATACTCTCCTAAGCCACTCATTTCAAGCTCAGAATTCTGGATTTTAAATGGTTCTATTACCAAGTCTTGAGAAAACAAACTTGTGCTTAGAAAAGATAATAAAGCGATAAACAAAATTCCCTTGTTTTTAAGCATGATATCAAATGTTTATTTCGAGTTTCACTATGATTTCGGTAACAATAATTGATAATTAACTTTAAACTCACCCTTTCTCCCCATTTCAATCAAAACCTGATCGGGTTGTTGTCGTAAAACTAAAATCCTTTCCTTATCGTTCTGGTCGGCAGTATCTAAAGTAGTACTATTCAAAATACCTAAAACTCGGGTGGTATACTCTTCTGTTGGATATGGAAATTTACCTCCATCTCCCAAAGTATCATCAATTTGAAACCCTAGTTTTTTACACATATCTAATGTATAATCCGCACATATCGTCATTAAAGATTGAAAGCTTAACTGATTGGTTATGGATATTCCGGCACGAGTTAGAACGTGACTTAAACCCATACCTGCTGTTTCTTTTGAATTCCATAATCCACAGATTTCCCCTACTCCAACGTCATAAGAATCTCTAACAAGTTCATAGATTCTTGGGTCAATTTTCCCAATGGCTTCTTCCAAGGGTAACGGGTTTACAGTATCAGAAACGTGTACGCGAACTCCTCCATACATAGTATCATCTTCTTTCGAAACGGCCACCACACAATACACATTTGGATCGTCAGGCCAAGTAGCTTTGTTTGAGGTAATCATCGTAACACCGTAATCCGTTAATACTTTTACGTGTCCTTGAAGAAACTCCTCACTCAACTTTTGGTTGTCAACCGCCTTAAATGCTTTAATATCAAACTCTAACATAGTTAGTTATCGTAATGTTTTTATCTTGAAGTAGGAAGAATTTACAAATGCATTGTTTAATTACTCGGTTTTAGTTCAGTTTCAAAAAATCAATTAATCTATATGATATGATAATCGCCTCGTCATTGATTTTTTATGATTTAACTATCGTCCAAATTGCTGAAAAACTGACTTATTTCTTTTCGATTATTCATCTTCGTTTTTACTTTTTCCTTCCCAATTCTAAACACACCTAATTGAAAATTTTTCGGATTGTAGCCTGTAAATATTTGAGAAAGCTTACTCGCAGCTTTTTCTAATTCCTCTTTTTGTTCAGAAGACACAAAGCTTATATCTCCTGATTTACTCTGATTAAAGAATGAGCTCATCTCTGGCATAGCATCCATGGCATAACCGTGTTGCGCGGCTAAATTCCATACATCTTGAATCACACGTCCAGACTTAACTATATTTTCAGCATTTGGGTCGTTCAACGAAAACCACAATATGGCTGAAGAGCTTTGAACGGCCATTTTAGTAAACACTCCTAAGCCTTTTCCTAAATTTTGACGACCCAAAAGATTGGAGACTTTCCAAGATTTGATGATTTCTAGAACCATTCTTTCTTGAGGGCTTACTAAAAGATCATCTACCAAATACCCATCTCCCTTCTCTCTTGCAGTCGACTCATCCCATCGAATGGTGTTGAAATAATTTTTATGTCCTTGTTTATCTAAAAGTGTATGAATGTGCACTTTCGAGGCAATATTTGCTAAATCCTCAATTTCTTGTGATGAATCTACCACATATACCTGTAGGTCTTCTAAAGAGGAAACAGCTTCTTTTACTTCTTGATAAAATGCATCCGATACGGTAACCTTTTCAAAAAGATGTTTGTTGCTTGGAGAGACATCTACGCTTGTATTAAGATGCTCTTTATTGGTTTGGGTCGTATGTACAAAACCCATTTGCACCACCACATCTTTATTTTCAACAGTAGGAAACCATTTTAGGATAATCTCTAAGCCTTTGCCTTTTGCGAGTAGTTCTATATTTCTTATCAAACTACCAACACTCGCTAATGCAGCTTGCCAATCAACCTCACCCTGCACCTTTTCAGCATCTACTGCGATGCAGTAGGATTGATTGTTTTTAATTATTCTCCAAGGTTGTGTATTTCCTCTTGATTCTACTAAAACAGCATTTTTCAGAAAATCCTCTTCAACCGAAGTATCAAGATCAATAATCCCTTTTAAAGGTTCTAGATCTTTAATTGATTTTTCTAATTTTTTACGGTAGTTCGGGTTCTTATCTAAGGTAGGTTCTTTTTCCTCCTCAATCCAAAGCTCCTCTCCTTCTGTATAATATCGTCCAGAGTTAACCTTTTCACCTAATAAAATTTGTCTTGCAATTTTTGCAGTGATAGCCCCTCCCAGAGTTACATCTGAGGCCAATTGAGGCCATGTGGAAATACTTTCGCCTACCTCAAGCATGGAGGATTTTAAGCGGTAAGACATTTGAGGAACACCTATCAAATCTAAAATAAATGGAATCTTCTCTTCGTAGCTTAAATCCTTTAATTGAGCAGGATCATCCAGTGCTATTTTACCATGAAAGATTGGTCTATTTGGTTCTAAATCAAATCGCTCAATGTCGATCATCCCTCTGTCACTTGTATCCATTAAAACGGGAATATTCCGTTTTTTGGCTTCAATTCTGGAAAGGATCTTAATGTCTAGAGCATCGCACTCTTCAATCAGCAAATCCATTTTGCCGCCTTTTGTTAAAAAGGCTTCAATATTCTCTTCATTTATTCCTTCATCAAACACTTCAACCTTGAGAAATGGATCTATTTCAGCAATCTCACGAGCCACCATAGTAGTTTTCTTCTGCCCTAAACTATCCAAACCTCTTCTAATTCGGTTTAGATTAGTCAATTCCAACGTATCAAAATCAGCCACTCTAATAGTACCATAACCTCTTTCTATACTCATAGTCACAGCAACAGACTGGCCAACCGACAAGCCTATAACTCCAATTATTTTATCGGAAAGTTGCTCCTGTTCAGAAGGGGTAATTTTGTATTGATTTCGAGAAGTTCTCAACTCAATGAATTCCTCTCTATCAACTAAATGGATAAGCAATGACTTCCACGGGTAGTATACCCAAACGCCATAGTCTTGTAAACTATTTTCTGTGGTCCATTCTTGTAAAAGATTGTCTAGATCTCCATCTGTATAAGCAATCTTAGGGTTTCTAATCTTAAAGAGTTCCTTTAATTGTTCACCTATTCTGTCATGAATCGTAAGACTTGGTGAACGGTCTAAAAGGATCTCCAGCTTTGCTCTGTCATCTGTATCAGATATTCTATAAATTTCAGGGCGAAAACTTTGATTTTCAATCTTTTTACATAATGCTATTTTTTCATTCAGACCTTTAAGGTTCTGTTGATTCATGTAATGTTTTGGATGATTTGCCTGCAAAATAAGGATTGTTTCAGCATATAGCTCATATTAATTGATGATTTTTTTTCTTTTTATTTTTATCTCTGTGCAATCTGCTAGAATCTTCATACATTAAGGCTTCACAAGAGCATACATATCAAAATTTAGGAAGAATCAATAGCGTATATCGTGCAGTATCAAAATTATAATTTACTTTGGTGCTTGAAATTTGCTATTTTTCAGATTTATTAAGATGAGCGACAAAATCAGAGTCCTTTATGTTGATGATGAAGTGCATAACCTCCAAGCTTTCAAAGCTACTTTTCGGAGGATATTTACTGTACACATTGCCGAGTCAGGGAAAGAAGGTCTCGAAATTTTTAAGAATACCGAGCTGGATGTGATCATAACCGATCAAAGAATGCCTCAAATGACAGGTATTCAATTCTTGGAAGAAGTTCAACAAATTAATCCAGAACCCATGCGAATATTGCTTACGGGCTATTCGGATATCAATGCGGTGATTGATGCTATAAACAAAGGCCGGGTTTATCGCTATCTAAGCAAGCCATGGCAAGAAGATGAACTAAGAACCACTATTGAAAGTGCGTTTGAAGTATTTCAATTGAGAAAAGAAAACAAAATCCTTTTAGAGAAGCTAGCTCGCGCCAATGAACAGTTAGAGTTCATGTTACGGCAAAAATTACTATCTTGATCGGATGAGAAAACATCTGGTCACCTTACTACTTATTTTTACGTTTTGTGGTAGAGCCCAAACCACTCTCCAGCCTTATGCCGCAATGCCTTCTGTGGTAAAGGAAAACATTACACCACCGCAACTTGCTCGATATTTAGATTCGCTTCAAACAGAGTATCAAACTCCTTTGGTTGCTAAGTTTAATCAAATTGATATTGATCGAAATAGTGCTAATATTATTCAAAGGGATCATGCTGAAGTATTAAACTGGAAATTTGAAACGCAAGATTTTGGCACACGAATTTATTTTTCAACCCTTATCCTTGGTGATAAGGATACCATTTCTTTCATTTCTCCCAAAAATGAACTCCTCGAAACGGTTACCAGAAAAGACCTCATTGGTACAAAGTTCACAACCAAACCTTCTATTGACGGTTTATTAATTCGCCTGGCACACAACTCTGGAAGAGCACGTATTAACATATCTGGTTACAGCATAGAACCCTTAAACAAGGACAAAACAAAAATCTACGGATTTGGAGATAGTGACGCCTGCCAAGTGAACTCCAGCTGCTTAGAAGGTGGGGATTACAGTGATGTTAGACGTTCTGTGGTGAGAATATTAATAAAAACGGGATCTGCTTTTTCCTGGTGTACCGGAAGCTTAGTTAATAATACACGCTACGATTTTCAACCCTACATTATAACTGCAGAACACTGCGCCTTAAACGGTGGTGCTCTAGCTTCTGAGTCAGACTTGGACTCTTGGACCTTTTATTTCAACTATGAAAGTGACAATTGCGATAATCCTGATTCAGAAGGAGATTTAGATCGCCAACGGATTACAGGTGCCGAGTTGGTTGCAAATAGTGGTGATAATGGTGGAGACAATGGTTCTGACTTTTTACTTCTTCGTTTGAAAACAGCAATTCCTTCTCGCTACAACGTATTTTATGCAGGTTGGAACAATAGTGAGTTGGATGTACCTAAAAGAGGGGTATCCGTTCACCATCCATCAGGAGACATTCGCAAAATTTCTACTTATCTAAATCCTGCTCGATCTGGCGCGTTTGGAAACAAAGCACGGGACACACACTGGATAGTACAATGGGCTCAAACGGTAAGTGGCCATGGTACTACTGAAGCAGGTTCTTCGGGCTCTCCACTGTACGATGAAAACAAACTACTGTGTGGTATTTTAACTGGGGGTGCTTCTAGATGTGCATATCCGGAAGATCCAGACTTTTATGGAAAGTTTAGCTACAGCTGGAGAAATAACGGGAGTGCCAAGAATAGACGTTTAGCTCCATGGTTAGATCCTGACAACTTAGGACACAAAGCTTTAAAAGGTGCTTTTAATGGCGAAACTCCTCCTTCACTTGGAGATGAACTAAAAATTTACCCTATACCCGCCAATGATGATTTCTTAACCATTGAAAATATCGGTTTACCACAGGATGATATTATTATGCACTTGTACGACTCTAATGGTAAAATGCTACTGTCAGAAGATGCCGTTTCTATTCCGGGTCAATCGATCCAGTTGAATGTTTCTCGCTTGAATAATGGGCTTTACGTTCTTATCATAGAACGTAACCAAGAACGATTGGAGAAGAAAATTATGGTGATGCGATAAGCAATCTTTAGCTTACTGTAAACCTTAGTATTGCTCAGTACTTAGTAGCACCAACGTACAAGCTATCTCAGATTCAATCCCTGCCTGATTTAGCATCTCTACAAACTCAGCATTTTCTGTACCTGGATTAAAAATTACTCTTTTCGGATTCAACTCAGTAACGTAATCATAGTACTGTTCTTGTCTTTTTGGATTTAAGTATAAAGTAACTGTATCTAAATCTGATATTTCTGGTCTACCTTCAATTATATTCCAAGCTCCTGCTTCTATAGCTCTGCTTCCTAAAGCTATAACCTCATGACCTGACGCTTTCAATCTATCCACTGCCATGTGAGAGTATCTGTTTGGCTTAGGACTTGCTCCAATTACCAATGTCTTTTTCTTCATCTTAACTATCTATTTTAATAGATTCAAAAACAATCCGCTTAAAGCTTATTTTTGTTTCTTCGTTTTTAAAACCACCTTTTTTGATAGGCATTAAAAATTTATCATACACCTACCCTAATTCAAAACCGATCTTCTTTCCTGATATGAAAATGGAGGAAAATGAAAGTTTGTTGGTTTTGGGGCAATCAGGTAAAGGTAAAACTACCTTTTTACATTTAATTGCCGGTCTTTTACAAGCTGATAAAGGTGATGTATTGATAGGAAACACCAATATAACCGAACTAACCCCAAAAGCATTAGATCGTTTTAGGGGACAGAATATTGGGGTGATTTTTCAAAAACCATACTTTGTTAAAGCTTTAACCATCAAAGAGAACCTTTTGCTGGCTCAGAAACTTGGCGGAACAAAGATGGAACCGAAAAGAATACCTGAAATATTAGAGCGCTTAAATATTGGTGATAAACTACACAGGCATCCTTCTGAACTTAGTGTAGGCGAACAACAAAGAGCATCGATTGCAAGAGCGATCATTAATGGCCCTTTGCTGCTGCTAGCAGACGAACCTACTTCTGCATTGGATGATGATAATGCAGCCATTGTTGCCGACCTTTTGGAGAGCAGCGCCATGGAAAATAATTCTTCTCTCATCATAGTTACGCATGACAATCGTTTAAAAGCTAAATTCTCAAAATCCATACAATTATGAATTGGCTTTCTATTAGTTGGAAGAATATTAGGCATCGTTCTTTATCCACCTTTTTGAGTGTGCTTCTATTGGCATTCGGAACTGGAATTATTTCTTTGTTAATGACAGTTTCTGAACAGGTAGAAAATCAGTTCACTAAAAATATTGCGGGTATAGACTTAGTGGTTGGTGCTAAGGGTAGCCCGTTACAGCTCATATTAAGTAGTGTCTATCAAATTGATGCTCCAACGGGGAATATTTCTCTAGATGAATATCAAAAACTGTTGAAAAACAGATTGATTGAGAAGGGTATTCCTCTCGCTTTTGGCGACAACTATGAGGGATATAGAATGTTGGGTACGGAGCAAAGCTATTTGGATCATTACAAGGCTGAATTAAAAGAAGGTGCTTACTTTTCAAAATCAGGAGAAGTAGTTATTGGAAGTAAAGTAGCTGAATTAACTGGCCTTAAAATTGGAGATACGTTTAACGGAAGTCATGGGTTGGATGATCAAATGGAAGATACGCATGACCATTTCTCCTATAAAGTGATAGGCATACTTAAGGCCAATGGCACAGTAATAGACAAGTTGCTCATCAGCAATATTGAAAGTGTTTGGGCTGTTCATGAGCATGAAGGAGAGCACCACAACCACGATCATGAAAAGCCAAAAGAAATTACTGCAGCTTTAATTACTTTTAAAAGTGCCATGGGGAACTTAACCATTCCGAGAATGGTGAACCAAAAAACCTCAATGCAAGCTGCACTGCCCGCTATTGAAATCAATCGCCTATTTTCTTTAATGGGAACGGGTATACAAACTCTGAGATCTTTGGCAATTTTAATTGTTTTCATCTCCGGTATTAGTGTATTTATCAGCCTCTATCAAAGCTTAAAAGAAAGAAAGTTTGAACTGGCTTTGATGCGATCTATGGGTGCTTCTCGATTCCAACTTTTTAGCAGTATTATATTGGAAGGCCTTCTCATATCGCTCTTGGGTTTTGTATTAGGTCTTACTTTTCAAAAGTTAGCTTTATACACGCTTTCTACCCTAGCAGATGAGGCATACAGTTACAATTTAAACATTCACATAATAGATGTTAAGGAGCTTTATCTATTTGCAGGAATCCTAGCGGTTGGCTTTTTGGCGTCATTGTTGCCTTCATTACAAGCATTCCGATTAAATATATCTAAAACCTTGAGTGATGCATAAAAGACTTTTAATCTTACTCTCAATATGTTTAATGCCCTTCTTAAACTGGGCGCAAAAACCATTAGTTTGGGAGTTACTTGGTTTAACTACCTACAATAATGATTTTAGCAATGACGATGCCGAGCTAACACCTCACTTCCCTGAAATATTAATGAGTCAATACGATGGAGAAGAGGTAGTTATAACCGGCTATCTTATTCCAGTAGATATTGAAGCCAATAAGTATGCGCTCTCCAAAAACCCTTTTACCTCTTGCTTCTTTTGCGGTAATGCAGGGCCAGAAACAGTGGTGGAGTTAGTTTTTGAAACAGATCCTGGACGATTTGCAACCGATGAATATTTGATGATAAAAGGAGTACTAAAGCTCAATCATCGCGGTAATGGTCTATTCTTCACGCTTAAAAACGCAGTAATCCACGGTTAAAGAATGAGATATCTTTTAGTATATACTTTTCTGATTTGTTCTTTTTCGCAAGGTTTACATGCCCAGAAAAAAACAGCCAAACTCATTGATTGGAAATTCCTCTCCCATGTAGACTATGAGGACAAATACTATGAGGAGTATGAAGCCTGGTATTTATATCCAAAGTTTGATGAAAAAATAAAGGCACTAGACAATCGTCAGGTCATCATAAAAGGATACATCATTCCCTTAGATGTAGAAGGAGGTGTTTATGCCCTTTCTGCATATCCGTTTAGCGCCTGCTTTTTTTGTGGAGGAGCCGGTCCAGAATCCGTAATGAGTCTAAAGTTTAAAGGGAAACCTAAAAAATACAAAACCGATGATGTAATTACGTTTACCGGGCTTTTAGGGTTAAACTCTTCCAACGTGGATGATTTCAACTACATTCTGTATCAAACGGAGGAAATTGAATAATGGTTCGTTGTAACCGTGCTTCTGAAAATAAATCTCAACAAGTACTTTTTGCCCGCGAATAGCGTTACATCTTTGCATTTAAGTTTCATCCAAACTGACTGGTTTCACCCATAAACCATCTACTCCAGATACACCAATGCGAGTGCTCTTTTTATAATTCTTAAAATCTTTCACTCATTGTTATTTTCCTGATGGTTCATTCTTATATCTTTGTTTTTTAATGAATTTCTTATATCCGTCATTTCTTTGGGCTCTTACCGCGTTAAGCATTCCGGTAATTATTCACCTCTTCAACTTTAAACGGTATAAGACGGTTTATTTCAGTAACAATCGCTTTTTACAGGCTATTCAAAAAAAGTCGCAATCTTTTAATCGACTTAAACATTGGGTAATACTTATTACACGTCTCTTAGCTTTAGCACTTTTAGTTTTTGCTTTTACCCAACCTTTTATTCCCTCTAAAGAGGATCAAACGCAAAATAACTTTGCCTCTGTTTATATTGACAATAGTTTAAGCATGACCGCGCGTGGTCTTCAAAGTAGTTTGTTGGACGAAGCCCGAGAAAAAGCTGTTCAACTCATTGAGAGTTTGCCTAAAAACTTTAAGATTCAGATTCTTACCAATAACTTTGACGGAAAGGAACAACGTTATTATTCTGGCCCAGAAGCTATTGAATTGATTGACGAGATAAAGCCTTCTTACGCCTTTAGAACCACTTCTGATGTGCATCGTAGAATGTTGAGCAGTTGGGAAAACATAAATCAAGAAGAGAAAGGATTGCTGCAAGCTTTTATGATTTCTGACTTTCAAAAATCTCAAACTCCAGGGTTGGAAATACCAAATTTTGAAGACTGGAAGCTCAATTTGCTCCGACTGGAGCGCGCCAACGAAAGTTCGAATATTGCCATTGATTCTGTTTGGTTTGAGTCTCCCGTGCTTCAGCCTGGTTTTGATCAAGAGGTTAAAGTTAGGGTTAGAAATTATGGTTCGGAGAAGATGGAAGACCTTTCTATAAACCTAGAAGTAAATAAAGAATTGATAGGAGCTTCCGAATTTGAATTGGGGCCAAAATCTCAAAAAGAATTGGCATTTGTTATTCGTCCAAAAGCCAAAGGTGATTTTAAAGGGAAACTAGAGATTGAATCTGGTGAACCTTATTTTGACAATACCTTCTATTTCTCTTACCAAGTAAAAGATCCCATAAACATTCTTGTTATTGGAGAGCAATCAGATCTATTCCAAAAGCTTTACCAGGATAGCGTATACTCTATTGATTTCTCAAAAATCAATCAATTAAATTACGGTGAACTCAATCAATACAACCTCATCGTTCTCAACCAACCTAAAAGCTTACCATCGGGTTTAAATAGCGCTTTACAACAACATCTCCAGGCCAATGGCAATATTGTGCTGATCCCAAACTTGGAGGATATTGAGGTGTTCAATTCTATTCTTCAGAGCTTTAACTCTAAGCCCACACAAGCCTTAAAAGAACGTAGTACAGCTGTAAGCAGAGTAGTTTGGGATGATCCTTTATTTGAGAATGTATTTACCGAAAGACCAAAAAGCCCACAATTGCCTAGGGTAAGCCGTTATTTACCCTTAAGCACCTCCTTCCCTATTTTGGTTTTAGAAGATGGAGTACCTATCATAAACCGCTTAGCGCACTCAAACGGACAAATTTTGGTGTTTGGAACAGACTTTAATAAAGAGTCTGGTAATCTTGCAAGGCATCCTATTATTGTACCCATCATGCTCAATATTGCCTTATACAGTCAACCCAAAAGCCCATTGTACAATTTAGCAGGTACTCAAAGCGGGCAACAATTTAAACGTGCGTTTGTACTTACAGACGAACCCGTTGTTTTGAATACGGATAATGGCGACCTCATTCCTCCCCAAAGAAACAAAGGCGTATCCACTGAGATTCACAGTTTGCCTTCCTCCTTAAAGCCTGGAACATATCCTGTTCTTCAAAAGCAAGAGTTAATCGGAAATGTAGCGGTAAACATAAACTCCAACGAAAGCGATTGGCGGTTTTGGGATAGTGGAGCGCTGAGCGATAAAGCGGACGCTAACGAAAATCTAAACGCCCTTAATGGGAGTAAAAAAAACCTGGCTTCTCAAGTAAGTAGTATTTACAACGGCTATCCATTATGGCAATGGTTTTTAGTTGGGGCTCTGCTCTTTTTGTGTATAGAAACTTTGTTGTTAAAACTTTGGAAATAAATATGGAATTCAAGAAAATCCTGATTCGCAAAGCCACCATTATTGATCCAACCTCCTCACACAATGGTTTGGTGAAAGATATACTGATTGAAGAGGATGTTATCACTTTGATTGAGGATGACATTGATGTGGATGGAGTGGAGATTTTTGAAGCCGACAACCTCCATGTTAGTCCAGGCTGGTTTGACCTGAGAGCAAACTTTTGCGACCCTGGGCACGAAGAAAAAGAAGATATTGAGAGCGGTATTAACGCAGCCATATTTGGCGGTTTTACAGGAGTAGGTTTGTCTCCAGACACGAAACCTGTAGTGGATTCAAAAGCTTCTATCGAATATGTTTACCGAAAGTCTGAAGAGCTACCGGTTAACGTTTACCCGTACGGGAGTTTTTCTAAAAAACAAGAAGGAAAGGAGCTCAGCGAAATGTACGATATGTACCAAGCCGGAGCAATCGGATTTAGTCAAGGTAAAAAGCCCGTTACAAATAACGCCCTTCTTCGATTAGCTATGCAATACCCAAAGGCTTTTGCTCCACCTATACATGTAATGCCTTTAGATGAAAATCTGGCACATGGAGGGCAGATGCACGAAGGCAATCAAAGTACCTATTTAGGTTTAAAAGGAATTCCTGCTTTATCTGAAGAGTTAACACTTCATAACCTCCTTAATCTTGCTGAATATGCAGAAACTCCGATCCATGTAATGGGAATTTCTTCGCAAGGATCTGTTAAAATACTAGAACAAGCCCAAAAAGACGGTAAAGAATTTAGTGCTGATGTAGCCATCGCTAACTTGTTTTTTACCGATCAAGATTTAGATACTTATGATAGTAATTTGAAGGTTTTACCGCCTATTAGAACTTCTGAGGATAGAGATAAACTTATAGATGCTTTAAAAGATGGCATTATCCAAGTCATTACTTCCGATCATTCTCCACAAGATGTAGAAAGTAAGAAATGTGAATTCGATCATGCAGACTTTGGAATGATCTCTTTGGAGAGCTTTTTTGGAGCATTAGGTAAAGCTTTAGACGGTAAACTGTCTTGGGATAAGATAATCGAATTAATAGCAATCAATCCTAGGAGAATTCTAGATTTGGAACTACCAACTATTGAAAAAGGAAAATGGGCAGAAATGACCTTTTTTAACCCTGATCTAAAGTGGACTTTGCAAAAAGAACATATACAGAGTAAATCTCACAACTCTCCTTTTATTGGAAAAGAATTGAAAGGAAAAGCATTGGGGATTTACAATGAAGGTACTATGGTTTGGTTAGCGAACAGCTGATTTAGTAAGTATTTAGAACAGATTATGCGAATTGGATATGAAGCAAAGCGAGTTTTCCATAACCGAAGCGGGTTAGGAAATTACAGTCGCAATTTAATTCGAGCATTAGCCCAATACCATCCTGAAAATTCGTATTTCCTTTACAATCCTTCTTTAGGCAAAATCAAGTTTGGGGATGACTTTGATCATGTACACGAGATTCGTCCGGATTATAAAAACCCCATCCTTACCAATTTATGGCGACAGAAACTGGTTACGCAACGAGCTAAAAAAGATAAGGTGGATGTGTTTCACGGCCTCAGTCATGAATTGCCCTCCAACTTGGATAAGAAAGGAATACCCAGCATTGTAAGCGTTCATGATCTCATCTTTATTAGAAAGCCTGAATTGTACAGTCCAATTGATCGAAAGATTTATACACTTAAGGTCAAATCAGCTTGTCAGCAAGCTTCTAAAATAGTAGCTACTAGTGAGCAGACCAAAAATGATTTACAGGAGTATTTAGATATCGACAAGAGTAAGATTGAAGTTATTT
>CAZAJG010000044.1:0-35811 GCA_964485405.1 uncultured Owenweeksia sp. | reverse complement strand
ATTGGCCTAAGTCTGTTTAAAAAATACCTTAAGGGTACTTGCTTCTGTTTTTCTCGATTTATTTTCTCCCTAAACTTCTTTTGGACTCACCTAAGAAGCTGTTTTTCAAAAAGAAATTACTCTAATCTAAATTTTCAAACCTCTTAAAACGCTTCTCTTCAAACGTCTGTTTTATCTATCTTTCGGGTTATTAGACAAACTGACGTTGTGTTTAATTTAAAAGAATGGTTATGAAAAGTACGGTTAAATTTCTTCTCATGGGTTGCTTAGTTACTCTATGCAATTATGGATTTTCACAATGCCCTTGCGTTGATATCAGAATTATTGAGTTAAGAGATACGGTTACTACACAAGGGCAAGCGGCTTTCACATTTAAAATGACTTCTGATTCCAGTAATTGCAATTCAGGTTACTCCGATTTCTGGTTTGTAGATCAACTTGGAGATACAATTAATGAATGGACTGGTTCAGGTATGTGGATGCCGAATCCAGCAGACCCAATTTTTGACACAACGGAATACATTATTAGGTTAAAATCAGGATATTCAAGTTTTCCAGCTGGTTTTTCCGGAAATCTTCAAGTTTGGAATCCTGAATGCACAATCCCATTTACTTTTGCCGCTTTGGCTACAAATGAAACAATTGATTTAAACACAGATATTCAACTTTTTCCGAATCCGGCCAGTGATCAAGTTGGAGTATTGAATAAATCAAACTTTAGCATAACTTCTCTTAAAGTATATGGTTCCAATGGGAGTTTAGTCTTATTTGAACACCTAAATACAGACTTCTTTTCAGTCAAGAAATTGAACCCTGGAGTTTATTTTGTGAAACTCTATTCCGATGAGAGAGTTTTAGCGGTTAAAAAAATGACAAAAGACTGAACACAACAAGCGTTATAGTACATAGCGCCCTGCGGGACTAACGTGTATGATAAGAATGATGTGATTTTTTCCATGGTTGGATTAGGAATAGGTTACCTCATAGTGCTTGCTGCTAAACCAATGGTGAATAGAAATGAACAATAAAAGAAATAAGACACGTTGCTAGCTAGGTGTATGGTAATCAGCAAATAAACCTTTGCTATATGACCAAACCTTCTTCAATTAAAATTTGCCACTGAATGGGCTAAATCCGAATATTAATATGATTATTTCACATATAAAAAAGCTAGTTTTTATTCATGTACAGAGAACTGGAGGTACGAGTTTTAGTAATATCCTAAGACAAGAACTAGTCGATGATATTGAGACTTTTTCTCAGCACTGTAACGCGATGATGGTTGATGCTGATTTTTTTGAAAAGTATAGCGACTATTACAAATTTGGATTTACGAGAAATCCGTGGGAACGCATTTTATCTTGGTACTCATTGATCTACATGAACGATCAAAAAAGTATGGCGGAAGAAAGAATAAGGCTGGAAAAATTTATCGAATACGATCTTGCAGCAGACTTTACCAATCATTCGTTTTATTACAATACGCTAGACTATTTTATAAATAAAAACGGTGATTTAGTAGCGGATAAAATATTTCGCTTTGAAAATATCAACAACGAGATCAGAACAATTGCCAATCAATTCAAGCTAAATTTGATAGAAACGCCCGTTGTTAACGTTACCAGTCCAAAAGATTACAGAGAATACTATACGGATAAAAGTCGAACCCTGATCGCTCAAAAGTGTAAAAAAGACATTGAGTACTTTAACTATACTTTTCATAAAACAGGATTCAACCATGCTTGAATATCATTAAAACGATGACGTAAGGGCTCTACCAAACAATTTGAGTTTTGGGGCTTTATTGGCTCTACATGCGAGAGGTAAGGTTAGTACTTCCTCAACCTCTTTTTGTTTAATGCATGTATATTGTAAACTGAAAAGTGGTTATCATAAATTTTCCACTGCTCATCTATAAGAAATTTGGTGGTATTGCAAGAAAACAAACAATGACAGTTTACGAAAAGGAGTTGAACGGAATCCGAGGCACTGTTTATTCAAACGAAGTGCAGATTAGCACTGTAATTGGAGTGCGAAACTATATCGAAAACCATTATGAGGTTGATTTAAACCTAGATATTCTATCACATATTCAGCTTGTTTCTAAATACCACTTGCTGCGTTTGTTTAAAAAGTACTATGGCCAAACACCATGGCAATACTTAATGGATAAACGAATTGAGAAAGCTAAGGAGCAGCTTATAAATGGGGTGTCTGTAACGGAAAGTTGTTTTGCCGTTGGGTTCGAAAGCTTAGGTTCTTTCAGTACTTTATTTAAGACCAAAACGGGTAAATCACCCAGTGAATTTCAAAAAGAGCAACTTTCGAGAAGCACATTAGATTAAGGGTTCTGAACTTTGAAGAATAATAGAAAATACATCAAAGATGAAAGTAACATTAATTAGCATTCCGGTTAGAGATCAACAAAAAGCTTTAGAATTCTATACCGAGAAATTAGGTTTTATAAAAAAGAAGGATCTACCGTTAGGAGGCGGAAACAGATGGTTAACACTCGTTTCAGCAGAATGGCAAGATGGACCAGAGTTGCTGTTGGAGCCTGCACCGAATCATTTTGAACCTTGTAAGGTGTTTCAGGATGCATTGATGGAAGCCGGATATCCATATACTCAGTTTGACACAGACAGTGTTGATGCTGACTATAAACGGCTGACAGAGTTAGGCGTAGAATTTAGTATGAAGCCTACAGAAATGGGTACCGTAAAAGTGGCTGTTTTCAACGATACGTGTGGAAACAATATTCAAATTGTAGAAACCCTCTAATCTAAAGACTCAAAAAATGAAAAATATAATAGCTGTACTGGTTCTATCCATGCTAGCATTCAGTTGCTCCGACTTTAAAAGCAAGGCTAACGGTGAAGAACTAAAAGCATTGCGAACAGAATTAGATAGTTTAAAAAGTGCAAAAGCCAATCCAGTAAGTAAGGCTGAACCTCAAATTGCAACCTTTTTAACCTTTCAAGAAAATAATGCGGAAGAGGCCATGAACTTTTACGTAGGCTTGTTTGAGAATTCAAAAATTACCCATATTGAACGATATGGGAAAGATGGACCAGCCAAAGAAGGAAGCATTATGGTAGCGACTTTTGAGTTAAATGGCAGCAAATTTGCCTGTAGCGATAGTTACATCAAACACGAGTGGACATTTACACCTGGAGTTTCAAATTGGGTTGAATGTAAAACGGACGATGAAATTGATAGACTTTTTGCGAAATTAACGGAAAATGGAGCAGCTTTAATGCCATTAGATAATTATGGTTTCAGCACAAAGTTTGCTTTTGTTGAAGACCGGTTTGGTGTGTCTTGGCAACTAAATTTGGATTAAATAAAATTAGTTAAAGATGAAAAGGGTAGTACACTTTGAAATAGGCTGTAACGATCTTGAAAAAACCTCTACGTTTTATAAAACTGTATTTGATTGGAACCTAAAACAGCAGGGAAGCTCTGCGGTAATAGATACGGGCGTAAAAGACAGTATACCCGGACATATTAATAAGCTAGGACCTAATGAGCCGCAGCAGTATGTTACCATCTATATTGAAACTGACTCGCTGGAGTTGGACTTAGAGAAAGTACAATCGAATGGAGGGAAGGTACTGGTAAAACCCATAAAACTTCCTGATGGAAGAGTGTTTGCTTGGTTTGAAGATGTTGCAGGTAATACAATTGGGCTTATTACATCTTTAGATCATAAGTAGAGGGGACCATTTATACTTCAAAAGTTCCGCTAAGCAGTGTTCTTAAATTTTTATTTTGCGTAGTAAGTAGGAGAAAGTTAAAAACAAATCATCAATAAAGATCCAGTTAAGATAAATGAACTAATGGATTATGGGTTGATGGAATTTATACCAAGTAAAACTTATGATGAACTGAAATTTTTAATGGAATAAAAGAACGGGTATATAACAAAGGCTATCATTCATCGTGGTTTTGCACCACACCAAAATAAAGGTATAATTCAATGATTGATTTCGTTATCCATTATTAAATGAAACTGATAATATTTGATATAGATGGAACAATTTTGGACTCTGTAAATGCAGATGACAAATGCTTTATTCAAACTTTTAAAGATCTGTACCAAATTGATTTGACCCATGCAGACTGGAATGACTTTAAGAATGTTACGGATAGTGGATTGACAATCGAAATTTTTGAAAAATGGTTTAATCGGGAGCCTAAAGAAGAAGAAATAGAAACTATTAAATCACATTTCAAAATTTTATTGGAAGACAATGTTGAACGATTTACAGAAATTGAACAATCCTTACGCTTTATAGAACTACTTTCAGTTCAACCTAATTTTGAAATAGGTTTTGCTACTGGGGGGTGGAAGGAAACGGCTGAATTAAAATGCAATTCGGTAGGTCTTAATCTTAGTAATTATATTTTTAAATCTTCTAATGATCATTACAATAGAGGTAAAATCATTGAGTTTGTAGTTAATGAAGCTTTGAGTCAACATAGTATAACAGAGTTTGAATCCATTACTTATTTTGGAGATGGGCTATGGGACTTTAAAACCACTCAGGTGCTAGAAATTAATTTTATTGGGGTGGATTTTAAAAATAACAGAGGGTTGACAAATTTTGGTGCAGAGAAAGTAATTGAAAACTTTATTGAATCGGAAAATATATTGAACTGGATAAATGAACGAAGCTCCGGCAATACGGTCTAATTTACAATAGCTTAAACGATAAAACCAAAGTGTAGACAAAAACGAAAGGCCACATTAAAATGAAAATTAAAGATCAAACTCTCAGGATACGAAGCATTCGCTTTGCCACTATGGTAATTCTAACGCTTGCGATGTTGTTGGTAATTAGATTGATAAATAATGGATTTGATTTTAATTCGCTGAGTTTTGAAGTTTGGGACTTTGTCATATTGGTAATCCTTGGGATTTCTGTTGCTACAGGCTTCAACAGAATCAAATTAGAAATAGCAGAAATTAAGGATAGGTCGGGGCTTATAAAGTGGATGGATGATTACTTTGAAAAAAACAAGGGCAACAAAATTCACGAATCAGAAAACCACCTTGTTTATGAAGCCGAAAAACCTAAGAGGTTAATAAGCTTTAGCAAAACAGCTGATTATTATTTAGCCACGTTTAGAGAAGGTAATGCAACTGTTGAAGGGCCATTTTCAAAAAAGGCCAAAATGTATGAATGAGTATTAGTGGTTAATGTTAGGCGGAGCGAAGGGAGCACACTAAAGGCTCAAAACAAAAACCTATCTTGAACAAATAAACAGATACTGAATTGAGAATTTTCATCAGCTTTTTACTTTCCATTCTATTCACGGAAAGCATAGACGCGCAATACGTAGCGGGAACGTCATATTTTGATGCAAACAACTACATTGAGTATATAGCTGGAGATATGCCTATTATTATTGTGGCGCCACATGCAGGATCCTTAGAACCTTCAAATCTGCCGGATATCAATACAAGAGGGGCCGACAATGGAACCTTGGAGTTAGCCCGTTTTATGGCGGATTCACTACATCTCAAATCTGGAGGCTGCCGTCCGCATATTATCATAAATCACTTAAAACCTAATAAGCTAAATCCCGTTCATAAAGCGGTAGATTCTGCTGTTTCTGCTGGAACAAATGCAACCGCTTTGCAAGCCTTAAACGATTTTCATCGTTTTATTCAAGTTGCTTACAAGAAAGTATCTGCAGATTGGGGCAAAGGGCATTACTTTGAGCTGCATGGAAACGGAGCGCCTGAAGAATGGAATATGATTGGTTTAGGCGTTTCAAAAGTACATTTGAATCAGGCTGATTCAGTAATTCGAACACGGGTGAATTACTCTACCATTAAAAATTTGTGTACCACAGGTGGTGCTGACTTTTTAGAGGTTGTAAAAGGGCGTACAAGTTTGGGAGGTATGCTGGATTCGCTGGGTTGGAAATCTGCACCCAGTCCTTTACATCCTGCACCAGATATAGCTGTTACCTTTTTCTTTGCAGGGCAAAACACATGGAGATACGGTTCAAAAACTACCGGAACCATAGATGCTACACATCTTGAAACCTATTGGAAATTTATGGTTTTATCCGCCAATCGGTCAAAGTACTCCAACGATTTAGCGGACGTTATGCTGCATTTTATGAATGTACACTATGGTTTTACTTTCAATTGTACTCTTGGTGCAACTGGATCCTTTAAACAGCTTCGGTCAAAAGTATTTCCTAATCCCGTTGCATCAAGTTCGTTGCTAACCATAGAGAGTGAAAACGAAGTAGACCAAGTCGTAATTTTAAATGCAGTGGGACAGGCGTGTTACACCCAAGTAGGGTTGCACAAACCACTGGTAATCGATTTAGAGAGCGGTCTTTACCAGTTGATTATCATCAACAGGGATGGAGAAATAGAACATCAAAAACTCATCGTTCAGTGAGTGTGTATAAATCGATTCTTTAGTAATACGGAAAGCGACATTTAATAATACGCTGAAATGAAAAAATACGGCTTTCCCATTCTCTTATTTGGATCCACACTTGGGTTAGGGGCTTCCTTATACAAACTATTGGAACCTAGCGTAAATAAAGAGGGGTTGGGGCTGCTGTTGAAGCTATTCTTAGGGGTCTTGTTTGTTATTTATACCCTACGTTTTGTACGAGATAAAAAGGTTTTGTTCCGTTTTGGTAGGTTTAGCAAAGAACAGCTCGGTTTGATTCTATTTTTGGCAGCGTTATTCGTTCTCAATAATTACTTTTTAGCTGCTTACGGTACCGAAGTGGATTTCATGAATAACAACAACTTCAAACTGGTTATTCTCAGTTTTATCGTGAATTCGTTTTATGAAGAATTTGCTTATCGAGGGTTTATTCAGAATTACGTCAATCAAAACACACAAGTGATAAAAAGTCCTATCAGTATAGGGAATTTATTAGCTAGCGGACTCATGACAATCACCCACTTTGGTTTCTTTTGGGTGATGGATACGGTTTTTGCCACTACTGGGGTAGCGCTTGTATTGATATTTTCACTCACTGCTGGATTTATAAGGGACAAAGGGGCAAGCATTTGGCTATTGATCATCATTCATACGATTATGAATGGTATCCATGTAGTTATGAATCTAGAGCATTACATAAGATAAAGGAACTCTAGGGAAACTAAATAAATTTAGCGAGAAGAATGACCATTTTAAAATTTGATTTAGACCAAGGCATTTATAGTTTTGAGCTTACAGATATAGATACAAAGAGTCATTCACATCCTGTCGTTGAAATCGTTCAAGCAATACAAGGTTCATTTTCTTTAGAAATCAATGGGCAAAAAAAGGAGAACCTAGGTTTTGCCATCATTGATTCTAATATTCAACACAGGCTTAGTTCGCAAGGGGCTTGCCTCAAGGTGTTGATGATGGAATGCCACAATCCTGTTTTCTGTAATTTTTTGCAAAGCAACAACCTAACGCTTAAAAATGGTATTTTTTTGAAAACACACACTTTTTCAAAGAATAGTCTATTCTCAAAAATTGAAGTCTTAGCGAGTACGGAGGATTTAAAAACACCAACAGATGAAAGGGTTAAGGCAAGTATTGATTTCATTCAGAACAACGAAATTGAGTATATCCACCTCATTCAGTCCTTAAAGTCAAAAGTATTTTTATCAGAAAGTCGTTTATCCCATCTCTTTAAGGAACATATTGGCGTTTCTATAAAAAAGTATCTGGTTTGGAATAAGTTAAAACAAGCGATTCGCCAATACTTAGTTGATGAAACCAACTTAACAGCCGTTTCCTTGGAAAACGGTTTTTTTGACCAAGCCCATTTGAGCCATTCGTTTAAGAGTGTATTGGGTATAAGTCCTTCTAAAGTTTACAATAGCAGAACCGTACAATCTTAGTACATTATGTGTATTTACTTTTGCTTACAAAATAAATGAGATGTGTGCAGAAATTAGAAAAGTAACAAAGGAAGATATTCCAGCTTTAAAAACGGTGTTAGATTCTAGTGAGCTATTTCCCTCTTCTTTATTGGATGATATGATAAACGACTACTTAAGCAATAGGTCGTCAACCGACATTTGGTTTACTGCATTTGAACAAGAACAAGGAAAACCAATTTCTATAGGGTATTGTGCTCCTGAGAAACTTACAGAAGGAACATACAACTTATATGCAATCGCGGTACATAAAGAGCATCAAGGCAAGGGAGTAGGTAGAGAGATGATGAATTATATTGAAAACCTACTACGAAAAAGAGGTAATCGAATTTTGATCGTAGAAACCTCTGGAAAACCTGATTTTGAGCTTACTCGAAAATTTTACAACAATTGCCATTATGTTAAACAAGCCATAATCCCCGATTTTTATGAAGAAGGGGATGACAAAGTTGTTTTTTGGAAGAAGCTGAATTAGAAAAAAAAATCTCAAACAAGGAAGTTTGTACAATTAGATGAAGTAGGCTAATTTCAGTGCCAATAAAGACGAAAACAAACTAAAAAATGAAACTACTACTTGATCATGTATGGATAATGTTTATGGCCGTTACGGTGATAAATGGACTCGTTTTAAAGTATCGGTCTAAAGATTATATAGATGTGAATCCTGAGCTAAAGGAAGGATATCAGAACCTGTTTATAGGGTGGTTGTTATACGCTAGCTTGCCATGGATCATAATGATGATTGGCGATTTGAGTGGAATTACACAAAGCGCATCTGAATATTTTAAGCCAAGAAATACGAATCCCATGGTTTTGATGTTTCATCTTTCTCTGGCTGTGCTGATGCTTTTAGGCATTCGATGGATTTACTTTAAAAAAGGAGGAGAATTTCTTGAAAAACATCCGGGCTTGTTGCGGCTATCTATTTTAAAAGTAAAAACACAGGTTAACGCTCAACAAGTTAAGCTCTTGTTTGGGTTAATGGTGTTAGGCTGGGCCATTGGTACAGTAATGATGTGGAAATGAAGGTGGCGAACAAAAGTTCTAAGTTAGAAAGAGGTTTAGTATTTGTTTGCTTAATTCCTTTTCTTCGGGAATGAAAAAACAACCCCATAAATTGAGATTATGTTAGGATTAGTATTGCTGTATTGGATCGGTAAGCGCTTTTATAAGTTGGCAGAAGAATACAATAAAAGTGAGTGGGGCTATGCCATTCTAGGTGTTGTGGTCTATTATGGAGGAATTGTATTTGTGAGCTTTATTGTGGGTTTTGTTGGTGCCATTGTTTCGCCTGGGTTTACGGATAATATGAATGATGTTTTGTTTGGTTTATTGATGATTCCTTTTGGAATTTTGAGTTGCTATGGGTTGTATAAATACTTAGAGAACAACTGGAAGAAAAATCAACCTGATCCCAATGAATTGATTGATGAATTTGGAAAGGAGTAAATGATTCTAAATTCTCCGCCCTTGAACTATGGATGCAAAAGTAAAGCTCATAAACTTACAGAGATGTTGCCATGTGTTTAGTCCTGAACTGTTTGTAAACATACATATTGAAGCCGCGGACTTTTAAAGAATAGAGTAAGGTGTATAAGGTGCATGAAATAAGCTAAACGATGAGCGGGATATCTTACATTAGAGAAAATTTAGTGTTTCATTTACGCTTCTACTCAAAATGCATTTACATACCAAACACTTTGTAATCAGTCTATTGCTTTGTCTTTTATTTTCTTCTGCTCAAAGCCAAAATTCATATGTGCCTAAAAACACAGGGACCATAAATTTTGGTTTAGGAAATTCAACTTTACCGCATGGCAAATACCATCAAATTACCCTATGCGGCTGTAATACCAACTTAACCCCATCTTCGGTATTATGGGGAGGGCCTAAAAAAGGCTTTACATGGGATACATCCAACCAAATCTTATCCGATGTGCCTTATGGAGAACAAAAGGATACCTTAACCAATGAAACCTTCCACATTTCTAAATACTACATTGCCTCTCCACCCGTATTCCAAAAACTTTTGCAAACCAAAAAGGAAAAGGATACGCTATATGACATTGGCTTAGTACTGCCAGATACGCTGAGCTTAAGTAAGGAAAAAACCTCTCAGATGGTATATTTGGATTATAATCTATTGAAGCCGATATACATCAAATACATAACCGTAGAATTCGACTCTACTTTTGATAGCTTAAATATTCATTTTATTCCTTTTCGAGTGGTGAGTAGCGACTTTCCCTGGCAAGATTCCGAAGTAGGATCTCAAGGTGCCTCTGGTATTGGTAAGTTCGATAGAAAATCAACTGACACTGCGGCTCAGCTCTTTTTACCTTATTACTATGAAAAAGCCTCCAATGCGGATTCAACCCGAAAATATCTAGATTTTGAAGTTTCCTTTTTAAACGATATTCTGTTTCATTACGAGGTATTTTTTCTGGTGGATGGCGTGCCTAAATCATCCATCAACTTAAAAGAATATGTAGTTAAGGGTTCTAAACTACAGTTAACCGCTAGGTATCAAAAAGAGCTACCCTCCGGATGTAAACCTTTAAAAGGGAAAAAGCAGCGTAAGAAGTAGAACCTTATTCCGCTTATTCTTACCTATCTAATCGGTCTCATCCTGTCTTTCCAGGATATCTCCGGGCTGGCAGTCGAGCGCGTCACAAATGGCATCTAGTGTAGAGAAGCGAACTGCTTTGGCCTTTCCTTTTTTCAAAATTGAGAGATTGGCCATGGTAATTCCAACTTTTTCGGATAGCTCGGTGAGCGACATTTTGCGCTTAGCGAGCATTACATCCAGATTTACAATAATTGCCATATCTATACCGTAAGTTTTTGCTCGTCCTCCATTTCTTTTCCTTTCTGAAAAATATAAGCCAGTACCCAAAGCGTTAGTGCAATGATAAGAGTAGTGGAAGGAAAAGACAAAGAAAAAGAGCTTTCAAGATCACCAAGATCAAAGTTTCGTTGTACATAGAAATACCCTACCGTAGCTGCAATCCAATCGAGCAACTCCATTATTACCAAACCCAAAGCCGCTTTTTTAAGTAGAAAAATGCTCTCCGAATGAAAAATTTGTCCATCCATCACTTTTCGGATAAAGGTTTTGAAATAACGAATAACAAAGAGCAGACAAGATAAATAGAGAAGAGATAGGAGTAAAACGTAAGTCATGGTAGGTCTATCTAAATATTTAACCGGTACTTTAATTGTGTCTGCACTAAATTCAACTTCTATGGGAGTATTTAAATCTCCTTTAAGATAAATGACTTGCTCTATGTGGAATAAATTAGAAGAGAAGCCCAATTCCATCAATTCTGGATCAAGCGTAAGCATAATTATTCCGGCAAAAACAATAATACCGATAAGAATGATTAATCCCCAATAAGAGATTTTAGTAAGTAAATAGAGAAGTCTGAGACTAAGTGGATTTTTCATAAATCAATAAATATTTATTTAAAAGTAATAATTATTTATTGATAAACAATAAAAATGCAATATTTCTAAACTTCTCTTGATTGTGTTTAAGAGCGTTTTTCTAAAATTGAAATACCGAGAAACAATCCGTTCATTCGTATTTTTATCGGCTAGAGCCACGATGATTCACATTTGGCCTCGATTACTGAATGGAATGCACTACTTTCAACGCGAGAATAGGAGCTGCAAAATTGCACTTTGTTCAACATGCCGTAAACCATTAGAAAAGAGATGAAATTCGAAGATTTAAAATTAATCCCTTCCATACTTAAAGCGTTAAGGGATCAAAATTATACAGAACCTACTTCCATTCAAGCCAAATCCATTCCCTTAGTTTTATCGGGAAAGGATGTGCTCGGAAGTGCACAAACCGGTACAGGAAAAACAGCGGCTTTCGCTATTCCTATCATTCAACAATTGGTAAACAACGACCAAAATGCCAACGGAAAAAGAAGAATCTTAACCTTAGTAATCACTCCAACACGAGAGTTAGCCATACAAATTGGGGAAAGCTTTACGGCTTATGCGAAATACACCAACATTAAGAACACGGTAATTTTTGGAGGCGTAAAACAAGGATCACAAACTCAAGAGTTGAAACGTGGAGTAGATGTTTTAATAGCTACACCAGGACGTTTGATTGATTTAATGGATCAAGGTTTTATCTCCTTAAGGGATATAAAGCATTTTGTGCTTGATGAAGCCGACCGAATGCTGGATATGGGCTTTATAAATGACATTAAAAAGGTGCTCGCTAAATTACCTAGGCAAAGACAATCGTTATTTTTCTCGGCAACCATGCCACGGAATATTCTCGATTTATCCAGACAAATTTTAAACCACCCAGAAAAGGTAGCGGTAAATCCGGTTTCATCTACGGCTGAAACGATACAACAGCAAGTATATCCTACCAATAAAGATGCTAAAGCGAAATTGTTGCTGCACATTCTTAAAACGATAGAATCCGACCAAGTGTTGGTTTTTTCAAGAACCAAGCATGGTGCAGATCGCATAGCACGTAACCTTAGAAAGAGCAAGATTGAAGCAGCCGTGATTCATGGAGATAGGAGTCAAAACCAACGGCAAAAGGCATTAAAGTCATTTAAAGCGGGTGATGTAAATGTGCTTGTAGCTACGGATATTGCTGCGCGTGGAATAGATATTGACAAGCTTCAATATGTGATAAACTACGATATACCCAATGAACCTGAAACTTATGTTCACCGAATAGGGCGTTGCGGTAGAGCAGGGGAACAGGGAATTTCCATCTCTATTTGCGAGCCAGAAGAAAACGTGTATTTAAGGGATATTGAAAAGCTCACCAAGCAAAAGATAGAAATTGCATCTGACAATCCTTTTCCCCAAACGGATAAACCTATGAATGCTGCAGAAAAGAAGGAAGCTGAAAAGGAAAAGCAAAGAAGAAAACAAGAATTCTTTGCCAATCGTAAGAAGAAAAAGAATTCTCCAAAATCAAATTTTAGAGGGAAAAGAAGGTAATTGAAAATTTTGATTGCTATTTTTCTATAACCTACTTACTCCATAAAAAATGGAAGAGTTAGATTTAAAAGTAAGAGAAATTCAAGAAGGCGATGTAGATGGCCTTTTAAGCTATTGGTTTAACTCAGATGCTGACTATTTAGCTGATATGGGTGCTGATATTCGAAAATTACCCTCTAGGGATGAGTTTTTAAAGAGCCTTATGCTCCAAATAAACTCTCCTATAGAACTCAAAGAATCATATGCTCTTATTTGGTTCAATGGCAATAAACGAATTGGGCATTCTAATGTAAATCAAATTCAGTTTGGGAAAGAAGCAACCATGCATTTGCATTTGTGGCAATCTGAAAACCGTAGAGCAGGCATGGGAGCGGAGCTTGTGAAAAAGTCGCTTCCTTTTTACTTTGAAAGCCTAAAACTGAAAAAACTTATTTGCGAGCCATATGCTCTAAACGCTGCACCAAATAAAACATTGGAAAGGGTGGGTTTTAGCTTTGTAAAGAGATACACTACCGTTCCGGGTTATCTAAATTTTGAACAAGAGGTGAATCGATGGGAACTGAGTAAAGAAAACTATCTAAAAGCTTCATTATAGTATAGAATAAACAAGAAAGTGAGCTAAACATGCCGGAATTAAATCAAACACAATACTGCGTTAAGTGTCAAGAACCTTTATCGGGTAGGTTCTGTTCCCAATGCGGACAACCTCAAAAGCCAAAGCGAATAGATGGTGCTTACATTTTAGCTGAAGTAGGAAGCGTTTTAAACTTTGATAAAGGCATTTTATACACCATACGGGAGCTCCTTTTGCGTCCGGGTTCAACCATTAAACGTTTTGTGGAAGCAGATAGAGGACGGATTGTAAAGCCGATTATCTATATTTTATTGAGCTCTTTAATCTATACCTTATTGCAAAGAACACTAAAGTTTCAGGATGCTTACATGAATTACTCTTTTGAGGAGGATGCATTAGGATCCATAATATTGAGATGGGTTTCCCAGAATTATGGATACGCAAATATTGTGGTAGCCATTTTTATAGCCTTTTGGATTAAGGTCTTTTTTAGAAAATATGGTTATAATTTTTTTGAGCTTTTAGTTCTTTCCTTTTTTATTCTAGGTACAGCGATGTATTTCTTTACTCTTGCTGGTATTGTAGATCTTATGGTACCAAATGTGGTAGCCGATAAGATTGTGGTAATTGGTGTTCTTCATCTCTCTTGGGCTATAGGTCGTTTTTTTGGTAAAAAGTTTATCCACTATGTGAAAGGACTTTTATGCTACATTTTGGGTTTAATAAGCTTTATATGGGTTATCCTCACTACAGCTTTGTTTATTGAGTATTTCTCTCGTTAACGATTCAAATTCTTGGATTTCACCAAAAATAAAGTGATTAAGACCTCAATATCCCTGTAGTTCGGGCTTCCTTGGAGCTCAATAAAAGGCGGAACTCAGAAAAAGATCAAGTGACCATGGTTTGTATTGCATAAAGCTGACTTTTGTTAGTGTTCAAGGATTGCAGAAGTTTTACTTTTGCACATGCTTTGGAAAAAAATGACCAAAGAGGCTATCAAAGAACGTGTTTTTGGTGCCCTCGATCAAAATAGAAATTACGACTCCGATTATATTTTAGGCATACCAGGGTCTTATCTGGATACCTCACAGTTTTACCGAGATGCAGACTTTTTAGAGAATGCACCTTTCTTAACTACCTTCATCAATAATCCGAATCATATTGGATGCCATACCCTTACAGAAGATAAGGGAGAAGACCTTTTTAGAGGTACACAGCAGCTGGAGATTGAATTGATCCGTTTGGTTTCGGAAGAGATTATGCATGCGGAGGAGAAGAGTATAGATGGCTACGTTTCTCCAGGTGGAACGGAGGCCAATATTCAAGCGCTTTGGATTTACCGGAATTATTATAAAAAACAGTTTAGAGCAAAAAATCATGAAATAGGTGTTGTTTTCAGTACAGACAGTCATTACTCTTTTTACAAAGGAGCCAACCTGTTAAGCATTCAATCTATACCGGTTGATGTGGATGAAGAGAGCCGCCAAATTCAGCCTGAGATGCTGGAGCAGGTGTTACACGATGCTAATATTCAAGGGGTAAAGTATTTCATATTGATTGCCAATATGAGTACGACTATGTTTGGCTCAGTAGATGAATTGAGTGCTCTTACAGCTGTTTTTAAGAAAAAATCCTATCCTTTTAAAGTTCATGCTGATGGAGCTTTTGGGGGTTTTATTTATCCTTTTACAGATAAAAACAATCCTCTAGATTTTCGAAACCCAGAGATCAACTCCATTACATTGGATGCCCATAAGATGCTCATGGCTCCCTATGGAACCGGTATGTTTTTGATTCGCAAAGGCTGGATGCATTATGCAGCTACCAACGAGGCACAGTATGTACAAGGCTTGGATTATACTTTATGTGGAAGCCGGAATGGGGCACAAGCCATTTCCATTTGGATGATACTGCAAACACATGGTCCGGAAGGCTGGGCAAAAAATATCCAAGGCTTAATGGACCAAACCCAAAGCTTATGCAAAGCGTTGGATGATATGGGAATTCCTTATTTCCGAAATCCACATGTGAACATTGTAACCATAAAAGCGGGTTATATACCCGAAGCGTTATGCTTGCGCTACCGTTTGGTGGCGGATACGTATGAAGGAAAGGCGAAGTGGTGGAAAATAGTGGTGATGCCGCACACTAAGGGGAAGGTAATGCAGCGCTTTTTGGATGAAGTGAAACAAGCGAGAGCGGAACAATTTTAGTTTTTAGACTATGGAATTTGAAATAGAAGAATCAGTAAACGTATTTGGAGAACCTTTAATCGCTTGCAGCAATGATCCGTTAACCGGTTTTTACCGCAATGGATGTTGTGATACAGGCCCGGATGACACTGGGGTTCATACCATTTGTACGGTAGTAACGGATGAGTTTTTAGAATTCTCTAAATCTGTAGGTAACGATTTGAGTACTCCTTATCCACAGTTTGGTTTTAAAGGGTTAAAAGCGGGGGATAAGTGGTGCCTTTGTGCTTCTAGGTGGCAGCAAGCTTTTGAAGCCGGTAAAGCTCCATTGGTTGTATTGGAAGCCACCCATGAGGAAAGCTTAAAATACGCTTCCATGGAGGATTTAGTGAAAAGCGCTTATAAAACGCCTACCACTAAAAACTAGAATGTGCTTTTGAAAGGTTAAGACTTCGGTTTATCCCGAGGAGGGTTTTGTTTCCCTTTAGCGAATGGTTTCTTATTCTTTCGGTTTCCGTAAAACTTCTTTTTGTTGGAGTTTCCTCCATACCGCTTCTTTTTACCGCCTTTTTCGTTGATTTTCCACTCTGGTCCGGGTCCTAGCTCTTCGGGAGGAGGTAGTTTTTCAAGCTCTCTTTCTATGAGTTGCTCAATGCGCTGAAACTTGTACATTTCTTCCTCATTCACCAACGTAATGGCCATGCCTTTAGTCGCAGCTCTAGCTGTTCTGCCGATACGGTGGACGTAATCTTCTGCATCACCCGGTACATCATAGTTAATCACCAGGTTGATGTCTTTGATATCAATCCCTCTACTCATCACATCTGTTGCAACTAAAATCCTTGTTTTTCGGGATTTAAAATCCAGGATTGCGGTTTCTCGTTCTTCTTGATCGTAATCGGAAGAGATGCCCCGAGCATTGAAGTTTTGTCTTTTTAATTTCCGAGCCAGTTGTTCTACTTTTCTGCGGGTAGAGCAGAAAATGATAATACTTTGGTAGGAGTCTTTATCCTTAAGAACGTTTTTTACGATAGTCGCTTTTTGTTCTTCAAAAGCAAGATAAACCTGTTGAGTTACACCTTCTGCAGGCTTAGAAACAGCTATGCTAATCTCCCCAGGGTTGTGCAAGATCTCTTTGGCGAGCTTACGGATTTTAGGAGCCATCGTAGCACTAAATAATAGCCCTTGACGCTTTTTAGGTAAAAAAGAAATGATTTTGATGATGTCGTCATGAAAACCAATATCCAACATCCGATCGGCTTCATCTAGAATAAGATGCGATACGGTGTCAAACTTTACATATCCGTTGTTTAAATGGGCAATGAGCCTACCGGGTGTAGCAATAATCACATCCGACCCTTGACTTAATGCCATTCGTTCTTGTTCCCAGCTTACGCCATCACCTCCACCGTAAACGGCTGTTGAGGTGGTTTCTGTAAAGTATGCTAAGCCTTGTATTTGTTGATCGATCTGAATGGCTAGCTCTCTGGTAGGAACTAAAACCAAAACCGAAGTGCCTTTCTTTTTTTCTGTTGCAATTTGATGAAGAGTGGGGAGAATAAAGGCTGCCGTTTTCCCTGTACCGGTTTGTGCACAACCTATTAAATCTTTGCCTTCCATTATTTCCGGAATGGCTTTTTCCTGTATTTCTGTTGCTTCCTCAAAGTTCATATATGAGATGGCTTCTAAAAGCCTCTCATTCAATCCGAATTCTGTAAATTTCATAGATGTTATTACACACAGCCAGAATCTTTGACTGCGAGATGTTTGAATAGGTGTAAATATAACAACTTTTTATGCACGCTTAGTTCTAAGCGAGTTAAAGGAATTTAATTACTCTATTTTCAGTCAGCTTTACCTATTTTTGAACCATGACGAATGAACATCTTACCGCCTTGCGTCAAATTTGTAATTCTTTTTATCCGTTGAAAGAGGAAGACTGGGAACTATTCGTTTCTGCCTTCCAAGTGCGCAAACTTTTAAGAGGAGAACATATGGTGCGAGAAGGTGAGATAAGTCAATCTATATTTTTTATTTATCGTGGTGCGATGCGCACATTTCACCTCCATGACGGTGAAGAGATAAACACCTCCTTCAATTTTGAAAATGATTTTGTTTGTGAACTGGAAAGTGTTCGCGAGCAAACCCCTTCTAAAAACTACATCAGCGCTTTGGAGGATTGTGTTCTCTTGGTTTTTAAGAGTAACGATATGTTTAAGATATACGATCAATCTTCAGAGGTACCCAAAGTAGGAGGTAAAATTATTGAGCAACGTCTCATTCAGTTGCAAGAATATCCCAAGTTACTTCTAAATCATAGTCCGCAAGAACGCTACCAGAAACTATTAGATACTCAACCCGAAGTGATTAAGAGAGTAGCTGTTGGGCAGATTGCCTCTTACCTCGGAATGGCCAGAGAAACGCTGAGTAGAATACGCTCCCGTGTAGTTTAACTCTCCATCATCAAAGTTTTTTAAAAGAGACGCCATTTTGTGACTCTCGTCAATTTTTTCCTGCTTTTAGAGAAGGAGCTTTGCCTTTATCAAAATCACACATCATGATAAGAACAATCCTTATCCTTTTTCTTTTTGGGTTGTGCTTTATGGTTAAAGGACAAAACATGAACGAAAAAGATCAGCTTAAACACATTATTGAACAGTTTGGAAAAGCGGTTGAAGCCCGTGATGTTCATTGCTTGGATGAAATTCTACACCCTCATTTTAGAGTGCTCATGCCCCATCTGGGCAGTGGAGAGGTAATGACATTCACTAAGCCTATGTACATCAATTTGATTCGGGAAGAACGAATAGGAGGGGACACAACTAGAGTTGAGTTCGTCAACCTAAACTGTGTTGGAAATACAGCAGCAGTAGAGGTGAATTTTATTAGTGAGAAAATGAAGATGCACTTGTTTTTAAACCTGTTGAAGGATGAAAAAGGAAGCTGGAGTATTGTAACGGATATCCCTTTCGTAAACCCAAAAAATTTATAACCATGAAAATTAGCAGCTTAATTTTGAGTAGTGTTTTAATGTTATCCCCATTATCAAGTATGAAAAAAGGAGAACCTTTAGAGGTAGGTCAAATAGCTCCATATTTTGAGACACAAGACGTAAATGGAAATACTTTTAATCTCGCATCAAAAAAAGGAAAAAGAGTGCTACTCTCTTTTTTAAGATTTGCCGGATGCCCCGTTTGTAATGTTCGAGTGCATGAACTCATAGAGGCAAAACCTAAGTTTGAAGCAGCCGGAATTGAACTTGTTTTGATCTATGAATCGGGCGAAGAGGTTTTAAAAACGTATACAGAAGATGCCCAAATACCATATGTCACCATTTCTGATTCAGAACAAAAGCTATTTGATTCATATCGAGTTGATAAATCATTTGGGAAAATGTTGAGGACGATGACTAAAAAGGCACCTAAAGCGGCTATGAAAGAAGGAAAGCAGCTTTATGGGGGAAACATACCCAAAGCAGATGGAAGTTTAACCCGAATTCCAGCCGATTTTCTAATCGATGAAAGAGGAGTATTGCAGAAAGTACACTATGGCCGATTTATTGGCGACCACATATCCTTTTCAGAAATATTTGAATAAACAAACAAAGCCTTCTGGTGAAAGCCGGAGGGCTTATCGATCTAAAACAACCTTGTAGTTTGGATCTTCTTCAATGTTCACATCTACTATCTTCTCTGCATTTTTCAACATAGCCACACAGTCGCTGCTTAAATGGCGTAAGTGTAGTTTTTTACCCGCTTTTAAATACCTTTCAGTAAGCTTGTTTAAAGCCTCAATAGCAGATAAATCGGTTACCTTACTCTCACCAAAGTCGATAATCACTTCGTCAGGATCGTTCTGAACATCAAACTTTTCGTTAAAAACAGCGATCGATCCAAAAAACAAAGGGCCGAAGATTTCATAGTGCTTCACCCCATTTTCATCTATATGCTTTCGAGCACGAATACGCTTGGCATTTTCCCAAGCAAATACCAATGCCGAAACAACAACACCAATTAGAACAGCTAGGGCTAGGTTGTGTAAGAAAACGGTAACCAAGGTTACAATAACCATAACAATCACATCTGGCATGGGTACTTTACCAAATACCTTTAGCGAAGCCCACTCAAAGGTGCCAATGGCTACCATAAACATAAGTCCGACCAAAGCTGCCATTGGAATTTTTTCAATAAAAGGTCCAACAAACAATACAATACTTAATAAACCTACAGCTGCAATAATTCCAGACAATCGACTTCTACCACCAGCGTTTACATTAATTAAACTCTGACCGATCATAGCACAACCGCCCATGCCACCGAACAAACCAGTTACCGTATTGGCCAAACCTTGTGCAAAAGACTCTTTATTACCACTACCGCGTGTATCGGTAATCTCATCGATAAGCGTTAGAGTAAGTAAGCTTTCAATTAAACCTACACCGGCCATAATAAGCGAGTAGGGGAATATGATTTGTAAAGTTTCCCATGTAAAAGGGACATTAGGAAGACGTAATGGAGGAAATTTACCAGATACAGTGGCTAAATCTCCAATGGTTTTGGTGGGTATATCAAAACCAATAACCACCAACGAAATCACAACAATAGCTGCTAAAGAAGAGGGGAAGGCTTTGGTGACTTTAGGGAGTAAGAAAATGATAGCCATAGTTATGACTACCAACCCGAGCATTAAATACAAAGACTCGCCTTGCATCCAAGGCGCAGTAGGCTCAGTGCCTGTTTTAAATTGGGTAAACTGTGCCATAAAAATGATAATGGCCAAACCGTTTACAAAACCATAAATTACGGATTGGGGGACTAAACGAATAAATTTTCCTAAACGCAGCACGCCAACAAGCATTTGAATAAGCCCCATTAAAATAACAGCTGCAAAAATGTATTCGGTTCCATGATCAATAACCAAAGAGACAATAACTACTGCAATAGCTCCGGTGGCTCCAGAAATCATTCCTGGCCGGCCACCAAATACAGAGGTGATGATTCCAATAAAAAAGGCGGTATAGAGGCCAATTAAAGGCGAAAGACCAGCAATAAAAGAAAAAGCAATAGCCTCTGGCACCAAGGCCAACGCCACGGTGATACCCGATAACACTTCATCTTTTAAGTTTCCTTTTTTACGATCGAACTGTAAAAAGTTTACGATTTTGTTACGCATGAATAAGCCCTCTAAAAATTCAAAATGGCGGCAAAAGTATTGAGATTAATTGGGATTTGAGTTATGATAAGGATTTCATTCAATTAATTCTCATGTATTTACCCCCTTTCAGTAACTCTTTTTTTTTAAGTATTTGTTTTTGCTTATGCAACGTGTTGGTTTATTAATACTCTATTAAAGAAGAAGAGAGAGATGAACTAAATCAAATACACATGCTAAGAAGAATACACCTACCCTTGTTTTTGTGCCTTACCCTAATTGGTATCGATAGCCTACAAGCTCAAAGCACACGTTATAAAGTCTTAACCACCAACAATGTTTCAATAGGAGCTCCATCAGATGGTTTAATTGGCTTTAATCCAGATAGTTCTGTTTTTGACGGTTTGGTTGCAGATGGTAAACGATCCATCTATTCAGCCTGTTCATGGATTGGCGGGATTGATGAAAATGGACTGGCTGTAACCGCTGCCGGGATGTATAAACAAAGAGGAAATGATTTTTTTTCAGGTCCTGTTTCAAGAAATTATGATTCTACTTATCTGGCAAAATATGATCGAGTTTGGAAACTGTCTAAAACACAAATAGAAACCCATAAACAACAGTTTACGAGCCCAACTTACAATATGCCGAATGACATTAAAGAATGGCCAGCTAATGGAGATGTAAACGTAGGGGAGTCTAAGTATTTGGCGCCTTTTAAGGATTTGAATTTTAATGGAGTTTATGAACCTAATTTAGGGGAATATCCAGAAATAAGAGGAGATGAGGCTTTGTACTTCATTTACAATGACGATCGGAGATTAAAGACGCAAACGATTAGTGCGGCCTTTGGCATTGAAGTGCATGTGATGATGTATGCTTACGATTCTGTAACCGCTCCAGAATTGAATAACTCTGTTTTTTTTAATTACAAGTTGGTTAATAAATCTCCTAAGTCGTACACCGATCTAAAATTTGGATTTTGGTTTGATCCAGATGTAGGAAACGCACAGGATGATTTGGTAGGTTGCGATAGCACCTCCGGAATTTTTTATGCGTACAACGGAGATAGTGATGACAATGGCCCGAGAGGTTATGGTGATAATCCACCAGCTATTGGAGGTGCATTCTTATCAGATCCTCTCTCTGGCTTTTCTGTTATTATGAATTCTGGATCTCCAGGAGCTTTATGGAATACTACATCTCCAAGTGGTGCGGTTGAACACCATAATTACTTAAACGGAATGTGGAAAGATGGTTCTAGTATGGTGATAGAAAACGCGAACGGATTGTTTAATGCCAATGGAGTGAATGGAGATGGCTACGATTTAAACAGCACACACTCGAAAACAAAATTTCTCTATAATGAGGCTGTAAACTGGTATGAATCTCCCACTCGAGCAGGCGATAAAAGAGCATTACCTTTTACATATATAGGAGATTTTAATCCGGGAGATCAAAAATGTTTAGATCTGGTTCTTGTATTTGCTCGCGATTCCGCGTCAGGTCCTTTAGCTTCTTACAACTCTGTGGTAAAACTGAAAAGCTACATTCAAGATATCGAACAGTTTTATGCCAGTCAAAATATTACCAGTTGTTTAGCTGAAGACATTGGAAAAGAAGAGTTTACCGTGCAGGAAAGTAAGATTGAATTCTATCCGAATCCTGTTGTCAAGGGAGGCGATTTATTTATAAAGTATTCCAAAGGAATTGAACAAATACAAATGATTGATTTGCAGGGTAAAGTGCTCAAGGACTTGCGGTTGAACGGTGAAAAACAGTATACGCTTTTAATGAACGAAAATTTAAAATCAGGTCTCTATCTAGTATTGCTAAAAAGTGCAGATCAACAGATTTCCACTTTTAAAATAAATGTAGACTAAACTTTACATCACTATTTTGAAACTCTAACTCTGTTGCGGTCATTCGGTTCGAGTTTATGCAAGCCCAACCATTTATTGTGTTTTTTACTTTGATCAAAAAGCTGCCTGAGAAATCGGGCAGTTTTTTTGTTTTAGAATAGTTACTTTAGAAGTGCGCACGAGAATGATCCGTGACCCATGGAAAAACCAATATGAATTTATCCCAATTTTTAAGCAGAGCATCTACTTCTTCTTTTTATCGGAGACTATTGAGTTATAAGCTCAATACCATGGTTCCTTTTAACTATCCTCATAAATTTAGGGTAGAAGAAATAGATAAGGATAGAATCCGAATAAAGTTGCCTTACCGAAAGCGGAATCTAAATCATTTGAAAGGTTTACACGCTTGTGCCATGGCCACTTTAGCAGAGGTGAGTACAGGCTTTTTGCTTATTTCACGTTTAAATCCCAAAAAGTATCGATTGATATTATCCAAATTGGATATGGAGTATCATTATCAAGGTAAATCTGCAGCTTATGCTTCGTTTCAAATCCAACCAGATTGGTGGGAAACCGATGTAATTCAACCTATCGAAAAAGAGGGTTTGATCAACTTACCCTGTGAAGTGAAAATTATAGATGCTGATAAAAATCACTTGGCCACAGGAACAGCTTATTGGCAAATTAAAAGTTGGGAGAAAGTGAAAACCAAAGTTTAAATAACTCCAGTAAGTGTATTGAACTGCTTTCTTAGTTAAAACGTCAGTTAGTTTTTTAGACCACTTATGCGTTATTTCGCTACATCAAAACAGAAGATTAAAAACCAAAACCATGAATAGAAAAATCTCGCTTCTAACCTTAGCGTTTTCGCTTGGTATATTTAATTACCTCTCCGCTCAAGTTAATGCCCCAAAGTACAAGGAACTTACTGTTAATAATATATCGGTAGGAATATCATCTAGTGGTCAACTCGGTTACAACCCGGATAGTAGTAGTTTTGAAGGGTTAAGGGTAGATGGTAAAAGCTGCATATTTACTGCTAGTCCTTGGCTCTTTGGTTTAGATCAAGATAATCAGGGTTATCTTGCTGTAGAGAACTATACTGCATCACAATCCGATTTTTTCTCAGGTCCAGTTTCTCAAACCTACGATTCGCTTTATCTCGATAAATACGATAGAGTTTGGAAAGTAAGCAAGTCCGAAATAGAAGTGCATAAACAGCAGTTTGGGAATCCTAATTATACTATGCCTAAAGATATTGCCAACTGGCCGGGGAATGGTGAGATAAATCAAGGTGAAAGTCAGCTTTTGGCACCTTTTGTAGATATCAACTCGAATGATTTATATGAACCTTTACTTGGAGATTACCCCGATATTAGAGGGGATGAGGCACTTTATGTTATTATTAATGATACTAGAAACTTTAAAAGTATTACGGGAAGCGATGCTTTTGGTTTGGAAATGCACTTAATGCTCTATGCCTTTGCTTCCACCTCTGCACCGGAGTTGCATAATTCTGTTTTTTTGAGCTACAAGTTGGTGAATACATCTTCCAACACCTATTCTAACCTTAAATTTGGTTTTTGGATAGACCCAGATCTTGGGTTTTCTGGAGATGATTTGATAGGATGCGATAGTGTTTCTGGATTGTTTTACTCTTACAACGGAAGTAATAACGATAATGGACCAGGTGGTTTTGGTCTTAACCCACCTGCTATAGGAGGGATGTTTCTTTCGGAAAGCTTAGATGGTTTTTCATCTTATTTTAATTCGGCATTCCCAGGAGCTCCCTCGGGTGCAACGGATCCAATTACTCCAATTGGATTTGATCGCTATATGAACAGTACTTGGAGAGATGGGTTGCCGATAATAGTGGAAAATCCCAATGGCTTATTTGATGCTACGGGTCAAAATGGTGATGGTTACGATCTCTTCTTTTCGGGCTCCATTTCAAGATTCATTTACAATGAGGCAGCCAATTGGTATGAATCTCCCGCTCAAGCAAGCGATAAACGAGCTTTGCCTATTGTAGACTTAGGTATTTTAAACCCGGGTGAGGAGAGGTGCTTAGACTCCTATAATTCTGTGGTGCGAATGAAATCTTATGCGAATGACCTCAAGACATTTCATAATTCCCAAAGCTACTCAGCTTGTTTAAGAGGAGATTTAAGCTCAAAAATTGTAGCAACCGGAGATTCAAATCCGGTATTTTATCCAAACCCAGTTTTAAAGGGAGGAGAAATTCATATCCATTATCCAAAAGGGATAATAGAATTGAAGTTGATGGACGCGCAGGGCAAAATACTTAGGAGCGAAACTTTAAGCGAGGTGGAGGACTATGAGCTTTTGATGGATAACGATTTAGAAACAGGTCTTTATCTAATTACAATCAAAGATAAAGAGGGCAGGGCTAGCACGTTTAAGATTCGTGTAGATTAAGCTTTTTCAAGAGGAGTTACTCTTTGTTTGTATTTTGAATTTCTAATTTTTAAACCGAAGCTTTGTTTAGGAAAAGGCGAAACTCGTTTGTGGATCTAAAAGTTACAATAAACTAAAAGGACTTAAGGTTTCTCTTCTGCGGACTTGGAGCGAATCAATCGGATGAGATTATCCGCTTTGTCTTTACTTCTTACACTTACGGCAATAGACTTGGCTTCGTTGGCGAGCTTTTCAGCATCTTCCATATCGCCTAGTTCGTAGGCGGTATACGATTCAAGCATTTTAAACCTAAAATCAGTACCATATATACTGGCCTGCTTAGCTAGTTCACGACTTACTTTAAAGGCTTTTGGATCTTCATTTTTATCCGCTATTTCAAAGGCTTGATCAAATATAAAACGCGCTCGTTTGGCGCTATCTGTTATCTCAGATGTATAATCCATTACTGCTTCCAGTAGTAAAGAAAACTGCTGGGTTTCTTCCACAAAAAGTTGGTAGGTAGTTAAAGTAAGTGCTGCTTTGTCCGTTTCTTCAGATTTAAGAATCAGTGGATTGGCAATCTTCTTAATCAACGTACTATCCTTGTTAAACAAAGCACGGTCTAAATTGTAGCTGTATGCAGTTTGGAACCATTGATCCACGTCAAAATCGTTCCATTTGGTTTTGATTTCTTTTTGTTTATCCAAAATGAGTTTTGGGTATCTTGTTTCTAAGTCAATTCCATACCGTGTTAATACAGGTATCACTTTAGGGTCTAGTAATGTAAAGTCGTTTAACGTATTCAAATATTCTAACGCTAAAACTCGAGTTTGATTAAAATCAAAATTTAAACTGTGAATATATAGGAGTTTGGTCCATTCAGATGGGCTAAGTTCTCCTGTGCCGTATTTGGTATTGAGTGTTTGGTAGAGATTTTTATTCTCAACGTTTTCGCTTAGTAGCTTTTCCAGTGCATTTACATCCTGATATCCGTCAATGCTTTCAAGAATTACTTCGTTTTTATTTAACACAAAAAAGGAGGGAAGTTCTTCTACCGCAAAAGCTTGAAGCCATCTTTTACCAATATTGCTATTTGCGTTAAACTCTAAGGGTACATATCCATTAAAAAATGAACTAAAACTGGGTGATGAAAAAGCATTTTGAACTTTTACCTGTTTGCTACTTTCACCATTGTCAAAGAGTGCCACAAAAATCATCTGATCGTTTCTCTTCGCTTCCTCTAAGGCTTGAGCATATTCTTCAAAACTAGAAATGGCTTTAAGCGGTGAGTTCTGCGCCTGAATTTGAAACGCAAACAGCAAAGAGAGAAAGAGGAAAGGTATTTTCATAAAGTGCTACTTTTCGCCAAAGTTTTGCGTGATAAGCAGTTCTGGCAGGCCATTCTTATTGTATTTAATATTTGATATGCCACAACCTAAAAAGCGGTTATCTGCTAAAATATTTTTTCTATGTCCTGTGCTTTTCATCCACTTATCTACAACGTGCTTAGCCAATTGTTTATATGATTTGGTTTGGAGAGGTACGCCTTTAGCGTCCACCTTCTTACCATCTTTAACAAAATACGTTCCCTTTTTGCCCAATTGGTAAACATTAACCCGTGCAATATTCTCCGCCATGCCTACAAAGCCGCCACCAGCTTGCTCTATACGGTTGTAAGCGGTTTTAAACTTTTTTTCTTTTCGGTTGGTATGATCAAAGAAATTATAGTGCGCCATAGACTCTGAATGCCCGCGAGCTGCTTTTTGAAGTACTGGATCAAACAAAAAAACACTTCTCCTTTTTTTCTCTCTTATTTCATTGGTAGCAAAAAAAATAGCCGCTTCCAACAAATCCTTATCCAACTGATTTAGGTCAATCTTTGTGTGGATATCCTCCCTTTTGAAAAAACTTAGGCTATCGTACCGCTCGTAATCTGATAGGCTCCAATGGCCGCTTGATGACGATAAAAGAATAGCGAAGAGGAGGAGTATTCTCATTTTAATAAATCTGATTTTGACTTAGGGCGTAAGTCAAAATAAGAGTTAAAACCTTCCAGTTTTTGATCTGCTGGACTTACTTTGTTTAAAGCATGTAGTTTTACCTCGGGCTTTTGTAAAAAGCTTATTCGTTTTAACTTGTTGCCGTTCAATACTATATTAATATAACTCGAAACGCTTTTGTTCATTCCGATGTAGTCTTTTGATTCGTCTTTAGGATAGTATATGGTTTGACCATTCCCATTTACAAACACTCGATTGAGTTCATTATTGTAGAACTTGCCCTTCATCATCCTACCTTTTATCTGATTGTACTTAATATCATCCAGTTGGCTAATGATGAAGGCGTTTCCATAAACTTTAAGGCTATCAATAGCTTGATCTACTAACGTAAGGTAAATTGTATCTCCGGTTATCTGATTGCTATCGTTCCAAAGTATGGGGTTAACATACATTTTAAGTGTAGAGTCTAAAGAGGCATAGGTAAGAGAATCACATTTGCCTTGCAGGTCTTTTTTAAAGAATTTAACGGCATGAAATACACGGATCAATCTGTACTCCTTTTGCAAACTATCCAATCGAATCGCAGAGAGAAGGGTGTCTCCATGTATATGAAGGGTATCGCCATCTTGTAGTACACTGTAAATAGGGTCTATAGTTACAAAAGCGCTGTCTTTGCTGCCGTTGTATTGTCCGTAGTTTCCGGTTATTACATAGTTTTCTACGGTATCGTGAATAAATACATTTTCGAATACTTCGCCATAATCTTGTTTGGCTTCATAATACAAACTGTCTCCTTTTAGGTATTTGTTTTTACTGTACAGAATGGCATTTTCTTTAAACTGCGCAATATCCAATATGGTGTTGTATTGTCCGTTTTCACAGTAAATAGAACTGCTATCGCTTGTAATGGTAGTAGGTCCATAAAAGTAAGCAAAGCGGGATATAGTGTTGTAAATGAGTGTATCTGAAACAATAGTATAATCTGGATTTACGAGTAAAACACTATCCTTAAAGTAAAACGTTTTGGCGATAGTATTGTAGTCGCCTTTTTTACTCGTTAAGATGTTTTCATCATTTACTATCGTACCACTATAAGGGTAATAGGCGCGCTCCGTTCTTCTATTAAAGTTTAGCTGCTGGGTTGTAAGCTCCATTTTAGGATCTTTCAACCGTACAGTATCTCCAGTAACAACGGCCAATTTTGTATTTCCAGAGTAATCCAAATAATCACCCCAAAGAAAGAGGGTATCTCCCTGGTTTATCTTAACGTTAGAGAAGGCTTGTATGCGATTTTCATTGCTAAATAGCCAGGCACTATCGCAGTTCATCACCGCACCTTCGTGCTCAAAAACTACGTTTCCTAAAAGTCGGTTTTTTTCCTCTTTCCCACTTTTTCCAAGTTTTCGCTGTTTGCTATATTTCCATTCTTCTGCAAATTTTATTACGATGCGCTTTCCTTTTTTTTCTTGTGCGAAACTGGAAGAACTAAGCCCTAGAATAAAAGCAGAGAGAAGAAATACTTTAAGCAGTAGCGAAATCTTCAAGAGTGATGGTTTGGTTTCTATTTGGCCCAACGGAAATGATTGAAATAGGAACACCCAATTCTTTTTGCAGATAAGAAACATAGTTTTTAAGCTGCTCCGGAGCATTATCGTAATCCTCCAATTCGGTGATGTCTTCCTTCCAACCTGGAAGTTCTTTATAAATGGGTTCAATTAAATCGCTTTCAATACTGTAAGGGAGGTGATCAATTTCCATGCCTTTGTATTTATAGCTTGTACAAACCTGAATGGAATCAAACCCGCTTAACACGTCAGATTTCATCATGATAAGGTTGGTAACTCCATTTACATCAATAGCATATTTAAGCGCGGGTAAATCTAACCAACCGCAACGCCTAGGGCGTCCTGTAGTTGCTCCAAACTCATGTCCCTTTTTGCGTAGTTCCTCACCGGTTTCGTCAAATAACTCGGTAGGGAAGGGGCCACTACCCACACGGGTACAATAGGCTTTGAAAATTCCAAATACTTTTTCAATTCGGTTGGGTGCAATGCCTAAGCCAGTGCAACTTCCAGCGCAAGTAGTAGTGCTTGATGTTACAAATGGGTAACTGCCAAAGTCGATATCCAATAGGGAGCCTTGAGCACCCTCCGCTAATACGGTTTTATTGGCTTTAATCGCCTTGTTGATGTAGTGTTCTGAATCAATTAAAGGAAGTGTTTTAAGAAACTCAACGGCTTCCATCCATTCAGCCTCCATTTCTTCCAGATTATATTCAAAGTCATAATGACTTAAAATCTGTTTGTGCTTGCCTACTAAAAGGTCATATCTTGCTTTAAAGTCTTCCAGTTCAATATCACCCACACGTAAGCCATTTCTGCCGGTTTTATCCATGTAGGTTGGTCCAATTCCTTTTAAGGTAGAACCAATTTTATTTTTACCCTTTGCCGCTTCAGAAGCAGCATCCAACATCCGGTGAGATGGAAGAATAAGGTGTGCTTTACGCGAGATTAAAAGCGAATCTTGAACGTTTACATTGAACTCTAAAAGCTTGTCAATCTCTTTTTTGAAGATGATTGGGTCTATCACCACACCATTACCAATTAGGTTTACACTACCGGCATGAAAAATACCAGAAGGTATGGTGTGAAGAACGTGTTTAATATTGTCAAATTCTAATGTATGACCTGCGTTTGGTCCTCCTTGGAAACGGGCAATAATGTCGTAACCTTTGGTTAAAACATCCACAATTTTTCCTTTTCCTTCATCTCCCCATTGGAGACCCAATAATACATCTACAGCCATTTAAATAGCAGTTTTATTTAGTTTGATTTTACTTTTTGTCTTGATCTTCTTGCTCTCGTGTACCGTAGAGGTAGAGCGAATGTGAATTAATATTAATTCCAAAAATTTCGGCCACCGTATCTTTTATCAACTGGATCCGAGGATCACAAAATTCCAACACCTCCCCGGTATCTGTTATGATAATATGGTCGTGCTGTTTGTTGTAGAAAGACTTTTCATAATACGACTGATTCTGCCCAAATTGGTGTCTTCTCACCAATTTAGAGTCTAGCAATAATTCAATGGTATTGTAAAGGGTAGCTCTACTTACTCGGTAGTTTTTATTTTTCATGAGTATGTATAACGACTCAATGTCGAAATGCTCGTCATGATCATAGATTTCTCTTAAAATAGCATAACGCTCCGGAGTTTTTCTCTGGCCGTTTTTTTCAAGGAAATCGGTAAATACCTGTTTTACAGTTTCAAATTCCTGATCTGTCATTGTTGATCTTCAAAGTGCAAATCTAATAATTATAAGCTAGCCAAAAGGCTAGTTTTAGGTGAGGCTTTTATAAAGATTGTTCTTTCTTGTTTAATCGGCAAATCTTCTTTCTACAGAGGTTACACCTTCTATTTGTTTAAGCTCTTCCATAACCCGGTTTAAGTGTACTTTATCGTATACCACAACGGTAATTAAGCCTTCAAATATACCTTCATCACCAGCAATATTTATACTTCGAATATTTACATTAAGGTCGTTCGAAATGATTTGGGTAACCTGGTTTACCAAACCAACGGTATCAATACCCCGGATGACTAAAACAGAAGAAAACTCATTTTTTTCTGTACTAATCCATTTCGCTTTCATTACCCGTTGAGCCATGTTTCCTTGAAGATAAATGGCATTCGGACACATTTTACGATGTACTTTTATTCCTTCATTTGCAGTAATAAAACCAAATACATCATCTCCAGGAATAGGATTGCAGCATTTAGCCAATTTATAATCTAAGTTGGTTTCTTCATTACCAAAAACCAGTTTGGTCTTTTTAGGCTCACTTATGGGTTTCTTTTCTTTTACAGCAGATTTTTCCGCTTTTTTCGATTTACCTAGTATTCTATTTTTCAGATAAGAGTAAAAGCCTTGAGATTGATCTCTCATAAACTCTTTAATCTGGCTATTGTCAATAATCTTCATGCCTACTTTGTAGTAGAGCTCAGAGGAGTTTTTAAGGCGGAAATACTTGACCATCTCGTTGATTAGATTGTCCGTAGGTTTTACCTTGATGTAGTTCAGTTTTCGTTTTAAGACCTCTTTTCCTTCTATGGAGATCTCTTTTTGCTCAGACTTTAAAAAGGACTTAATGTTAGCCTTTGCTTTGGAAGTAACTACATAGTTGAGCCATTCTTCCTTAGGGTTTTGCTTTAAAGAGGTTATAATCTCAATTTGATCTCCACTTCTTAATCGGTAGTTGAGGGGAACCAAACGACCATTTACCTTAGCACCAAGTGTTTTTAAACCTACATCTGTATGGATATTGAAAGAAAAGTCGAGTGGAGTAGCGTTTACCGGTAAAATTTTGAGCTCTCCCTTTGGCGTAAACACATAAATTTCGTCTGCAAAGAGTGTGGTTTTAAATTCATCCACAAACTCTAACGCACTGCCATCGTTGTTTTCCATCATCTCTCGGATGCGCTTGATCCAATCGTCTAGCTTATTGGTTCCACTGGCATCTTCCTTATATTTCCAGTGTGCGGCATACCCTTTCTCTGCAATTGCATCCATACGTTCACTCCTAATCTGAACTTCTACCCAGTGCCCGTCCGGGCCCATTACAGTAGTATGTAGAGATTCATACCCGTTCGCTTTTGGTGCCGATATCCAATCCCTTAATCTCTCTGGGTTTGGTCTGTAATGATCAGTTACCAAAGAATATACATTCCAACAGTCGCTTTTTTCTCTATCTGGCGGTGTTTGAAGAATAATACGAATCGCAAACTTGTCGTAAATCTCATCAAAACCAACGCCTTGCTTCAGCATCTTTTTACGAATGCTGTAAATGGATTTTGTTCTTTGTTTAATGGTGAAGTCAAACCCACCTTTCTTCAGTTCCTTTTTAAGCACAGACGAAAAGGAGTTTAGGTATTTAGTTTCTCCTGCTTCCGAAGATTTTATGTTTAGGATAATGTCTCGGTATACTTCCGGTTCTGTGTACTTTAAGCTTAGGTCTTCGAGCTCGGTTTTAATGTTGTACAAGCCAATGCGGTGTGCTAATGGGGCATAGAGATAGAGTGTTTCTGAAGCAATTTTAACCTGTTTATGAGCAGGCATACTTTCCATCGTTCTCATGTTATGTAAACGATCGGCCAGCTTAATCAATATAACACGTATGTCATCAGATAGGGTGAGAAGCATTTTGCGGAAATTCTCCGCTTGTAAGGATATATCCTGATTAAAAATGCCAGAAATTTTAGTGAGTCCATCTATGATTCGAGCAATTTCCTCTCCAAATAAGCGATCTATATCCTCTAACGTATAGTCGCTATCTTCCACCACATCATGGATTAGAGCCGAAGCTACGGATATAGGCCCTAGTCCAATTTCCTTCGCTACTATCGAGGCTACCTCTAAAGGATGTAAAATATAAGGTTCTCCAGATTTTCTTCGAACATCCGCATGCGCATCTTTCGCCAGATTAAAAGCATTCAAGATCATTTTCTTGTCCTCTCCATCCACGCGCTCTTTCATCGCACGCATCAACGACTTGTACTTATTACCGATCTCTTTCTCTTCCTGTTCTATCTGTAATTCATCCATACTCAAAAATATTATTCTTCATCTATAAATACAGCTTTGCCACAAAGATTTTATTAATGATCTATTTTGAACAAAATATTAACCACCAAAAGCAGTTGTTATCAAAGGCAATCTAGCTTAAGGAGTCTGTCCTTTGATGATGCTCTTTATGTTGAAGAATTGGAATGGAACGTATTTCCCAATCCAGCAACAGATGAAATTGTAGTTCAACATTTTAGATTAATGGAAGAACTTGTTATTATGAATTTACAAAGCAAAAAAATAGGGGAGTACCAAATAGACTCCCCTGATTTTCAGTTTATAAATATGATGCAATACCCAAATGGGATTTATTTGCTTTATGGAATTAAGAATGCTGAGCGAACTCAGCCGTTTCGTTTGACCAAATTATAAGGAAGGCAAAATTTTAGTTTGAACACCTCCAAATCCTAATCGTACTCCTTCTTTCTCCGAGTATCCTTTAATGCTAACCTGATCTCCATCTTGTAGATAAGTTCTTGTACTACCATCAGAAAGAGTTAAGGGTTTTGAACCTGCCCAACTCAATTCCAATAAAGATCCACAACTGTCTTCTGTTGGCCCAGAAATGGTTCCAGAAGCCATCATATCGCCAACATTAATGTTGCAACCATTACCGGTATGATGTGCCAATTGTTGAGACATATTCCAATACAAATGCTTAAAATTAGAAGCAGATATAAGGTTATCTTCTCCATTTTCGGGCTTAAGGTTTACCTCTAACTTGATGTCAAAAGTTTTTGCACCTTCTGTTTTTAGGTAATCCAAAGGAGCTGGATCTTGAACAGGGCTATTAGTTCTAAAGGGCTCTAAAGCATCTAAAGTAACTACCCATGGCGAAATGGAAGAAGCAAAACTCTTACCTAAAAAAGGTCCTAGAGGTTGGTATTCCCATTTTTGAATATCTCTGGCCGACCAATCGTTGAAAATCACCATTCCAAATATGTAATCCTCTGCCTCTTCGGTACTGATGGATTCTCCAAGATGTTTACCATCTCTGGTAATAAAGGCCATTTCTAATTCTATATCTAAAGCTTTACACGGGCCGTAAACAGGTTGTGTAGCATCCTTAGGCATAGTTTGCCCTTTAGGGCGATGAATATTTTCACCAGAAACGATGATGCTGGAAGACCGGCCATGATAACCGATAGGCATATGCACCCAGTTGGGCATCAAAGCATTTTCCTTTCCTCTAAACATGATTCCTACATTCATAGCATGTTCTTTACTGCTATAAAAATCAGTGTAATCTTGTGTGAAAACAGGCATAAGCATCTGAACAGAGGAAACATCAAAAAGAATTTTGTGCTTTTGCTCCTCATTATTCTGCAGTTCTGAATTTGTAACATCAAAAACTTCGGCAACTCTATTCCGCACAGCTCTCCAAGTAGGACGGCCAAGCGTAATAAAGTCATTTAAAGTGTCTTGTAAAAAAACATCTTCGGGAAGTTGAAGACCTTCAAAGTAGCCCAATTGCTGCAAAGCAGAAAGGTCAATGGCTGTATCTCCAATTCTCGTGCCTATGGTTATAAAGTCATCTTGAGTAAGAAAAACACCAAAAGGAATGTTTTGAATTGGGAAATCCGTGTTTTCTGGAGTGTTGATCCAGCTTTTACGATCTGGGTTATTTGCTGTTAACATCGTTGTTTAAGTATTTAAATACCGGTATAGTAGATAAGTGTTGAATTAATTTTACCATACCAGTAGCATGTTATATTTTCGGCAAGTAAATTTGCATTACAAAGCGTAAGCAAATATTAAAAAATATTAATACCCTCAAAACATTTTATTGATGGAAAGAGACCAGCAGATTTTTGACCTCATTCAAGAAGAGAGAGATAGACAAACAGAAGGTATCGAATTGATTGCCTCAGAGAACTTTGTGAGTGACCAGGTAATGGAGGCCATGGGGTCGGTTTTAACCAATAAATATGCTGAAGGTTTTCCAGGAAAGAGATATTATGGAGGGTGTGAAGTGGTAGATGAAGTGGAAACTTTAGCCATTGATCGAGCCAAAGCTCTTTTTGGAGCGGAATATGTAAATGTACAGCCGCATAGCGGTTCTCAAGCGAACGCGGCTGTTTATTTGGCATGTTTAAAGGCAGGAGACAAAATCATGGGTTTCGACTTATCTCATGGAGGTCATCTTACACACGGTTCTCCGGTAAACTTTTCCGGTAAGCTATATAAAACCAGTTTTTATGGTGTGGAAGAGGAGACAGGATTAATCGATTACGATAAACTAGAAATTAAGGCGATTGAAGAAAAACCTCAAATGATTATTTGTGGTGCTTCTGCTTATTCTAGAGATATTGATTTTGAAAGATTTAGAACTATAGCCGATAAAGTGGGTGCTTTATTACTAGCTGATATTTCGCACCCTGCAGGTATGATAGCGAAAGGCTTATTAAATGACCCAATTCCACACTGCCATATTGTTACTACTACTACACATAAAACATTAAGGGGCCCTAGGGGAGGCTTGATTATGATGGGTAAGGATTTTGAAAACCCATGGGGACTAAAAACACCAAAGGGAGTAACGCGTAAAATGAGTGCTTTGTTGGATTCGGCTGTTTTCCCAGGAACACAAGGCGGGCCGTTAGAGCACGTTATTGCGGCTAAAGCGGTAGCTTTTGGTGAGGCTTTAACCGATGAGTTTTTAGAATACCAGCTTCAAGTACAAAAAAATGCGAAAGCATTAGCAGCAGCCTTGGTAGAAAAGAATTACAAGATAATAAGCGGAGGTACAGACAATCACTGTATGCTCATTGACCTTAGAAATAAGAATGTAACAGGTAAGTTGGCTGAAAATGCTCTGGTAAAAGCAGATATTACAGTGAACAAGAATATGGTTCCATTTGACGATAAATCTCCTTTTGTAACGAGCGGAATTCGTTTGGGTACTTCAGCGATTACCTCTAGAGGTCTTGTGGAATCTGATATGGCTTTGATCGCTAATTTTATAGATCGAGTTATTGTAGATCCAGAAAATGAAGAATCCTTAGAAACGATTGCGGGAGAGGTAAACGTTATGATGCAGGATTACCCACTCTTTGTAGGTTATAACGCAGAGAAGGTATAATG
>CAZAJG010000043.1:29790-36289 GCA_964485405.1 uncultured Owenweeksia sp. | reverse complement strand
CAATCTGTTTTCCAGTTGGGTGGCTTAGCTTCGGGTTTGTATGTAATTCGCTTTAGCAGTAGCGCATACGGCATTCAAAACCGCAAGTTGATGATTGATTGATGAAAGCATGAAAAGGATCTTCACACACTGTTAAGTCAGAATCCATATGAGCAGAAATTCGAACGGATGTTTGATGACTTAGAAAAGGTATCGAATCTAACGGATAGACGTATGCTTCGCACAGAAAGGCGGGAAAATAAAGATCTGATACAACAACGTTTGGAGGAACTACATGGGAAGATATTGCAAAAAGGGAGTTTACAAGAGCGACATGATAATCTGGCAAGTTATTATTTAAGTTATGGTAAAAAATGGACGGAAGCTTTGTATTCAAATTTAGATCCTTTGTACTTTGAATTTGTCGTTTCCAAATAGAAATAGAAACTATTTTGAGTAAATCTATACCGATTACAAAATAACTTACAGCTAGTAACCCTATTCTTTGTCCTCTTAATTATTTGAAAAATGTATAGAAAAACAATCTATTTTTTTATGCAAAATTCACTTTTTCAAAGGAAGCGACAATTCTATCTATTAAAATACATTTTAATTTCAATCAACACATAATCAGTAGATTAATATTATGAATTAACTGCAATACTAATTCAAGAAACTAAGTTTTTGTCTAATTTGAATAAAAAAACTTCTAATATTTATCTTGATAATTTTTCAAAAAAAACGCATCCATTATTATTGAAAATTATATCTTGCCAGTAATTAGAATCAACCAAACTGTTAATGAAACTCTCTACTCCTTTAGCAAGCATGGCTTTGCTATTAGTTTCTATTTATACTAATGGGCAAAATTGCAACCCTGGTTCTATCCCTATTTATATTAATAACAATATAACTTGGGGTGGTACTAATAAATTAACTACCGATGTTGAAATACTAAATGGTGGAACGCTTACTCTTACCGGAAGGCTTGAGATGCTTGAGCTCAATAGGGTGATCATTCATCCTGGTGGAAAAATGATTATTGATGGAGGAACTGCCACCCGTACCGATTCATGCTCTACTACATGGATGGGTATAGAAGTGAGAGGACAAAGTGGTTTACCGCAAACCCCGGCCAATCAAGGGGTGCTGGAGATTAAAAATCAAGGGACCATTTCTTACGCTAGCTCTGGTTTTGGCAATGCTACCCGAAACAACAACAAGTTTAATTGGCAAGAAACAGGAGGGATCATCCATGCCAACAACGCCAACTTCATCAATAATACTCGCGATGCTTGGTTCATAAGCTATTGTTCGTTAGATTCCAATAACCAAGAAAAAAACTACGAAGCTTCCTTTATCAATTGCAACTTTATACGTGATAATAGTTTTGATTCAGATGTAATGCTTCCTCAGATCACCATGCTGGAAGTGTCAGGGGTGAAATTCGAAGGATGTGAATTTATATGTACCAATACTGATACGCTTTGGGAGCATGCAACAGATGCTATTTTTACAATAAAAGCCAATTATATCATTAAAGAATCCAATACAAGAAATTCACTTTTTAGCGGATACAGAAAGGCTATTATGTCCACAAATGCCGCACGTGCAGATAAGGTAATCGATATACAAAATACAGACTTTGAAGAAAATACCTATGGAGTAAACCTAGTGGGTTGTGCTAACTTTGTTTTTAGAAACAACCAACTAAACACTCCTTGGCGCAGCAGCATTGACCCCAATGATGGGTACACCATTTACAGTTACGGTCTATTTTTAGATGCCTCGTATAATTTTGAAATTACCGAAAACGACTTTTTCTATAAAGACAGCAGCGGAAATATTGTTCCAGAAACAGGAGGTCGCGGCTTGGTGGTAAGAGATGGAGGAGTGCACTTGAACAGAATTTACAAAAACACCTTTGAAGGCTTGAAAACTGCTTGTACCGCTTTTAATCACAATAGAAATGCCAATGGAACAGACGGTTTGATTATTAAATGTAATGATTTTGCCAATAATTTTCCAGATGTTTGGGTATACAAGGGAATTTATGGCCTTCAAACCCCAAGCAACGAAATGGGCATAGCCAAGAATCAAGGGATTTGGGATATTAGAAACCTAGATGGAAAAGGCTTGGCAAACAATCTTTTTAGCCGCAATACCAAAGGGAATAGTTTAGCTGATTATCGTATTGAGCCCAATAATTGCGAACAGTCGAATTACACTTACTCCAATAATAGTCTTCGAAATGAGCCTAAGGATGCAATTGGGCTCAATTTAAACGCAATACCCGTTGCCTTCAGTTATAGTAGTTTTTGCCCAAGCCCTCCTTCGGCAGCCGGCTTAAACGAAACTACTCTGCTCAGCGATCTTGGTTTAGCAGACGCTGATTTTGCACAAAGTAGCGCACAACTATCTTCACTCTTGGATGGAGGTAACACCGCACAATTAGAGGCGCAAATACTTATATCCTCTAACTTGGCCGACTATCAAAATCTATATATAGATTTAATGAGTTTATCGCCCTATGTGAGCGAAGAAAACCTGTTGAACTTGCTAGAGCTACCCAATTTTCCTGAAATGGCTTTACGTAATATACTTGTAGCCAATCCACATTCGGCTACTACCAATGCCATAATGGAGGCGGTGTATACCTATAGCCCTGCTTTATCTACCCAAACTATAAACGATATCGAGAATGGGGCCTTAAGCTTTACCACCAAAGATGTATTGGAAGCCCAAATCAGTCAAGCCAATATAGATCGTCATACAGCGGTTTCTAGACTTTTACAGTATTATCGGGAATCATCTGGTAATGAACAGAACGAGATTACCACTTTGTTGGACCAACGCAGCGAAAGCCACTACCAATACATGATGCTGGATATGGAAATACATAAGGGAGACCTTAGTGCCGCCACCGCACGCCTGCAAGATTTAAGTACCGGCCCGGCATTACAAGAAAGTGAAAGGGTTTTGTTTGACGATTATCTGGAGGAGTATTACCAATTGCAAATTGATGTAATAGAAGATAAACGCAATTTAAGCGAACTAACAGAGGCTGAAATTTCCAAATTGCAGAATCTGTTGGATCATAACTCAGGCATAGCTAGGGCGAATATTCAGTCTTTATTGTGGCAAAATGGTATAACTTCTCACTACTTTGAGCCTGAGGGCATAGATTATGCCTTTACCCAGAAAAGAGAAAGTGACATGCGCAATCGTCCTGATGTGCGACCCAATTTCATAAAACTATACCCCAATCCGGCCAGTGCGCATAGCTTTCTGCAATGGAACTGGTTATCATTAGGTCTAACTGAAGCCATTGAGGTGGAGGTGTATAATAATAACGGACAAATAATACAAAGCCTTACCATGAGCGATTACCGAGCTAATATTGCTACTTTAGACACCAAAAACTGGTTAGCAGGTTTATACTTCATCGAAGTGAAAAGTGGAGGTGTTGTTTTGTTAAAGGAAAAATTACTTATTAATCACTAGTATATGAAGAGGTTTATCCAGATATTAATCCTTCTTGCTATTGTCCCTTATGCTAAGGGGCAGGAAGTATTCAATAAAATACACCCTACTACTGAAACCAGAACGGAGCTGCTGACTTTAGACTCAGGTTATGTAGTAATGCATCAAGGACAAATGGATTCAAAGCGGCTGGTTATACGAGAGTTTGATCACCAAGGTAATAAGATTGATTCTGTCTCTTATTTGTTTGATGAAATGGTCGATAATCTTGGAGCAGGTTTGTGTCAAATCAATGGAAAACAGGAGTTTGTTTTCTGCCAAACGAGATACGGCTATAGAATTCCTACCCAAGCCCATCTCATTCGTTTTGACCGAGACTGGGATACTTTGAGTAGTCGTTTGTATATGTTTAACGATTCATTAGATGTCTCCGCTAAATCTTTAGTGGCCGATTCCGATTCTACCTTTCTGCTTACGGGTTCTGCCTTTGATACCATTAATTATAAAACTTCACTTTTTCTGAGTCGTTTTGATACTGATTTCAATTTGCTTTGGGAAACCAAATTAGATGATCCCGTTGACGTTGTAGGAGGGCACTGGGGTTTTCATATACTGCCTACTGCCAATGCTATTTATGTGGGCGCAGGACGCTTTTATCCTGGAGGACAGTTACCTCATGCGGGTTCCATCAATAAATTTGATATACATGGTAATTTATTGTGGCACGAACTGATTATTTCATCTGGTGGAAATGGAGCATTGAGCTTAGGAACACGATCCGATGGGAATTTCTTTTTCATGACCAACGAAAGATTGGATTCCAACATTATGGGTTTGATAACTCCAGAATCTATGCGGTTTGGGATTTTTGACGGTGATGGAAACATATTAGAAAACAAATCGAGAGCTCCATTTGAAGAGGTGTTTTGGGCAAGTAATCTGGTGCAAATGTCTGATCACAGCTTTGTAATTACTGGAGGTTATGCTGGGGATAGTGGATTAAACTCTCATATTAGTAAGATGGACGAGAATGGTAATATATTGTGGCGTAGGATTCACTATCATGTATTCCCGGATGCTACGTCTGTCCTAGAAAACATTAAAGCTACCCCAGATGGAGGTTTTGTAGCAAGCGGAGAGTTTTCAGATAGTCAAGATCGTTTAGCTACAGGAAAACAAACCTGGCTGCTCAAAGTAGATGAGTTTGGTTGTGAAAACGTATGCCATACCATAGGGGAAGCCGAAACGGTTTTAATTAAAAACGAAATCGCCTCTATTTATCCCAATCCCGCACAAGATCAACTGTTTGTAGATTGGCAACAGATAGATCCCAATACCCAAATTGCAGTGGAACTCATCAATGCCAAAGGCGTTGTGGTATTGAAAGAACACTTATCCGCCTATTCAGGCGAACAATCTGTTTTCCAGTTGGGTGGCTTAGCTTCGGGTTTGTATGTAATTCGCTTTAGCAGTAGCGCATACGGCATTCAAAACCGCAAGCTGATGATTGATTAGGGATTAAACGAGGAGGGGATTGGAAATAAAAGAGACGCACCTCTAAGAGATGCGCCTCATACCAACCAAACTTTCTTTGCACTAGCGCTTACAAAGATTTAAAACAAGCGACTTTCTATTCCGATTCATCATGCTTGGTTAATGTCATTCAATTTGAAACTTACCGTATACATTGCTTACAATTTTGATTTTATCAAACTGTAGTTCTTCCCCCACTTTGTCTACAGATCGTGAGCTTAAAGAAGAATAACTATTCAAGGCAGTATTCTCATACACGGGCTTGGGCTGTATGCTCAAATTGTTGCTCACGCTGGTGTTTTCACGGATCATTAATGCTTTACCCGTTTTTTGGTCGATGGCGACCAGTAAATAATCGGCCTTCTCCTTAGCCGCTTTCATAGCTGCAATACGCGTCTCTTTCTGAAATTGGGCAATCTTAGAGTGTTTTACTTCCGATATGTGTGCACCTTGAATGTTTATTCGGTCTAACTCTTTAAACAACTTACCCACTTGAGCCGCTTTTCTGATCAACAAGGTGTATTCGGATTTGGCGATCACATCTTTCTTATGCCATTTTACTTTTATGTAGCTGGCGTTAAGATTATCTAGGCTCAAATCTTTTAAATCCAAACCTACTGCAGCTATGGCCTTTTTAAGCTCCTTTTCTTGTTCTGCAATCGTAATCTTCTCTTTGCGCTTCATTCTTTCTTCTAAGCAAATTGAGATGTAAATTTCATCTGGAACTACACTCTTGGTAGCCATACCATTTACTTCAATAAAAGGTTGTGGATTATCTGTAGCCACTTGAGCAGAGGAGGAGAAAAAGGCTGCAAAGAACAGCGCTACTATGAATGTTAAATTTTTCATGAGACTCATTTTTTGATTCCTAGAATTTATTCTTTATCTGTCTTAACAATCTCAATCCCTTTCTCTTTGGCCTGGTCTTTAACCACCTTGTATATTTCATTACTGAAGGAAGCAGCGGTTAAGTCTTTATCCTTTTTATTAAAGATGTACTCTTCTCTTTTTTTATTCAATTGGGTGAGTTTAGAAATGTTTTGCGTGCGTACCTTTTTCAGCTTATTCAAGTGTTTTTTTCGCTCTTCTTTATCCACCTTTTTGATTTCTTCGGGCAATTCTTTTTCTTCAATGTCCTCCAACTTTACTTTGTTAGACAAAAGCTCATCTACCAATTCATTTGAACCATACATATTCTTTTTTCCGGCCTTGCTCATATTGTATTTGGCACGCGAGGCCATAGCGTTAGCAGAAGAAGTTTCATTTAGTTGAAGTGCTTTTTCCTGCTTGGTTTTCATTTTTCTTTGTTTTTTACTTGAGCCATAGTAAAGTTTGGAGGCGTCTATCTGAGTAGAATAATGGCTTATGCTGTCATCGTAAGGTGTTTCTATAACTACATCCTCCGCATTTTGGCCGAGTTGCTTATACTCTCCATTGGTAGCGGTGGCAATGGCTTTAAAGTGGGGAATAGCATCGGAGCACTGGTTTCCCAGCTTAATGGTAT
>CAZAJG010000043.1:28844-29780 GCA_964485405.1 uncultured Owenweeksia sp. | reverse complement strand
ATTGATTACAATGCCCTTTTCATTGGCCAACTTACAGCTGGTGGGATATTTCACATCATCTTGGTAATCCATATGAGGCGCACAGTCTCCTACTAAAAAGACGCTTCTATAGATGTTCTGTCCGCTTTTCCAACCGATTTTGGCTACCGCTTCATCCAACGCCTGATTAACGCTTTCGGGAGAGTCACCACCGCCATTCGCTGTTATGAGTAACAGCTCGGAGTAAATGCTATCTATATCATGGGTAAGCGGGTAGGACCGCGTTACAAAATCATCCCCTCGATCTCTGTAGAAAACCATTCCCAATCTAATGTCTGGAGCGGGTTCTGATTGACTCATTAGGGTTACGATATCCCAGATCTTTTCCTTTGCGGTATGAATCAATCCCCCCATACTTCCGGTAGCATCAAGGCAAAAAACCAATTCTATGGCAGGTGCTTTCTTTTCGACATTAAGAGCCAAGGTCTTCCTATTTATGGTGCCTGTTGTGGCACTTTCATCCTTACCATTGCAAGCCATGCAGCTTAACGCCAACAGGCCAATAATTAACTTTTTCATTTTAAGTGGTTTAGGAGTTAGGGAAATCAAAGCTCTTAGCTCTTGCTTGTTCTCTTACCGCTTGCAGTATCACATCGCCCAATTGGTTTTTAGCCCTTTTGGCTTTTAGATTGGTATTGGTGATATACTCTCTTCTTTTACGATCTAATACACTGATTTCCTTTTGAATGGAACTTCTTTTGTTGCTTTGTTTTTGAATATACTTGTCACGTTCCAAGTTGTTCATCTGCTGCATCTCTTTCGGAAGCGTTGTTTCATCTACTTCCGCGATTTTAAAATCCTTTTCCTTAGCAGCATCAACCAAATCCCAGCTATCGTTTTTATATACGTGCTTACTCTTGCTTACAGCACGGCTTACCTTATTGCTTTTCCCATAAC
>CAZAJG010000043.1:14303-28834 GCA_964485405.1 uncultured Owenweeksia sp. | reverse complement strand
TCCCATAACTTTCTGCGTTCATATCCTCACTCTCCATCATTTGCTTTTTGCTCCTTCCTGTTGAGCCATAAGCGAGATAGGTTACATTCAAGCTATCGTTAAGAGATGATATTTGATCATCGTAAGGCGTAGGGATATATTCGGTTTTAGAATTGTGGTCAATGGCCAAATATTTCCCACCAGTGAGGTCAGCAGCGTTTTTCCAGCTTTGGTTGATGCCCACTTGAAAGTTTCCACAGTGAATGGTATTTACTACTATCCCTTCTGCTTTGGCCCTATTACACACTTGTTGGTACGCCACACTTCCTTGAACAAACTCTTCGTTTCCAGCAATAAAAATCACTTTATAATCATCCGTATTGTTATTCCAATCCAGCTGATTTAAAGAAGTCTGAATCACTTGTCCGCAAAATTCGGAACCTCCATTGGTGGTAAGCTTAAACAAGCTGGCAGAGATTTCATCTAAATCACCCGTTAAAGGGGTTACCATTTGGATGTAACCTTCGCTAGCGGGCAAACCATCATTGCCGTATTGATACAAAGCGATTTGAAGGTTAGGATTTACACCATCACATTTGGCAGAAGCCAGTTCATTTACCACATTCCAAAGTTGTGCTTTGGCTTGATCAATTAAACCATTCATACTACCGCTTGTATCTAGCAATAGGGCCAACTTAATATTTCTCTGCGGTGGTGGAGCAGGAGCAGGAGTGGGTTCTGCTTGAGGAACGGTTTCAGCTTTAGCTCCATTTTGGCAGGCGGAGGGAGGAATGAGAATTCCGATAATCATTAAAGCCGAGATTACTTTTTTAAATCTTTTTTGTGCTTTCATCATCTATACTTTTAAGTGGATAATGAGCGAATTTAGGAGCTTGAATAAGCGCTAAAAAGCTACACTTGGTGAAGTGGTTGTTTCACTTGGAGAAGTCTACTGAAATAAAGGTGAGGCTTTTTATATGAATCGATTTATATACTCATATCAAGGGTTTTCCAAACATCCTATTTCACCAAACAAGGGATTATAACTAGTTTAGCCCCAATGAAAGGCTATTTTACATCCTTTATAATGCTTGTGTTTTTTACTCAAATGGTATACAGTCCATTTGTTTTGGCACAGACCTATTCGAGTCAAAACCGAACTGGTGGTAAAGAGTTGTTGCAAGAAGCGAGAAACAGCTATAAGGAAAAACCTTCAGAAGCAATAGATCTCATTGCTCAAGTAATCATTATTGGTTTAGAAGATAAGAATGAGCAGCTCCAAGCGGAGAGTTATGAATTGTTGGGCGATATTAACAATTACCTGATTCAATACGATTTAGCGGCAAGTAACTATCTAAAAGCAGCCGATCTCTTTAAACGGAATGGAGAAACCAACAAAGAGCTCACACTCTACAAGAAAACAGCAAAGGCCTACGAAGATTTTAGCAGTTTAAGGGAAGCAATAAAATATTATGAGCTATTCGTAAGCCGTAAAAAGGCAGCGCTGCTGCCATCAAAGAAAATCACAAGCAAAAGATCTAAGTTTAAAGATTTAGATGTTAAAGCTCTGGATAGAGAGGAAATCAAAGAAGTGCAACTCACAATTTCTGAGTTGTATAGTAAACTCAAAGAGTATAAGCTTTCTGAGGAAAATTTAAAAGAAGTAACGGACGATTATGATTTTGAAGTGGCTACTGCCAATTCCTCTCAACTCAACCGAAGAATAGGAGATGTGTATGCCAACCAGAATAAGGATACCGCGGCACTTAACTTTTATTCCAATTCTTTAGATATCGCTGAAAAACAGAATAAAACCAAAGAGGTAATCCAATCCAGAGATAAAATAGCGGGTTTATACGAAAAGACCAATCAGCGGGAAGAAGCACTGTCTCTCCGAAAAAACACAGTTAAGATACTAGAGGAGGAGAAAGATACGGTTCAACTGGCTAAGGAGTTTTTAGAAATCGGTAAACTGGAATTGTCATTAGAAAATGAAAGTGAAGCTGAGGAGTATTTAGAAAAGTCGGTTGATTTTAGTTCCAGCAAACCCTCTATTGAGGTTAAAATAGAAGGCTTGAAAAGTCTATCCTCTATCGCTAAGGGGAAAGGAGAAGCCCAAAAAGCATTGGCTTATTATCAAGAATATATCGCTTTAAAAGAGGAAGACTACCTCCAAAAAGAAACCAAACTCAAGCAGCAGTTGGAAATAAACTCTACGATTAACCAAAAACAACAACGCATCAATTTATTGGAGAAAAATGATGAGATCAGCGCAAAAACGATAGAAATACTTCGCCAAAATGATCGAAATCAAAAAATATGGATCTACAGTTTGTTGGGCGGCATGTTACTCTTGGCCGGTAGTGGTTATTTGATGTATAAAAATATGCGGCAAAGAAGAGTAGCCAATCAATTGATTGCTTTAAAGTCTTTACGATCGCAAATGAATCCGCATTTCATTTTTAACGCTTTAAACTCGGTTAACCTCTACATTTCGCAAAAGGACGAACGGACTGCCAATAAGTATCTCACCGACTTTAGCCGTTTGATGCGACTGGTTTTGGAGCAATCCCAAAAGGACTTCATTCCCCTTCAAGGAGAACTTGAAATGATTAAACTTTACCTTAAACTAGAGCACGATCGGTTTGAGGATAAGTTCAGCTATGATCTTCAGGTGGATGCTGAATTGGATGTAGAAAGCCTCCAAATTCCGCCCATGTTGGTTCAACCGTATATAGAGAACTCCATTTGGCATGGACTGCGATACAAAGAGCGTAAAGGGCAATTAAAAGTGAAGTATGAACACCGCGAAACGGGTTTAATCGTGCGTGTTGAGGATAATGGCATTGGTAGAAAAAGATCTAAAGAGCTAAAAACCAAGAATCAATTGCAAAATGAATCTACCGGTATGTATAACATTGAGAACCGGGTAAAAATCATCAACGATATGTTTAAAACGCAAATTGAGTTGAAGATAGAAGATGTAAGTTTAGAACAGGGGACTTTAGTTACTCTGTGGATTCCGAATAAAAACCTTTACACAGAAGCATGAAGTTAAAAGCGGTTATTGTTGAAGACGAAAAGTCGAGCCGCGAGATACTAAGCGGTTACTTGGAAAAATACTGCCCAGATGTGGAATTGTGCGGTATGGCTGATTCTGTTGAACCCGGATTAAAGTTAATTAAAACCCATAAACCTCATATTGTTTTTTTAGACATTGAAATGCCGTTTGGCAATGGTTTTGACTTGCTGGATCAAGTAGGTGAAATAAACTTTGAAATTGTTTTCACCACTGCCTTTAGCAACTATGCCCTCAAAGCGATTCAAGTAAGTGCTTCTCATTACTTACTCAAACCCATTAATATTGATGAACTGATTGAAGCGGTAGAATCTGCCAAAAACAACCTTAAAAAGGAGAATCAGTATTTAAGCAGCAAGGTGTTGGTAGAAAACATTCGTTTGGAAAACCAACAGCTGCACAAGATTGTTTTGCCTACCATGGAAGGTTTTGAAGTGGTTTCTATCAAAAACATCGTTCACTGTACCGCAGACGATAACTTCACTTCGTTCCGATTACAGGATGGAAGTAAAAAGCTGATTTGCAGAAGTTTAAAATATTACCAAAGCCTTCTTCAAGATTTTGACTTTTTACGGGTGCATAAATCGCATTTAATCAATAAGCATTACGTAAGTAAATACCGCAAGGGCAAAGGAGGAGTAGCCGTAATGCAAAACGGGGATGAGATAGAAATCAGCATCACGCGAAAAAAAGAGTTTCTACAAGCTTTTGACAATATGAGATAAGCATTTTAATGCTTTATAAAGCGCTCTACCACTATGCGATTTTCCTCTTGTATATGTAGAAAATACAGACCGTTTTTCAAAGAGGATATCTCAAGTTTCAAAATCGGTTCAGCTATTGGTTCTGTTCTTTCCATTACCATTTCTCCACTTGAATTGAGAACATTTATTCTCTTCACGTGATGGTATTCTTTTAGGTTCAGAAAAATATGGTCTGAGGCCGGATTTGGAAAAAGTAGAGATTGGTGATTTACCCTTTCTGGTAAAGAGTTTGTAAACGGTTGAAAAACTAGAATCTTAGCTTTAGATTGATCAGACCAATCACAAAAAGTGAGGTAAAATCGGCCATCTTGACCTATAAAAAGAGATTGGTATTCTCCCATTTCGGCTTGATCAAAAGCAGCGGAAAATAAAGTAACGGGTGGTTCAAAACTTTTTCCACTATCAATCGACTGAGTATAACGAATCATAAAACGATTTGCATTTTTTTGATTGTACACCAAATGAATGTTAGACTGAGAATCGACCACCGCTTCTGCATAAGCTCCTTCATCAATAAGGTGTGTATTCCAAGTGGTGTCAGAGAGATTTTTGCTGTGCCAATAAAGCGCAGTATTTGTTTGGTGGGGTTGATGTGAGAGGATATTAAATTTCCCTACTATACCGGAAACGGGCTTACAAATATTAAAGTCGTTCTGAATGGAAATAGGTTCTTTGGTTGTCCAGTTTTGCCCGTAATCATTGCTGAGGAGGGCATACACCTCATCTTTTTGGGAGTGGCCATAACTTATTATCAAACTGCTGTCAGATGTCCAGCGAAGATCAGGGCCAGAGGGACTCACGCTTGTATCGATAAACTCGGTTTCATAATCCCAGGTTAATCCTCCATCCGTAGATCTTTTAAAGAATACACTCCCTTTAATTTGACCATTCCCAAAGGTAAAACCAGAATACACCAAGGATAAATCACCATTTTGTTTGGCTACAATTTGAGGATAGTCTGCTACAACAGAATCGGTTTGGATGCTATTTCTTAAGCTCCAACTGAGCCCATCGTTTTGCGATACATATAACTCCAAATGAGAATGAATAGCAGAGTTTAGTACACCCACGCGCATCAGTACTAGATAAAGCTTACCTGTTTCATCTTCCGATAGAACCGGATCTGCCGCTGGAAGATTAAGCGTGGATGTTTTTTGAATGGAATCGATAAGAGACCAATTGGAGCCGAGGTCCACACTTCGATGGATAAGTACTCTTTCTTGAATCGCCCCGTTCTGTTCAACTCTTCTTTCCATAGATGCGGAGATGAGAGTTCCCGTTGTGGTTTGAATGCATTCCAATTCTACTATTCTACCCGTATTTAATGAGCTTTTGGGTTGCCCATTTAGGATTAAAGGTGTGATGAAGAGGAAGCTGATTAAGAGTAGACATTTCGGCATTTGCAAAGCTTTTAATCCATCGGATTTACACTTTCAAAACTATTCACAAAAGGACAACCCAAAGATTAAGCCTTTAAGAATAAACTGTTAAGGAATTTAATATCTTCGAGCCTCCAAAAGATAAAGAGACCCATAGGATTCTCTTTTATCCGCTAATCAGCGAATGGATCAGATTAATAAAATAACTAATACATGAAAAAACTAAGCGTATTGGCCTTAGCATCCGTAATTATGGTAAGTTGTAATAATGCAGAAACCGCTCCAGAAGGAGAAGAAAATGCTGCTACTGAGGTAGTACAAAACACAGAGAAAGAGGGAGAGTTTGAGTGGATGACTGAAAAGTTTGCCGACATTCAAATTTTACGTTACCAAATTGAAGGTTGGGAAAAGCTAAGTCTAGATCAGAAAAAACTAGCTTATTACTTAACACAAGCGGGATTAGCCGGTAGAGATATTACTTGGGATCAATTTTACCGCCATAACCTTACCATCAGAAAAGCTTTAGAAAACATTGTAAAGAATTACGATGGCGATAAAGAATCTGAGAACTGGAAGAACTTTATGGAGTACACCAAAAGAGTTTGGTTTAGCAACGGTATTCACCATCATTATTCTAATGTAAAGCTAAAGCCAAGTTTTGATGTAGCTTATTTGGATGAGCTTTTAAGTGCTACAAATACGGCTCTAGAAGGAGAAGCGAAAGCGGTTATATTTAACGATAAAGACGCTAAGAAGGTAAGCAAGGACTCTAACTCTGATTTAGTATTGTCTTCTGCTGTAAACTTTTACGATCCGGATATTACAGAAGAAGAAGCGATCAACTTCTATAAAGCACAGATTAAGAAGGACGATCCACGCCCTATTAGCTACGGTTTAAACTCTAAGCTCGTTCGCAAAGAAGATGGAAGCATAGAAGAAGTAAGGTGGAGCATAGATGGTATGTATGGGTCAGCAATAGCTGAGATTGTAAAGTGGTTGGAGTTAGCCCAAGGTGTAGCAGAGAATGAAGCTCAAGGAAAAGCTCTTGGCCTTTTGATTGACTACTACAAGACAGGTGATCTAAAAACTTGGGATGAATATAATGTGGCTTGGGTTGGAGCTACGGAAGGAGATATTGATTACATCAACTCTTTTATTGAAGTATACGATGATCCATTAGGATATAAAGCGACTTATGAAACCGTTGTTCAGGTAAAAGACCTGGACGCGAGTGAGAAAATGGCGGTAATAAGCGACAACATTCAGTTTTTTGAAGATAATTCTCCAATTATGGATGAGCACAAAAAGCCAGATGTAGTAGGTGTTTCTTACAAAATGATCAATGTAGTAGGAGAAGCTGGAGCTACAACGCCATCTACACCAATTGGAGTGAACTTACCCAATGCGAACTGGATTCGTACCGAGCACGGCTCTAAATCTGTAAGCTTAGCCAACATTGAGCACGCTTACGATCATGCTAAAGGAAAAGGCTTTTTAGAAGAATTTACTTTTTCTAAAGACGAGTTGGAGCGATCTAAAAAACATTCGGATATAAGCAGTAAAATGCACACCGCTCTTCATGAGGTAGTAGGACACGCCAGTGGTAGGTTAAACGAAGGTGTAGGAACACCTAAAGAAACCCTTAAGAACTATGCTTCTACACTAGAGGAGGGAAGAGCAGATTTAGTAGCTCTGTACTACATAGTAGATCCTAAACTGGAAGAATTAGGATTGGTAGAAAGCGGTGAAGTAGGTAAAGCGGAATACGATGGTTACATCCGTAACGGTATGATGCTTCAATTGAGAAGATTAGAGGTTGGAGATGATATCGAAGAAGATCATATGCGTAACCGCCAATTGGTTGCTTCTTGGGCCTATGAAATGGGTAAGGAGGAGAACGTAATTGAAAAGAAAATGCTAGATGGAAAAACCTATTTTGTGGTAAACGACTATGCTAAATTGAGAGATATTTTTGGAGCTCTGTTAAAAGAGATTCAAAGAATTAAGTCTGAAGGGGATTATGAAGCTGGTAAAAACTTGGTAGAGAACTACGGTGTTAAAGTAGATCCTCAATTGCATCAAGAAGTATTAGATAGAGCCGCAAAATTTGAGTCTGCACCATACTCTGGATTTATCCAACCTGAACTGGTTCCAGTAATGGAAGGTGGTGCAATTACCGATGTGAAAATCGAATATCCAACGGATTTCACGAAGCAGATGCTTATGTATGCCGACAAATATTCTTTTTTGAAGTAATCTAAAGTCTGAGACATTTTTATGGGTGATTTTAGAAAGAAACTTCAATTGCGTTGGAGCGATATGGACCCCAACTTTCATATGCGTCATTCGGTGTATTATGATTTTGGAGCAACGCTACGTATGGAGTTTTTGATGAAACATGGAGTTACGCCAAAGCTTATGATGCAGGAACATTTTGGACCCATCCTTTTTAGAGAGGAAGCCTTATTCAAGAAAGAACTGCATTTAGGAGATCCACTGGAAATGGATGTTAAGCTTTCTAGTTTGAGTGAAGATCATTCACGCTTTGGAATGCAGCATCACATCTACAGAGGAGAAGAGGTTTGTGCCATTATTAATGTGGAAGGTGCGTTTATGGATACCATAAAACGAAAACTAACCACTCCTCCTCAAATTGTAATTGACATGGTGGATAATATGCTTAAAACGGAAAGCTTTAAGTGGACCTAGTTTATAAGTGAAGCCTCTTCTGATGGATCAGAAGAGGCTTTTTTTGTTCTTACAAGAAGAATATTTATTGTTTTTGAAAACGAATAGTTCTGTTATGCGAATCGTTTTGAAGCTTTAAAAGATAAGTACCTGCGTTTAAATTTTCAATAGACAACCAAGAACCCTTTAGCTCGCCACTCTTAATAAGCTGCCCCTTTAAACTGATAATTTCATAAAAGTCAAATGCAACTTCTGTGTCAATATTCAATTTATCTTTTGCTGGGTTAGGGTAGATGTTAACACTTGTTTCATTTAAATGCTCCCTAATATTTAACTGTCCATTGTTTCGGTAAAACTTATATAGGTCTTGAAATTCAAACTGCTGTAAACCGGAGTTGTATTGAACAGTAAGGAGTTCAATAACTTCATTCTGTTGATTCAGTACCGGTATGAATTTGCTGCTTACCGTTAGCGCTGGGCTATTCCTTTCGTATACTTCAACTTCAGTTAATGCGCCTTGGGTATCGTAGTAATAAATCAATTTTCCATTTATAGCAGGGTTGGGGAAAAAATCTGTTCGTTGAACACTATCCAAACGGTTGTTGGAATAGAAAAACTTAAAGTCGAAATAAGTTTGAAAAGCTTGGCCGGGGGCATTGGCAAGTTGCATGAGTAAATGATCCCTTTGCCCTGAGCTGGTATAAGACATAAGTAGCCTTTGAAAGAAGCTGATACCCATTCCTGTATTGTCTAAATATGTAATTACAGAGTCTTGATTGTTCTTATTTTTTAGCGTTAAAGCGTTAAAAAGAGTATCCTGAGGTCCAAGCGGAGCGGAGTAAGTAAACACATTGGTCGTATTATTTTGGATGGTGCCAATGGATACCTCTAACAAAGTGCCATCCTCCTTAAATACGTTCATGCTTTTAATATCTCCATTAACTTCCCTCATGATACTACCGCTTAAATAAGCCTGCACAGGGGGCGTGGTGTCTGGTATAAAAACAACCGAGTCATAGTCTGGAAGAAGCTGTGGAATAAAAATCTGTTGATTATACAGGATGCTCGTCTGTAGTTGAGCACACATTGAGGAAACCATGAGGCTTCCCAATAGAGTGAATAGGGATCTTTTCATTTTTAGGACTATTTGGTAGGAGCAAATCTATGGCTTTTAACAGAGAACATAAAAAAAAGCCCGGTTTTACCCGGGCTTCTTAACCATTTCTTAATCTGGTTTTCTAGTTCTTTTGGAACTTTCTAACCTCAGTATAATCGCCTTTATTTAAGTGAAGCAAATAAATACCATTGTCCAAATCTTTCACACTAATAGAACCACTTAGTTTTCCTTCTAAAACCACTTTTCCTATTAAGCTCACTACTTCATAGCTATCAAATTTTTGATCAGCCTTAATTCTAATCTCGGTAGTAGCCGGGTTAGGGTAGATGGTGATCTTTGCTTTTTGTTGTTCTGGAGTAGAAATGTTGGTGTTCATACGTTCTAAGTATTTCCAACTTCCTATAATATCAAAACTACTATTGATGGAATCATATTCAGACTCAATTACTTCATTAATTAAACCATCTACATTGTGTTTAAACCAATAACGCTCGGTTAAAACTAGGTTTCCATTTCCATCATTATCATCTTCCCAAACATCAAATTCTATGAGTCTTCCGTTGGCATCATATTTATGGTATAGTTTTCCGAAAAAACCACCCCCTAAAAGGTTGGTAAAAGAAACACTGTCCAATCTGTCGTTTGTATTGTAATGAAAAATGTAATCGGAAGCTTGAATAAGCGAACCAGAACCAAGAGGATCCACAAAGAGTAACATCTTATCTACCTTGCCGTTGGGTAAATATTCCACACCCATAGCCAAGTCAAGTTGACGGTTACCTGTACCATCGTCAGTATATACCTTAAGCATAGAATCCTGACCATTATCATTGGCGTAAAATTCATAAAGAGCTGTGGTATCATTAAAGTTAAGAGGATCCTCAAAAGAGGCTACCCCAGTTAGCTTACCGGCTCTCCAACCATTCCAAATGGCTTCTATATTCCCTTGATAATGTAGATTCATAGAATCGATATGATCATTTTGAAAAAGGTAAATAGAAACCGTTTCTTCCGCTACAAAAGCAGAGCCACTGTCATCGGAGTACACAATAGAATCGTGTTGCATGATGGGCCACACTTTCTTGAATAAGAAGCGTGTATCCGGCTCAAACTGTGCGCTAAGCTGCTGAGCAAAAAGTCCACATAAGACTAAAAGAGTAATTTTCTTCATTTTTGAGATTTAATAGTTTTCTTGTTAGACACTAAAATCGGGCCAAACGTTGCTTAGTTTATGGATACAAATGTAAGTTATTGAAGGTGAACGAACAGAAAGAGATCTTTACAAATGAGTATGAGATTCACTTAAAGTTTTGTTAAAAGGTTTGGTAATGGTCTGAAACAAATCCTGCATCGTAAACTCTTTTACCATGCTCAATAAAGAGTTGGCTGCAACTAAGTTTATATATTTGGCCTAAATATGAATCATATGAAATTATTAGAAGGAAAAACTGCCATTATTACGGGAGCTTCTAAAGGAATTGGAAAAGGAATAGCCGAAGTATTTGCGAAACACGGTGCAAATGTGGCTTTCACTTATTTATCGTCTGTAGAAAAAGCACAAGCCTTTGAACAAGAACTTAGCGCTACGGGGGCTAAGGTAAAAGGCTATAAAAGTGACGCTTCGGTTTTTGCCAATGCAGAACAATTAGCAGCAGATGTATTGAAAGAATTCGGTTCTATTGACATTGTGATTAACAATGCTGGTATTACCAAGGATGGGCTACTGATGCGTATGTCTGAAGAAGACTTTGATCGTGTTGTACAGATAAACTTAAAATCTGTATTTAACTTGACCAAAGCCGTTCAGAGAACGATGTTGAAGCAAAGAAAAGGTTCTATTGTAAACATCAGTTCTGTAGTAGGTGTAAAAGGAAATGCAGGCCAGTCTAACTATGCAGCATCAAAAGCAGGTATTATTGGTTTTACAAAGTCTATCGCTTTAGAGCTCGGCTCAAGAAACATTCGATGCAATGCGGTGGCTCCTGGCTTTATTGAAACTGAAATGACAGAAGTTTTACCAGAAGATGTAGTAGCCGGATGGAGAGATGCGATTCCTTTAAAAAGAGGAGGTACTACAGAAGATGTAGCAAATGCGTGCTTGTTTTTAGCTTCAGATCTTTCTGCATATGTTACCGGACAAACCCTACAGGTTGACGGTGGAATGCTAACCTAGTACCAAAGCGATCAAAAGATCGTTTTTAGAATTTTACATACCTTGATTAAAGATCTATCATTTGAATATTCGCCATTATGGATGGTTCCGGTTTTGGCTGGAGCCATTGCATTGGTTTGGTCTCTCTATTTTTCTGATAAATCCCTTTCGGGCACACGCAAGTTCCTTCTTGGTTCTATTCGTTTTTTACTGTTTTCTCTTTTAGGCTTTCTTCTCATCTCTCCTATGTTGAAAGTATCGGAGCGAGTAGATGAAAAGCCCATTTTGATATGGATGGAAGATCATTCTTCTTCCATGATTAGCAATTCAGACTCTTTACTCGTTCAATCCTTCTTAAGTGAAGATGATGCTTCGTATTTAGAACAGCTAAATAGCAAGTTTGATGTTCGCCAATTGCATTTCTCTGAACAAGCAGAAGAATCTAAACAAACAACTATTACGGGGAAGATAACCAACATTGCCCAAGCTCTAAACGATAGTAAACAAAGGTTTTACAATCAGAATGTTGGAGGAATGGTATTGATCAGCGATGGCATCTATAACCGTGGTATTAATCCGGTTTACGAGGCGCAAAACCTTACCTTTCCTGTTTATAGCTTAGGGTTTGGAGATACAACCGTTAAACGCGATGTGTTAATTGAAAACCTAGTTCACAATGAGATTACTTATTTAAACAATCAGTTTCCACTTGAAATAAGCATTCGCTCCAGAAAAACACAAGGGGAGAAGCTAACCGTTTTGGTTAAAAACAATAGAAACCAAGAGGTATATAAAGAATCATTTACGGTAGATGGTGAAGATTACTTTAAAAAGATAAATGCGCTTCTCACTGCAGACTCTGTAGGTTTAAAGCGTTATACCGTTTCGGTTTTACCTATTGATAATGAAAAATTTAGAGCGAACAATACTCGAACTTTTAATGTAGAGGTAATTGATAATCGTAAAAAAGTGTTAATCCTTGGGAGTGCGCCACATCCGGATATGGGTGCTTTAGCTTCTTCTTTAAAAAGCTTGGAAAAGTATGAAGTGCAAACGGCTATTTCATCGGATTATGACTACACCGAAAAGGAGCCAGACTTATACATTTTACATGCACCGAATGATCGTATTCTATCCCGAATGCAAAAGTCTACAAAGCCCTACTGGATTGTTTATGGTAAAAACGTAAACCCGGTTAGTTTTACACGTTTTGCAGGAATTAAAGTGGGCAACCATAGCTCCTTTGAGTATGTTAATGCACATACCGAATTGGGTTTTAGCTTATTTAATCTAAATCCTGAATTAAATGAATTTGTTCAACGGCTTCCTCCTTTACGATCGCCATTTGGTAAAATGCAGTTGACCGGTAACAATACTCCACTTTTTTATAAAAAGGTGAAAAGAATAGAAACCAATGAATTGCTTTGGTTTTTCAGGGAAGATGACAGAAGAAGGTCTGCTTTTATTATGGCATCTGGCGTTTGGCAATGGAGAATTTACAACTATCGCCAACAAAAGAATTTTGAGCTTTTTGATCAGTTGGTTTCTCAAACCGTACAGTACTTAACGGCTAAAAGAGAAGATCAACGTTTTGTGGTTGAATCCAACGCCATATACGAAGATGGGGAAGACATAAAACTAAATGCTCGACTGTATAATTTATCTCTAGAATTAACCAACGAACCAGATGTTAGTTTAGAAATACGCTCTGACAAAGGGGAGGAGTACAAGTTTGAATTCAGCAAATTAAGTAATACATATACCTTAAATGCGGGTGTGTTACCGGCAGGGAACTACAGTTGGAAAGCTTCTGCACAGCTTGGCAATGAAGACTTGTTTAGAAAAGGAGCCTTTTCCATCCGCAAGAGCGAAATGGAACAAAGTGATTTACTGGCTCGTCATGATGTTCTAAAAACAATTAGTACAGAGAGCGGAGGTAAATACTACATTTCTAATGAAGTGAAGGAACTAACGGAGAACCTATTGAGTAACCATTCGATAAAAAGTATTCAGCGATTAGAAACAAATATCAGTTCTATACTGAACAAAAAGTGGATTTTCTTTCTTTTACTTATTCTAATGGCTACTGAATGGGGCTTGAGAAAATACTATGGAAAATATTAAATATAAATCAACATGAATCAGAAAAGAACTGTGTTTTTAGTGGCAGCTTTCGCAATTTTTATTGTGATCGCTATAGCCTGGAACGCTATAACATTTACCATTAATTCAGGGGAAAAAGCCGTAATCTTTAGAAAGTTTTCCGGTGGATTAGATAAAGAACAAGTATACGGTCAAGGATTCCACATTAAACTTCCGTGGGATGATATTTACCGTTACGATGTGAAAATCAAGGAGTCTGTAAGTAATATGAGTGTTTTGTCTACCAATGGATTAACCATTGATGCGGAACTTTCTTATCGCTACAAGCCAGTTGCATCAAGAATTGGACACCTACACGATAACATCGGGCCTGATTATCACGATCGAATTATTGTTCCAGAAATTCGCTCGGCTACAAGAGAAGTAATTGGTAAGTATTTACCGGATGAGTTGTATTCTACAAAGAGAGAATCCATTCAAGGCGAAATTTTTGAAAGAACAGCAAGAGCTTTGGAAGCCAAGGATATTGTTTTAGATAAAGTACTAATTCGCGACATTCAGTTACCTGCCAAGTTGAAGGAAGCGATTGAGCGTAAGTTGGAGCAGGAGCAAGCCGCTTTGGAGTATGAGTTTAAAATTACTCGTGCGAAAAAAGAGGCAGAGCGTCAAAAAATTGAAGCTGAAGGTAAGGCTACCGCCAATGAGATTATTAGCTCTTCGCTTACCGATAAAATCCTGAAGGAAAAAGGTATTGAAGCTACGCTTAAGTTGGCTCAATCTAATAACTCTAAGGTGATTGTAGTAGGAAGTGGAAAAGACGGATTACCCATTATTTTAGGCGATAAATAGAAACGAAAGTTTTACATAAACGCATTATATTCTTTGCTGCCCTCGTAGTGCTTGCTTATGCACATACGAGGGCAGCTTTTTTGGCATTTACCTACGATGAATGCTGGAGTTTTAACGGCTATGCGAGCCATTCCATTTACGAGATTGTAAGCAACATTTATCCAGCAGCCAACAATCATGTTCTACACTCGCTGCTCATGAAGTTATCGTGGCTCATTTTTGGTCAGCATGAGTATGCTTTGCGATTACCCGTTCTTTTCGCTCATCTAGGCTTTGTGGTGGTCAGTTACAAGCTTTTTACTCGGTTTACACCTTCTGTAGCTCTAAGTGCCTTTGTGCTTTTAAACTTCCAACCCTATTTATTGGATTATTTTGTGGCTGCTCGGGGTTATGGAGTTTCACTTTTCTGCACTCTTTATGC
>CAZAJG010000043.1:0-14293 GCA_964485405.1 uncultured Owenweeksia sp. | reverse complement strand
GCACACATTAAAAAACTTCTTTGGGCCGTAATTCTCAGTTTTATAGCAGCTTGGAGCAATTTTACTTATCTACTCATAACCATCAGCATCATTTTTCTCAGTTATGGTTTGCTTTTTCTCCAAAACCGGAAAGATTTAAAGGTCTTTACCATTCGTTTACTTCCCATATTGTTAGTATTTGTTCCCATCCTATTTTTTCCACTTAGAGAGGTAACACTAGCCAATGAGTTATATTATGGCGGTAGCACTGGTTTTTTTAAAGATACCCTACAAAGTTTGTCTCTTCAAATGTTGTACGGCCATTCTTCTAATCCCATTTTAGTTTGGCTTTACCCAACATTATCCATAGTATCTACACTCGGAGCATCTATTCTTGCTCTTTATAAGTGGAAGATAAAACAGGATGAGTCTATTTACTTGATTTTAAGCACTCTATTATTGGTGTTACCTGCCATAGGTAGTGTGTTGTTACACCTAATCTTTAACAAACCATATTTATTAGACCGTACTGCTCTCTTTCTATTACCCCTATCCGCAATTCAGCTCATAGTGCTTATCGATTTGGGTTTAAAACAAGCTTTTAGCAGCGTAAAACACTTTATATCAGGTAGCCTAGCGTTGGCTGCATTAGTACTTTTTATAGTTTCCATAAACTTTACCTATTTAATAGACTTTAAAGAGCATAGCGATACTCGTAAAGCATTATTAGATTTGCAAGAGATTTACAAAAAGGAAGATACAGGTGTGGATGTTTTCACTTTAGGTAAGAGTACCTATATGAACGCCACCATCAATTTTTACAGGTCTAAAAACAAACTAGACTTTATAAATGGGGCAGATTTAAGATTCTGCAACGATAGGGGACCTTATCCATATTACTATCTCTTTGGGGTAGATAAGCAATGTGTAGAAGGTTTACCAGTAGAATTGATTAAACATTATCCGGTATCTGATACTTATTTATATAGACATAAAAATCAGCCGTAAGGCAAGAAAAATAAAATATGAGCCACTCTGTAAGAGAACTAGAACCGAAAGCGGTTTGGAACAACTTTGAAGATTTAAACGCTGTACCTCGTCCATCCAAAAAGGAAGAAAGAGTAATTGCTTTCATGGAGAACTTTGCAAAAAGCTTAGGTCTGGATTACGAAACAGATGCTGTAGGAAATGTGATTGTAAGAAAGCCAGCTTCTGCGGGCATGGAAAACCGAAGAGCCGTTGTCCTTCAGTCGCACTTGGATATGGTTCACCAAAAGAATGCAGATACCGATTTTGACTTTGATAGCATGGGCATTCAATCGTGGATTGATGGAGAATGGGTAAAAGCGAAGGGCACCACACTTGGAGCGGATAATGGAATGGGCGTAGCGGCTATCATGACGGTTTTAGCTTCCTCCGATATGGAACATCCGGCATTAGAAGCTCTTTTTACCATTGATGAAGAATCGGGCATGACTGGAGCACATAACTTACAAGGTGGTGTGTTAAAAGGTGAGATTTTGATGAATCTTGATACCGAAGATGACGATGAACTAAGTATTGGCTGTGCGGGTGGCATTGATACCAATGTAAATTGGACGTATGCTGAAGAGAATCTAGCAGGCGATTATAAAGGTATGAAACTAAGTATCCGTGGCCTTTTTGGAGGACATTCGGGTATGGATATTATCTACGGTCGTGGAAATGCGAATAAGATTATGAATCGCTTACTTTGGAATCTAAATCAAGATTTTGGAGTACGTGTGGCTTCTATTGATGGAGGAAGTTTGAGAAACGCTATTCCTAGAGAGTCAACTACTTTAATGGCAGTGCCTACCGATCAAGTAGAAGCCCTTACAAAGCATATTCAGGAAATGACTACTTGGCTATCAAAAGAGTTTGCTTCTACCGACCCAGATATGGTGCTCGAGCTAAAATCTACAGATGTTCCCGCTAAAGTAATGGCAGAGCAAGCCCAAAAACAGTTTGTTTATGCCGTACAATGTAGCCATGACGGAATCCGCAGAATGAGCCCTGATGTAGACGATTTGGTAGAAACATCAAACAGTATGGCCAGAGTATCTTTAAGCAATGGAAATGCAAAAGTGCAATGCTTAACCCGAAGCGATAGAGAGCTTGCCAAAATGGATATGGCTTACAGTGTGGCCGCACCCTTTCACTTAATTGGAGCGGATGTAGAACACAGTGGCTCTTATCCGGGTTGGAAGTTAGATCCTAACGCTCCAATGCTGGGTTTAATGCAAGAGCTTTACAAAGAGATGTTTCAAGAAGAGCCTAAAGTAATGGCTTGCCATGCGGGTTTAGAGTGTGGTTTGTTGGGGCAGAATTACCCCGATATGGAAATGATCAGTTTTGGCCCTACCATCAAACATCCACATTCTCCAGATGAAAAAGTAAACATTGCATCCGTTCAAAAGTTTTGGAATTATTTTTCCGAAGCGCTAAAGCGAGTTCCAGTTAAAAACTAAAAGGTTTGGGCACAAACGAAAACATAAAACTCATTGAATGTCCGCGTGATGCCATGCAAGGTATACACGAGTTTATCCCTACCGAAACAAAAGTAGCCTACATCAATAGTTTACTTAAAGTAGGCTTTGATACCATTGATTTTGGATCTTTTGTCTCACCTAAATCTATTCCGCAATTAAGAGATACGGTAAAGGTTTTGGAAGGATTGGAGTTGGATGATACAAACTCAGAATTGTTGGCGATAGTAGCCAATAAAAGAGGGGGAGAAGATGCTGCAATTCACAATCAGATCTCTTATCTAGGATATCCATTTTCCATCTCAGAAATTTTTCAAAAAAGAAACACCAACAAAAGCCTGGAAGAGTCTCTGGTTTTGGTGGATCAGTTGTTGAACATCTGTGAAAAGAAGGAGAAAAAACTGGTGGTTTACCTTTCTATGGGCTTTGGGAATCCTTACAAGGAGCCATGGAATGTTGGTGTGGTTGAAAAATGGACCTCTAAACTTTCAGATATGGGCGTTCGTATTCTTTCTTTATCCGATACCATTGGTACTTCAAACCCAGAGAGTATAACCTATTTATTCTCCAATTTGATCCCTGCTTTTCCAGATATTGAGTTTGGAGCTCATCTGCATACCACACCTACTACCTGGCGAGAAAAAGTTGAATCGGCCTACAACAGTGGTTGTAGACGTTTTGATGGAGCTATTAAAGGCTATGGCGGTTGCCCTATGGCGGATGACGAACTGGTTGGGAATATGCCTACTGAAAAGCTATTGAGTTTTGTTCAGGAGATTAAAATTGAACATGGCTTAAATACACTAGCTTTTGAAACCGCCTACAATAAAGCTCTACAAACCTTTCCATTTTAAACCCAATGTTTGAGAAAGTAAAACAAACCGCACATCCTCCTAAAGAAAAGCCAATTATGGTTTGGGATGGTAACTGCGGATTCTGTAAATATTGGACCACGCGTTGGAAGAGATTTACTCAAGACAAAATTGAATATATCCCCTATCAGGAAGCACATGAAAGATTTCCTGATATTGATATTAAACACTTTAAAAAAGCGAGTAGACTCATTGAAAAAGATGGAAGTGTATACTCCGGTCCACGATCAGCCTATCGAACCTTTACCTATGGTAGTCCCTGGGCTTTTTTAGATAAGTGGTATGAAAGCTATTCCTGGTTTCAGAACATTAGCGATCGCTTGTATGCGAAAGTAGAACAAAACCGATCCTTTATGTTTAAAGTTACCAAGGCGATGTTTGGTTCTAACCCGCAAGAAACCAGACCTTTTTGGGCAATATATTTAGTGATTCTCCTTTATTTTATTTACGTTTGGTTTATTAAGTAAAGGCCCTGCCTTTGTTTAATGTTTGCGACCAAAACATAAATAGGACTTCACTAAGGCTGTTGAACCATGAAAATTCTCGAAGAATTAACGGACAATAAAGGCCGCTTCTACATCTTAAAAGATGGTAAGGAGATGGCTGAAATGACCTTCTCTCGTGCGGGAGAAGAATTAATAATTATTGACCATACCGCAGCTTTGCCAGAATTTAGAGGAGAAGGAGGTGGATTAGCTTTAGTAATGTATGCTGTTAATTACGCACGTGAGAATAAGCTTAAAATAATGCCACTTTGCCCGTATGCCTCTTCGGTATTCATGAAAAATCCAGAAATTCGTGACGTATTAAAGTAATTGAACTTGAGAACACGTTTTATTCCGATTCTTATCGGCCTTCTTTTTGGAGTTTCAAACTTAAATGGCCAATCCATAAAAAGCACAGCTTTTGAAAAACTAATAAGCTTTCAACTAGGAATAGGGCAAAGCTACTATACTTTTGAGGGCTCCGATAATGAACTAATATCAAGTCACAACGATAAGTGGCGAAGTGCTAACAATTATTCAGCTTTAATCGGTTTTCATCCTAACCCTAAATGGATGCTTTCGCTTACTGGATCTTACCATTTCTCGGAGGCTCGAACAGATGGAGTAATAGCAGCAGGACAAGGTGTGGTTTACAGTGGTTACTTACTGGACCGTGTACAGCTTTTAAGTATAGGGATAAATGCTGAGCAAACCGTTTTTAAATTAAAGGCGGTAGATCTTAGTTATCATGTAGGCGTAAACTTGTTTTATCTAGAAAATAATGGCACTTTAATAGTAGATGATTTTAAATTATCTGGAACAGATTTTGGTTTTCGGATAGGTGTAAACGGAGATTGGTTTATTACTAATAAAATGAGCTTAATCGCTCAAATACAGTATTCTGTGAATACTATAGGTGACCCTAATTATGAAGTAGATGATCCGAAAATTCCGGTAATTATTCCAAGTCAGGATATGTCACGTGTGGAGCTAAATATCGGTCTTCGTTACAGTTTTTTAAGAAAAACAAGGCGAAAGAAGCAGGAAAGACCAAAAGAGGATGAGGACGAATATGTACCGAACAAACGATTTGAATAAAAGATAAATATGAGCTTCAATAAGGAAAAGAAACCAAAAGAAGAATCGTTAGAATCAACAATAAAAAGAATAGGGGGTTACCTGCACCGAGTAGTACCTGTGGCCGATAAATCAGGCGAGATTTTAAATTATGTTTTAAAACCGCTAATGGTGGAGTTTAAACCTAGAGATATAGCTCAAGTTGCATTGGGTTCGGCTTTAATGGCTATTCCTGTATCATTCTCAGAAGAGGTTTGGAACCTAGGTGCTGATTTACCCTCGCTCAACATCGGTCTTATTGCAGGAATCTCAATAATGTTGGAAGCTATTTTTGTCTATTTCAACTTTTACCGTTTTGCATTTAAAGGAAATGTTTTCGAATTTATAAAACGTGTACTAGGCACATACCTTGTTACCGTTCTTGTAGTAGCTTTAATATTATCTCTTATCGAAAAATGCCCCTGGGGAACAGATAATGTGCTGGCTATTAAAAGGATAATCATTGTGAGCTTTCCTTCCGCTATGGGTGGTACCTTAACCGATTCATTGAAGTAAATAACTCGGCATATGCCATCCAAAAAAATCATTCATGATAAGAAAACGTTTTAAGTTTGTCATAATCTTACTTTACACTTTCTCTTTTACGTGTTCTGCTCAAGAGCCTACCGCTCAGGGAGAGCATTACGTAGGCCTTTACGGTGGGTTTAACTACTCCATGCTAACAAACCCGCTCTACTATTTTGGAGAGATCGATTTTACAGATGGGTTAAAACTCGGAGTAACCTATGAATATTTGTGGAAGGATAGGTTTAGTGTAGGTGCTGATTTAGTTTATAATCAACAAGGCTTAGTTGAGAAAGAAATGTTTTCATCCGAATTAACTATACCCGTTACGAATAGGTTTGATTATTTCAGCCTACCCATCAAATTCGGTTACGCCTTTGGAGATCGACTACGAATTACGCCAAAACTGGGTTTTAGAACCTCCATTTTCAGTCAAGCTAAGGTTCGCGTTAGGCGAGGAGAGTATAAAGATGCATTTGAGGATGATCGCTTTGAAGACAATGAAAATCTAGTGGAAGAATATGCTATACCCGCAGTTTACGGAGGTTTAATAGAATTAAACTTTGACTATAATTTGACCTCTATGTTTACGATTCATGCCTTTATTCAAGCGAGCAAAGATTTTACAATGACCTATGACTATGGTGAACCAGGTATTGACGGTCCTTATCATTATGGTTTTAGCGCAGCTTTAGGGCTTAAATACCGAATTCAATAAAACTTATGGCTTCCTTAATCTTTTAAGGAGTTTTCGAGCCCGGGAAGCATAACCTACAGAAGAATAGGGGATTTGCTGTTCGATGCTCAAAGCTAACTCCTCGTGCATTTCCGGGTACTTTTGAGCAATGTTAGCTGCTACCGTCATACCAAAAACCTTTATGGCCGTAGCTGTTTTAGGATTGGATAAGTCCTTTAAACATTGGTCGTAAAGTACACCTTCATATTCTTCCGGAACATCCATAAACTGTAGGGTTCGATAAATGCTTCGGCTTACAGCATCGTGCTTGGGTTGTGCCAAACACTCCAACAATTGTGGGAAATAGGAGAGAAACCACTCTGGATGCTGGTCTCCAATAAGGCCAATAGGCCAAGAAGCCCTTTGTATTAAGCGATATTTTTCCGTTAAAAAGATTTCCATTAGCTCGTCAAAAACTTCATGATGCTCGAGCACATGGTTAGCAATAGATTGAGCAACGGCTTTAGAGTGCTCCCTGAGTAATTCAGTCCGAAGGTTCATGTGGCAAAAATAGAAGGGAAAGACAAGGAATTAAAGAATTTTAAAATATTAAACTTTCAATATATTTTGAAAATTAAAAAATATCTCTATATTTGACCCATGCAATACGATGACGCAAAAGATCAATTTATACAAACCTGGGGCAATTTAGCCACACAGTGGGGTATAAATAGAACTATGGCTCAAATCCACGCTACTATGCTTTTAAGCACAGAAGCCATGAGTACAGACGATGTGATGGAAGAATTGCAGATTTCTAGAGGAAACGCCAACATGAATGTGAGAGCTCTAATTGATTGGGGCTTGGTGCAAAAGGTGTATGTAAAGGGAGATCGGAAAGAGTTTTTTGTAGCTATAAAAGACAGCTTTACTGTGGCAAGAAGGATAGCAAAAGAAAGGCAACGTAGGGAATTGGTTCCTGTAGTTGGTATGTTGGAAGAGCTCAGTAACATCGAAGGGGAAGGAGCAAAGGAAAAAGAACTTAAAAAAGTAACAGGCGATATGCTCGACCTAACTAGACAAGTAAATCAATTGTTATCGCGTTTTGGAGATGCAGAACCAAAGTGGTGGCAAAGAAAATTATTGAGCTTCTTGAAGTAGCCCTTTTTTTAAATTAAACTTTCAATATTTATTGAAAATATAGAAATTAATATTAATCAGTGACAACGCTAAATCAACAGTTATGAATTATCATGTTTTAAGTTACCTCATCTATTTACCTGTAACCGTATTACTTACCATTTGGGTAGGGCATATGCTATTCAAAAACGGTAAAGTATTTCTGCTGGATATCTTCAATCAAAATGAAGTTCTGGCTCAAAGTGTCAATCAATTGCTTCTGGTAGGCTTTTATCTCATCAACATCGGTTATGCCGTATATACGTTGAGCAATGGTCAACCCATAGAAGACTATCGCGAAATGATTGAAGCACTCAGTACCAAAGTAGGGGCTATCATCCTCATTTTAGGAGGTATGCACTTTGGTAATCTTTTCATCTTCTACAAGCTTCGCAAAAGGCATTTAGAAGACCGTAGTATCGAAGCCATGTATAATCAATAGGCTGTTTTGTCGCTAATGGAAAGCCCGCTCTTGTGGCGGGCTTTTTTTAAAACTCCTTAGTTATGAAAAGTAAACCTTTGTTCGTAGAAACGCTTATTGAAGATCCAAAGGGTGTATTGTTTTCATACACACAAAATCCAAAGAAACATCAACTTTGGGATCTTAGATTCAGTACGATAGATTACCAACCCAAATGCATTGATTCTGATTTTCAATTCTTTAAATACACTACAAAATTAGGGTTTGGGCTTGAGGTATCCGGTGAAGGACGCTCTAAAGTGCACGAATCAAACAAAACGGGACAACAATTATCTGTACTTCGATTCTGGTCAAATTCTCCCTTAGCTCTCATTCGAAAAGGGGGTGGATATTGGCGATATCAAAGAGAAGGTGAGAAAATTAGATTCTCTACCCGCTACAGCTATAAAACGAGGTGGGGCTTAGTAGGACGTATTTTCGATAAGCTCATTTTTAAACCTCTAATGCATAGAACTACCGCTTTAAGTTTTGATAGTCTTAAACGGTTTATTGAACTTAAAATACCGCCTGCTCAATCGGTTAACAATTACTTGGTGTTATTACTCATACATTTTGTATTGGCTTTTTTATGGATCTATCAAGGTGTTGTGCCTAAGCTAATGTTTCCTGAAACAGGAGAAATAACGATGCTCCAGAAGTTAGGTGTTTTTAAAGGTTATGAAAATGATATCGTTCAAATTATAGGATGGCTGGAGATCGGTTTTGGATTGTGCTTTCTCAGTTTAAGACATAAGGCACTTCACTACTTGAATATAACAGCACTTTTAGTGTTAGGAACCGCTGCCGTAACAATAGATCTAAACCTGCTAAAATCTCCATTTAATGTGGTGGCGATGAATGTACCACTCATTACTCTATCTGTAATGGCCTTGATGCTTTTCAATAAAATTCCGCGTGTATCTAACTGTACTTTAAAACAATAAGCATGAAATCCATTTATCAAAAAGCAATGGGAAGCGATTTTGAAAAATTGCATCCGAAAATCCAAAATCGTTTTGGTTTTACTTCTAAGGATGGTATAGCCATGGTAGGTAAGGGCATAATGACGAAAGTATGGCATGGACCTAAATTTACCTTACCCTTTTTATGCTTGGGCAGTAAAAGGAACATACTGTTTCCAGAAGCTGGGCAAAACATTCCATTTTCCATCGAGAATTATGCGTATTGGGATTCTTTTGGAAGAGAAACGATGAGCTTTATACGAAGCTTTAGATTTCCAAAGCGATTAAGACGATTTGATGCGACTATGATTTATAGCCAACAAAGAAAAAAAGTGATTGACTATTTAGGCACGCAACAACAGGTGGCTGTTGATATTGATTTAGGCATTTCTGAAAACGGTGGACTCACCTTAGAATCTGCAGAACAGCGGTTTTTTACGCTTGGCTTAAAACTTAATTGTCCTGAGTTAGTTTTAGGCAGAGCCTCAGTTTGCGAGTGGTTTGATGATACCATTGATAGATATAGGATTAAGGTAGAAGTAAACAATTCCATTTTTGGAAAGCTTTTTGGGTATGAAGGAGTTTTTGATGTATTTGAACAATTAGTGCATCATGATGGAGGGATTCCGCTTCACATTAAACCTCTTTTCGAAGAGGGGAGAGAATAACTTACTGGAATCAACGAATACTTAAATTATGAGATACTTTCTTTTTGTTATAAATCTAGTCGTGGTTTTATTGGCGGTGGCGGTGGTTGGATCCTTTGGAGATGACCTTTACACCGGGCCAATTTTAATAGGACTTGCCCTAATCGGAGCATTCCAATATGCACAAGGAGGACTCTTTATCTTTTTTACCAAATATTTATCAAAACACTTACTGTGGTATTTCATATTGAGTAGCGCTTATTTAGTTTCTGTCGGATTATTGTTTAAAGATGGGAATGAGAATGATTCTTTTCCTGTAGTTTTTCCACCCTTTTTCTTTATCGTGTATTTCTTATTTGGTCTGTACCGTTCTGCTTACCACAAAAAGAATCCAAACAACTGAAAAGAGTATTCCCTTAAAAGGACTTAAAGTCCGTTAAACCGCTGTTAAAGCCTAAATAATGTCTCTTTCAACTCGTTATCAGCAGAATATTTAACCTAATAGTTTTCCAAATGAATAGATTGCCATATTACTTCAATAATCTACTTTTTATTTTGATACTAATTGTTTCAGCAGCTGGAGGATTTAAAGAAGATTCCTTTTACGCCCTGCTGATAGGAGAGTTTTTTATTGGATGCTATCAGTGTATTCTTAGTCTTGTCTTTTTTATCCGATACAAGCGACAGGAAAACCCATTTAGAATTCATTTTCTTCTTACCGTAGGCTATTTGTTTCTATTAAGCATAGGGCATTTACTTCCATCAAGTTTAATAGATGTGGTATCCTTGGGATACATCCTCGTTTTACCATGGAGCCTAGCTATATACTTCACTGTGGTGTATTACAAAGCATTAAATAAGTCTGAATAAGGATCATTGCTAAATAAACAAAGCGTATCTTTGCGCTTTATTTTTAAGAATATACAATTGACAGATTTTAAGGCACTTGGCCTATCGGAAAACGTTCTTAAGGCCCTGGGGGAGATGGGTTTTGAGAATCCAACAGAAATTCAGGGACAAACTATTCCAATTTTATTAGAAAACAACAGAGACTTTATTGGACTTGCACAAACCGGAACGGGTAAAACCGCTGCGTTTGGATTGCCATTATTGGAACTTATTGATTTTGATGATAGAAACACACAAGCTTTAGTTTTAGCCCCAACCAGAGAATTAGCGCAACAAATTGCGGTTCAGCTGGAATCATTCTCCAAATATCAGGGCAAATTGAGCACCGTATGTGTATACGGTGGCGCGCCTATTCATTCACAAATCTCACAGCTACGCAGAGGTGCCCAAATTATAGTAGGTACTCCAGGTAGATTAATTGATTTAGCGGATAGAGGAGCTGTAAAACTCAACCAACTGCGCTTTTTAGTGTTAGATGAAGCGGATGAGATGCTCAATATGGGCTTTAAAGATGAGCTCGATAAAATTTTAAGTTTTACACCAGAAGAAAAAACAACCTGGCTATTCTCGGCAACTATGCCTAGAGAAATCAGAGGTATGGTGAAAAGCTACATGAACGACCCTCAAGAGGTAAAGGTGAACAGCGGACAGGTGGTAAATGAGAACATCTCGCACCAGTTTGTAATTACCAAAGCATCGGAAAAACCAAGAGTACTCAAACGCTTTTTGGATTTTGATGCCGACCTATATGGCGTAGTTTTTTGTAGAACCAAAAGAGATACACAAAACTTAGCCGAATCTTTAGTAGAATCAGGCTATCCCGCAGAGCCTTTACATGGAGATCTTTCTCAATCGCAGAGAGACGCTGTGATGAAACGCTTTCGTGCCGGTACATTAAGAGTTTTGGTAGCTACAGATGTAGCGGCAAGAGGTATTGATGTAGACAACTTAACACACGTTGTACACTTTGCTTTACCAGATGATCCTGAGTATTATACGCACCGAAGCGGTAGAACCGCTCGTGCTGGTAAAAAGGGAATTTCACTTTCGCTAATCACCAAAGGAGATAAGCGAAAGATAAGCATGTTGGAAAACAAATTGAAAATTGATTTCACCAAAGCACATATTCCAAATATGAGCGAAATCAGTAGCAATCGTATTTCACGTTGGGCTAAAACTTTGGCTGAATTTGATTTCAAAAAAGAAATTCCAGAACAAGCACTAAGTCAAGCCTATGCTCACTTAAGTGAATTTACCATGGAAGAGCTTATTGAAAAGCTTGTAGGTAAAGAGCTGAATGAGATTAAAGACGAACCAGATAACATCGTAAATCAAGAGTTTGATAGTTACGATTCGGGTAGAGGTAGAGATCGTGGTGATAGAGGCCGAGGCAGAAGAGACAGAGGCGATAGAGGAGACCGTGGCCGTGATCGTAGATCAAGAGATGAAGACGCTAACAAACAACGTTACTTTATCGGTTTAGGAGAAATGGACGATTTTAACAAAGGGAAATTACTCCGTTATATCTGCGATAACTCTGGGGTTACCAGCAAAGATATTGGTAGAATTACCGTGCAACGTATGCACTCTTACTTTGATATCGAATCTGATTCCACATCTAAGCTAGACGGTTTGAAAAACTTAGAGTATGGCGGAAGAGCCGTTCGTGTAAATCGCGATTCTGATGGTGGCGGACGCGATAAAAGAAAAGGAAAAAGAGACGGTGGTAGAGACAAAAGAGGCGGTGGGAAACCTCGTTTTAAAAGATAAATCTCATTTTACTAACGTAATAATATTGCGTTAATAATTCTTATTTTCGAGCGGTTAGCTGTTAAAGTTAGCCGCTCGTTTTATTTACCCATAACAATACACTTACATGCAGGCTGTAATTGCCCTTGTCGTTTTCGGATACATTTGGTTAGGAGATTATAGATCATCCTTGAGTATTGGAAATGAAAGTGCAGCAAAAAAGCAAACCCAGGGGCTGTTCACCAGTTTTGGGATTATTGTAGTTTCTCTAATTTTAGTCAACTACGTATTGCCAGAAAAGTTAAGCTTCCCAGATGAAGGAAGTAGAAAAATAGCTTTAGTTATAGGCTCTATCCTCATTTCTGGCCTCATCTCTCTCACTTGGTACATTTTCATTTCCTGGCTAGATATTTATGAGCAAGAGAAGTTCAGGTATATGTTCCTCACCTTCATCATGGCCTGTGGCAGTACTTTCTTAGTCTTCACTATTTCTCCCTTTTGGGATATGGTGGGTTTGCATTTAAACGGAGAGTTTTGGAATGACTTTGCCTATTCTTCCCTTCGTGTAGGACTCACCGAAGAGCTGGTGAAATTCCTCCCGTTTCTAATTATGTTACTCTTTAGCAAGCAAATAGACGAGCCTTTCGACTATATCCTTTTTGGCGCAACTTCGGCTTTAGGCTTTGCTTTTATTGAAAACATCCAATACCTCTTCCAATCCGATTTGGTTTACGCCAACGGCAGAGCTTTTTACGCTTCTGTTGGGCATATTTTTGATACGGGTATTATATGCTACTGCATTGCGATTGCAAAACACAAAGGCAAAAACCTGCTTTTAGCCGCACTACTCGGTTTTATTCTCGCCTCTCTAGCGCATGGTTTTTATGATTTTTGGTTGATTAGCGATTACTACAAAAGTTTTTGGCCTACGTTTATCTTCTTTCTTTTTAGCCTACACCTGTTCGCTATTATGAAGAATAACCTGATTAACATTTCCCCTTTTTACGAACCAGACAAGCGATTGGATGTGGTGCGGAATAAGAACCGCTTGTTTAACCTGCTGTTGCTCATCTTGTTTGTAGACTATATCTCTTTTGCCCTTTTAAATGGAGTAACAGAGGCGAATGGATTTTTACAGCACTCCGTTTCCAGGTATACCTTCATTATGATTTATCTCGTACTTAGTTTTAACAGTACCAACATTATCCACGGTTATATCGCTCCTATTGGTTTGCCCAGAGTATTTTTTAAATCTCTGTTTAATCGATATCCGAACTATTTAGGAGCTCGAGTTAAGCTAGCAGATCCATTAGCAGGAAATAGGAGCTTCCATAAGGTTTTACCCATGCAAGGGCGTTTAATGAAGCGGGTAGTGATAGACGATAACTTTAATTGGTATCACTTTGAGGAAGATGTGCCCAGCCTTAGCGCAGAAAAAACGGGTATTCTAATTGTAAAACCAGCCCGAACAGAATTTCACCTATTTAACAAAAAGTATCAAACTTTTAGAATAGCACTGGTTTCTAAGGAGTTGTTTGAGGAAAAGGTGAGTTTTAACAAAGATGAAATTCGCTTTTTAGGTAATGTAAAGGTAAGAGCACTCATTGAACCTAAATCATGAGAAAACCGCTCGTTCTTACCATAGTCCTTTGCGCAATCTCCCTAATAACGGTAAGGGCTCAGCAATATAACTTTACCAATTACGGGCTAAGTGAAGGTTTGGCTCAGTCTCAGGTTTATGACATCTTAGAAGATGAAAAAGGCTACATCTGGATGGCCACCAATGGAGGAGGCTTAAGCAGGTTTGACGGTTTGGAGTTCAAGACCTTTACCGTGAAGGATGGCCTCTCCTCAAACTATGTGTTGAGCCTATTTCAAGATTCAACCGGAACTCTGTGGATTGGAACGGCAAAAGGCTTGTGTCGCTACAACGGACAAACGATAGAGGATTTAAAGCTATGGGAAAGCCCTACACGAGTTAGTGTTATTCATTGGGATTCAAACCACGGGCTTTTAATCGGATCAGATCATGGAGTTTTTCAATGGCAAGATTCAGTTGCTATCAATTTCAGAACACAAGAATATCAATATCAAGGAAATACAAGCTTTATTGAAAGCGATACTAAAGGTGCTTTGTGGATTGGAAGCAACACGGGGATTGTGAAAATTGATGATGCTTCGGCTTACAGGATGACCAATAAAAAGGGTCTGATCAGTAACCTAACTC
>CAZAJG010000042.1:35426-37305 GCA_964485405.1 uncultured Owenweeksia sp. | reverse complement strand
GTATTTGGATATCTTCTAAAAAACTGAGTTGAAGAAACCAGAGCCTGAAGTGGGATTGGGAGCAAAAACAGGATAGAACTCTGTAGATTGTCCTGTGGTTGGTGATATACCTACAAAGCAATTTCCTGTACAACTGGATTTAACATGAATGGTGTCTGTAAGAACGATGGTATCGTAAACTACAATCAGTTGATAAGAGTTTAAGTCTAGACCATCCGTTTTTATAATAGAAACCTGCGTACTATCAAATTTTGAATACTCAATTAATCCATTGCTTAAATTCTTCAGCTTTACCTCATAGGTTACGCCCATATCATGGTTTTCGTACATCATACTATCGGCAAAACCGGTATCAGGAACCATTAGAAATCCAATATCAAACTCGTCATAAACATCTTTGTTAGCCGTAGTGCCCATTGTAAATAATTGAAATTTAGTCCAGTAACTAGCCATGCCAGCACCTCGTGGGAAGGAAGGGGAAATTCCCCATACGAGTTCGTCTCCACCGTTGATATCAATGCCAACTACGTGGCCATTCTCATCAAACTTAGGCCCTGGGGTTGAAAAGCATTCTGTCACAGAAAAAACTCGACAAATCTCAGCGCCTACATTTCCACACTCGCTTTCTACACCCACACAAATCCTTACAGATGAAGATCCTTCAGGAGGTGTAAATTGGAGAGAGGTACTGTAATTCTGTTCCACTTGGACATTTCCTATACTAGCGGACCATTTGTACCTCAAGTTTTGATCACAATTGGCAAGCGAAATATAATTTACCTGTCCTGCACATAATGATGGTTTTGGTCCAATAATAGAACAATTAGGAGCATCAGGAATGTTAACAATGGCTTTAATTTCTCCCGCAGGATGGTTTGCCGAAACTTGCCCATTTTCCATAGGCTCAACCAATATCGAATACTGTTTTTCATCAACTATTGATGGAGTGGTTACATCAATAAATCTACTGGATGTAATTATTTCATTTTGGGAAGTACCTCCAATACTCCAACCCGTAGGAACCGTGTAGCGATATGATCCAGTGAAGAAACAATCCTTTTCTAAATTGTCAATACCCCGAATATGAACAGTTTGTGTTACGTTTGGTCCACACCAAGTAACGGGTTGGGCTTCTCTCGTTGGGGATGGATATCTGGATTCTACATGAAAATCTCTACGCCTAGTTCTTCCTATACCGAACCAATCCTTTCGCTTGTAGGTAGTTCTAAATGTGTAGGTGCCTGTTTTAGTGAAATGAACTTTGAACGATTCAGGAGCTGGATTAATTGGTGCTAGAGAATACACTCCTCCTGGCTCAATGATTTGTACAACCATCTCATGAGAGGCGCGGCTGTTATTCCAAATGTAGGTTGAGCTTGTTCCTGGACAAACCTCGGTTGGTGCCTCAGTCCAAATCCTATCTGGATTTGATTGAGCTTTTAAATACAGTTGAGAGATTAAGGAAATTAAAAAAATGAAAATAAGATTCGGTCTAGTAGAAGACCAGTGTAAAGCACATTTCATGATAAATAGAGTTAGTATTTTTAATGATCTTAAAATAGCTTAAACTCAGAAATGGTAAATTAAGAAAAGGTTAATGTTCGTTATATGAAAAGATAAAAGCAGCTTTACAACGTATTTGGTTTTTTAATCCCAGTATTTTGTAAAGCTGCTAATAATATAAGGCCTTAATTACTAAGGTGAAAGACCGTGTTTTGAAAGGTTGTTGAGACTAACTAGCAAGTATGCCTACTCAAAAACCAATTTTTGAATGTTGCTATTTCCATCTACGTCCTGTAGGTTTAAGAAGTAAATACCCCTAGCCATATGGGGCATGTTTATCTCTATTCTTTTGGTGAATACAGCGTCATCTTTAAAA
>CAZAJG010000042.1:0-35416 GCA_964485405.1 uncultured Owenweeksia sp. | reverse complement strand
TCTGTTGTTCATCTATACACATAAAATCTAGACCAAAGCAAGTTTTGAAATCTGGTTTGAAATTTACACAACATTATTGATGTTTGCAGAATCTACTGAAATGCATCTCAGCTTCATCTTTAAAAATAACTTTTGATGTTCCATCCATCAAGTTTAAAGAATAGGGAGGATTGAATCCTTGATCAACAAGTACTTCAAACTTTCCATGAGTAGGGTTTGGATAAACGTCAAAATTTAAAGTAAGATTTTCCTCTAGTGAAATGGTAGCACAACTATTACTCACCTCTACCGTATCCATACAACCTGGGTAATTGTTTAGGATGTAAGCAATCTTACCACTTGCTAAATAATCGCATACACTTTTGACAGCACAAAACTGTAGAATTGGAGAGTCATAAATAAATAAATCTGTAGCAGAACTTAAGTCTGCGCTATCCAATCCTTTAAGTGAAGCTAAACTATCGTTTTCGGCAATTCTTAACTCACCACTTATCCACTTAACCCCTTTTAAGGCCCATAAGCTATTTAAAACGTTATTTTTTCGAAGCAATAAACCGCCTATTCGTTTCAAACTATCCAAACCTTGTAGGTTTCGAATTTGCTTATTCTCCATAAGGTGCAGTGTACCTCCTATAAATTCGAGATTTAACAAGGCCGAAATAGAAAGAAGGGAATCATTTCTTCTTAAAGCAAAAGTGCTTCCAACAGAATCTAACCTTTCCAATCCATCGAGATTTTTTAACCGATCGTTATCAGAAATACCAACTCCATAATCTACTTTGGATAAGCTGTCTAAGCCAAAAAGAGAAACCAAGGAAGCATTGTTTGCCACAAATAAACCTTCACCAACATATTTTAATCCTAAAAACTCATCCAACGATTGAAGTTTTGAATTAGATGATATTGAAAGGGCTCCAGGTATAGCTTTAAAGTTCTCCACTCCATGAAGGTTTACCAGAGCGTCATTTCCAGTTATTGACAAGCTTCGGGTTAGAGTAATGTTATTATCCAATCCTTCTAAATCCCATAAAGAATCACAGTCCACAATATGCAAAGTTTCAATACTTACGTTCTTTAACCCTACTAAACTTTTTAAAGAGCTACTGCCAATAATTTGAAAAATATTCCAAACGTCATCGAGCCCACCTAAGCCCGAAATACTATCAATACCATTGTCGATAAGATAAATAGATACAGCTTGTTTTACACTATCTAAACCTCTGAGGTTCCTTAAGGAAGAGTTACCTGAAATGTTTATGTAATCGATTTTTTTGATTCCCTCTAAACCTTTAAAATCAATTAACGAATCATTATTTACAACGGTAAATTCACCACCAAAATGCTTCAAGTTTTTGAGCCCATGCAAATTTTTAAGATGTGTGCCACCTATTAGTTTAAGCGCTCCATATATTGAATCCAACGGGTAAAGGCTATCCAAATGAAGGACCGAACCGGAGATAATTAGGTCATCCGGAAGACGATGGCAATTTGGATAAAGTATGGGGAAACTATCAACTTGAGATTGAGTGCTTAAACTAAGTTTTCCGGTAGGACAGGTTTGGGCATGTAGGCCTCCTCCCAGAAAAAGGAAAAAGAAAAGGGTATAGAGAATTTGACTAAGCTTTTGCATTTTGATTTAGTTTATTGATTTGTGAAAACAAACCTAGGAGCAATATGCCTTGAGAAACTTTTTGAGAGGTGATATTAAGTCAACAGTGCACTCTAAATAGGTATACAAAAGGTGAACGAAAATATGTAAAATTCTGTTTATCATTTAATTAACGTTTATTTTTCATTTATGAGTATTTGCATAAAAGGGGAATGTTTAAAAAAAAAGGCCGCCCAATTGGGCGGCCTTTTCCATTTTAAGAAATGAAAAGTTTCTAGTTTTTAATGATTAATTTTTCAGTGTTGGATTGTTTACCGGCTACATCTACACGATAGTAGTATACACCATCACTTAGGTGCGATACATCAAGTTGGTAGTCAGACTCTAGACTAATTTGAGTTTGATAGATTAGACTTCCTCTAGAATCAAAGATGTAGAGTTCACTAGGTGCTTCCGTATCTTTACTTCCTTCAAAGGTGAATTCTACCTCCGTAGATGCCGGGTTCGGAATCGCAATCACTTTAAAAGAAGCCCGTTTATCATCAGAGCAGTCAGTATATACTGTTGAACAAACTTCGTCCTCACAAATAACATCTCCATTGGCATCTTCCACATAAATCTTGAGACATACTTCAAACAGACCGGCATATGGGAAGGTGAAAGTTGGGTTTACCCCATTCAGGATTCCTACTACAGCACCCGTGCTGCCGCTAATAATCGTCCAACTATATTGCTGACTTGGGCAAAAGGTTCCACCATTACCACCTTCAAAAGTGAAAGTACAATCATCATCGGTAAACCATTCCATTTGAGGCTGAATATCGCATTCATCGCAGTGGCTTTCACAATCTGTAATTTCTACAGCAAAACAAATGGTTTCTTGACATTCGGTAACTCCGTTGCTCCCGTAAATGGTTAAGCATACTTCATAAATACCATTTGAACTGAAGGTGTGCATCGGGTTTTGACTGGTGGAAGTGTTTGAACCAGAATTAGGATCTCCAAAATTCCAAGCCCAATCGAATATCTCAGTACATTCTCCAGAACTACTGGCATCGCCAAAATAGGCATCGCAACCATCAATTTCAAAATAGAAATTAGGATCAAGCTGGCAGTTATTACATGGGTCACAATCTGTTATTTCAATCTCAAAGCAATAGGTCTCATAGCATTCAGATATGCCATTATCTCCCCATATAGTTAGGCAAACATTATATGTGCCATTTGCACTAAAGGTATGCATTGGATTCTGGCTTGTAGAGCTATTTGAACCTGAGCTCGGATCGTCAAAGTTCCAAAACCAACCATTTATCTGTGTACAGTTGCCACTTGTACTGGCATCACTGAAATAAACATCACAGCCAACGGTTTCTGTAAAAAAGTTAGGGAATAATTCACAATCCGTACATGGATCACAATCTGTTATTACTACTTCAATACACATGGTGCTTTGGCATTCCGTAACCCCATTATTTCCAGTAATGGTTAAGCAAACGGTATACGTACCATTTCCAGAGAAAGTATGCGTTGGATTTTGATCTGTAGACGTATTTGAAGTAGAATTAAAATCTCCAAAATTCCAACTCCAATTGGTAATTTGAGTGCAACTGTTGGTACTACTAATGTCTCCAAAATAAGCTGTGCAACCCCCTATTTCCATCAGGAAATTGGCACTCATTTCACAATTCGGGCAAGGGTCTTCACATCCCGTAACCTCTACTTCAAAACAGTAGGTTTCTTGACATTCTGTAGTGCCATCATTTCCAGTTACTGTTAAGCATACTTCATAGGTTCCATTTACCGAATAGGTATGAGTTGGGTATTGTTGATTGGAGGAATTCATATTTGAACTTGGATCTCCAAAATCCCAGCTCCAGTTCGTAATTTGAGTACAACTACTTGAAAGGCTAGCATCACTGAAATAAGCTGTGCATCCACCGATTTCGTAAAGAGCAAATGGCGTGATGGAACACTCGCAAGGGTCCTCACATTCTGTTATCTCCACGTCATAGCAATACGTATCGTAACAAGCTTGAAAACCATTGTTACCGTAAGCAGTTAAGCATACTGTATAGGTGCCATTGCTACTATAGGTGTGTGTTGGATTTTGACTTATAGATGTATTGGATTGAGAATTGGGGTCTCCAAAATCCCAGCTCCAATTGGTTATTTGAGTACAACTATTGGAAAGACTAATATTTGTAAAAGCAGCATTACAGCCATCCACTTGAGGACTAAACCCAGCACCAATAATGCAATTGCAAGGGCCACCGCAATTGGTAATAACCACATCAAAACAAACGGTACGAACACAGGTTTCGCTGTTGTTATTTCCATAAATGGTTAAACATACTGTATAGGTACCATTGGCCGTATAGGTATGTGTTGGATTTTGTTGATTGGTAACTACATTGGTTGGAGAACTAGGATCTCCAAAGTTCCAAGACCAATGGGTAATTTGAGAGCATTTATTGGTAAAATAGCTCAAGTCTTGAAAAACAGCTGTACAGCCTTCAACTTCGTAGCTAAAATTAGGTACAATTCCACATGGACACGGATCGCAGCCTATAACCGGAAAGCTTATACAAATGGTTTCTGTGCAAATTGTTCCATCGCAATCGGCTGTAACCGTTAAGCATACGTTATACGTGCCATTACCACTAAAAGAATGTGTAGGGTTTTGTAAAGAAGAAGTGTTGGAACCAGAATTTGGATCTCCAAAATCCCAGTCCCAAGACTGAATAGTACATCCATTTCCTAAAGTTGCTTGGCCATTAAAAAAGTGTAAACAACGATCTCTATCACTAACAGATACAAAGAAGTTGGGCGTAATATCGCATGCACAAGCATCCGTAACCGTTATGGTGTGGGTTTCTGTACAGCCCGTTGCAGGATCTGTAACTTGAACCGTTACTATAGCTGGAAAAGTAGTCCAACTAATATCCATATTATCCATACCATTTTGACTCATTTCTGTACCGCCAATAACAGCCCATGTATACGTAGCACCTGCTGGAGCGCCAGAAACGGAATAGTTGTAAGTAACGCCCTGCTGCAAGCAATTATCCAAACCAACTAAAGTGGAACTGAACCCAACTACCACTGTTTTGGTAAAGAGGGTACCATCAACTGTAACATTTACAGTGTAAGTTCCTGGTCCGCTAAAAGTGTGTGTAGGGTTTGCATCTGTTGATGAGTTAGGACTAGAGTTCGGATCTCCAAAATCCCAGAGATAATTTGTTCCACAAAAGGTAACGCCAAACTCGTAAGTAGTGCAGTTAATAACTGAACAGCTTATATCTTTTGTAAACACATTGTTTGGATCGGCATCGATCATGTTTGGAAGGCCCCATTTAGATTCAATCGCAGAGCCTGAGTTTACTGTATTCAGGCCAGGCCCATTCAGCATAAAGATGCAAGCATTGGGCGTTCCTGAATTCCCCATTACGTTGGGTTGATGAATTACTGCTAACTGAGATTCTTCAAATCTGCTTCCGTAAATTTTATCATCTGGCCCCAATTGTAGAGCATAAACGCCAATCGCTGGATCTATAAATACCTCTGTATTAATGGGGTTTGGGGAAGTTACATCGTACTGAAATAAACCCTCTATGCGGCTATGAGCATATAAAATCTTAGAGTCTGGACTAAAGGATACGCCATAGGAATGAACGTATGTATTCAGTATGGTTTCATTACTAATGATACCGGTTGCTGCGTCAAAGTCGTATAATAAAGAACTATGATCACTATCAAAAATAGCTTTAGCCAATTTAGTTCCATCTGGAGAAGCTTTTAAAACAGAAAGACTTCTGTCTAATCCATTTGGGGAGTTATTTAATGTGCTGCTATGGTAGCTTATCCCAGTAGAAGTTAATTCGTATACCACGAGGTAATAGTCTTTTGAACCATTTCCATTTGTGATGTAAGTATTGGCGATAATCCAATACCCATCGCAAGAGGCTACAGCTGTAATTCCTTCTCCTACCCGGATGGCACCGTTGTTTCCCTGATCAAAAGAAGGTCCATTGGAAGAAACTAGGATAGGGTCGTTTATCGTAGTTGTCATTACTGCTGTTGGTCCGGAAACATCAACAATGCTATATCTGAATCCGTTACTACCGTAGTAGGAGGTATTTAAAATATAATATTGATCTGTGTTTGCTGGATCTGGTATAATAATAGTGCCTCCAGCTGAGGTATAAGCTCCAAATAAACTATTGTTTGGATTGATCAAGTTGTGATTAACATCCCAAACATGAACATTATCCGTATAAAATAAGAGGTTACCAGAAGCATCACTTTGAACTGCGCAAGCTTCATGCCCTGTATTGATAGTACCTGCCAAATACGCAGCATCATCCGCAGTAGGTGTACCTGATCCAAAATTTAGACCTGCACTTTGGTAGAAGTACCAGTTTCCCTGGGTACTGCTTATAGGACTGCAATCCGTAACAAAAATCTGTTGCGATTCACTTACCGTATTACCAGCATCACTAACCGTTAAGGTTACCGTATATGATGTCCCGCCTGTGGCGTAACTATGCGAAACACTTGATCCAGTAACGGAAGGGCTGTTGTCTCCAAAATCCCAAGTATAAGTTGTTGTTGCGGTCTGTGTACCAGCTGTAAAGTTGATCAAGTCGTTAGTGCATGGGCTATAATTATCCGCTATAAAGCCAGCAAACAAACCATTGTTGCATTGAACTCCAGTGTAAACCAGATTTGAGTTGGAAACTAAAACAGAGCGATATAAACTAATAGCGCAGAGCATACGTACTTCTTGGCCATTGGTAAAACTCGTTCTGCAATTGTCAACCCTATAATCCATATGGTTATTTACCAAGTCGAATACGGGTGGATTTGGAGCCTCCGGGCAACTATTTATACTTCCAAAGGCCGCACAAGCTGTAGAGGTAGGTTGTGTTGCGGCAGGAGTATCAGATACTTCATCTCCATTTCCGATACATCCATTTTTAAAAATATGCTGGAGATTAAGGTAGTGCCCCACTTCATGAACCAAAACCTTACCCTCATCATAATCCGTTTGTAAACCCGTACAGCCACAGCTGGCTATATCTCCAAAAGCATCGTAACGCATTACAACACCTTCGTTAGATGGACTAATGGAACCTGGAAGGCTAGAATACCCATTAAAGGCAGGATCATTATTGATATTCTCTACCACCCAAATCCTTAGGTACCTACTGGAAGATAAGCTAGAAAGCCCCTTTAAGGCAGCATCCTCTGAAAAAACATCAAGGTCGGACAAACCAGGATTATTAATACGGATAATGCCGGGATTTGGGTTGTTGTTTAAAGGAATTCCGTTTTCGGCTGTGGCCAAACAGAACTGAACTCCATGTCCGCTAAACTCTGTGTTGAGGCGATCAATTTGACTATCTACTTGTTGATCGGTTACGGTAACGGCCCCAGTACTGCTATTGCTGTGAACAATGTATACAACTACCGGAATAAGATAATTGGCGCCATTACTACCATTGCCCGCTGCGGCATTTTGAGCCGGTGGTAAGGGCGGATAGTTGTTTTGAATGTACTGTTGAATCGCTTTATTCTGTTCTTTTAGTTTATTGATTAATTTGGGATCCTTTTCTATAGCATCAGATAAAATTTCGTCTGTGTGGCAATAGCCTTTTGGAGACAAGTTTACTTGAGCCGAAAGATGAAAGGAGAAAGCTAAGAGGAGGAGCATCAGCCACCGATTTATAGCTTTTGATTTTGTAGTTTTTTTCATGACTAGGTTTTTAATGAAGTTAATTGTGATGAAGGCTTGCTTTAAAATTTCAATTTGATTTTGAAAAGGGTAGAAAGGAGTAGCAAGCTAAAAACAGTAATGTCCTACCTACCTATACAGGTGCGTATTTACATAGAGGTTGATTTAGTTGACGATGGCTAAAAGAAAACCATTGTATTGTTTGGAGCTGTAAACCTCTGTTAATTAAATAATTATAAAGGAATTGTATGTTAGAAAAATGTAATCGTATGTAAGAAAATTCAAAAAATCGACCCGAAAATCAATCTCAGATACAATCAACAACATGAAACATAAAAATCGAATGAAGGAGAATATTCTATTCACCTTACTGGCTCTATTTTCAATTCAAATAGCTTTTGCAGAAGGTGCAACTAAACCCATAAATCAGGCAAATAATGCCGCAAACAACGATAGCGTTTACATCTTCTTAAAACAGGCAGAAAAGTATAAACTCCAATACATAAACCGTTTATTGCCCCTTGCTCAAAAGGCAAAACGTTTGGCGCAAAAAGGAGATAATGCCTGGGCGCTTCATAAAGCCAACACATTTGTGGCAATAGCGATTATCGATACTGGAAACGTTGCCTTAGGCGTATCCATGCTCCTTCAGGCCCAAAAATGGTTTGAGGCCCACCAAAATCTAGAAGATGCAGGTCTCTGTCATTTTCATTTGGGTAAGACTTACAATTTGGTGGTAAAAAATGATTCAGCTTTATATCAGCTGGAGCAGAGTTTAAAAACCCATAGGGAGGTGAAAGATCCGGAGATGCTTAAAAAAACCTTCGAGCAATTGGGAAGCGTTCATCACAGGTTAAAGAACATGGATAAATCCATGGCTATGACGGATTCGACCATTCACTATTGTAAAAAAACAGACGATAAAGAAGGTCTTCTCAGTGCGCAATCTAACAAAGCCAGTAGCCTATTTGTAAGAGGAAAGTTTCAAGAGGGCTTAACCATTAGCAAAGAAATACTTCGTTTAAGAGAGGAAACCAATAATATGGGAAGCGCTGGGGTTGCCTTACTCTCTAATATGGGGTTGGCTTATAACATACTTGGGGATTTAAAAAATGCGATGCATTATGCTGAGTATGCTTTAAAAGTTAGTGAAGAGATGGAGGATGAAAAGTCTATTGTTATTGCGAGTGGATTTTTAGCACATATTATGCAAATGGACAATCGTTTTGAAGAGGCGATTGCCTTGTTTAATAGGATGTTACCGCGTTGTGAAAAAATGGGCGACAAGGAGACTTGGATGAATATGATGAACAGTAAAGCTCATGTACATGAAATTTTAGGGCAATACGATTCCGCTATGAGCATTCATACACATGTTTTTACAGAAGGTATAGAGCAAAAAATGCCCGAATGGGAGATGAAAGGCTATTGGGGTATGGGAAATGCCTACAATTTAAGAAAAGACTATAACCAGTCTACTGAGTATTATGAAAAAGCATTGAGTATTGCTAGAGAGATTGGAGGAGCGCAAGAAACCGTGAAATTACTTTATGATGAGGCACGAAATCTATTTGACGCAAAAGAGTATCGGAAATCTGAAAAGTATCTGTTTCTCGTGCTAGAAGAAATAAAGAAGCAACCCGATTATGTAACGGAAATGAATGCTATTATTTCCTTAGCACATCTATATCTGGTTTTGGAGGATTTTCCAAAAGCCATGCGTTTTTGGGAAAGAATTGATAAAGCTCAAATTGAGCAAGCGGGAGCCTATTCTCAATCCGAGTATTGGCTCATTGAAGGGCAACTTTTAGCCAACCAGAAAAAGTACTCGCAGAGTATAGCGGTACTTAAAAAAGTCTTGGCCGCTTCCACAGAAGCCAAAGCATCTTCTGCTACTATGCGAGCTTATTCGCTGCTATCAGAGGTGAGTGAGGAGAGCGGAAACCTTAAAGATGCCTTATTCTTTTACAAAAAGGCAACAGCAGCTATAGATAGCGTTCAAAATGCAGAAAATCAAAAGGTAGTTGCTGATTTACAAGCGCAATACAAACTGAAGCAAAAAGAAAATGAGATAGGCAATCTTCAAAAAGATAAAGAAGTAATTCAACTAAAAGCCGAAAAAAGGAGTCAAGAAGCCCGCAGTTATATCATTGGAGCCATTGTTGTGATTCTATTTATTCTAAGCTTAGGCTTAACCTTATTCAGTAGATATAGATTAAAAAAGGATAAAGAAGAAGCGCGCATGGCAGCGGATCATTTACTCTTGCAAAAAGAGAATCTGATAACAAGCCGACAGGTGGAAATGGCAGAGCATAAGAATGAATTCTACGCTAATATTTCGCATGAGTTTAGAACACCTCTTACTTTGATTAAAGCCCCTCTAGAAAAGCTCTTGGAAAATGAAAGTCCTGAAAAAGATACTTATAAAATGATGCTTAAAAATTCCGATCAACTGTTGGAGATGATCAATGAAATTTTAGAACTCTCTAAGTCTTCAGAAAGGTTGGATGTATTGGATAAGAATTCCATTTCGATCAAAGACTTTATGGAAGAGTTGATCCATCAATTTAGTCCGGTCTCTAAGGCCAAAGAGATCCGTATCCATTTGGATTACCAAACAGAAAGGCAAGTGCTGATCGGAGATAAAAAGAAGCTGAACATGGTGTTTAACAATCTTATAAAAAATGCTTTAGAGAATACACCAAATGGAGCACTTACAGGGATTGTGGTTAAAGAAACACAGAGCAATCAGTGGCTTTTTGAATTCTACAATTCTGGAGATCAAATTCCACCAGAAGAACTTCCTCATCTCTTTGACCGATACTACAGAGGAGATAAAAACGAGACGGAAGGAAATGGAATAGGTTTACATATTTGTAAGGAAGCTATTGAACAGCATGACGGAAGCATTGAAGTGGTAAGCAATAAAAACAAGACTTCCTTCTTTGTTAAACTTCCGGGCCAAGTGGAACTACAAGAAAAAAGTTTAGAAAAGGAGCTGAGCCTACAAACTACCCAAGTAGCATTGGAAGAACAGCAGGATTTAGATTGGAGTATTGGCTCCGATAAACCCAAACTTCTTATTGTAGAAGATCATGGAGAAATGCGAGATTTTATAAAATCGGGTTTTCAAGATGATTTTACAGTAATCCTCGCAAAAGATGGAGAAGAAGCGATGGATAAGGTCCATGCGCAACATCCGGATCTGATTATTAGCGATGTAATGATGCCCAATAAAGATGGCTTTGAATTGACACAAAACCTTAAGAGTAAAATGGAAACCAGTCATATACCCATCATACTATTAACGGCTAAAGCGGACACCAGCAGCAGAATTCAAGGGTTAGAACTAGAAGCGGATGACTATCTCTTAAAGCCCTTTCACTTTAAAGAGTTAGAGCTTCGAGCGCGTAATATTCTAAAACAACGAAAGCTACTTAAAGAGCAATTCTCTTCTAATCCTTCGTTACTCAAGAGAGCGGGAAGAAACCCTATGGATCAAGCGTTTTTAGAGAAAGCACAAAGTATTGTTCTTGAAAATTTGACAAAATCCGATTTCTCAGTGCAGGAGTTTTGTGAGATGTTGGCTTTAAATAGAACCAGTGTACACCAAAAGTTTAAGGCGCTTTTAGAAATGAGCACTTCTCAGTTTATAAGAACCGTAAAAGTGCAAAAAGCCAAACAACTTCTGGAAGAAGGAAAACTTCAACTTTCAGAAATCACTTCCGAATCTGGATTTAACAACCGCCAGAACTTTGCAAAAGCCTTTAAAGAACAATACGGACTAAGCCCATCTGAATATAGAGATAGAATAGAAGAACGTGTGTGATAACCTTAAGAAAGGTGTGCTAAAAGGAGGATTACTCCTTCTTAGCAGACTTGTACATAGGTTAGAATAGTCTTGTTAGACAATTTTCTAAAACATCATTTCATCAATCTATTATGTTTAGAATCCAGTTTAAAGTAGGTTCCGTATCCATTATGGTCCAAGAGTGTGGGTATTTGTTTCCGTTTAGGCGAACGCCTTTATTATATGTAACAACAACCTCTGCGTTTGTATTGCATTTATTTTTAATTGGTTTACAAAAGCGACTATATCCTTACCGTTCCAATCGTATAAGTCTCTTTTTTTTTGATTAACCTATGTCGGGTGCAAATAATATAAAAATGAAATGATACAAGGTAGTAGGTTTGGATACAGTTTTTCTGGATGATTAAAGGCTTCTTATATAGTTAACCACCAATTGAATGCCTTCTTCATCAGGGATGCTTGTGCCGATAAAGGGCATTTCTTCATCCGTTAAGGATCTAATTATTTTATCCTTTTCAAACAAAATTCCAGTTTGATTTAATGCGGTTTCGTATCGAAAGTCGAAGTCTCGTTCTGCAGGTTCTTCCCACCCATCTGGATTATGACAATGTGCGCAATTCATAACCAAGTAGGCGCGAGCCCTTGCTTGTAATGAAGCGTTTAAATCGGTGTAATCAACAATCTCAGATAGTTCGGAAACCTCAAAGTCATTTAAAACTTCAATAGATTGCAAATGATTGATTTGATTTAAACTTGCTCCGTTTTTTCTATTTACAGTACGGTTTAAATTTCTTAACGTAGTTCCCAAAGGAATCATGGTTGACTTAGATTGATGGCAAGCGATGCACTCGTTAAGATTTGGAATATGATAAGCTGTAGAGAAACTTTTCCCATTGGCGTTAATCCAACTCATTTGAGTATTTGAACCGTTTAAGTCTAAGCTAGCCTCAGTTTGGGTTTCATTCCATACATAAGTAGCGGCATTCCATATGTTATTTTCCTTAATCAGTAAACGAGTCTCAATAACTCTTTTGCCTAAACTTGTATCTCTTTCATCCTTGTAGTAAAAGAAGGTTTTGACCAAAGTTGTTCCATCCGGAAAATCAATAGAACCATTATTTTGCTTTGTCATTTTGGTACCCGCAGGAACTTTTACGAGTCTTTGTTTATGCGCGTAATCTGTAAAAAGTACAGAGCTCAATTCCAGTAAATGAAAATTAGTGGAAGGGGTTAGATTGGTAGGATTACCTTGAAAAATACCATAAGTCGAAAGATTTTGCTCAAAGACTACCGTTTTTGGGAAATTGAAATTGGGAATTTGTACTCTATTAGAATCATCATCTCTCTTCTGACAAGCTAATACCGAAAAGAATATAAATCCAAGTAGAGCTATTACAACTTTCTTCATGCTTAACTTTAAAAAACAAACTGGCTATATAACGCGCGTTTGTTTTTAAAGTATAATCTTATTCTAATTTTAGGCATTGGAAAATCATAAAAAGTTGACTTATAAAATAAAAGCCGAGAAAACTTCTCGGCTTTTACATTGGGTTGAATTGTAGCAGAAATTAAATCTATCTTAAACTTCTAAATTCACAAGTGTGGATACATTCTTTTGTAGTTAGTTAAAAAGTATCCTTTCTGTTTTTTCGTTTTCCCGATCTGTAACTTTAATAAAGTACATACCCTTGCTGAATGAGGAAATGTCAATAACTACTTCATCATTATAGGTTGTTACTTCCCAAACAATAACCCCTAAGGTATTGAACACTTTGATCTCTTTTTCAGCTTGAAACCCTGTGAGTTCAACATTATAACGACCAGAATTGGATGGGTTTGGAAATATTTCCAATTGAAAGGCATCGTTTACGGAGCTTTGGCTTTCGCTCAGTTGTTTGGATTTAATTTCAGAGGCGATATTTTCACATGGACGACTGTTAAAGTATTTGAAGGACAATTCACACGCCATGGTGCCGTAGAAAGTAGGAGAGGTAGCCAATTCCAATATGGCCGATTTGTCGTGCTCTTCAATCTCATCTGCTTTGATAAAGTGTCCGAGTTTGGATAGATTTAAAGTAATTTCATTGAATTTAATACCATCCAGAATATAAACATCGTCTGTGCCTTCCTGGATCATGCGGCTATAGTAATTGTACTTTTCAAAATCTTCCTTCCCCATGAAGTAAAACGCCAGTTCAGCGCACAATTTGTAATACGCATCTGAGTTCTCACCCTTTATCTCTAGGGCTAAGCTTTCAAGTTCTTTTACCTTATTGTTCTTGAGAGAATGAGAAATCAAGGTTCCTAATTCTTCCAACGGGTAGATGGTTTCTTTTTGGGCTTTAGCATTAAAGGTTGAGCCAATAAGGAATAGCCCTATGATTATTTTTTTCATGTTTTACGATTTAAGATTTTGATATTATGGCTGACAAACATTGATCATTGGAACAAGGGAAGTTTGAAACAAATAACCTCCATTAGCAGCGCCCTGAAAGCAACAAAAATTTGGGTAGGCGATATTTTCTCCGTTTGCTTTGTAGTATTCCAAAGGATAAATGGAATTATTCTTCAACTTCTGGTAGTTTGGAATGCCTGTCCAGTAATTGGCTGCAGGAGAATCTAAAGCTCCGATTTTTACCCTAGAAATATCCAAAGGATTTCCATTGGCTTGAACACCAATAGTTTCAATACCCCAATCTAAGTACTGAAAGTAATTGCAATTTATCATGTAGGTTATGTTGTTTGAGTTCGAAGATTCGTTGCCTAATTGTAGACCTACATCTGCGGAAGAAATAACATTCTTTAGAATGTTCAGTTGCCCGTAGTTTTGGTTCCTATCACTACGTATGGCAATACTGTTATCATTGGTATTGTTTTGTAGAATAATTGTGTTCTCCTCATAAAAGGCATCGTTTCCAGACCCTCTCGCAACATCTTGAATACCTATCAGTTCCGACTGTGGCGTAGTTCCTCCCGTTCCTGGGCTTCTTATGATTGTATTCTTATAAAAGCGGACATTAAGTCTATCGGAGACGGGCCAACCCACATAGAATTGATGAATTCCAATTACACGTTGTACTCCAGCAGTAGGGGGATAGTTGTCGTTGGCGTTCAGTTCTAGGTGATTTGTCTCAGCACTAATCAGATTTCCAGACTCATTATAAAGTTGAAGGCCATATCTGCGGATATCATAAATACTGTTGTTTTTTAAGGTGTTTGAACCATAAATCCATACTTCCATTCCATCCTTTACATTTTCTATCACATTATCCTCAATAACGGATATATCATGAGAGATGAGCTGAATTCCCTTTTCCATAAAGTGTAAATTATCATTGTAAGGATAAGGCATGGTTTGGTTATTGGAAACCAAATTTGTTTTCCGGATGTAGTTGGATTCTACTTCACAATCCGAGATAGCATAGGTGTTATTGGCAAAGGTGGCTCCAGTAATCTCTAACCGTTCTCCACTTCCGGAAACACCTTTGTAGGCATTTTCAATATTACCTCCATCTAAAATTTTAACTCTTGCAGTAGGGGATTGCATGATGATACCATACCATGCGTTATTGCAAAAACCGGTAATCGTTGCTTTATCCACTATGAGTTCCGCATTTCCGTGTAAATAGATTTTTCTAAAACTATTTGGGTCTGGCTCGCCTTGAAGGTTGTATTCTATTCCACAAGATTTCATTTCCCAACGTGTTCCTGGAAGCAAGGTGTAAGTACCATTCCACAGGTGAACATCTTTATCGGCATAGTAGTTTCCTCCAAAAGGTCTTCCTCCCGTGTAACTATCTCTTAAAACTCTAAAGCCTTCATCTTTGCATGAACTCGGTTCAATGGTAATTGGTGATAAGTCGATGGAGCACCCATGGGCATCGGTTATTGTAATCTCATAAGTATCAGGACACAAGTCTGATATTATTCCAGAATTTCCAATAAGACTCCCACTTCCATTATTTGAGGGATCTAAACCAGCATAAGTGTATTGAAAACCACCAAATCCACCACTAACATCTAAACTGATCACCCCATCACAGGATCCTGGACAAACTTGATGGCTTTTAACGTTGAAAGCAACCGATAATGGGACAACATCCGTAATGGAGATATTATCCATACCTACACCAAAATGACCTGCTGCATTTGGAGTATCCTCGACCAAAACTATAGCCAATTGAGAATATAGAGATACTCCGGGGTTTAAAGGCACAGTAAAATTTTGAGTGTAGGTTGTCCAGTTTGCATTCAGGTTTGTGATACTAAAAACTTCCTCACCAAAATAAGGGGAGGTAACAATCGTGTCGCAAAATTCGGTCGGATCCAATGCGGTGATTCCCGTATACTGCGTAAGTGGCTCATTACCATTAATAATCACAAATTTCACTTCACCATCATTGGCGTTCACACCGGTACGAATGTCTACGCTAATGTGATAGGTTTCGCCAGGAACTAGACCTTGATTAAGGGTGTTAAAAACCATTTCTCCCCAAGTGGGTTCCGCCCAAAAGCTTAAACTGCCACTGCCTGCAGGGTTTATAGTGTTGTCCGCATTTCTATATTGCGGGGTTCCAGACAGTCGGGACCAACCTGGTAATGGTGAATTTGGGCTCAGAAAATTTTGTCCTTCAACTAGAACACCACTTATATCTTCAACTATCCCATTTTGAACATATTCGAAGGTGCAATTTTGCCCACGCGCCATGGTTGTAATCCAAACCAACGTTAGTAACAAAGAGAGTTTTTTCATGATTTATTTGTTTTGATTAAGAAACAAATGTTAAAATCAACCCTCCAGGATGAAAGCTAGTTTTTGTGGATCAGCAAACTTATTTTGTGAAACCTTTAATTCATTTTGTAGACAAATTCAAATACCTAAATGCCGCTTTAGTCGCTCCTTTCGATTTCTCGAAATAGCAATTTTCGCTTCGTTAGAGAGCTTTATAACCCCACCATCTTCTCGCAAGTATTTCTCAATTTTTTTTGTGTTGATGAGATGCGAATTACTGACTCTTAGAAAACCATTTTCGTTGAGTAGATTTTCATAATGCTTTAAGTTTTTGGAGGTAGTGTAGTTTCTTTTATGAGTATGAATGATGGAGTAGGAGCCATCGCTTTTTATAAAATAGATATCATCAAGCTCCATGAGTAGGTATTCATTTTTCATAGAAATAGGAATTTTAGTCAACTTATCTTCTTTAAAAGTTTGAACCAAATTCGTATTTCGAGCACTTGAGTTTAAATGGGCGTTTTCATTAATATTGGTTTCAGCTTTTATCAACTCATCAATATCAATGGGTTTCATCAAATAGTCAATCGCATGAGTGCGGATTGCTCTTATCGCATAATGCTCGTATGCGGTGGTAAAAATCAATTGAAAATTCCGATTTGGAATACTATCGAGAAGATCGAAACCCGTACCGTCTGGCATCTCTACATCTAGAAAAACCAATTCTGGAGATAGTTTGTTAATCTGTTTAATCCCGGCTAAGGCGGAATTAGCAGTGCCAATAATTTCAATGTTTTGGCAAAAATCTGTAATCATTATAGAGAGTGATTTTATGGCATCTGGTTCATCGTCTATAATAATGGCTTTCATAATTGTTTAATTTAAGTGGGGAATTGTAATTTCTATTCGGGTTCCTAAAGCTTCATCATCATTTTCTATATCTATAATGGCTACAGAGAAGCTCTTTCCATAGATTGCCTTCATGAGTTCTATTCTGTTTAAAGTGGTATTCATCCCAAAGGATTTATGCTCTTTTTGCTTTTTTCGTTTTAAAAGCAAAGCGTTTTTTCTTCCAATGCCATTATCTTCTATAGAACATAATATATGTGGCTGTTGGTCGGAAATATTGATCTTCACTGAGCCTCCCTTTTGTTTCGGCATTAAACCATGCCAAATTGCATTTTCCACATAAGGTTGCAGAAGAAGAGGGGGGATTTTAAACCCCTGGTTTTTAAGGTTATCGTCTAAAGTGATTTCATAATTTATCTTGTCTTTAAACCGTAGAGTTTCTAAAGCCAAATACGATTCTATAGATTCCAGTTCTTTTTCTATCAGGATTAACTTTTCAGCAGAATTATCGAGAGTAGAGCGAACGAGCTTTGAAAAGTTCGATAAGTACTTATTGGCTTTCCTTCTATCATTTTCTAAAATATATAGCTGAACGGAATTTAACGCATTGAAGATAAAGTGAGGGTTCATTTGCGCTCTTAGTGCTTGTTGCTCCAAATCCACTAAACGTCTTTCCGTTGCAACAACGGCTCGTAGCTTTCTGAAGCGATACTTTACGAATAAAAATACGAGAGCAAGGCCCAGCAAACTACTTGAGCCTATAAACCACCAAGTGCTCCAAAAAGGAGGGGTTATTATAAATTTAAGTGAAGCCGGAGCGGTACTTAATACGTGGCTAGAGTTAATAGCATAAACTTCAAAAAAATAAACTCCTGGGGCCAAGGAAACAAATTGAACATTTCGATCGTCCGTGTAAGTCCAGGTAGTATCATGGCCATGCCTTAAGCGATACTTGTACCGAAGATCGGAATTATAAGAAATACCTTGGTACGTTATGCTTATCAGCCCCGAATCATGCTTTAATTTGTATTCCTTGTTAGGCGGCATGGTCTTATGATTGGCAGTTACTTGAGAAAGTTGAATACGTGGAGAAACAGAAGTTGGAGTAAAGTTTACAGGGAATTTACTGAGCCCTTTTGGATGGCCAAGTACCAACTCACTTTCGTCATTGTTTAAATATAAACAGCTAATATCATTGGATAATAATCCATCCTTTATGGTGAATTTTACCATTTTCCCGAAATTGGTTCGGTTGATTCTAATTAGTCCTTCCTCTGTAGAAACCCATGTGTAATAAGGTCCACAGATAATATTTCTACAAATACCACCCATAGAGTACCCATAGGTATTTATATGAATAAGGCTATCTTTTTCAAGTAAAAATACACCCTTGTCATTGGAAGCAATCCACAATCTGTTTTCCCGGTCAATGCTAACATCATTTACTCTTTCAGCCAATACGGGGTAATCGTCTCCATAAAAATATAAGCCTGTTTTTACGTTGTAGCTATACAATCCAAGAGTAGTTGGGATATAAAAAGTATTGTTATGCCGGTATATTTCTGAAAACCTCAAGCGATCATGGATGTTATGTATTGAGATAATTTGTTTAGAAATTTTGTCTTTGAGTTCCAATGTTTTATTCAAAATGCTCAACTCGTATTTCTCTTGGATGTCAAATACCTTACTCTTTTTTAGTTTCTTCTTTGTTTTGATTTTACCGGTGTCTTCTGGAAGCGATACTTTTTCGAATTTACCTTCCACTTCTGCATAAACATCACCATGCTGATTGTATGCGAAAAGTTGTTTAGTTTCAGATTCTGTAAAGTTTGAAATGCGGTGATTCGTTTTTAAACCAAAAGCTTGAACAACTAGGTTTGAACTGTAAAATACACCTTTTTCTAAGGAGCTAAACCAGTATCCTCCCTCATGATCTTCTATCATGTAGGTTACATTTACATTTTCCAAAAAACGCTTACCCAAGTTTCCATCAGAATGCAATTGAAAAACACCATTTTGATCGCCTAAAAAACAATCTCCAGAACGCATTATGAAAAGAGATGTTTTAGGTTTAGAAAACTGTTTAATCAATTTCATACGGGCATTTGAAAATTCCAGAATACGTTTCCCTGTTCCAACCCAGGTCTTATTCGAATCGATATTAAAAACCGTTAAGCCACTAAAGGATAGATTTTCATCTTTTCCATTGACAATTGACACAGGATATTGGTTTCCGTTAAAATAGAATAGATCACTAGAATGGAAAGACTTACTTCCAGTAATTGATCCAAATACAGAATGATCAATCTTTTTTAAAACAAAATATTGAGGAAGCATTTGATACATGTAATTTCCATTGCCATTCAGGAATGCCTTGTATTGCTTATGGTCGGACTCAAACCATATGGTATCTTGTTGATCAACATAGAGGGATCGCATATTCCCAAATTTGTTGTTTGGCAAAACAATATGCACTGAATCATTCTGAATGTAAGAGAGCTGCCCATTTAACGATCTCAGCCACAATCTTCCATGTTGATCTTCGGTAAATCCAAAAATGGTATTATCGGCTAAACCAGAATTCATAGTAAATTTTACAAACTCATAGCCGTTGTATTTGCAAACACCTTTGTCTGTAGCAAACCAGATTAAACCCTCCTTATCTTCTAGAATATGGTATACCTCATTACTGTTGAGGCCATTATCTACACTAAAATTAATGTATGGGGAACGCTGAGATTGACATATTGAGATAGCAACAATATGCAAGAAAAGAATAAGTAAGCATTTCATGCAGCTGGCGAGAGTAAAATGGCGATGTTTGGATACCAAAGTAGCCATAAATCTGATTAATCAATAGAACTCGGCAAGCGAATTATTGAGTAGGCCGATTCAGCTAAGTAATGAAAGCTCTATTTGTCTGGACGTTTACTAAGTTGGAATGGAAGGTTTAAGTTTAAGCGTACTGTTTTTAGAAATAGCACAAGCTGAATACTACAGTTTGTTAAATATCACATTTTTGATCCGGTTCCTTTTTACATTCAATCCAACAACCTTATTTTCCTTGTCTCTAATGATTTTAATCTCATAAGAACTCATCATTCTTAAATAATCTTCCGAAACCAGTTGAGCTTTTCTTTCCCTCCCGCTTTTGGTGATTGAATAGTTATTACCTTCTATAAATTGTAAGGTTACCTCTGTATCGGTCTCAGCGTTGTAAAAACGCCCATTTAATTCATTCCGGTTGGGATTTAAATCCGGTTGCTTATAATAGGTACTTGGTTTTTGAGACGACATGTAAAGCGTAAACTGTTGGTTTTGCTTGCCGATGTTTGTGAAGTTCATTTTTAAGCCTTTTATCCTTTTGTATTCAAACAGACCACCTTTCTCATGGATCAATTTGTCCGGTTCACGTTGATAAATTTCTCGGTATAGAGAACCGTCTTTTTCTACAATTCTGATAATTGTTCCATCATCACCTTCTCCTTTATAAACACCTAGTGCATCTTCTAATTTTTTTAATTCCTCAATCTTATCTGGGTCTCCGGGATAAACATTATCCTCTTTTTCCTCCTCTTTCAAGTCGAAAATGAGAGTAGCTATTTGCCATGCCAAATACTCTGGAGGCACATCTCTGTTGTTAGACATAACTACAATTGATACTTTTTTGGTTGGGAATCTTACAAATGTTGCATTGTATGCCCCCGTTCTTCCATTGTGATACGTATGATCCAGTCCTTTGAAATTATCAAACTCCACTCCATAACCATAGCCATCATCAATAGAACTCTTTATTGGTGATTGGCTTTGATTGAGGATTTTTTCGGAAAAGTACTTTCCATTATTCATTTGTATAATCTGCTCCCATTTGAGCTGATCTCGTAAGGTCGTAAACAATGCTCCGTCTCCATGAACTTCCGTAATGGAAGGCTCCTCAATCCATCCATTCCAATTGCCGTAAGGTCTTGCCATATTCGGAATGACAGAGCCATATTGTGTGCGAAAATTGGTACTTGGCATTTCCAATTCTTCAAACATATTTTTTGCAAATTCACTAAAATCTTGACCCGTTACTCTTTTTACAATTTCTGCTAATAGGATGTAATTTGAATTGCTGTAGAGGTATTCTGTTCCAGGCTTAAAGTTCAAATCTTTTTGTTGTTGAAGCAATTGAAGAGCATCTTCATTATCAATAAACTGCTTCCACCAAGTTTTTCCTTTTAGAGCATAGAGGTCGCAGTAATCTCTAACTCCACTCGTATGTGTTATGAGGTTGGAGATGGTGATTTTATCCTGAATGCTTTTGTAGAAGTCTGGTAGATAAGTTCTAAAATCATCTTCAAGATTAATTTTTCCTTCATCGATTAGTTTTAATATGCACAAGGCGGTAAACTGTTTAGCATTTGAAGCAATATTAAAACGAGTGTCTTTATCTACCTTTACTTTATACTCAAGGTTGGCATAACCCAAATAATGTTCATATTCGATAATACCATTTTTTATGATTCCAACGGCTATCCCTGGTAGATCATCATTAGTATGTTGGTAGAGAAGCTTGGTAATGACCTTGTCATCGAATTGCTGTTTTGGTTGAGAGAAAAGGTTTAAAGTAAAAACTAAGAGTAATGCGGAAAGGACCTTTTGCTTTGCCATGAAATTGATTTTGGGACGAAACTAGGATTATCACCAGCATTTTAGGTTTCAAATGATGATTTGACCCAAATTTTAAAGCCTGTTTTTTTCTATAAACTGCTTAGGAGTTGCACCAGTATGCTTCTTAAAAGCCCTATTAAATGTGGTCTTTGAGTTAAAACCACAGTCTATTGAAATACCTAATAAAGTAGAACTTCTGTGTTCCCCCTTTTTCAATCCTTCGATAACAGCCTCGGTCCGTTTTTGATTCACAAAATCATTGAAATTCATCTTGTACGCTTGATTGATTGCTTTTGAAATGGTGTTTCGATTGGTGTTTAAAAGTTTGGCAAGATCCGTTAAGGTTAGATTTGGATTTTTATAAACACCATCTATATCAAAAAGACGTGCAATTTTATCTCCCCATTCCTGAGATACTAATGCTTCCTCCGGTTCATTTCGATTCTCGCTCTTTTGGATGTCTTCTGACCGTTCAAGCGTTACCAAAATGCTAGAATCTAATTTCAGCGAAGCCTTAATGGTGTTAGAATAACCACTTATCGAGATATACATCAGGAGGATTGAAAAACACAGGTAGTACCAATACTTACTACCAAACTCTCCCCATTCAGGATTTAAAACAAAAAACAGTACCCTAAGTACCAAAATTAAGCTAAAAGCAATGGCAAAGTGTTTGATCCATGTAAATGCAATTTCATCTGCAAAACTTACCTCTTGTACTGCCAGTTTCCTATAGCCCAGATAATATTTTAGACTCATAAACAAATAGAAGAGCATAGAGATTAGGCCTGCCATTTGGTACCAAAAATCTAAATCTTTATCTCTTCCATCCGCATAGAAGTAAAACTCGTCTAAGATTAATTTATCGGTAACAAATACGATCAAACTATACATCAAATAGATTGCAGCCGGAAGAAAATGTAGAAGGTCTTTGAGGTTGAGCTCTAGTTTTCTGTTTAGAAGTGTCTTCACGTAAAAAAAGAATACCGGACCTATTAAAAACAGTTGTTGAAAAGGAACGAAAAATAAAAACTCGCGATAGTTTTTTTGGGAATACCAATTCCCATAGCCGAGCATAAATGGGCAAATGTATAACCCGCCTAGAATTATAAATCCAGCCAACCATTTGCTATGTTTTTTATTCTCTCGAATGCCATTTTTTAGAAGCAGATAGGAAAAAACAACAGCATGGAAGAAAAAGATCAGTAAAACCGAGCTTTTTTCGTTGTAGTCGAAGTATATAATATCGTTCAAGATTTTACTGAAGAAATATTTTGATCGTTCATTTATGGGCGATTAAAAAGCCGAGTCAACGCTCTAGATATAATCCTTAATTATACGAAAAATCAAAAAGACTGAACACGACTCTAAATACGGGAGAGCAACCTCCTGGCAGATTCTTTCTTATAGCTGGACTTTGAATTATTTAAAATGTTATTTAATCTCAGTTTGGTCTCTTCATGTTCATTCTCTCTTAAGTATACAAGAGCTAAATACCAATTACTTTCCTCTAAATAGGTATTGCCTAGATTCTCAACTCTTTCTAATGCTGCAATTGCTGATTTATATTCTTCGGTTTCAAGCATGCACATAGCGGAAAAAAAGGAAGTCTCAGCATTTATAGGTAGTTGTATAAAACAGTTCTTTGCTTCAGCATAATCCGCTCGGTTATATAGGTCCAGACACTTTCCAAAAGAGCTGGTATTACTACTTAGTACACTAATAGTTTCTACATAGGAAGTGTGAAATTCGCTATAAAGTTTTTCGTTTTTAGAAGGATAGATTCCATAGAAATAGAAGGATAAACCGAATAATACGAGCAAACTAGCTGCAATCCAATAATTTTTCGAAACAATTCTAATTTCTCTAGACAGCTTCTCTTGCTTTATAATCTCACTAATTTTATTTCGCAGTCTTTCGTTATCAGTGTTAGTTAAGCTATTTCTGATTTGCACAAAATTTTGATATTCATTCGCGAGAGACTCATTTGTTTCCAGGTCTTTTTCAAAAGCAAGTCGCTCGTTTTCCGGGAGCTCGTCAAGATGATATTTTTCAAATCGCTCCAAATTTTCGCTATTCATAGTTTCCTTTCCTGTAATTGTTTGTTTATATTTTTAAGGCAGGTATTTTTTTTATTCATAACGATTTGCGTGTTTTTATAGCCAAGCCTGATTCTTATCTCCTCCATTTTATAACCTCTTGCCCATAACTCCAATACACTTCTACATTTTTCCGTAATAAGCGCATAAATTAACTTTAGGCGTTCAGCATTTTCATTCTGTTTTTCAAATTTTTCAATTAGCTGACTGAATTCACCTTGCTCCTCAATCAGCTCTAAGCTATCCTTTCTTTGCCCATGTTTTGTAGAGGTACTCTTCCACCTTTTTGAAAGAATTTTGCAGATACCCACATAGTAAGTATGGATGGAGCTATCGCCTTTAAACTTTAAAGCACGAATGTTAGAGATTAAGATTACCAAACCTTCGTTTTTTATGGAGTTGATGTCTTCTTGATTTCTAATAAAACGCCCAATCGATTTTGAAATAGCCAGACTGTTTTTTCTTAAAATGTAACTAATTGCAATATGCTCGGATCGTTCACTTTCAAAGAGCATATTAATTAGCTCCTCATCGGTGTAGTTGGTTTTATTACCTTCCAATTTTGTTAGAGTATATACTGGGTTTTATATGAAACATAACAGTAGTACAAAATATAAAAAATAGTGCAAAACATTAATAACTAACGGTCTTGTTTTGGGCCGTTTGAATACTCTAAAGAGTTTAAATGAAATACTCAATTTTCCTTATTATTTCGTTTCTATATCTTGCCTTCCCACAAGTTTCAAAATCTACTTCTACAGGTTTTAAAGACTTAAATAACAATTCGTTATCCCTTGATGTAGATTCTTTTAGAAAGGTCTGTTTTTCGAGGATGAGTGAAGAGGAAAACCTGAGTAATATCATTAATGATTGTTCCATTGTACTGGAACAATTTGATTTAGAAAATTGGCCAAGGGCTAGAGTGCTCATGTTAAGAGGTTTTTTTTATTCTAGAAAGAATTTTTTGACCTCTGCTTACTATGACTTTAAAACAGCTCTTGGGCTTATTGATAAGCAGGAAAAGTATTCTAAAAGCCTTGTTTATTGTGCTGGAGAGGCAGGGAAATATGCTGGAATTTTGGGTTGTTTTGAACAAGCTTCTATTTTTTTTGAAACGGCTTTACTTTATGCTCACGAGGCAGATTCTTCACGGGTTCTCAACGATTACGGATTAGTGAGGAAAGCCCAGGGTAAGAATACAGAAGCTTTACGCTTATGGAATTTGGCGCTAAGAGTTAATCAAGATCCAACCTTTGACTTCACAGTAATTGGAAACAAAATTGACCTTTTTATAGAGCGCAGTCAGTTGGATTCTGTTCAATATTTACTTCAAAATAACCAGAAAAATGGAATTTATCTAAGTGAGTGGGATGAACTCTACCTAGACCTTTATACTGCGCAATACGCTACGCTCCTGCAAAAACCGAGATTGGCGATAGAACAATATTTAGAGTTAATACAAGAAGCAAAAAGACTGAATTTATTTCAAGACTTTGAGCTGCCTATTACACTCGACTTAGTAAAATGTAATTGGAAACTTGAAGATTACGATAACAACATTAATTTGTTGAAACAGCTTATAGAGAAATATAAAAACGAGAGAAGTGTGGAAGAGCTTCCTCCGAACTTATTGGAGGTATATAGTTGGTATTTGAAAAACCTGTTGATGCAGAATGTATCTAACAAAGAAGAATTTGATAAGAGCATTGATCAAATACTTGATTTGGTCAAGCATTTTCAACAAAACTTCCTTTTTAATCAAGAGAAAACCTATTTAGCTATTTATCTGAAAGAGATTCTGGAAACGAGCTATGCATATTACACCCAAAAAGGGAAAGGTTTAGAAGGCGAACCTTTAAAGAACTTGGTTTTGCTAAATGAATCGGTAAGAGCGATACAACTGAAGGAGCGAATGATAATAAATCAATCCGGTGAGTGGAATGAGTTACTTCCTAAAAAGCAAAAGGAAATTGATGAAGCCTTACTGAAGCTTGAATCTCAAGGCTTGGATGTGGAATCCAAATTAGAATGGAATTTGAAATTGGATAAATTAAGGCAAGAATTGTTGACTATAAACGATAGCTTAAATCCGTCTAATGCCAGTTTCCTACGGGATTCCTCCGTTAGCCTTTATGACCACGATTCAACAGAGTATCTTCTTTATTTTGTAGGACAAGAAGCAGTTTACTCCTTGCTTATATCCAATGGGTATGGAAAAACCTCTAGAATAAATATAAGCCCGAAAGAGTTAGATTCCCTTAGTACGAAGTTGTATAGCTATATAGTTGGTAAAAAAGAAGAATATTATCCTTTAAGTTTTAAACTATTTCAGCTTTTGTGGCCAAAAAGTATTTTATCAAAAAGTAAAAGGGTGGTTGTGTTAGCAGATAAAATGCTCTATAAAATTCCCTTTGAAGCGCTCGTTATCGATACGATGCTTCCAAGGCATTTTTTATTAAATAAATATTCCATCAGTTATTCCTATACATTGCTTCAAACCATGCAGGATGGAACCACCTTACTGGATCAAAATACTTTTATCCATCATTCTTTTCATTCAGATCAGCACTTTGCTTACGTTTCTCCGGATAAAAATCCTGCGGAATTATTGGATGGTTATAAAGTTGAATTTAGAGAAGGATCACTCCACGCAAAAGCGCAATTTTTAAAAGCCTTAAAACAGAATGACCTTGTTCATCTAACTACCCATGGCAGTTTTAATGGCTTAGATGCTAAATTATACTTTGACAATGGCGATAGTCTAGAAATGACTGAGCTTTACAAACAAAGGAATAAAGCAAAACTGGTGATGCTAAATGCCTGCTGGTCGGGTTTAGGTAGAAAGAATGAAATAGAAGGAACTATACATTTTGCCTATCCTATTCTTTATGGTGGATGCGCAAATGTTTCTGTTAATCTTTGGGAAAGCAATCCAGATATTTCACAGAATATTACGGGTCATTTCTTTTCCAAGCTCAAAGATGTTCAACTAACAACAGCTTTAAGAGAAGCGAAACTTGCATTTTTAAGGGATGAAGAAACAACTTTAGAAATGCAACACCCTTACTATTGGGCATCATTGGTTATTTACAGTCAATCCATGGCAAAAGCTACACTTGCAAAAAAATCATCTTTTGGATGGCTTATATTTCTTGCTGTAACTACAATAGCGATAACTGTTTTAGGGTACCAAAAATTTAACCGTATGCACCGTTCCAAAATAGCTAATCAGTAATTCGTGAATGCCTGAATTTAAGCATCCGGGGGTAAACTTTATTTTTTGACAGCCATTGGAATCCTCTTGCTCAAAAACAGCATTTAGATTACAATTGTTGATTAAACCGTAGGGGATATCTACAATAGAATAGGTAGCGTTTTGCTCAAAAAATAGAGGTAGGTTACACGCTAGTATAATGATTTCTTTATTTACAATGGGGTTTGGGGCTGCTGAAAATATAGGTGGATTAGAATTTACGCCTAAACAGTTCAAGTTGCCTGTAGCATAAATATTTGTCTGAGTACGATTGGTTACTATTAGAGGATTACCATCGAATCGAATTTTTGCAGTATTCAATATTGAATCAATAGGCTGGCACGTAGGTTGAAGGAGAGGCTGGACGTTTGTACTTAAGTAAGATCTATTAACTTCAATTTCAAAGACTAAATATCCCTTTGTACTTTCAGGGTTAACACCGCTTTGTTTTAAACCGTTTAGATTAATGTTCTTAAATGTAAAAACGAATGTGTTGTTTAATCCATAAGCAATAGAGTGTTCCGTTGTAATTTCTATATTGGGATGATAAAATTCAACAATCTTCAAAGTTGAGAAGTCTAGTTTAGGAGAGATTTGATCGGTAATTATCACATTTTTGGCTGGAGCAATTCCTAAATTCTGGAAATTTATTCGGTATTGAAGCAGTCCTGAAGAATCGATTCCCATGGTTTGCAGAGTGCCGTTTTGAAATCCTCCGTGGAAAGCTGATCCATTACCCAACATTTCATCATAAAACAATTCGTGTTTGGATACGAGTTTTGAGTTTGGGTCCCAGCTTCCAACCGCAAAAGAAAGAATTTCAAAAGACTGGATCACTTCATCACCTCCATTCGATGGAGCGCCATGCGCATCTGTTGTTGTGCAATTTCCGTTTGAGCAAATGAGTTCGGCCTTTAAAAAGAGTTCAGGTAGTTCCTCCCCTATATTTCCAAAAGCCTCTATAGTGGTTTCAAGATTAATAAATAGAGTATGGGCTTTTTCTGGAGCCAGAGTGCCTACGCTGAATTCTAAATAAGCCGAATATCTGGGCCATAAATTATCTGCGGCCTCAATGCTTAGAAGGGTTTCGTTGTTGAAAACCATAGCGTCCTCATAATTGAAATAATCCTCTCTAAAGTAAATTCTCAACACAGCATCAGATAAATAGTTGTTTGAAGTGTTTTTATAGTTAACAATGGCCAAAGAAGTGAACTCAGGCCTAGGTTCTCTATCCAATGATAATATGGGGCTAGGATCTGTATAATTAGGATTTCCTCCTTTAACTACTTCAGGCGAAAAAATGGCAGGTGGTGGTAATGTAGTAGAGTATCGAGGTGTGGCGATCATCATTACGTCAACCAAATCATTTTTACTGTAGATGTGTGAAGGATTTGCTTCAAAACTATAATGACCATCCCCGAAACTCCAGAAATAGCTATAAAATGCCTCCGAATTATCTAAGGGATACTGACTGAGTAAAAAGGCCTCATCAACGGAAAAAGTGTATAGAGGATTGCCATTTCCGTCCACAGATTCATTTACTGTAAAAAACTCTTGTCCTTTTGCTGCGATAGAGATGAATAATAGAAATAGGATCCATAAGTTTTTAAGTAGATCTTGAGTTTTCATGAAAAGTGATTTTGGATGAAAATATCGTTTTTAATATGATTTGAAAGCCAAGTGTTTATAATGAATTATACAAATGGGATATAAATGAATTGACTCAATAACCCCTTCAAAAGAGTGTATTGAGCCATTTTTATTCTCTGCTTTAAAGCTTTCGCAGACTGCTGGAGTAAAAAAACTCGCCCAAAATGAATTGGACGAGTGATTTTTCATGTTAGTTGATGTCCACTGTATTGCAGTTCATGCTTGTATCCCATATGGCCGTTAAGCCATTTGATACATCAGCAGGAGGAGAACATTGAAGTAAACACTTGTTGTGAGAAGTAGCAGACGAAGGAGCAGGCCCTAAACTACCACCAGTAATGTTGGTGATTACTCTTATTTGATACCAAGAGTAATTGGCCGAATTAACAAGTGCTGGAACACTGATGCTAGCTCCGGCTTGTAAAGGAATAGCCATGGTTGCCATGGTAACTGAACAAGTTGAGTTTTCCGTAACACCAAGGTATATAACAACGTCTGAGGTGGAGCCATTATTAACTCTTAGCGGCTGGTTTTGGGCGTAGATAGCCCCTGTGCCTAAAAGCATTGCAATAGAAAGAAGTAATGTTTTCATATTATAATTTTTAAATTTAAACCTCCGCATTTACAGGGTTTGGAGTTGTCCCTTGTAATCGATTACTCAACAAACATATTGGCTCGTACTGAAATTTTTTTGCATTTTAAAAAAAGTAAGGCTTAAGAGTTCTTAGGCCTCCATAGATTGACTCTTCTCTTACATTGAAACCAAACGAAAAGGTTACTTTTTCCTCATAATAGTAACTGTTCATATGCTTACAAAAACGGATGGGCGCTCCTAAATCCTTCATGGTATTAATAATGTTGAATACGTTTCTTTTGGATATAGTGAGCTTGTTAGAAAGTTCCGTGGGGCAACCCGTAGCCTTTCTTCTAATTAAAGCATCAACCCGTTCTATGAGTTCTAATTTTTGAATCAAATTCATGTAGATAGTTTTTAGAGTATTAAAAAATGACTGAAGCGTATTTGAAGGTTGAATGAGCCATTATGACGGACAAGGGTATGAGCTTTCAGTTTTCAGGCGATTCATTGTAATCTCTTTTATAGAAAACAGGAGTAGTTTCTACTAATAATGCAATTCCTTTTAAATCCTCACCCTGATAGTATTTGTTGAAATCAGGATAACTCAGTTTAATTTTACCGAATGAAGGATCTGCAATTAGCACCTTCGATTTGGTAATCTTATAAACGACTACAAAGTGGTTTTGATTCCAATGTACAATGCAGGGCAAAGGAGCTTTATTAAGAGAAATAGTATCGGCAAAAGCTTTTTTGGGACAAAAAGGAATTTTTGCAATAAATGTTTTTAAACCCAGGAATTGCGCAGTTTCACTGAGGCTTTTTATGCTTACACCCGCTTTATTGCTTTTATATCTATCTCGTAAAAACGAAAGAGACAAGTAGCGTTCATAATATTGAGCCAGCATTCTTAAACAGGCTAGTCCGCAATCCGTTTCTTCCACTTGTCTGTAAAAAGGAAATTTTTTCATTCAACTGTTTTAGTAGCCCAATGATCTCGAATTGAACTAATGGTTAGTGCAATTCTTTTGCATTAACCTAACCTATTGGGTTGAAAAAAAAACAGGAGAAAAATTTTAAACTAAAAAATCAAATACTGAGTAGCGTGATAGAGGAGGTTGAGCTATAGTCGATTGGAAAAAAGCAAAATTGTTAAAAACAAAAAAGCCCGAAACTTTTGTTTCGGGCTTTAAAGTGGTGCCAGCTGGAATCGAACCAGCGACACAAGGATTTTCAGTCCTTTGCTCTACCAACTGAGCTATGGCACCGCGAGTAAAAAAGATTACTCTTTTCCCCTTAGCGGGGCGCAAATGTAAATATTTTTTTATTTATCCAACCAAATTTTTTCACGAAGATTTACATTTGCACCCTAACTTATTTATGATCAGTGAATCTAGTTTTGGATATAGGGAATACCCGAATGAAAATGGTTCTTTTTGAAGGCGAGAAGCAGCTGCATTCGCAAACTTTCAGCTCCAACCAAAGAGAAGAGCTCAGCCAGGCTATAAAGATTACGCAAGGTATAGAGAGAGCTGTAATTTCTAATGTAGGGGAGGCGTATAGATTAGAAGATACATCTTATCCGGTTCTACACTTAAACCATTCCACGCCTTTGCCCTTTACCATAGAATACAGTACGCCAAAAACTTTGGGCCTAGATCGTATTGCTTTGGTAGCAGGTGCTTATGCTCAATTTCCAAATCGAGATGTTTTAATATTAGATGCAGGTACTTGTATAACGTATGATTTTTTGGATAACTCTGGTGCTTACCAAGGCGGAGGAATAAGCCCTGGAATGGAAATGAGATTAAGAGCTTTACCGCATTTTACGGCTAGATTACCTAAAGTAGAAGCTGAAGCCGATTTTGCACTTATCGGAGATTCTACACATAACTCCATTTTAAGTGGAACAGTGGGTGGTTTTAAAAGAGAAGTAGAGGCCACAATAGCCGAATACAAAAAGCGTTATCCATCTTTAATAACAATCGTTACTGGTGGCGATTTAAAGCTGTTTGACTACTTGCTAAAAAATAGCATCTTTGCAGCGCCCAACATTTTGGTGATGGGATTGAATTATATTCTGGAATACAATGCAGAAAAGCTTTAATGGGATACTCTTAATCCCTTTTTTTGTTTTATCAATTACCCTAAATGCGCAGGTTACTGCAGTTTCTCCTTACTCAAAAATAGGAGTGGGAGATCTAAATTCTAATGTATACACTCGAACACTCGGGTTTGGAGGTGCCAGTCTTGGGGTAAAGGATAAACTCAATATTAACTTTAGCAATCCAGCAAGTTATACTGCTTTATCCCTAACTACTTTTCATATAGGTTTTCAAGCCAGTTCAATTGAACAAGAGCAGGCAGATCCAGCTATTTTAGAGGAAAACTCGAGTGCTGGTTTGCGGTATTTTGCTTTTGGATTACCTCTAACCGAATGGTGGGGAGGGGCTTTTGGAATACAACCATACAGTTTTAAAGGGTATAGTATATCTTCTCAAACTTCTTTTGGAGGGGTAGATGTTACGAATGAATCAGAAGGGGTTGGAGGTTTAAATCAGTTCTTTTTTGGTAATGCCTTTAAGGTAGCAGAAGGACTTTCGCTTGGTTTTAATACATCCTTTATTTTCGGTAAAATTGAAGAAAACACTTATGTGTTATGGGATAATGCGAATTTCGTGAATACAAAAATCCAAGAGGTAGCAAATGTTACCGGCTTTATATTTAATTATGGAGCCCAGTATACCCATGATCTAGGAAACGATAAAGAATTAGGCTTTGGTTTAACCTATTCAAATACCATGGACTTAAATGCAGATGTAGGAGACTTTGCCTATACTTTTTTAGGCCAGCCCGGCTTAGAGTTTCCAATAGATAGTACAGCTACATCTTCAAGTTCTGATTCAAAAATAACCTTACCCAGCGAATTCGGGTTTGGAATTTCTTACGGGAAAAAGAATCCAGTTATTCTTAATTACGCTTGGATGTTAAGTGCAGATTTTCAACTCTACAATGGAAGTGAATTTAGAGACTATAATGGAGAGAACGTAAACATGGTAAATGGCTACAAAGCAGAGGCTGGAGCTTATGTTACTCCGCGTTACTCTTTTAAAGGTTTAGCAAGGAATTCTTCCTACTGGAGTGCCATAGAATATAGGGTGGGTGGATTTTATGAAGAGACTCCATTTTCCATTGCCGGAACGCAGATTTCAAACTATGGCATCACTTTTGGACTAGGACTACCAGTTAAACCAAGAGGCTTAGGTCCTGGAGAAACTCGAATCAGTACAATCAATACCGGATTGGTGATTGGAAGAAGAGGAACAACAGACAATGGATTGGTTCAAGAAAATTATTTGAACTTTTACCTCGGACTAACGCTTAATGATAAGTGGTTTATTAAATACAAATACAGATAAATAGAGAATAAAAATGAGAAAGTTACTTTGGATCATAATAGCGGGAATCGGATTAAGCAATTTCGCCAACGCTCAATCCAAATATGGACAAGATAGCGCGAAGTGTAGAGACAACCTCTATATTTACTATGAGTTGGCAAAAGCAAAAAACTATGATGAGGCTTATTCATCTTGGAAGATTGTTTATGATATATGTCCGGCTTCCAGTAAAAACAATTTCATTTATGGTCCTAGAATCGTAAAAGCCCAAATTAAAGCTGCCGCAGACGAGGCGACTAAGCAAGAGTTTATCAAACTTTTAATGGAGGTTTATGACAATCGTTTGGTTCATTTTCCAGGAAAGGAAGATTATGTGAAAGGAGCGAAGGCGCTGGATATGATTAAGTATAAATATGGAGAAAGCAAAGAAGCCTACGATTTATTTATAAGTGCATTGGAGGTTGGAGATCAAGAGCAGAGCGCTGCTTTCTTTAATGGTTTGTTTGTGGTTTCAGCTAGGTTGTTTAACGAGAAAGTGTTTACAAGTGAGGACGTGTTTAATGCCTATAATATTGTAATTGAAGGTATTGAAGTAAACAACAATAGACTAAATAGATCTATTACTACATTAAGCCAGAAAGAAGAGGATGGCTCAATCACCAATAAGGAGAAGAAAAACCTAGCTAAGGCTCAAAGAGAACTAGCACGATATGACGATGTGGAAACCAATGCTGAAAAAATTATTGGAAAAATCGCTACTTGTGATAGGCTTACCACCATATATAATGATGAAACTTTTGAGGCGAATAAAACAGACAAGGTTTGGTTGAAGAGAGCTTCAAAAATGTTGCTTAAGGAAAGAAGAAATCCAGAAACTGGAGAACAGGACGACTGCTCGGATAATCCTGTATTCTTTAAAATAGCAGAGGCTTTGTACCAGTTGGAACCATCTATCAGTGCAGCAAGAGCCATGGGTAGATTGGCGTACAAAAACAAAGATTTTTCTAAGTCTGCTGATTATTTTAATGAAGCAGCTACACAAGAAGTAGATCCAAAAAAATCTTCTAAAGACTACTTAACGATAGCTGTAATTAATCAAAAACTAGGGAAACTAGCCTCTGCAAAAACGGCAGCTCTCAAGGCAGCTTCTCTAAGAAAAAATTGGGGAGATCCTTATATCGTTTTAGCTACAGTTTATGCAGCAGCAGATGGAAAGTGTGGAGCGAATGTATTTGAAAAGAAAGCGGTTTACTGGGCAGCTATTGATAAGCTTAACTATGCGAAAAGTATTGATAGAAATGCAGCACCTAAGGCCAACAAGCTTATTGCTGCCTACAAAAAATCAGTTCCAGATAAAGGTATTGCCTTTCAATTGGGTCATGAAGCCAATGAAAAGTATACCATTGGATGTTGGATTAATGAAACGGTAACGGTTACATTTTATTAATGAAACCTTTCCTTTTTAGAAAAGCACAAAGCACCATGATGTTTGCCATCATGGTGCTTTTTTTGTGGAGTTGTGAGAATAACGTTCAGGAAGTTAAAAAACTAAATGAGGTAGATACAGATCCATTAGAAGTACAAGAAGATTTACATTTACGCTATTCAGATAGTAGTTATACACGCTTAGAGTTAGATGCTCCTTTGGCAGAGAATTATCCTCAACTGGAAGAGCCTTACCGCTTATTTCCCAAAGGCATTAAAGTGAAATTCTTTGATTTTTACGGGCAAGAGAACTCCCGATTGAAAGCAGATTATGCCAAAGAGTTAACCAAAGAAGGACTCTGGGAAGCAAAAGGAAATGTAGTTGTTCGCAATAAAAAGGAAGAGCAATTAAATACCGAACAGTTGTATTGGGATCAGAAAAAAGAAAAAATATACTCCGATGCCTACGTTAAGATTACCACACCTACAGAGATTATAGAAGGGATGGGATTTGAGGCAGATCAGGATTTTAACAAGTACACCATTAAAAAAGTAACCGGACAATTATACCTTGACGATGAAGAAGATGATTAAATTTGTAGAGCTGGGATGGATTTTCGTAGCCATCGCCTCCTTATATCAAATCATAACCCTTTGGGGAACTGGGGGAGAAAAACTATTTTTATTTACGTTACCGGTAGCCATCGCCATGTTTTTTTTAAGAAGATGGCAAAGACGAAAAATGGAAAGATTTAAACAACAGCAAGAGGGAGATAATACAGATTCATGACGCTTATAGGCTACATTATTATTTCGGTATTGTTCTCTGCTCTTTTCTCTGGTATAGAAATAGCTTTTGTTTCTTCCAACAAGTTTCACATTGAAATAGAGAACAAAAAAGGAAAATTTTCTTACCAGGTATTGAGCGGTTTGGTTAAAAATCCATCGCGTTTTATCGCTTCTATGCTTGTGGGTAATAATGTGGCCCTTGTAATTTATGGCTTGTTTATGCCGGAGTTACTAGACCCGTACTTTGGAAACATGACAGGCTATTCACTATTATTAGTGCAAACCTTTGTTTCCACTCTCTTTATCTTGATAACGGCTGAGTTTCTACCCAAAGCCATCTTTAAAACACACTCCACGAGGTTATTAGAGGTTTTCGCTATGCCAAGTTGGTTTTTCTACTATCTATTTTACCCGGTAGTAAGCTTAATGATGGTGATTAGCAATTTTGTGATTCGCTACATCTTTAGAGTGGATACGGAAGAGGTAGATCTGGTTTTTGATAAGGTGGATTTGGATAACTACGTGAGAGAACGAACGGATGCTTTTTCTCCAAAACCGGAAGAGGAAGTGGATACTGAAATCCAGATTTTTAAAAACGCACTGGAATTTAACGAAAGGAAGGCGCGTGAGTTTATGATTCCTAGAACAGAGATCATAGCTATGGAACTCAATGAAGGTTTGGCTAAACTTCGTCAAAATTTTATCGAATCCGGCTTATCAAAAATTCTTATTTATAAAGATAGCATTGATAATATAATCGGCTACACACATAGTTTTGAGCTCTTCAAAAAACCGGCCGATATTAAATCGATTCTTAGACCGGTGAGTTTTATTCCAGAA
>CAZAJG010000041.1:22186-38183 GCA_964485405.1 uncultured Owenweeksia sp. | reverse complement strand
GACCATAGAAGCTTTTGCTGGTTTCGATCTTCTTCAAATTCTATAGATGCTGTCCGTTCTGTAAAGAGTCTTTTGCTACCCAACTCTAACTGGGATAAGGATGCCTCGATAGGAGCTACTTCTTCAGAATGGAAAATGGTCAATAGTCTATTGGCAATATCAAAATCCAAATGGCGAATGTTAGGCATCCCTTCTAATTTCATCCGAATGAGATTTTCCTCAGAAGGACAATCCATTTTAGTGATTTCAAACTGTGTTTTATAATGCTGTGTTTCGCTCACTTAAAAAAATACTAATTCTTACGGTCTACAAATCCTTTTAAATCAATCTCATTTTGCGGAATCCATCGATCGGGACTGTTGGTGTTTGGCTCTTTTATATGATAAAATAGATGTTGTTTTTCCTTCGGAATATAAAGTCCGGAGTAACTATGTAAGAGTTGTTTTTCGCCTTTTTGGGCTTCGTATATATCAACCTTGTGAAGAGCATAAAGCGTATCTAAATCCAGTATTTCAATAGAAGCCTTTGCAAAAACGGGGTCTAAAATGTTCCCCAAAGAAAATTGATAGGTATTCTCCTTTAAAACTTCAAACTTGCTAATACGCCAACTGGAAGGCTCACCGTAACCTCCATAATGCAACGAGTCGGAAGTAAGATGTAAAGTGCTCGCTAAGCCAGGTCCATGATGATATATAAAGAAGCCAAGATCGTTTTGAGAGAGGGAAATCCAAGTATTTGGAAAATCGGTCAACGTTTGAAATGCTTTTGCACGCTCGGAATTTGATGGTTCGGGTACGCGAAAAGCATAATGCATTAAACTATCACTAGGATTTTTTCTGTTCCTATGAATGGAATGTGCTGTGTTTTGCTCTGCCTCAATTTCCTTTTCTGTGGATTGCTCAAGAGAACAAGAAACCAGAAGAAGTAAGAGACCAATGCAAAATAGCTTTCCTGTCATAGTATTGAACGGTGTTCTTTGAAGGAGTTAAAATAGTGATTTAAACTTCCTCTTCTATAAAGGATAAGGTTTGAGCAATAGCTGTATTGGAATCTTTTCCAATCCAAAACAGATGTCCCCATTCATTGTCTAAAACTTCCAGTTTAGATTGAGGGATACTCTCATGAGCATGAAGGGCATGGTCAAGAGGAACACTCGCGTCATTTTTACTATGTATGATTAAACTCGGGCATCGTATCTGTTTTAAAGCTTCCTCGTCAATGTTTTGATCAAGATCGTGGACGAATCCCGCTTTTGAACGATAGTTTTTAAGCGATGCTGTGAGTTCAAGAATATCCTCTTTCCGCAGCTTATGCTTGTCTAGAAGAGAAAACTGTGGGTAAAAATTGTTGGCAATCAATCTGGGCCAAAGGGAAGAAAAGAAGTTTACCATACTCCAAACAAACCCTTCTAAACCTGGCCTAAACATGATTTTACCCAGTTTGTAGGTAGGATCACTTTTATCGAGCCATTTTTTAGAAACAGCCGAGGCTAAAATGAGTTTACTTGTTCTTTCAGTATGATTGGAAGCAAATTTTATAGCAGTTAATCCACCAGCTGAAATTCCATAAACAACCACCTTTGTAATGGATAAATGGTTGAGCAATTCAACAAGAAGATCTGTTGTATCCTTCAAACTTTGGAGCGATTGCAAAGGGGTTTTTCCATAGCCTGGACGTGAAGGCGTAATCAGTTGATATTTTTCCAAGTCAAAACCCTTATGACTTAAAGTCTCTTGACAATTGGAATGTCCGCCATGCAGGAATAAAACAGGAATACCTTTTCCAATAGATTGATACTCAATGTTACCAATAGCTGTTTGTAAGAGTAAACCGTTCATTTTTGGAGATTGTTGATTGGAGTAAACGACAAACTAGTCTAGTAATTGTTCCAGAGGCTTAATGGGTTTCCGCTTTTAATGAAAAAAGTAATTGGATATTCCGCTCAGTATGCTTTGCACCGCATAAGACGCTAAAATGAGCCCCATAATCTTACTGATAACGGTAATTCCATAACTACCGATTCGCTTTTGAACCCGGTTTGCCATTAAGAGAATAAAACAAGTAAGTGCAATTACAACTAAAACAAGTAAAGTAGTTACCGCTTGTTGCTGAATGGAATACAAGTGATTATCGGTAAGTAATACTACAGCCATAATAGCTCCAGGAGAAGCGATAGAAGGAATAGCAATTGGAAATATGGTAACGTGTTTATAATCCGTAATCCTATTTTTCTCCTGTTCAGGTTTACCGTCTCCAAAAATCATGGTTAATGCAAACAGAAATAGAATAACTCCACCAGAAATTTGAAAGGCTTCCAAGGAAACGGACATACCCTCTAAAATCAACTGCCCGATTACAATGAAAAATAGTAAGACCAAAAAAGCCATAACCGATGCCCGGATGGCAATTATTCTTTTATGGTAGGCATCAAACTCTTTGGTTGCTTCCATATAAACCGGAATAGAACCGATGGGATCGATTACAGCAAAAATGAAGAAAATGGCCGTTAGAAGTTCTACCATGAAAACGTTTTATACGCGGTTTTAATAAAGATAAAATTGAACAGATAAAAGTAACATTTATCAACATCTAAACGCAGGGTTCTTGGATATGTTTAAATAAAAAAATCGTGAAACATATCGCGTTTAATGGGGAACGAGTTCAAGCTTCACTTTTGGCAAACTATTTGCCTACTCTAAAATCTCAACCTTAAAACCAACACCTTTGAAAACAATACTAACATCCATAATCATTTTATGCTCTCTGTTTTTACTTAAAGGCCAGGATTTATGCTCTTGGGTGGAGAAAGGCGATTTTGATAAAGTGGAAAAGATCGTAAAAAAAGAGATCAAAGCATTAAGGAGGTTGAAGGCCCTGCCAGGAAATAGAGAGAAACTAGATTCTTTAGAAAACTGGTTTAACGCTCAAACCTGTGTAAAGAGAGCCTATTGGGATAAAAACACAGCCTACACCCTGATTACACTCACTTTTACTCGAACTATGGGTGTAGAATATGTAGTAAAAGATAGCGTGGTAGAAAAATGTTATCGAATCCGAACAGAAAAACAGCGCTATGGTGATCAACTTTACTGGGAAATGGGTTGGGATATTCCAGATAACCGACTCACTTTTTTAGGATCTTCTGAATGTTCTGGGTTTATTCAGCAAGGTTTAGATATTGATAGCCTCAATGCGAAATCCAGGCGTTTACAGCGGCACAATTCTGCGATTCGTATGGATTTACAATTGGTTAACTACAAACAAGGTAATCGCTATTGGTATAGACCTATACAAGAGGGAAATCCTATATACGCCATGTTTACGCTTCGCAATGTTTCTGGAAAGAAGAAACGTTTGATCTGGCCGAAGCTTCAAAATACAGGAAAAAAGGCGGTGTACTTTAAGCTCTTAAATAAGAGAGGAAAGGTGTTGTACACAGAAGACCGTAACTTGATGCTGCCGCATAATGAAACGATACCCTTTGATGTATTGACCCTTGATTCTGGAGAGGTTAAAGTTTTTTACCACATGATTGATGGTTGTAAACCGGGTTTAACCCCCGTGGAATGCGCCCATTCTTTAGGCGTACTGCAAGAAGGAGAGTATCGATTGCAAGCGTTTTATAATCCTTATATTTTTGATTTTCCTGAAGATGAGAACTTGTGGCTCCCTAAGGGCAAAGAAGAGCTCAACATAGGTGGATCCTCGAATCTTAAGGTAATCCGATCTGATTCTTACCAACATCAACTGCGTCAAATGAATTATAAAAAGGAGAATACGAATTATGATTTAGCGCAAGTGGTTTGCCGTGTAAAAATGCTAGGAGGTGCTGCAAACTATGCACACAAGAATGGAACGAACCATTACGATGGCTTTGGTGTGGTAGAAGATAGTTTAAAAGGTGGGGTTGCTGTTGGCGATACCATTGCTTTTTCTTTTCGGTATGGCTTAAACGATAAACAAAGCTTACAGAACTTAATTCGTGAAGAACTCATTAAAAGTGAAATCAAAGTGGGTTTAGAAGGTAGTTACTGGATTTATGCGACAGCATCCACGGGGAGCTATTACCAAATACTTGCCGCGGATAGTTCTAACAAGCTGGAAGGGAAAAGAAATTACCAACTTATCAATTATGCAGGTGCCATTCAAAAAGTGGAAGAGCATCAGCCGATGGTCAGCGACCATGAAAAATAAAATCCTTCTCTTACCAATGATTGGTTTTCCGATTCTAAGCTTTGCGGATGATGGTCATTTACGAGCTTTGGGAATAGCCAATTTGGCTGGCGTATTGTTACCCGTAATTAGCATTCTGTTACTTCTATTCATTATAGCGGCAGTAGACCGCTTTACCACACCCAATCTTACCTCCTCTAAAATATTGAAGGTTTTTTCTTGGATTTTGATAACGCTGCTTGGTCTGATTCTACTTATGATTGGTTTTCAGTCGTTTTTAGCACTTTGGGTGAGCATTGTATTGGCGGTGATTCTTTTGGTTTTATATTTGGATTTTAAGCTTAAAATCAAGTCTAAACAAGAGGATTAAGAAGTTTTTGGTATGAATGAGGTGGAGGGTTACATCTATCAACAAGGTGATTTAGAAAGAGAAGTGATGCTTTACCTGCACCAACTTTTGGTGGATGAGAATCAACTTACACCTAAAATAAAATACCGTGTACCCTTTTATTACAGAAAAAGCTGGATCTGTTACCTCAATCCTTTAAAAAAGGGAGGTGTAGAACTCAACTTTACTCGTGGAAACGAGTTGGAAAACACACAGCATTTGCTCAACTTTAGAGGTAGAACACAAGTAGGAGGGATTGTTTTAAATGAGTTGAACGACTTACCACACGATCTTATCCTTACGGTTTTAAACGAAGCCCTAGCGCTAGATGAAAGCAAACCATACGCCTCCAAAAGGAAGTCTAAGTAGTTTAATCGCGTACTATGGATCTATTCAATCCAAATAACAGAAATATACTTCCCTATGATGGAGAAGTGGAATATTGGGGGAAGCTGCTGGATGCGGATCAAGCTTACTTTTATCTACATAACTTGTTGGAGGAGATTGAATGGAAGAATGATGAGGCGATTCTATTTGGAAAACGCATCGTAACCAAAAGAAAGGTGGCTTGGTATGGCGATAAACCGTATGCTTACACATATTCGAACACTACAAAGGAAGCCTTGCCGTGGACAGCAAACTTATTAAACTTAAAAGCTTTAGTTGAAGAGCGATCCAAGCTCACTTTCAACTCTTGTTTGCTCAATCTGTATCATACAGGAGAGGAGGGAATGGCTTGGCATAGTGATGATGAAAAAATGTTGGAAAAGCATGGAGGTATTGCCTCTTTGAGTTTTGGAGCCACTCGGAAATTTGCTTTCAAACATAAACGAACAGCAGAAAAAACATCTATTGTTTTAGAACCTGGCAGTTTGCTGTTAATGAAAGGAGATACACAAACCCATTGGTTACATCGTTTACCGCCCACTAAAATGGTTAAAACGCCTAGAGTGAACCTTACTTTTCGCACTATTCTTGAATAAAGTTACTAGTTTAGAAGCTTGAATTTAAGCTAACAGATGAAAGCATTTCCTCAACTGCAAACCTCACGTTTTACACTTCGCCAGTTTAAAGAAAGCGATTTAGAAATGGTGTACAAAGGACTATCTCACCCAGAGGTAATCAAATATTATGGCGTAAGTTTTTCCAGTTTGGAAGAAACAAAAGAGCAAATGCTTTGGTTTAAAAACCTAGAGAAGACGAATACCGGAGTTTGGTGGGCCATTTGTTCACCAGACTATACCACCTTTTATGGAGCAGGAGGCTTTAACAACCTAGATGCAAAAACAAAGAAAACCGAAGTTGGTTTTTGGTTGTTACCAGAGCATTGGAGAAAAGGAATTATGCAGGAAGTAATGGCGGTAATCTGCCAGTTTGCTTTTACAGACCTCAGTATTCATCGCATAGAAGGATTTGTTGACCCTGAAAATAAAAATTGTAAAAACGCCCTGAATAAACTGGGTTTTCAATATGAAGGAACCTTTAAAGAGAGTGAGTTTAAGGACGGGAAGTATCTTGATACAGATATTTATGCTTTAATTGAAAACAGAAGAGTAGAAAAATGAAAAAGCTTGAAATTGCAACTATAGTTACAGCTTTAGTAGGTGCAGCCTTTCTATTTCTTAATTATCCAGGAGGTCATTTTTTATTGGCTTTAGGGCTAACCATATTGGGATGTCATTACTTCTATTTATCCTTTGCCTTACTCAATGATATAAAGCTAAGAAAGCTTTTTAAAAAGAGCAGTTATAAAATAGGTACATCCAGTATTGTATTGGCTATTGTTACAGGGATGTGTTTATCCATTTTGGTTATGGGTTTAATGTTTAAGCTCTTAGGCTATCCAGGAGCAGATTTATTGCTTATGGTAGGGCTTCCTTTTACCATCGTTATTACCGCTGTAGCCATGTTTTACAGAAAAAAACTAGAAAAAGCATTCTACGCCAACACACTCAAAAGAGGATTTATTATCTCGAGTTTAGCGCTTATTGCACTCTTTACCCCATACAAAGTATGGGTAGGTATTCAGTATCCGAATAATCCGGAATACGCAAAAGTGTTATTGGAGCTCCATGAAAACCCGGATGACGTTGAACTGTTGTTGGAAGAGGAACGGTTAAGAGAAGAAATGACAGAGAACTACTGAATGCGGAACAGCAGAATATAAATAAGAGTAAATGGAATTGTGAAGCTTTTAGTTTCCTACATCTCACATTCTCCAGCTATTCTTATTTTTCCGATTAATATTGCAGCATGGTAAGAGCAAAGAAGCATTTAGGGCAGCATTTCTTGAAAGATCAGAGCATAGCTGAGCGTATTTCAGAAAGCTTATCTGGAAATGGATATTCTAAAGTGCTTGAAATTGGCCCAGGAACAGGAGTGCTTACCCAGTTTTTATTGAAGCGATCAGAAGAGCTCACGGTAATCGAATTGGATACAGAATCGGTAGCCTATTTAAAAGAGCATTACCCAGAGCTTAAAGGAAACATTATTGAAGGAGACTTTTTGCGTTTACCGGTAGATCAACTTTTTCAAGAACCCTTTGCCATCATTGGCAATTTCCCTTATAACATTTCGAGCCAGATCGTATTTAAAATGTTAGAGTACAAAGAGCATATTCCAGAACTAGCGGGTATGTTTCAAAAGGAAGTAGCGGAAAGAATTGTAGCCGGCCCGGGAAGCAAAATTTATGGGATCTTGAGCGTGCTTACTGCAGCATTTTATCATGGAGAGTATCTTTTTACCGTAGAACCCGAAGTATTTAACCCACCGCCAAAAGTAAAATCAGGGGTTATTAAATTAGTAAGAAAGGAAAATATTGATCTAGATTGTGATGAAAAACTGTTTTTTAGAGTTGTAAAGATGGCCTTTAATCAAAGGCGTAAAACTTTGAGAAATTCTTTAAAATCCCTTAATTTCGCAAGGCCTGAAGACATAGAAGAATTGCTTCCAAAGCGCCCGGAACAGATTGGATGGCAGGATTTTGTAAGGATCACAAAAAGCATTGAAGTCACATGAGTTTTGAACTAGATCGCGAAAATATAAATCAACTCGAAAAGAGTATACTGTCCGGGAATCTACAACAGGAGTTAGAAACTATCTCCGAACTTCACCCAGCGGATATTGCAGAAATTGTAGATCAAATTGATCTAGTAGCAGCAAAGGCATTAGTTGAAGCGCTGGATAATGAAATGTCTGCCGATGTTCTCATTGAATTAGACGAAGACCTTCGCGCTAAAATTCTAGAAGAATACACTGAAAAGGAAATTGCACAGGATCTGGTAGAAAATCTGGATTCGGATGATGCAGCAGACATCATCAATGAGCTGCCTAAGAAAAGACGAAAGGAGGTTCTTGAAAATATTGAGGACCAGGAGCATGCAAGAGACATCGCGGATCTATTGGTTTACCCTGAAGATACAGCTGGAGCCCTTATGGGTACAGAGCTGGTAAAGGTGAACAAAAAATGGAAGGTGATGGAGTGTGTACGAGAAATGCGGCTTCAAGCAGAAGAAGTAGAAAAAGTACACGCCATTTATGTAATTGATGATGACGATAAATTACTCGGAACACTATCCTTAAAAAAGCTTTTAACCACCTCCCTTAAAAATCCGATTGAAGAAGTATACAACAGTCAAGTTAAGAGTGTTGAGGTAAATGTAAGCGGAGAAGATGTAGCCAACATCATGCAGAAATACGACCTTATCGTAATGCCGGTAGTAGATGCAATAGGAAGATTGGTAGGGAGAATTACCATTGATGATGTGGTAGATTTAATAAGAGAGGAAGCAAAAGAAGACTACAACCTAGCATCTGGTCTTACCGATGAGGTAGAATCTGATGATAGCATATTAACCATTACCCGAGCACGTTTGCCTTGGTTGCTCATAGGACTGTTTGGGGGAATACTCGCAGCATCTGTAATTGGCAGGTATGAGTATGCATTAGATGAAATACCTAAAATGGCATTTTTTATACCCCTTATTGCAGCCATGGGGGGTAATGTAGGCGTACAATCTTCTGCTATTGTGGTGCAAGCTCTGGCAGGTAAATCCTCTATGGGAAACATGACTACCCGTTTATTGAAAGAATTAGGCGTTGCCCTCTTTAATGGACTGATTTGTGGAGCTCTAATGGTAGGTGCAGGTTTACTGCTTCAATATGAAGTGCAATTGGCCTTAACCGTAGGTGCAGCCTTGCTTTCGGTTATTATTGTGGCGGCTCTTATTGGTACGTTTGTCCCTATTGTACTCGACCGGTACAAAATTGATCCAGCCTTGGCTACGGGTCCTTTTATTACCACTATGAATGATATACTGGGTCTTTTGATTTATTTTTCCATTGGTAAAATGCTCTTGGGATTTTAGCATCAACCCGCAAACAAAATTCTTGTTTCTAAATAAGGTTTATGAAAGTATTGGTTGTGGATACCGTTTCACCGGTTCTTTTGGATGGGCTTCAAAAATTGGGTTTTGAGGTTCAAGAGGCTTATCAATTGCCTTATGCTCAGGTGCTAGAAGAGATTCACAACTATCATGGTCTTATTATTCGCAGTCGGTTTCCAGTTAAAGCAGAGCTTTTAGAAAAAGCGATTCAACTCCAATTTATTGGCAGGGTAGGGGCTGGACTGGAAAACATTGATCTGCCCTACGCAGAAGAAAAACAAATTCATACACTCAACGCGGCTGAAGGCAATAGAGATGCAGTAGGTGAGCATGCTTTAGGGATGTTGCTTATGCTTTTCAACAATTTAAAAAGAGCGGATGCTGAGGTGCGAAATGGGGTTTGGAAGAGAGAAGAAAATCGAGGCTTTGAAATTCAAGGAAAAACGATAGGCATTATCGGTTATGGACAAATGGGATCCGCTTTTGCCCAAAAATTAAGCGGTTTTGGTGTTCAGGTAATAGCTTACGATAAATATCATAATGATTTCTCCTCCACTTATGTTGAAGGTGTGAGTCTTGCTCAATTACAAGAACAAACGGATATTTTAAGTATCCATACACCTCAAAATCCAGAAACCATAGGTATGGTAGATGAAGCGTTTATCCAAGCCTTTAAAAAGGATTTCTATTTGATAAATACAGCAAGAGGGAGTGCGGTAAGAACCATAGACTTGGTTGCCGCTTTAAAGTCGGGGAAAATAAAAGGAGCATGTTTGGATGTGTTGGAATACGAGAAGAGCTCTTTTGAAAATATGTTTGCACAAGAGCTGCCTGATGCATTTAGCTATTTGATTCAGGCAGAGAATGTGGTGCTGAGTCCGCATATTGCTGGTTGGACGCATGAATCAAACCATAAAATGGCTCAAATTATAGTAGATAAAATCCAAGCACTGAATCTGACTTAAAATGAGAAACCTCAGTTGTTTTTTAGTACTCTTTATTTTGGTGTCCTGCGGATCAAAACAAGAATATGATGATAGCCTTATATTTCGATATAATTCAGATTCTGGGGTACAATCCTTAGATCCTGCTTTCGCCCGAGATCAATACAACATTTGGGCGGTGAATCAAATTTATGATGGTTTGGTTCAGATGGATAATGACCTTAAAGTACAAGCTTCTATTGCGCACAATTGGAATATTTCAGACAGTGGAAAAACCTACACTTTTCACCTGAAAGGAGACGTGTATTTTCATGAAAATGTATGTTTTGGAGAAGTAAGTACTCGAACCGTTACCGCCAAAGACTTTAAATTCAGTTTTGAAAGATTAGTGTCTAAAGAGTTAGCTGCTCCGGGCAGTTGGGTATTTAAAAATGTAGAGCGTTTTGAAGCACCCAACGACAGTACTTTTATCATTCATTTAAAATCAGCATTTTCTCCCTTTTTAGGGATTTTATCCATGAAGTACTGTTCAGTATTGGCACCAGAAGCAGTAGAATTCTATGGTCCGGATTATAGAAAGAATCCGGTAGGAACAGGGCCCTTTTACCTGAAATTATGGGTAGAAAATGAAAAGCTGGTGTTACGTAAAAACCAACAATATTTTGAAAAGGATGAAGAAGGCACAGCCTTACCGTATTTGGAGGCCGTTGCCGTTAGTTTTGTGCCAGATAAACAATCCGCCTTTTTGGAGTTCATTAAAGGCAAACTGGATTTTATATCCGGTATTGACGCTTCTTATAAAGATGAACTACTGACGCAAGATGGCGTTTTACAAGAGAAATATGCCAACCGGTTTCTTCTGTATCGTCAACCCTATCTCAATACTGAATACTTGGCCTTTCTCGTAGATAGTTCTAAAATTGAATCTACAGATCCACTGGCACAAATTAGGATTCGGCAAGCCATTAATTACGGTTTCGATCGTCATAAAATGATGCGTTATTTACGCAACAACATTGGGAATGCAGCCACATCGGGTATGATCCCAAATGGTTTACCTGCTTTTGATCCAGAACGAATTCCAGGATACGATTACGATGTTGAAAAAGCAAAAGAGCTTCTCATACAAGCAGGTTTCCCGAATGGCAAAGGATTGCCTCCCATTCAACTACTTACCAATGCTTCTTATTTGGATTTATGTGAGTACATACAAGGCGAGTTGAGCAAAATAGGAATAGAGGTTAAAGTAGAAGTAACGCCTCCTGCAACTTTACGCCAAGCTGTAGCCACTTCTAAAGTTGGGTTTTTTCGAGCCAGCTGGATAGGCGATTATCCAGATTCAGAGAACTACCTCTCCCTTTTTTATTCCAAAAACTGGGCACCCAATGGTCCGAATTATACCCATTTTAAAAATCAACAATTTGACGAATGGTACATACAAGCTGCTGCCGAAACAGAGGACAGCCTGAGGCTTCGTTTGTACCAAAAAATGGATAGTTTAGTAATCAGTCAGGCTCCAGTTGTACCGCTGTATTACGATCAAGTTCTTCGCTTTTATCCAAAAACCATCACGGGGCTTGAAGGCAATGCATTGAATCTGCTCACCTTAAAAACGGTGCGTAAGGATTGAGTGTAATATTACAAAATAGTGATAGGTCATTATTTTAAAATTAAGTAATTGATTATCAGAAAAATGACATGGATTTTTAGGGTGTATCTGCTTTGTAAGTACCCCACCAACCTCAATTTCACACGTTTAAAAAGGCTTAGAACACTTTTGGATATAGAATAGTGATGAAAGAAGTAGTTTGAACCCCTACATACTCAGGAAAAGGAACACAATGTGAAGTCTTAAAAACTCAACTAAATTTGGAACACATATCGACTGGAGATAGTCCTACAGTAAGACCCTAGACAAACAAAGGATGTGAAAGAGGAAGTTCACCCTATTAACTGCTCTCATGCGAAAGTGTTTCTTCTTTATCTAGAGTTTGATTAGTTTATTGTATTATTTTCGACTTTTATTCGTCATGGATTCGCTGATAACGAAAACGTAATCCTCTAAGTTTTAACAAAAATTAAAAAGTTTTTCTGAAGCACAATTTCTTATTTAAATCTCTTAAAGTAAGCTTGTTATTGTTTTATTCATTGACTGGTTTAAGTCAAAAAACAGTACCTTCTCCTTCTTTAACCCAACAATTAGACAGTTGTGAGCTGTGGGCTAATAGTGCTCCTCAAAAAGGTCTGGAAGAGTCTTTATTGCTTTTTCAAAAAGCATTGCAGATGGAGGATACGGTTTTTGCCAATGCCTCCTTGATATGGGCGGCTAAAAGTTTGGTAAACTTAGCTGAGTTTGATTCGGCCATTTCGGTACTTTCAAGTCCCTTACTTTTTTTTAGAAGCCATAAAAGCAAATACAGTATCCACACGCTTTTCCAATTGGCCAGGGCTCACTATTACCTTGGTGAGTATGAGCCTGCTCAACTATTTTTATTAGAAGCTGAAACCCAATCCTTTCTTACGGATCACCCGTTTTTACGCACAAGGAATTTACACCTTTTGGGCGAAGTAAACCGAGCGGCTGGTATTTACAGTATTGCTAAAACATATTTTCATCAAGCCCTGTATATGGCGGTAAAGGATGGCAATAAGGAAAGGCAGGCTGCAGCACTCAATCGTTTGGGCTACACTTCTTATCAGCTTAGCCAGCACGATAGCGCTGTTTTGTATCTCAACCAGTCCTTAAGCTTATCAAAGAAAATAGAAAACCAAAACTGGCTCGCTACCAACTACAATGATTTAGGGGAAGTGTACAATAATCAGAAGCAATACAGCAAAGCTAAAGATTTGTATCAGGAAGCTTTGGATATAGTAAAAGACCCTGACCAGCTTATTAATGCACACAATAACCTTGCAGCAAGCTATTGGGAAGAGAGAGATTACCCTCAAGCCATTTTTCATGTAAATGAAGCGTTAGAGCTCGCCAAGCGTACCAATATTTTATCTCACCAATTAAGGGCGTTAGAAATACTAGCCAACATTCATAAAGACAAAGGCGAACTCCAAAAATCAGCAGAGTACTATAAATTGTATATAGAAACGTACCGCGATTTTCAAGGAAGAAACCGGGTAGGGAAAATGAATCAGTTGGAAATAAGCTTTAGAAATCGCCAAAAGCAGTTAGAGGTAGAGAACCTTAAAATAGAAGCCGAAAAACAAGCCTTACAAAACAAATTGTATGCTAGCGTTGTCATTTTACTGCTCATAATAGTAGGCGTTGTTACTTATACCTATTCTGCCTTGCAAAAAACAAAAACACAACGGGCTTTGGCAGCTAAGCTGAGTGCTGAAGCTTTGGCTAAAGCCGAGGCAGCTCAACGCAAATTGACAGAGCAAGAACTTGAGTATCAAAAACGAGAGTTAATGGCACAAAGCGTTCAACTTATGAGGCAGTCTGATAAAATGGATCAGATAAAGGAACATGTGCACGAATTGAAAGAACCCAACCTGGCCAACTTAAGAAAAGCATTAAAAAGCCATGAACTGCAAGAAAAAGATTGGAGTCATTTTGATATCAGTTTTACCAAACTACACCCGAAGTTCATAGAAGGACTTACCAACGTAAATGCCAATCTTACCCAAAAAGAGAAACGCCTGGCCACTTTGGTGAAAACGGGTATGAGCAATCACGAACTCTCTGCTATATTAAGCATAAGCACTACAAGTGTAAATCAATCTAAATATCGCCTAAAGAAAAAGCTGAATTTGGAACCAGACCAAAGCCTTGAAGGCTTTTTCGAAAACCTGACGCTTACTTAAACCCGTTCTCACGCTTATCAACTCTTAATGGTTCACAGCTCCCTCCCCTGAAATAGAAGTATTGCAAGGTATGTAACGTCTGTGCTGTAAGGCATCAAGCAAGTAGAATCTATCTACCCCCAGTAGAATATAAAAGATTTAGAACGTATTTATATTTATGATTTTCAAGGATATAAAGCACGTGTAGATAAAATGTAGATAGCTGTTTTTAGGAGAAAACCTTGATAAGACAGAGTTTTGAAGCTGATTAAAAAATCCCTTAAGTCACACAAATGCAATTGATGTACGAATACAGATGGATTCAGCCGTAAGCTTTTATCACATTCTGCTTGTTCGCTAGCATTTCTAAAATATTTAATTATATGAGTTTTAAAAAACTTTCCGTCCTTGTCTTTTTAGCTTTACTTACGCCTACCTGCATGCTTGCCACCAATTTAGGCGCAGGGGATCTTGCCATAACTTCTGTAAATGCAGATTCTCCCGATAATTTCAGCTTTATATTACTTGTGCCTATTTCCGATACAACCACGGTTTTTTTTACAGAAAGGAGTTGGGATGACGATCAAGATAATAGTGGAGCCAATCCCACTTGGTCAATCAATGAGGGCACTATAACCTGGACTTACATTGGTTCGCTCTCCGCTGGTACTGAAATTCAAATTAGCAATCCAAAATTTGGTGGATCAGCAACTATTGCAGGCACGGCCACAAGCGCGGGTACAACTACTGAAACGGGTGTTTTCTCCTTAAGCACATCTAGCGAATGTCTTATAGCGTATTCTGGTACTGGGGTACCAAACAATGGTTCTGAGGTGGACAATTTCATATGGGCTACAGCGTGGAATGATCCCTTCTTAAGCAATGCTAACATTTCAACCAGAAGTAGTTTGCCAACAGGTTTAACCAACGGTATCAATGCAGTTGATTTTAGTGCAAACTCAGGGGATAATATTCAATACAATTGTTCTGTAACTACACCGCTTAGCAGTTTACGTTTGGCTTTGGCGAATAGATTCAATTACAACTTTAATGATTTTACTTCCTCCGTCTATTTGGCTCCTGAATGTTCTTACCAGGTTAATCCTACAACTGTATGGGATGGTTCTGCATGGAATCACGGCTCACCAACTGCTACAGATGATGTTATTATAGAATCGAACACTACTCCAGGAAGTGTTATGGCCAATAATTTGTTCTTAAGCTCAGGAATAGATCTTAGTTTAGGAGCTAATGATACCCTTGTCCTGGGAGGCAATATTACAGGAGCGGCCGAAGGTGATGGCAATGAGGGTAGGTTAAACAACTTTGCCCTCACTGGAAACTCCTCCAATTGGGCTAGCGGGGCAGGTGGCAGTTTTAGCGACAGCGGAACACCGACCAATAGCCTAAATTTTGACGGTACAGATGACTATGTTTCCGTACCAGCTGGTTCAATCTTTGATTTCAGCAACGGACTTACGGTGGAAGGCTGGTTCAAGGCGGGTAACTTAAATAATCATGCCTCGCTGGTCTCAAAATTTGCTAGTGGTGAGCGTGAGTTTTCCACCTTGCTGTTGAGCACCGGAGTTATTGAATATTCCATTACGTTTGACGGTTCATCCGAACAGTTTTTTAGCGGTAGTACTACGTTAACGGCAGGTACCTGGTACCACATGGCCCTTACCTACGATGGTACCACCATGCGTGCTTTTATAAATGGAGCAGTGGATGGCACCAACAGCGTTAGTGGAACAATATACAGTGGTTTTTCCGATCTGTATATGGGTGTGCGCGAAGAGGGAAGCCTTACCCGATACTTTAATGGAAACCTGGATGAGGTGCGTATTTGGAACACCGTCCGTTCACAAGCACAAATACAGGCCAGTATGAACAGCGAGCTTACGGGCAACGAAACGGGTTTGCTGGTTTATTACCGATTTAATCAGGGTACAGCTGATGGTTCCAATACCGGGCTAGATGCCCTTATCGATAACAAAATAATTGCTTACGACCCTAATATCATCAATGGTAATGGCTTATTAATTTTTGATAACAATGGGGATACCTCTAACTTTAACATGGTAAAGTTGAACATGAATGGCGTGGTGCAGGTAAATACTGGCACCACCCTTCAAACCAATGATTCGCTTAGCCTTATAGCTTCTTCGGTTAGCTCCTACGGTCAACTTGTGGGTGGTGGTACTGTATTGGGTACAGTAAGCTCACAGGCTTATTTAGATGTAAGCACTGCCAGATACCATTATTTGGGCTCGCCTTTTACCAACGCTACTTTAGAAGAGTTTAACGAA
>CAZAJG010000041.1:0-22176 GCA_964485405.1 uncultured Owenweeksia sp. | reverse complement strand
GGTCATACTATGCTAGCTGCCAACAGCAGCCAAGGGACGGTTTGGCAATGGGATGCGAACAACGCAGCCTGGGAAGCACCATCGGCCTTAACCAATGTGGCTGCTAATGGTCGTGGATATGCCTTATTTGCAGGGACTAATTCTTTTGGCTCGTTCCTATTAAACAGCAGTGGCTCTAGTGAATTAGATGGAACAGTGGCTACAGGTGATGTTTCTGTAGCAATGGGTTATAACAATGGACAGTCTGGTGGCGGAAGTTTTGCTGGGGGGGGAGGCCAAACTGCCACCGAGGGCTGGAACTTTTTAGCCAATCCATACCCCTCGCAGTACGATTGGAACGGGCAAAGTCTACCTGCTGGGATGAATAACGCCTTTTATGTAAATATAGGCGGTAGTTTCGCTTCTTACGTAGGCGGTGTAGGCATCAATGGTGGTACGCAATATTTAGCTCCTTTTCAAGGTTTTTGGGTGCAAACAACTAACGCTTCTTCTGGCAACTTTACGTTTGAACAAGATCAGCGGGTAACCGCACCTAGTACAGCTTTAATGAAAATGGCTAGGCTTGACGGAGTGTATCTTAGTTTAAACAAGAGTACCTGTATGGATCAACTCTATGTTGGTTTTGAATTGCAAGCTACAAATAATTTTGACCGGAGGTGGGATGCTAGAAAGTTGCGTAACGAAAATGGTGCACCAAATATGTATGCTAGCTTAAATGGGGAGGATTATTCTATTTGCCGAGTGCCTTTAAGGGGTTTTAAGAGCTTCCCAATTATGCTTGATTATATGGAGGCGAATGATAGCTTAACTATGTCCCTTGACAATAGCCAGCTAAGTTCTTTTGCTAAAGTAGAATTGGAAGATCTTAAAACGGATTTACGCCATGATTTTATCAATGGCGACTATATGTTTATAAATGACACAGCCTTTTGGGGCAACCGTTTTGTGTTACATTTTAGTCAAAATACAGTGGGCCTAGAAGAGGAAGCCAACGCCATAGAGTTTACGCCTTATGCCTATGCAGATAATGACCGCATTAATGTACAATTAGGCAATATGGGTTTTAGTGATGTGTCGGTGTTCAACTTAGCGGGTCAGCAAATTTTTGAAACAAAAAGGAGTCAAGGTTTACAAACACTCCCACAGATGAAAGCGGGAGTATATATCATTAAAGTGAATCAAGAAAGAACAAGTCATTCAATAAAAGTCATCAGTAAATAGTTGATAGAGTTTAAATCACAAGCTATCAGCATTCCATAAAACAAGGAATGCATCGAAAGGTGTATAACAATATAAAAGCGAAAAACATGGTCCCTTACAGTGCTTGTTTCTAGGCTTACTCAATATAACAAGGGAAAAATGAAAAGAGGAACTCAATCACAACTCTTTGAAGCTATATAAACAAATTAAAACAATATGAAATCAAACACCATTATCCTTATAGCCTTACTACTTGTTACTGGAATAGTAGCCATGGCCCAGCCAGCTGGGCCAAACCCTAATCCAACACCCTTTGGTTTTGTAGAGCTACTGATAAGCGCAGGAGCAATTTATGGAGGGAAGAAGGTGTATTTTAAGAATGCTGAGAAAAGTAACAACTAGCGTTTTAATATTTCAACTTTAAAAGCCCTACCTGCACTGAATAGGCTAGGAAGCGGAATTAGCAAACGTTGAATGAACAAGTAAGTTTATTCGCTTTTACAAGAACGAAGTATTTGTTAAAAATAATGGCGTGAAGAAAATATGCTATACGACCACCGTTTACGATTGCTCTAATCTTTTAGAAGGATACCCGCCAGTTGTTTCAGCGTTAGTTCTTCATACTTGGCATTGTATTTAGCTATACTGTAGTTGTTTTGAGCATTTCGTAGGTTAAGTTGGGCTTGTCTAAACTCTATGGAGTTGATTTGTCCTCGTTTGTACAAATCATCACTTCGCACAAAGTTTTTCCTATTGCTTTCTAAATTTGTTTTTTCCGCCTCTAAAACGAAGAGTGCATTTTGGTAAGAACCATAGGCATTGAGAACATCTCGTTTTACAGAGAATTTGGTTTGCTCTTTTAAAATTTGTTGCCGCTCAATTTCAATTCGCGCATTTTGACGGGTTACGCTGGTTCTTCCACCATCAAAAATATTCCAGGTTAAAGCTAAACCAGCTTGTGGACCAAGATTATAACTTCCGGTAACAAAGGCACCCGCAGGGTTTTGATTTCCAGAATAGTCGTAGCTCGCATTTACGGATAAAGCCGGAAACCAATCTGCTTGACTGGCCTTTAGAGCAAACGCGCTATTCCTCAACTGGCTGTTGGTTTGTTGTATTAAGATATTTCGATCTATAGCTTTTGTTACCAGTTCCTCCTTACTATCGCTTAGCGTGAAGTTCACATTGGTATCCACCTCAAATTCCATTTCTATATCACGTCCCATAATCAGATTCAACGTACGTTGGTCATTCTCCAATTGCTGCATGCTATTGAGTAGATTAATGCTATCGTTGTTTACATCTACTTGAGCATTTAATACGTCTATTTGAGAGGATTGGCCATATTCCAAGTTGTACTTCGCACGTTTTAACCTATCCGTAGAAATGCTTAGAGCACTTTTTAGAATCCCAACACTCTCCGTTAATTGAGCTATGGAGAAATACGTATTGGAAAGCTCCAAAACCGTGTTTTCAATAATTTGTAAGGCTTGTAATTCCGAAATATTGTACGCTTCTTTTAACTGCCTATAATTGTACGAACGTCCGAATCCATCAAACAAAACATAGTTTAAATCTACAGATGCATTATAATTATAGGCTTCTGTCGGATCAAAACTTATATCACCGTTAACGGTTTGATTTTCTCCTTGATAACCCGTTATTCCCGTATTGCCGCTCAGAGAAACGGAAGGTAAATACCCGCTGTTTAAGATGCTTTGATTGTTTTTGGCAGCTTCCAAAGATTTTTCAGCTACTTTAATATCATAATTGTGTTCTAAAGTAATACCAACAGCCGCCTCGCGAGAAAGCACCTCTTGAGCATTTACTTTAGTGCTGAGCATTACAAAAACCGCAATACTAGTCAAGATAAGCCATGACTGGGGATGTAGCCCTTGAGACTTTACTTTTATTTGCCTGTTCATAGTATTATCCATTGTCTGATGATTCTTCAATTTCGCGGAGTTCCTCAACAGCCGGTTCTACCGACTCCTTAGATGGTTTTTTGCCTTCCCATAACCACAGTGCATAAACTTTTACCGTATTGCCTAAAGATAAAAGCATGGGGAGCATAACAAGGGTTAGCACAGTTGCAATCGCTATTCCGTAGGCGATGGAGATGGCCATTGGAATTAAAAATTGGGCTTGCCTACTTTTCTCCAGAATAAGGGGAGACAAACCAGCTATAGTGGTGATAGAGGTTAAAAAGATGGCACGAAACCTAGATTTACCGGCTTGAATCAAAGCGTCATCAAACGATAAGCCTTCTTGCAAATAGCTATTGAATTTGCTAATCAATACCAAACCATCATTTACTACAATTCCAATAAGCGCTATAATACCAAGTAGGGAGAGTACATTTATCGGAAAGTCGTGCAACCAATGCCCCCATGCCACACCGATAATACTGAATGGAATCATAATTAATAGGAGGATAGGCTGGATATACGATCTAAACGTAAAGCCTATAATGATGAGGATCAGAAATATAATTACGGGAAACACTTTAGAGGCAGAAGAGGTAACCTTACTTGCTTCTCTATTTTGACCTTCGTACAAGGGAGATACGGAAGCGTATTTAGTTGTAATCTCCGGCATTATATTCTGTTTAATATCCTGTAGGATATCTGAAGAACTCTCCTTGGGGTCTTTTAAATCAGCCTCTACTTTTATTTCCCGTTTTCCATTTAAATGATTGATGGTAATGTCTCCACGTTCAATGCGGTAGGTAGCTATTTCATTTAACGGAACTCGGTTTCCACTTGGGCTTACAACACGCATGTTATCTAGATTTAAAATGGAAGAACGTCCTTGCCTTTCATAACGCACCCAAACAATTATTTCATCTTGTCCACGCTGGAAACGCTGCACTTGTAAACCATTAAAACCGGCTCGTACTTGGCTGATTACATCGTTTAAGGAAAACCCTAAAACGTAAGCTTTATCCTTGAGCTCCAGCTTAATTTCGCTAATTCCCGCAGGGTCGTTATCGCTAATATCGCGCAAGAGTACGTTTTCCTTCAAGCGTTCTTTTAGCTCTAACTTTGCAGCTTTGAGTTCCGAAATATTACTCCCCAATAAGGAAACAGAAACAGGTTTACCCCCAAAACTAGATCCGGCATCAAAAACTAAACTTTCGGCTGAGGGATACTGTTTTGATTTCTGAACAATAGAAGCCGCTATCTCAGAAGCTGTAAAGTCTCGTTCTTCTCCAGGAAGTAAGTTGATTTTTAAAGATGCATTAGCCGTACCAGGGCCTGTCCTTTTAATGATACTTTGAAAAACGTCTTTATCGCCCGTTTGCTTTGCAGTATATTCCTCGTTCACTAATTCCGCAACTTTTTCTATTTCTGAGATGATGGAATCCGTTACTACAGGGTTAATTCCCTGAGGCATTTTGAGGGTAACATTCACTTGATCGGAGGCAATAACGGGAAAGAAAGTAGTTCTGATAATTCCACCACCAATGGCGCCTGTGGTTATTACAAAAAGTGCAATGAGAATGGAGAATCCCAAAATTTTATACCTCATAAAGAAATGCAGAGCCGGACTGTAAAGTTTGTCCCTCATGTAGTCCAACAGAGCTGTAGCTTTGGCATTAAACCAGTATATCTTCTGGGTTTTTGAAAGCGCCTTTGAATGAGAAATATGGGCTGGAAGAATTACCAGCGCTTCGAAAAGAGAAAAGACCAAGGTTAAAATAACAACTACAGAAACTTCACTGAAAAACTCACCCAAGCGGCCATCTACATAAAAGAAAGTGGAAAAGGCTACAAGGGTAGTAAATATAGCAGAAGTAATAGCGGGCACCACTTCCAAGGTTCCATCAATAGCCGCCTTTATTCTCGACTTTCCTTTTTCATAATGATGAAAGATATTTTCGGCAATTACAATACCGTCATCTACTAAAATTCCGATAACTATAATCATCCCAAACAAGGATAGAACGTTGATGGTGATATTGAAATAAGAGGCCACCATGAACATGCCTAAAAAAGAAATGGGAATTCCAAAAGCAACCCAAGCGGCTAGGCGAGGGCGTAAAAAGAGCGATAGAAAAAACAAAACCAAGGCAATTCCTTGAAGACCATTTTTCAAGAGAAGATCGGTACGTTCCACTACTACTTGCGATCTGTCGTTGGTGATGTTCAACTGTACATTTTGATATCTCTCATTGAAGCTTTCTACATAGATTGTCGCTTTTTCTGCGGCTTCAATCAAGTCCTCATTGTTGGTGGTACTCACTTTAAATGAGATAGATGATTGGTTGTTGTAATAAATCCGATCCGGTGTTTCCGACCACCCATCTGTGGTTACAGCAACATCTTCCAACCTTACTACAGCACCGTTTTCTTGGGTTTTAAGAATGATGTGGTTTAGCCCTTTTCCATAATAAGAGCGGTTGTTTACGCGAATCAAATACTCTTCTGCTTCCGTCTTAATAGCTCCTCCTGTGAGCAGAATATTCTCACTGGCCACAGCGTTGGCCACATCATTAAAAGTAAGATCATAAGATCTAAGAACTTCCTCATTTACGGAAACCGTAATTTCTTCGTCCGGGAAACCCGTTACCGTGAGTTGAGAAATCCCATCAATGGCCCTTAGGTCATTTTCTATTTCGCGAGCGATGGTTTTTAGCGGTTTTAAGGCAACGTCCTTACCGCTTAGTTCCATTTCTATCGCTACGTTTAGGTTTTCATTTTTAGCTACTACGGGTGGTTCCATTTCTGCTGGAAAGGAGGGAACTTTATCCACCGCATTTTTCACATCCGCCAGTAAAATATCTATGTCATACCCTTTTACGGCCTCCACAGAGATGGTAGCTGTATTTTCGGATGAGGCAGAAGTAAAGCGATCAATACCTACTATACCTCTTAGGTTGTCTTCAATTTTGAGCACCACGCCTTCTTCCATTTCTTGAGGAGAAGCACCCGGATAGCTGATTGTGATATCGATAAACTTGGAATCTTGCAAAGGGAAAAAGCTTGATTTCAGGGAAAGCATCCCGATAGAACCAAGAACGACCACAGCTAAAATGATCACATTTACAGCTACGGGGAATTTTATAAAATGAGATATAATGGATTTCATTTTAATCTAGAATTGAGTTGAAAAATGGAGAAAATGTACCGATTCAAAATCAGTCTTTTTGATCCTTGTAGATGGTTACTTTCATTCCCGAATAGGCCGCTGTTGGTAGTTTAGATAAGGTTGCTTCACCATCGTTTAACCCTTTAACTACTACCGTTTTTTCGTTGTAATAAACCGGTTCTATTGTTTTTTGCACTAAAACGGAGTCTTCAACTACAAATACTTTATCCGTATCAAAAATCACGCTTCTACTCAATTCATACGCATCTTTCATTTCGGTAGCTACAATATGCGTTTCAACAAACATACCTTCCTCTAAACCTTCTCCATTTACTTGAATGTAAATATTGGTCGTTTGGGTTTCGCTATTCACCAATCGGTTAATGCGCGTAATTTCTCCTTGCCACTTTTGCTTTCGGTCATAGGTTGAGTTTACTTCAACCGCGTCTCCAACCTTCAAAAAGCGAATCATACTCGAACTCACTGCGGCTTCTATTTCATACACCGTAGGTTGAATAAAAACGCCTAGCTTTTGTCCAGTGCGCACCAACGAACCGGGAGTTACAAGAGCTTCTACTAAAACCCCGTCAAAAGGAGCGGCAATCTGATACTTAGCTAGTGTGAGCTCCATATTTTTCACCGTGTAATAAGTGGAATAAATGTTACGTCCCGTGATAAACATTTTCTCTTTTTCCGATTCTGCCGGTGGTAACTTTGGAAGCGATTTCTGGACATCCATTTTGGAAAGAAACTCATTCCATTTTTGAAAAGAAGACGGATAATCCAACCGAATGTCGGCCAAGGCAGCGGTGATTAGATTTTGAAGACTACTTTTTTGAGCCATCAGGCTTGCTCTATACACATCCGACTCAATAGAAACCAAAGAGGCACCTTTTTTATAGCGCGCACCTTCTTTAAAACTACCTACGGGGGAAGTCATTATGCCCTGCACTTCCGAATAAACCTCCACACGATTCTTTGCTTCGATACTTCCGGTGGTTGTCAATTTTATAGGGACGGTTCTATTTTTAACCGTTTGAGTGAAAACGGTAGAGGTTTTCTGGGGCTTTGCCTTTTTTAGTGGTTTTTTACTGTCTTTGAGAGTGTTGGATATTGAAAAGCCAGCAAAAAGGATGAGAAAACTAGCGGCAGTAATTATTATTTTTCTTTTCATATTTAATTAGTTGCTGGTGCAACTATTTTTTAACGAATTAATGTTGGAGCGAAGCTTAGACAAAGTGATGCTCACTTGGTTTAATTCTTCTTGAGAGATACCTTCTTGAACCTCCAGAATTATTTTTTTAAATACAGGCAAAGCTTCATTAAAGACTTTTTCTCCTGAGGCGGTAAGATGAACGAGATTTACCCTTTTATCTTCTTTAGAAGGTATTCTCGCTAACAGATTTTTTTTCTCCAAGGTATTTACAAACCGGGCTAAAGAGGCTTTATCTCGATCTGTGCAGAAGGCCAAGCTACTTTGGGGTAAAGGGCCATCAAGCGCTAGGGATTTTAGAACTACTATTTGCTTTAAGGTCAAACCTACTCCCATCAATTGGAGGCGTTTATTGATGTAAACGTCTGCGCATCTTCTTGTTTTTGCCAGTAAAGGTAAAACCCCATATTCATTTAAGTCTGGAGAAAAATCATCCATGCGTTTTTCATTTAATCCGCAAAATTAGCGTAATTAGTTGCAACTGCAACTAAGGCTTTGTTAATGTTTTCACAACAAAAAAGGTGAGATCTACAATTAGAACGTGTTTTGGAAGCTCCTTAAGCGAAAAGCGGTAGTTTAACAGAAAGAATAAGGCATATTCGGAGAAGCGGAGTAGAAGAAGTGCTGCCGTTTGAGTTAGATGGAGTTTATAAGCAAAGAAGCTCTATGTATAAAGAGAATGGAGTCTTAGTAACGAATCAACTTTCCTTTCCAAACAATTTTTTCTTCAGATACAATTCGAGCAATGAATGTTGCTCTAGGCAAGTGGCTTAGATTGATGTGATACTCCTTCTCTCGAATACCTTCTTGAATATAAACCAATTCACCTGATAGATCATGTAGAACAAAGATGTAGGGAAAAAAGGTGGAATCAACTTCCAAAGTTATATCCTCGAGCATGGGATTGGGAAATACACTAATAACGGCTGGTGACTCTTGCGGCCGGATGATGGTAGGTATTGTATCAAGAACAACAGATCCTTTTTTTGAGAAACAAAGGTTATCCAAATCCCAGTCCGTATAATGCCCAAAGTGAACTTGTTTTAGCGCAATGTTTAAAGAAGATTTAGGGTTTTGTACCTGATAGTTGGTGGTGAAACTCTTCCAACCCCCAGTGGTTTGCAAAAAACGTCCTACAACAATTCCATCAATTAAAACATCTACTTCAATATGGTGAGATGCGCTACGCGGAAAACACTGAAAAGACAAGTCGTAGTTTCCAGAGTCTACATGGTATAGGGTTTTGCTCCAAAGGATGTCGTTAGCAGTAGAACTAAGGTTGCCATCCACTTTCATCATATAATCAGAAGGAGTGGCTTCACCCGGATGCCAGCCAACATCCGTTATACAATAAGTTCCCGGCCCAGAAGAGCAGGAGGGTATATGATGCAAGTCTGTAGAAAAGGAAAAAGTGTTGTTTGAAAAGTCTCCTTCCGAAATTAGGTTTTGTCCCTCAACTTGAAAAGAGAGCATCAGGCAAAGGATAAGAATGAGACGGTTTAACATCTTGGTAATCATTTGTTAGTGGAACTAAATTACGGAATTTGATTGATATAGCAGCAAAAGCTAATGGGATTGCAGATAAATGATTTGATACTAAAGAACAGAACCGACCCTTTTAATATTTGTCTAAGCTTTCTATCATCCCATTTTTTGTCCAAAAGACGTAAAGTGCCTGTTTAATATATTAGTACACGGAGTAGATTAAACCGCAGAATATCGAACAAAGGAATTCTGACCAGTAGATCTCTAAACCCCTTATAATCTCATTACTTTTTTGGCTTTAATGGTAAGAGTCCAACCCATTTAGGATAAGATACCATGAACGAATTGGATAAAACGAACAATTTGGTTTTCAGTTTAAGTAAACATTTGACTATTAAAAACCATTGATTATCAGGTCTTAGAGATGTATGGTAAGAAAAAAAACAATTAATTTAGAGGTTTAAACGTTTTGAAATATATATTTGCATACGAGAAGTTAACCAGATTAAAAATGTGTCGCTTTTTAACCCATTTTTAATCGCATTTTCTCAACCAACATTACATAAATACAAGAGGGGAATTAGTTAGTATCCCATAATTGGGATTAACTTTTTGTTTTACTCAACAGTCCGAGGGGGATCTGTTTTGAAAAACGAAAAAAAAATGTATTGACGCATTAATGTGTTGATATATATCGTTTTGTGTTTAATTTTTAAAAAGAGAAAATGTATTGCTAACCGCAGATATTCATTTTGTATTCAGAGCACCTCTGAACAAAATTCTTGGTTTCCGAAAGGGAACCAGCTCAAAGCAGATTATTTATTGTGCATTAGAAATAAAGGGAAAAAGGATAGGTAAATCAATGCGATTTCCTTGCTGTTTCTCTGTTTAGTTGTGCTAAAAAAACGAACCAAATTTTAAACCAAAGTATGAATCGCTTAACCTTAAATAAAACCCGTTCCATGCCCATTTTTAAGAAAAACTACATTCATTTCATCATCATTTCTATTCTAGCGTTTTCCGTTACCTCTAAAGCTCAGGATATACTTTCGGCTTACGAAGGATTAGTAGACCCTTTAACCGGAGATTTTAGATGGTCACAAAACTTAATTTCCATCGAAAGTTCTGGCGGTGAGAGTTATCCCATTTCCATAGGTTATTCGGCTGAAGTAAAAACCAATCAGCCTGCGAGTTGGGTGGGTTTAGGCTGGAATCTCAATGGTGGTGAAATTGTACGTCAGGTAAATGGATTTCCAGATGATCATACGGGTTTTACCCAAACGGAAACAAAGTACAGCTCGGGGACGAATGTAGTAGAAACCACTGCGGGCTGGGGCCCAATGTATTTTACAAGTTATAGTTATGGAAACAACAATACTCAGGACATACAATATTCCACCTTTAGCAGAACTACAGCTCCGGCTCTAACTCCTGCGTTTGATGATTTTATGTTGAGTTCTTCTTTTCAAAGTGGTTCTTTTCATTTGGATAACTATCAATTGGAAGAAAATCAAATAGCTGCGAAACGTTATGAAAAGGGTAATGATGGGAATGGTGGCATCGGTTGGGCAAAATTTGACAATCCCGATGCGAATCACAATTTTAACTTTCGTTCTTTTCAGTTGGAAAATGATCCATTCAGAAACACCTATATCACTTATTATACCAATGGGCAAATTGAAACGATTAAGAGCAATAACCCAACAACATATTCTGGTTTTAAAGAGTATACATATGAAGCTGGTGGTGATTTTGACCGATCCAATTTAGATCCCGAAGAAATTGGAGCCTTTACAGTGATTATGAGTAATGGAACGAGGTTGCATTTTTCCTTACCTGTTTATGAAATATCGTCTAAAACAATATTGGTAAAAGTTGGAGATGATGGGAGCCTTTCTACATCCGATACGGTTCGAGTTATTGAAAAGAATGAAGCTTTTGTTACCTCTTGGAAGTTAACTGCGATAACTGGGCCAGATTACAGAGGAGCGGATTTACATGAAGTTCAGGAGGGAGATACAGGTTTTTGGTTGAAATTTTATTACGCTAAATGGTTTGATACCAAAGAAAGAACTCCGGAATATGGTTTTAACAACAACCCGACCTACTCAAAAAATAAACCCTATGAAGTTCACCGCCCTTTTTTAGCAAGTGCTAGCGTAGTGGAAAAAGAGAACTACTATTTAGACCGTATTGAATCCGATAGAGAAGCGCTGGTTTTTTATAAAAGTATACGAAATGATGAATATGCAAACCTTGCGGTAGGAACAGGCAAAGCTCCAGCATTAAAAATAGATAGGATTATTCGGTATTACAAGGAAGGCCTCTCCATTTCCAAGAACAATTCTATTTCTACACCAACCAATCTAGTTGCATTAAACTCCAATACTACGGAGCGCAATAAGGCATATTTAAATGTTGACTATAACACCGCAAACAATTCAAAAGTTATAAAGGGAGTTGCACTGAGCCACGATTACAGCCTACAACCGAGTTATTATAGAAACATTAACAACTACAGTACATCTCATGAGAGTTCAGCTACGGATTACCAGCTGCATTACTCTGGTGAAACATTATACCAGGTGCCCAATACATTTAGCAATACAAAAGGAAAGCTAACACTAACGAGTATTACACTCTACGAAAACGAGTTTACTCAAATGTTTAGCCCTTTCAACTTTACTTATGCTTCGGGTTCGAGTAACCCCAATCATCATCATTGGAACAACGACTTAACTGGAAATTATTTAAACGTAAGCAGTAGAAGGCAAGTACGCTTGGATAACAATTATACGGCAACCTCATCTACAGATTATTGGAAACTAAAACAAGTGAATTACCCCAATGGAACCGTGCTTAAGGTAAATTATGAGATGGATCAATATGATCATAAATACAATGGATTTAATGATTCTCAACTCATCATTCCAGTAAAGAATATTAAAAACTTAGCACCTATTAATGGGTCGGTTACTTTAGATATAGAACTGTTTGATGCCTATGACAAACAACTTATCACGGCAAAGGCGAATAGAAAAATCTCTTTTTCAAGTTCATTTTTAGGTTGTGATGATCATTTGGTTTCTGATCCTACATACTCCGCTTTTGGCTTGGCGACATACAACGATCAAGGTGGAGTGGATGCGGCTTTAACATCCATCACTTTTGGAACCAATAGCAATCCCGATGAGCTAACACTCACAATGAACTTTGACAATTTAAATGCGGATCCTAATGCTACAAATCAAAGCGACTGTGGCTCCAGTTTTCAAACCAACCCTACTTCTATTAAGTTTATGCGCTTTTTAATTAGCGATCCTACTCATGTAGTGCCTACGCATAGAGTTAAAGATCTTGAGGTGTATGAATCATCATCCGCAACGGATCATTACACCTTAAGTTTTGATTATGAATTGGGGTATGCAACAAGCAATCTGTCTGATGCCTACATAAAATCTAATGGTGCAGTAGATTTTGGAAACCGTAACACTTCTTTTAATTCCCTTCCTTTTTCCGTTTTGTATAAGTACACAACCATAAACAAAAAGGGAATAGACGGATCTCCTTTTTATAAAAGTAAGTTAACCCATAACATTATTAGGCCGTTTACGGTTAAATCCTATCGTTCAAATGGTAAGGAAAACCAATGTTACATTCCCATTTCTTTTTTAAGATCCAGTGTTAAGGAGCTTTGGAAAAAAATGCATGAAGACGATTACAAGTTTGGAGACTTCCCTGAACTCATTACTTGTGGTATCAGAACATATATTGAAGAGATACTTATTCCGCAAAGCCCAACACTTAGCACATACGATATTAATGACTGGGAAAAGGTTTACAACACCATGCGTGAGGGGAATTTTTTTAGTTTCGGTATTGCAGATGCAGGTTCGCTAACGATTGGCTGTAATGCAAACGGGATTCATTGTGACGGAAAAGCGGTTGATAACTCTATTACCAACCCAGACCGATATCTGTACTTTAGTTCTGTTGGTGCGTTGAACAATAGAATAACCTACTCAACAGAAGTAAGAGATAATACCTCTAAGTTGGGAGCGCTTTTAAAAGTAGAAACATTTGATGGAGATGAGAACCTGGTTCTTCAAACCGACTATCACTATGATGTAAAGGCAATAACAAATAATGAGTACAAGGCTCGTCATGGAAAAAATACAGCAGTCGCTTCTATCACCAACAGAACGTTGTATCAAAAAGAGTATCACTACCCCAAGCGGAAATATATATTTAGCAAAGGTTTACGCTATACCGAAGAGATTTTAGAGCTTCACCCTACCACCGGTTTACCTGTTAAAATTTTGTACTCAGACCCTTCTAAAGGTATAACCGAAGAGTATAAAGAGTTTCTGGTAGATATTGATCCGCTTTCGGATCCTGGAGCTAGAGCAGCAGCTAAAACTCAACTTGGTATTGAAAATGGTTTAGGAGATCTTGTAAAAACGACAAGAATTTTTTGGCAGGCCGGAGAATCTAGAGATTCTGAACATAACGCATTGAATGATAAACACAATATCCTAGATGCTGTGTTTGCCTCAGAGAGTAATTTATATGGAAACCGAATTGGTCATGAGCTTTTTAGTGGTACGGATGATTTGGATTTACTCAATACCACCCGTGTTGAAGTAGATTACAGTGGAGCCCTTCAGCAGCTAGCCAACGATTATACCTATACAAGCATTGATCTTAACCCCAGTTCTAACTCAATATTTGATCCGGTAAGCATTGAAACGGAGGGATTTGTGGCCTCGGAAAAGGTTTCGGATCAAAAAATTACGCTAGTAAATGATAAGCTAAACCCTTTGGAAACCTACGAAAGCTATTCAGACATATATACTTCTACCAAGTATAAACTAAATGGAGAATGGCCTTTTGTTTCGGCCAGTAATACGCGCTATGGGAGTTTTACCGCCACTGGGTTTGAGGATCAAGTAGTAGATCATAGCCTCTTTGAAGGAGAAGTAACGGGATCAGCTGCCCGCTATCTTCCCACAACAGGAGATATTACTCAAGCACATACCGGAAAATACGTATGCAGGGTAAACAACGCTAGCCCTGAGGTTGCCTTTATCTCAACCACCCAAAGTGCAATTGGAGATGGCGGAGTTTTAGAAAGTGGCCGCACATATATAAGTAGTGTTTGGGTAAACAATCAATCTTACAGCGGAACCCCAACCTTAAGTGTTTCTTTAGAAGGTTCAGCCAATAACAATACCGTGTCTAGCACCTGGTCTCGTAACATCAACCATGCAGACAATTTGGTAATTGGCAATTGGACTTTGATAGAAGTAGAATTCACGGTTCCCGAAAACTATGTTTCCGTAGAACTTGCTCAAGGAGTTACGCCTCAGCTCAAAATTGCCCTTACCGGAGCCGGCTCAGGATACACATACTACGATGACTTTCGGTTTCATCCGATAGAAGTACCACTAGAGGTTACCATATACGATGATCAATACATGAGAGCTACAGAAGTGTTGGACGCGGATAACCAATACACAAAGCTCGAATACGATAAAGCAGGCCGTGTGATCCGTAAATGGAGAGAATCTGTATATGGTGTGTATACAGCAGAAGAACTAACCTACAACGACTAACCAAACAGCCATGATAACAAGAAATAACAATATAAGCGTCAACGAAAATTTAAACTCCCAGATGGATGGATATCGAATGACGAACCGCAGAGCAAAAGAATTTGGAAGGACGAATAGTTTATTATCTCTATCCCAAACTTTAACATTCAATAGTCAACATTCGATATTCAACCTTTGGCATACAGTAAAAATAACTTTCGCTCAAAGAAAAATGCTAGAGAGATCGGGAAGCTCTGAGCTTAGCCGAAGAGATCGCCCGACCGAACTTGTATTTTTTAAAGGGGGATTGTCATTTTTAATGTCAGCCTTGACTTTTTTGGTTTCGTTTTTGAGTCAAGTCAAAAAGGAAAAGGGAAATCATTCCCAGCTGTCAGTCTCTAGTATTCAACATTCGATATTGGGAGTTCTTAGCCTAAGTCTACTCCTTTTGGTTGGTACAATAACCACCGCTCAGTCTCTCGATTGGCAAACCCTTACCAATTTAGAGCATTCGAGCGAAGGCTTTATCAAAACATCCGAAACCGATGGATGGCAAAATAATATTGCTATTTCAGAATCCATCAATACCTCTACTAACCCATGCTATACTTTTACTTTGGCAGATCTGCAATGGGAAGAGCCTGACTTAGAGTTTAAAATAGCTTATCACCCTTCTGAGATTAGCAACATTGATGATGCAGATTATCTATTGCGTTTTAAAGGAAATACGGTGTTTGTGCCCGCTTACAACTATTCTGCAGATATAGATGGTGTAGAAGAGTTAAAACTAGCAGTAGTTTACGATAATGTAAAACTCTATTTAGACGGAAATGAGGTATACACCTTTCCAAATATTTCCACATCGCCCAACTTAAAAATGTACTTTTCTATTTATAATGGAAACACCTTTGTAGGCACTACACCGGTAAGTTGTACAGCTACTTTACCCAGTACACAGAGCTGCCAAAACATTACTAGCTACAAGTATACAGAGAGTGTTGCCTATGCACCAGATGGGCGTCCATTGAGCAATGGAATAGACATCCGCAACAACTTTGGGCAAACACTACAAACGCAAAGCCGCAACTACGAAATGGATAAAGTAATTGCTCAGCAAACTTTATACGATCGCCAGGGGAGAGCTGCTTTACAAACCTTTAGTGCACCTATTACGGGAAATAGCTTTTGTTACGATCCCAACTTTATTACCCCAAGCAATGCTACAACCACTTACAATTATCAAGATTTTGATATGCCCGAAACAGGAGTGGCTGATTTGGGAGAGGAATACAATCCCAAATCCGTAGCGCGTAGCTCTACTTTAGGGGCGTATTATTCAGGAAGTACTACACCTCATTATTCCAACACAGATTATCCCTATGTACGCAAGCATTATTCTTCAGATTTATTGCAAGAATCAGAAAGAGTTTCGGGCTATAGCGCAGAATACAAGGCGGGTAGCGGACACGAAATAAGCAACTTTCAAATGCTTTCGGGTACTGAGCTGGAATGGGTATATGGCTATTTAGGAAGCTATATGGAGTTGGGCGTCCAAGAAGTAAACAACAATTTAAACCTCTTTAAAAGCATCGGTAAAAATGAAAACGGACAAACCGTTGTTTCATACTCCAATGCGGATGGACAAACCATAGCCGCTTGTTTAAGTGGAGTAGGAGGCAGCTGCCTAAGTCAGATGAGCAATGTACGGCTCACAGAGAATACCAATACTTTGGTACATGTACCTGCGAGTAAAACGGGTGATTTAAAACTCCGTTTCCCGGATCCACGTCTGGCATATGGCAATGGCAGTACATTGAGCTATCCTACACATGCTTTTGACGTTACCATTTACGATCAGTTCAACAAGAGAACAATGATATCGGGTACGGATTATACCTTAGTTAAGGACCCTAATGCTTTAGATACAAGAACGTTTAATGTGAATTTATTAGGCGACTATGCCAATGCCGAAAGCATTTTGGCCATCAGCTATACCCTTACCAGTGCAGCAGATAATTTTTGGTGGGATTTACTCCGATACTCCGATCGTAAAAACTTTGATCCTTTTGTAGTGTATGCTTTAGATTACAACTACTGGCAAATCAACTATTTTGATGCACAAGGAAATCTGGTTAAAAAAGTACAACCAGAAGGAGTAAATTGTAACTATGATGCCACTGGGGCGTACCGCTATTCGGGTATTGAAAGCATCTACTCTGCTGGTTTAAGCAACAACGATTTAATTTATTCCATAGATGTTCAGGCCCTAACAAACAACACCAATTCATTAGATATGGCCATTCATCCCGTTGGTATTTTTGAATACAAACCTCAATACGGCATTGGCGATGAAGTAAACTCATTTTACCTAGGCTTACAGATAGATGAGGCTACGGAAGGAGAAACAGGAAGCGGAGGAGAAGGAAATGAAAACGATAACGGACATATTATATACGATGCCGTACCGGAAGAAATAGCATCTTTTTCTAACTACGGTAACCCTTACCAAGCTACACCAATGGCTAATACTTCTGTTTTTGGCTCAGATAACAAACAAATAGGAGTAGACATAGATGGCGCCACATATCCGGATCCTGATAATCCAGATATTGAAGTAATTTACACCATGGTGCATAAATACTCCATTGAGATTTATGGCCTGGCCACATACAATTCCTCAGAACAGATCATATCTAGTATTCCGGTAGAAAAGTATACAGAAGAACATATTGGTTTTGATGTTTTACCAACCTATGATCCAAAGGACCCCCTTGAAATTAAGGATGTAGATTGGGGGAGTAGAAGATCAAAAACGATTCATTACCATAGAGCAAATTTTGGTAATGGATTAAAAATAGTGCCTTGGAAAGGAGCGCGTTTGTTTGATAAGTTTAGTTTGAACGGGGCTAACTTAGAGCAATATGAGCGCATTAATGTTCGAATTACGAATGTGCAAAAAATGGAAAAGCCTTACCTCAGTGCTTCTCCTCTACCTTACACTATACCCATTCAACCACAAAGCCCTTTTGAAAACATTTACACGTTTAACTTTATTGGTGAAGTAGGGCATAGAATGATTTCGCAACCGGCTGCTATTGTACACAACAGCCATATAGAAACCTACGAGTACAATACCAGAGGCCATCTCTTAAGCCAAAACCTACCGGATGAAGGCGCTTCTGAATTTGTATATGCGGCAGATGGAAAACTTAAGTTCTCTCAAAACGCTGAGCAAGCCGTAAACGATAAGTTTAGCTACACGCTATACGATAAAGCCCATCGCCCGCTTGAAACGGGAGAATATCAGAACTATACCGGCAACCAGATAAGCGATGTATTGATGCTTTTTACCAAAGACGAACCTACACCCACTATCCCTTCGGATAATGTGCATAGTATAAAAAATACAACCGATGGACTAAACGATGCGAATTGCTTTTCCGTAACCACCTATCAGTACGATACTAAAGCTACCGATTTACCCACTGCGGTGAGTACCACCTTTACCCAACATAAACTCCGTGGACGTTTATCCCGATCGCAAAATGCCTATTCCACCACTTGGTATAGTTACGATCATTACGGAAATGTAGAGTGGATGGTGATGGATATCTATGGGCTAGGCTTAAAAACCATACGCTATCACTACGATAACGTAGGCAAAGTAATCGCCATGGATTACAACGAAAATCACGCTGCAGACGATTTTTACATTAAATACGCCTACAACGATAACGAAGCGTTAACCACCGTTTTTGCATCCGATGATCCCGTTCATAATTTCAGGAGAATGGCCGCCTTTAAATACGATGAACTCGGTAATCTTACTCGAAAAGAGTTAGGCAATAAATACCAAGGTTTGGATTTAGCCTATACGGTTAAAGGACAACTAAAAAGCATCAACAACGCCTTTTCTGCAAGTGCAGAGCTGGGGCAAGATGGATTGAATAGCGAAAGTGAATTTTTAGCCGACCTTTTTGCCGAAACCCTTTCTTACTATGAAAACGACTTTAAAGGAGCCGGCTCACATTTACAAACTACAGCCAATGGTACGGTTATAGACGACTATACTGGGCTTATTAAATCCGCTACTTGGTATAATGGTACAGGTATTTCGTTGCCCCAAAGTTTAGGCAACTTACCTACCTACAACTATACTTATGATGTATTGGGTCAGTTAAAAACAGCCACTTTAGGGAGCTTAACGGCTGGTACACAAAATACAGCGAGCGAAGGCGGAAGCCTACCCACTTTTTCCCCATTGGCGAATGATAATTTCGGGGTTCAGTTTAATTATGATTTAAACGGAAACATAACCGATCTTACCCGTAAAGCTTATGGAACCAACCCCGCTATGGATCAGTTTACCTACCATATTGTTTCTGGTAAAAACAGCATCAGCCACATTAGCGATGCAGTAAGCACCGCAAGTTTTGGAGACTTGGCCAACCAAAGCTCTGCAAACTATGGTTACGATAATATGGGGCGTATAACGAGCGATGTATTGGGCGATATGCATCTCATTTACAACCCTCAAGGCTTGGTGCAAACCGTACAAAACCATGCGCAAACGCAAACGCGAGAGCAAAACCATTACGATGAACGCAACCTGGCCATACAAAAAGAAGTATACAACAACGGCAGTTTACAAAAAACCATATACCGCGTATACGATGCCTCCTCTAAACTGTTAGCCGAATACGAAAAACCAGCCGGAGGAAGCACCAGCCTTACCAAAACCTATGTAAACGGTATTGAAAGAGCCGCAACAGCCCTATTTACCGGGGGTGAAGTAGACGAATACCATTACGAAATAAAAGACCATATTGGCAACGTACGTACCGTGTTTAGAAACAACCCGAGTACCCAAGTACAAACGGATTTTAGTTTAGGGCAGTGGGATGGTTGGAGCAACCGCCCCAATACCACCTCTACCTTTGTAACAAACGGGATTAAGATTAATACCAATGCAGCAGGAGGCATAAAAAAGGTGTTTACCAATTTGCCCACAGGAGGACGTTATACCATTAGTATAAATATAAGCGACATAAATGCCAATGAAGTAAGAGCCGTGCTAATAGATATGACCAATGGCGGTAATTTGGTAAAAGAAGCTTTAAGCGAAGGCTATAACCAGTTTACCTTTAACAATGTAAACACTCTCCAAGTGGCTCTCCACATATTTGTACCCGGTACCGAAGCCAACCCCGGAAGTTATTTTACGGTAAACAATGCAGAGGTGCTCGAGGATGAGCTGGAGGTGCTTTCTTATACAGACTACTATCCAGCTGGCTGGGAAATGCCCGGAAGGAAGTACGTGAGTTCGGCTACGGATGATGAATATGGATACAGTGGAGATTACAGCAGAAAGAATGATGCGACCAACTGGAATGAGTTCCAGTATCGGAATTACGACAGCCGTATTGGTAGATGGTTAAGCCCTGATCCTATGAGGCAGTATCATAGCCCTTATGTGGGGATGGGGAATAATGCGGTATCTACTTTTGATCCTACTGGATTGTACGGATATGTAAATGATGTTGGTGATTATATATGGGTGAATAACGTTATAGGGAATACTTTTAGAGACCAAAACGGAACTACATGGACCCTAGTAGCGACTAATTTAGAAGATTTTGCAGATGTTTTAAGTGAAAACTCAGCCTTAGCTTTTACAGTTTATAAGGGTTATCTCAGTGGGCATGATCACCTTCATTTAAAAAGCGCAGGAGAATTAATAGAGACCAACGATTTAGTTAATGAAGAGATTGATGAGTTGAACAAAGAAGAATCTGATAGAGATCCGGGTAAAATGGGTATAATTTTAGCAGGTATTGGAACCTCTGGTTACGTGGCTGAGTCGATGTCTAAGATAATTGAAGATAGTCGATCAGGATATACCCATGGGAAGCTTTCTAAAAATAGCCCAAGAGTATACTCAAAGGCAACAGCAGTTAAAGTGAAAGTTGGTTCAAGACTTATTGGTGGAGGTCTTTCAATTTATGGGCTGATCAGCACAGAGTCTGCTTATGATAAAGGGGAGATATCTAATGTTGAACGCACCCACAATCATATGATGAATACTGCTGGGACAATTTTTCCTCCAGCTGCAATACCAATGGCAGTTGGTGATTATTTCGGTAAGACTTACGCTAAAGAAATTGAGTCAATTGCAGTTAAGGAAGGAGGATTTCTTTTTGAAACTACTAAATTTATGCTTGAGTTAGCTGGAATTCCAACAAGTGCGGAACAGGCACGAAAAATGGAAAATAATAATAATCAAGGTCGATGATTTTGTATTTAATCAAATTTTCAAATAAAGTCTTTTTAGGATGGTTTCGAATTCTAAAAAACACGCTTTACTTACATAATAAAGAGGAGAACATTTTCTTGAATGCTGAGGGGCATGCATTTTTCTTAACCTTTTTGCTTCATAGCATGAATTGTATCTCAGCTCTTAGATTTTGCCTTTTTTATTTTTTTCATCAGTATACGAACACTTATGTAAGCTTATCTCTCACGGCATTTTTCTTCGTGGCAGGTTACCGGTTTTATTTTAGTAAAGGAGCCGCAAGTGAGTTGATCGAAGCGGAAATGAAATCAATCAAGTTTTTTGGGGTAATCGTTACATTAGCATATGCTGTGTTGTCTTTTTATATATTTCTTTTTGTTGGTGATTATATACGAACTAGTAGTATGATTGTAGGCTCTAGGTAATGTTCCCCCGGCTACCTCCGCTGCCGCACGACTGCTGTCGTGTGTGCTGCGTAGTATTGATATTGTATAGATAAACCACACGAGCGACTCGTGCGGCATCCCTAGGATCCCGGATGGAAAGGGACCAAATCTTGAAAGATTTAGAGGTATACCTTACGATTATATTCCTACTGTTATTACATTTCCAATCAAAATCAACAATTGTTCTGATAATTGTAAAAACTAGAACTTAAAGACATGAAACTAAAAGGACTGATAATTTTAATTCTCCTCGCAATCTCAACAACTATCTACATTGTGTCTGATAGTAAACTATATTACTATGGAATAAGCGACTTTAATATCGAAGATAAAACGCTACCCTTAAAACTAAAACCGGATTTTTGGAGTAGTGATGTTAGTTATCCCATAATTGGTTTTGCGATAACTGATGAACTAAATATGCTTGTAATAGGAAAAGGGAAGAAGTGGCATCAGAACAATAAGGTTATTGAAACCAAGGAAATTGTAAAATATGGTTTCGATAACAAAAGCTTAGTGGCATTTATCGAAGCTACTGATAACAAGTTTTATTATGTCGAATACGCAAAAAATACTGACTCTACTTCCAAAAGAGAATTGCTGTATACCGTTTTTCCTAGGATTGATTTAGAGAAGTATAAATGGATAGATGTGAAGACTGATGAAAAAAAGGTTAGTCAGTTAGCTATGTTTAGGACTTATTCTATTCTCTTATTTATAGTTCCTAGTTTTATCATACTCTTAGGAGGTTTGATTCTGAGAAAAGCGGGTAACCTTGAAAAAGGATAGTGTTGCATTTTGGGTAATGTTACAAAATAGTGATAGGATATTATTTGAAGATTAAGTAATTGATTA
>CAZAJG010000040.1:16650-38191 GCA_964485405.1 uncultured Owenweeksia sp. | reverse complement strand
AATGCTAAGCACTCTTTTAGCTTTGCGGGATATCATGACCCTGAGAAAATAGATTTCGGTGTATTAAGAGTACTGAATGACGATATTGTACAGCCAGGTATGGGCTTTGGTACGCACCCACACGATAATATGGAAATTATCTCTATCCCTTTAAAAGGCGATTTAGAGCATAAAGATAGCATGGGAAACACCACGGTAATTAAAGAGGGTGAAGTACAAGCCATGAGTGCTGGAACAGGAATATTTCATAGTGAATACAATAAGAATAAGGAGGAGGAAGTAAAGTTTTTACAGATTTGGCTGTTTCCAAATAAAAAAGACGTGGAGCCTCGTTACGACCAAATTGAAACGGCCAGTATTGCCAAACCCAATAGCTTTTATCAAGTTCTATCTCCAAATAAAGACGACCAAGGGGTGTGGATTCATCAAGATGCTTGGTTCCATTTGGGAGAGTTTGATCAAGAAATGGAAGAAACATATTCGTTTAAAAAACAAGGAAATGGACTTTATGTATTTCTAATGGAAGGGGAAGTAGATGTAGAGGGTGAAACATTAAAAAAACGGGATGGATTTGGGGTTTGGGATACTCAGGAGGTTGTTTTAAAAGCAAAAACTGGGACCAAAGTGCTACTTATGGAAGTGCCCATGTCTGCACAAAACGAATAAAAGTTTTGTCAATTCTCATACTCAATGTTTAAACATTGGATATTTATTTCATCTTTGTATTTCAAATAAAAATCACAATGAAAAATCTATTTACCCTATTAAGTTTTCTTCTTATTACAGGAGGCGCTTCGCTAAAAGCTCAACATATAAATACAGAAACCTCTAAAGTTTCTTTTGAGGTTAGCAACATGAAATTCAGAACAGTAGAAGGTACTTTCTCTGGAATGACAGGAACGGCCAACTTTGATGCTTCGGATTTAAAAAACTCTGTTTTTGATATTTGCATTGACGCCTCTACCGTCAATACGGAAAATGAGAAACGCGATACGCACTTAAAGAATGAGGATTTTTTCCATGTAGATAAGCACCCACAGATCTGCTTTGTATCTACTTCTATTTCAAAAACCAATACAGGCTTTGAGGCAACGGGCAACTTAAGCATGCATGGTGTAACCAAAGTGGTAACAGTTCCTTTTACCTATGAAAACAAAACGATAAAAGCTAAGCTTGATATAAACCGACTGGACTATAAGGTGGGAGAAGATTTTGGAACCTTTATGGTAGGTAATGAAGTAGAGATTTGGATTGAGGCGCGATTGAAATAGCCTTATTTGTCAAAAAGCAAGTCATTCATTATTTAAGAGAGAAAACTGTTTTTCTAATCAGCTTCATCTTTTTTATTAAATTGATTTTCACTGTTTCGATTGAACATTTTAGAAATATTAGGTTTCATTCATGATGAAATTGTATTTAACCTCTTTATCGGGTTTAGTATATCTTTATTTTAAACTAACCTTCATAAGAGACCTCTATAAAGTTGACGATTGTGCTACTTGACTTATCCTTCATCTTGGGGTTTTGCAGCTATTTCATCTCCAATTCTTTTCCTCACCGCGTGTCTAAGAGATAAACTATTGTAAATCAGCAAGAAGTCATTCAAAGGTTGACAATAAAATATTGGTTTGGATATTAGCTCCAACATTTCGCATGATTCTAATAAGCCAGCTTTTATGGATAATAGAATTATCAAAAACAGCTCAAAAAAAGTAAATCCGACTATTTATGTAGATTCAATTATCATCTATCTTTAGCCAAAAACTAACTTGCCACCTATCGCTATCAGCTAACCAATAAGATTCAGCTATGGAAGATTCAATAAAGAGTTTAATAGAGGCCTTAGAGTTCTCCCCAAATAATATTGCACTTCGATTTCATCTTGCTCAAGTTCTTATAGATGCGAATCGGCTCGATGAAGCAGAAGAACAATACCTGAGTATTTTAGAACTCGAAAAACATCCAAAAGCCAAACTAGGCTTAGCACATATTTATTATGAAAAAGAAGATTTCTCCACCTGCAATGTGATTCTAGAGGAACTCATTGATAATGACCACACAGATTTTGACATAAAACTATTATATACTAAAGGTTTAGTAAAAGAGAATTCTATTCAGAAAGCTATTGAGATCTATCAAGAGTTATTGGAAATCAATCCAAGTTTCCATGATGAAGATTTAGATCAGTATTTAAAAGTTTCCCAAAATCCTTCCGAATTTCCTGAGGATGATAATCATGATCATTTTATTCAGCGTCCTTCTATCAATTTTAAACATGTTGGTGGAATGGATAATGTGAAAAAGGAAATCGATCTTAAAATCATCAAACCTTTAAGTCATCCCGAATTATATGAAGCTTATGGAAAAAAGATTGGAGGCGGAATTCTATTGTATGGACCTCCAGGTTGTGGAAAAACTTATTTAGCAAAAGCTACCGCAGGACAGGTAAAAGCCAAATTCATAAATGTTAGTCTCAATGATATTTTGGATATGTGGATTGGAGCAAGTGAAAAAAAACTCCATGAAATATTTGAAGTAGCTAGACAAAATACTCCATGCGTTTTATTTTTTGATGAGATCGATGCTCTGGGTGCCAGCAGAAGTGATATGAAGCAATCTGCAGGTAGACATTTAATAAATCAATTTCTGCAGGAGCTTGATGGTATAGATAATAATAATGATGGTGTGCTGGTTTTAGGCGCTACGAATACACCTTGGCACTTAGACTCTGCTTTTCGAAGACCAGGAAGGTTTGATCGCATTATTTTTGTTCCACCTCCAGATGAAAATGCTAGAGAATCTATCTTTAAGCTGAAACTAGCTAAAAAACCAACCACTAACTTAAAATATGATTCATTAGCCAAAAAAACCAAGAGCTATTCTGGAGCTGATATTGAGGCTTTAATTGATATTGCTATTGAAGAAAAACTAGAAGAGGCTATTTTAAAAGGTGCTCCTCAACCCATTACCAACAAAGAGATATTGAATGCTGTGAAAAAGCATAAACCCAGCACCCAAGAATGGTTTTCTTCAGCTAAAAATTTCGCGCTTTATGCGAATGAATCAGGATTGTACGATGACGTGTTAGACTTTCTGAAAATTAAAAAGTAATATGGAAAATAGTTCTCTAGGAAGAGCTTACATGCTTCTAGAACAAAATCGCTATCAAGAAGCCTTAGATATAATGGAAAACCTTTTTCCAGATCACGCCAAAGACCCAGAATTTTTGGGTTTGTTTAGTGAAGTAAATCTATTACTGAAAAATAATAGAAAGGCCAGGGAACATATTGATAGTGCTATTGGTATTTCACCAGATAATGACTACCTATTTTTTATTAAGGCTAGAGTAGAGTTTGAACTTGAAAACTATGATATTTCGGAAGAAAGTATTGGGGAAGCTATTTCTTTAAATCCAAATCAATCGGAATACTTTTCGTTTTGGGCCTCGATAAAATTGTTCCGAAAAAAATATAACGAGGCCTTAGGTTTGGCTGACAACGCTCTAGCGTTAAATCCAGAAGACATAAACGGTCTTAATGTAAGAAGTAGTGCTTTATTGAAACTTAAAAGGCATTCGGATTCTTTTCAAACCATTGAAACTGCTTTAAAAGAAGACCCTAATAATGCCTACACCCATACTAACTTTGGTTTTAACTTACTTGAAAAAGGGGATTCTAAGCAAGCTTTATACCACTTCCGTGAGGCTTTAAGAATAAATCCAAACCTCGAGCAAGCTCAACTTGGAATGGCTACTGCCTTAAAAGCTCGCTATGTGATCTACAAGTGGTTTTTAAACTATTCTTTCTGGATTAGTAATCTTGCTAAAAAAAATCAGTGGATTTTTATTATTGGGGTTTATATTGGGTTTAGACTTATTCGGTTTGTTGCAAAACAAAATCAAGCTTTACAACCATTTTTAACACCCTTAATATTTATCTTAACTATAATAGCCTTTTCCACATGGGTCATTAATCCAATTAGTAACCTTTTTCTCAGACTCAATCCCTTTGGCAAACATCTACTTACTTCAAAGGAAATACAAAGTTCAAACTACGTTGGATTAAGCTTATTTATTTTTTTAATTGGCTTGGTAGCATATCTAATTAACAGGGAGGATAAATGGATAGCGGTAGCCGCCTTTGGGTTTGCCATGATGGTGCCTTTGAGCTCTGTTTTTTCCGAAACAAAGAACAATAAAGTGCTGTATATATACACCATAGCTATGGCTTTAATAGGCACAGTTGCTGTTATAAATGCTTTTACATCTGATCAAATTTTCTCCATTTATAGCTCGATATTCTTATTAGGCTTTATCGCTTATCAATGGATAGCAAACTACATGGTAATTGAAAAAAATAACGCTTAATACTTAAAACCTCAACAATTTCTCCAAATCCTCTTTCCAACGTTCAGCGGGTAAAAACCCATCTTCTAATTCCTTCGCAAAAGGAACTGGAGTATCTAAACTACCTACACGCTTTACAGGAGCATCTAGATGCGTGAAACAATTTTCGGTAATCAGGGAAGAAATATCGGATGAAATACCTCCAAAGAGACAGTCTTCCTGTAGGATTAAAGCCCTACCCGTTTTCTGAACAGATTCATAAATCAACTCCGTATCTAAAGGCATTAAGGTTCTTAAATCAATTACATCAGCAGAAATATCTGGATTTTCTTTGAGGTGATTTAAAGCCCAATGTACCCCTTGTCCGTATGTGATTATGGAAACATCTGTTCCTCCCTGTAGCAAACAACCTTTACCAATCGGTAAGTTATAATAGCCCTCAGGCACGTCTTCATACACGCTTCTGTATAGGGCTTTATGCTCAAAGAAAATAACTGGGTTTGGTTCTTCAATCGCACTTATCAATAGCCCTTTTGCATCGCTCGGAAAAGCTGGATAAACCACCTTAAGTCCAGGAGTATGTGTATACCAAGCTTCGTTACTTTGTGAGTGGAATGGTCCGGCTGCGACACCAGCTCCTGTTGGCATACGCACCACAACATCTGCGGCTTGTCCCCAACGCCAATGAATTTTAGCTAGGTTATTTATAATTTGCGTAAAACCTTCGGTAGCAAAATCAGCAAACTGCATTTCCATTACCGCTTTATGCCCTTTTATGGCTAAACCTAAAGCTGCGCCAACAATTGCTGCTTCACAAATTGGTGTATTTCTAACTCTGGCTTTACCAAATTCTTTTACAAAACCATCCGTAATCTTAAAAACACCGCCATACTCAGCAATATCTTGCCCCATAATAACAAGCTCATCATACTTGCGCATTCCTTCTTTTAATCCATCGCTAATGGCATCTACCAAACGAATGTTTTTCACCTCAGTAGAAGGTTCTACTTCTTCCTGCTCAAATGGAGCAAAAAGATCCTTTCTTTCTTTTTCGGAATCAAAAACGATGGCTTCTTCCTCTAAAGCGGTATTAAAGGCTTCTGTTATTTCCTTCTTAATTTCTTTGGTGATTTTCTCGTTTTCCTCTGGAGAAAGAATGCCTTTATCCATTAAAAAAGCACGATAGTTTTCAACCGGGTCTTTTACGGACCATTTATCTTGTAAGCCTTTAGGGTAATACTTCGTACCCGAAGCTTCTTCATGCCCACGCATTCTGAACGTTTTGCACTCCAAAATAAAAGGGCCTGGATTCTCCCTCATTTCTCCGGCTATATTTTGGATGGCATTGTATACTTCAAGTATATTATTACCATCAATGCTGTTCCCTTTTATTCCGTAGCCAATGGCTTTGTAAACAAAACTCTTGGTTCTAAACTGTTCGTTTGACGGTGTAGACAAACCCCATTGGTTGTTTTCTACTAGAAAAATCACAGGAAGATCCCATACCGAAGCTACATTAATGGCTTCGTGAAAATCGCCTTCGCTTGCTCCACCATCCCCTGTAACCACAAGTGTTACTTTTTTCTCTTTTTTCAGTTTTGAAGCCAATGCTATTCCATCTGCAATCCCCATTTGAGGACCCAAATGGGAAATCATACCTACAATATGATGTGCATTACTACCAAAGTGAAAAGAACGGTCTCTACCTTGTGTAAAACCATTCGCTTTTCCTTGAAATTGAGAGAACAATTTGGGTAGTGGAATACCACGAGTTGTAAATACACCAAGGTTTCTGTGCATCGGAAGCATATACTCATCTTCCTCTAAAGCTAAAGCTGCGCCTACGGATATGGCCTCTTGACCATAGCCCGAAAACCACTTTGAGATTCTTCCCTGACGCAATGCAATTAGCATTTTGTCTTCAATTAATCTAGGCTTTAAAAGAGCCTTATATATTTCCATCAATCGCTGGTCTGATATACCCTTGCGTTGAAATCTCATAATTTTACTAATTAAGTGGCTAAAAATAGCTTATTTGCTAATGTATGCTTAACACTAAAAGCATAGTTTCGCTATTATGACAGGCAAAAAACTGGTCTTCATTATAAATCCCATTAGCGGCAGTCAAAACAAGACCGCAATTCTAAAACAAATTGAGAAAAGAATTCCCAATTCTGTTTCCGAATATGAAATTTTTTATACCACCGGACCCTCCCATGCTACAGATTTAGCCAGAGACGCCATCCAAGCAAATGCAGATGTGGTAATTGCCATTGGTGGAGATGGAACGGTGAATGAAACTGCAACCGGTTTAATGCATTCTGATGTAGCTTTAGGAATCATCCCAACAGGATCTGGAAACGGTTTGAGTAGACATCTAGGGATTCCTTCCCATACTGCTCGCGCCATTAAGGTTTTAACGGAGGGAGATATTTTTAAAATGGACGTTTGCACCGTAAACGACATCCCCTTCTTTAATGTAGCCGGTATTGGATATGATGCTGAAGTAGCCCATGAGTTTGCTAAAAAAAGAGGACGCGGTTTTGGCAATTACGTTTACAGCACAATTGGTTTATGGAAAGGCTACAAGCCAAAAAAGTACAAGATGAACATTGATGGGCTTTCTTTTAAAACCCGCGCTTTGATGATCAGCTTTGCAAACGGTTCTCAGTTTGGTAACAATGCTTTTATCGCTCCAAATGCGCGTTTAGATGATGGCTTAATGGATATCTCCATTTTACACAATTTACCGGATATAGCTGTGCCCTTTTTTGCTTACCAATTGTTTAATCGTAAAATCGATCAATCTAAATACACGGATACATTTAGAGCAAAAGATGTTTTTGTAAAACAAAAAGGTGGGAAAATTCACTTGGATGGTGAACCTTTTACCTTAGGAAAAAAGCTCCATTTTAAGGTTTTACCAGGTGCATTGAATATCTTAGCACCCAAAGAATTTATCCATGCACGCCAATCAAAACATACCGTCCGTGAATCTAGCGGATTTTCTTTCTGGTAACAAAGAGTTAAAAATGAATTTTGTGGAGAAACTGGGAAAGGCCTATGAAGATATAGGTTTTGTTTCTGTAAAAAATCATGGACTTAGTGATGCGTTATGCGATTCGTTATATCAGCAGGTTCAAAACTTTTTCAATCTTTCTCCAGAAGTAAAAGCGAAGTATGAAATTGAGGGCTTAGCCGGACAAAGAGGATATACGTCTTTTGGAAAGGAACATGCGAAAGGCAGGAATACAGGGGACCTTAAAGAGTTTTGGCATTTTGGTCAATATGTGGAGGACAATGATCCTATTATTAAAGAGTACCCGGATAATATTAAGGTGGAGGAGTTGCCTGAGTTTAATACCTCTGGAAAAGAAGCTTATCAGACCTTAGAGAATGCCGGAAGACATATGCTAAGGGCTCTAGCACTTTATTTGGGTTTAGATGAACTCTACTTTGATGATAAAATCCATAATGGAAATAGTATTCTACGCCCTATCCATTACCCACCTATAACGGAAGAGCCGCAAGATGCAGTTAGAGCGGCTGAGCATGAAGATATTAATCTAATTACCCTTTTGATGGGGGCAAGTGCTGAGGGTTTACAGGTAATGAACAAACAAGGCGAATACGTAGGCGTAACCGCTTTACCAGATCACGTTATTGTAAATGTGGGGGATATGCTCCAACGTTTGAGCAACAATAAACTAAGAAGCACAACACACCGTGTGGTAAACCCGCCCAAAGAAAAGTGGGGTCAATCCCGGTTTTCCATTCCTTTCTTCTTGCATCCACGTTCAGAAATGTCGCTGAATTGCTTGGAGGAGTGTATTGATGAAAACCATCCCAAACAATATTCTGATATTACCGCTGGCGCATATTTGAATGAAAGATTAGCCGAAATAGGATTAAAGAAATGAGCAAGTCTAAAAAGTTAAGTAGCCTTGAGGATTTAGGTGGTTTTGTTTACAGTACCAATGAGAACTTTAAGCCAGAAGAAGAAAGCGAAGCTGTAAATCTATCTCCCTCCGATCAACAATTAGAAGCGCATTTTGAGAAGAAAGGTCGTGGCGGTAAAACGGTTGTTATTATTAAAGGTTTTGAAGGCCCAGAAGAGGATTTAAAAGATTTAAGTAAGAAGCTTAAAAGCCATTGCGGTGTTGGTGGTAGTACCAAAAATGGAGAAATTCTGATTCAAGGAAATGTAAGGGATAAAGCCATAGATTTCTTGAAAAAAGCAGGTTACAGTGTGAAACGCGTGGGTGGTTAAATTCCACATTCTTTGATAGATATCCTGAAATTTTATAATCCACTGGAATAGGTTTGTAAAACGGAACAGTCGTTACTAGAACCATGAAGAAATCCTGCTGACTCCAATCATACTACCACGCGCTATTTTAAAATTGAATCTGCAAGGATAAAAGGAAGTACTAGGCCATAGTACAAACGGAAATCGCTTCTTCGTATATCTCTAAATATTTTGGTCCGATGATATGAATGGAAAACTTTTCTGCCTGCTGTTTCGCTTGTTTGCTGAGTTGATCGTAAAGAACTGGGTCTGACAATAGTTCAATCGCTTTTTTACCCATTGTTTCTACATCGGCCACATCAGCGGTAAATCCTGTAACACCATCTATATTTACTTCTGGTATTCCACCGGTATTGGAGGAAATTACAGGAACACCTGCTGCCATAGCTTCCAGAGCAGATAGTCCAAAACTCTCTTTTTCAGATGGGAGAATAAAGAGATCTGAAATGCATAACAGTCGCTCTACCTCTGTAGTTTTTCCTAAAAATTTAACTTTATGTGAGATGCCTAACTCAGCCGCTTGCTGTCTTGCTTTTTCTTTTTCAGGGCCATCTCCAATCATGAGTAAAACTGAATTTACAGTTTGTTGTAGGATATGAAAGGTCGCAACAACATCTTGGATTCTTTTTACTGGCCGAAAGTTAGAAATGTGCGAAATGATCTTTTCTCCATTTGGAGCAAAGCTATTCTTACACTCGTCCTCTGTTTCATAATGCTCCAGATCGATAAAGTTGTGTACTACTTTGATCTCTCGCTCAATATCAAAAATTTCAAGTGTATCCTGCTTTAAGCTCTCCGAAACGGAGGTTACTACGTCTGAATGATTGATACTAAAAGTAACAGCAGGTTTGTAGGTAGGATTTTTTCCTACTAAGGTGATATCCGTTCCGTGCAGTGTTGTTATTATCGGAATTTGAATTCCTTTTGTTTGCAGAATCTGTTTGGCCATAAAAGCTGCATACGCATGGGGTATAGCGTAATGTACATGCAACACATCCAGTTTGTATTTGGCCGTTACATTTACCATTTTACTGGATAAGGCTAATTCATAAGGTTGATATTGAAAGAGTGGATAATCGTGCACATTTACCTCATGGTAATAAATATTCACGTTCAATATATCCAATCTAACCGGTTGGCTGTAGGTAATAAAATGCACCTCATGCCCTTGTTTGGCAAGGTATTTACCCAACTCTGTAGCTAAAACTCCACTACCCCCAAAGGTAGGATAGCATACGATTCCAATTTTCACAAGCAGTAACTGTTAAATACAGAGCTATTTAAGCTCTCCTTTTTTATATTTTTCCGTCTTCTCCACTTCTCCTTCAGCGGTGTAATATGTCCATTTACCGTGTTTCTTTCCGTCTTTGTGCTGACCTTCTATCTTAATTTTTCCATCTTCATAAAACTCTTTGTGGTCACCTTCTCTAATACTGTGTTCGTAAACGGTTATGGACTTAACACCACCCTTCTTATAAAAGTTCTTAGACTCTCCTTCTATTTGTCCATTTACATAGTAATACTCTGTTACTACTTGGTCTATTTGGTAAAACCATTGAGCTTTGCCATCCTTAACTCCGTTTTTATAATTAGACCGTTCCTGGATAGCACCAGTTTTATAATATTTTTCATGGAGTCCATTTAATACTCCATTGTTATAATTTGAGATTTGGATTTTTTTACCGCCACCTCCAAACTTTTTTGAAGTGCCATGGAGCTTTCCCGATCGAAAATTCTCCTGTAAGGCTATCTGCCCTTTGTTGTTAAAGACCATCTTTAAACCGTCTAGTTTACCCCCTTTATAACTGATTAAAGATTTTAGCAGCCCGTTATTCGGGTAATAAACAACTTGTACACTATCTGGTGTAAGCGTTTGTGCTCCTAAGCTAAGGCTTAATGCTAGTAGAGCTAATAGGGCTATCTTCTTCATTTACAATTGAATTATAAATTATTTCTTGAATACGAGTTCTGGTGGATAAACTTAATAGTTTTCTGTTTTCCGCATCAGGGTATACGCGATTGGAAAGGAAAATATATACAATCTCCTGCTCTGGGTCAGACCAAGCTAAAGTTCCGGTAAAGCCACTGTGCCCAAAACTTACATGAGACACACAATCGCAAGCGGGGCCTTCCCCTTCCAATTGCTTTTTATCAAAACCAATTCCTCTTCGGTTTTTGGTTTTACAATATTGGCAGCGGGTAAACTCTTTTACAGTTACCGAATCAAAAAAACGTTCACCTCCATATTCTCCGTACTGCATATACATTTGCATCAGCTTTGCCAAATCGTTGGCATTGGAGAACAAGCCTGCATGTCCGGCTACTCCACCTAGCATAGCTGCTCCTTGATCGTGAACATGACCTCGCAGTACTTGTTTGCGAAAAACTTTATCGTTTTCCGTTGGGGGTATCATTTTAGTATCAAATTTCTCCAAGGGTCGATAGGTCATTGTATATGCACCAATAGGTTCGTAAAAACGATCCTGAACCATATTTTCTATCCGGTCTCCTTCGGTAGTTTCGATAATTGCTTTTAGCAAGTAATACCCTAAATCGCTGTATTTATACTCTTTTCGAGGACGTAAACCTGAATCGAAAATTCGTTTTAGAATGGTATCGTTCATATAACGTGTGCTAAAAACATTCTTAGCTACGGTATGCGGAAAGTTGAAATTTCTTTCTTTGGAATAGTACATTTTCTTTTTAGCAGCATCAATGGTTTCTACATAAAAGGGAATCCAAGGCTTTAATCGTGCTTGATGGGCAAAAATTTCTCTTAGAACTAAGTCTTCCTTGTTTGTTCCTATAGATTGAGGAAGGTAATCTGCTAAAGTTTTATCAATGTCAATTTTGTTTTCTTCCACCAATTGCATGAGCATAGGCACAGAAGCAGCCATCTTGGTAATGGAAGCTAAATCATAAATATCAAGATTGCTTACCTGCTTTTTTTTTTGATAAGTATGATGGCCATAAGCCTTTTGAAAAACCACTTTCCCTTTTCGTGCTACTAAAACTTGGCAACCCGGTGTAGCGCGATTGTTTATCGCTTCTTTTACGAGTAAATCAATGCGGTTAAGTTCGTTTTCATCCAAACCTACTTCACCCGGTAAGCCATATCCCAGGCGCTTGAGCGGCTGCGTGGATAGACCAAAATCTTTTTCAAACAAGGCTGTGCTGCTTACTGGCAGTTTTCCTTGAGCAGCAATAGCTCCAAAAATAATCTGAGCCGATAAGCTCTCCGCATCCTTGGTGTTTTGATAGCTAATCATTACTGCATCCGCATAGTCGGTTTCTTTGAAGGTTTTTAGCGTGTAAGGATTAGCAAATAGGTTTAAAACAATCTTATTTTGCAAGGAAGCTTTCTTCACAAAACCTCTTATCCTGCTGGATATCTTATATGACTTCCATGGATTTTTATTCGATGTATATACGCCCATAATCACTACATCATAAGCCGCCAACTTTTGAAGCAGCTCTGCCTCGTTGGAAGTGTTGTATGTAAAGCAATCTACTTTGGTATAATACTTTAAGGTATTGGCAAATTCGCTACCCGCATTGGTACCCGCAGTAACACACGCAATCTTTTTATCCTTTAAGTCTTTAATGGGAAGTACGCGCCCTTTGTTTTTTACTACTGTTATGGCTTTACCTAATATCTTACGATTCAAGATTCTAGACGATTCAGGATGTAAATCTTCAAAAATGTTATTGGGCTCTACATGTGCTTTTTCGGATAAACCCAACCAGCTTTTTGTAGTGAGTATTTTCCGTACTCTCCTATCTATTTCAGCTTCTGTAATTTTCCCTGCAGCTATGGCTTCTTTAATTTTAATCTTAGCCACGCTCACATTTTGAGAAAATAGCAATACATCGTTTCCCGCCAATAAAGCTTCTACATCCACTTCTCCTGGAGGATATTTACTGGAAACGCCTTTCATATTTAGAGCATCTGTAAATACTAGGCCGTTAAACTCTAGCTTTTGCTTCAAGTATTCACCAATCACCTTATGCGACAGTGAGGTAGGTTTACCAGTAGCATCCATGGCGGGTACATTGAGGTGAGCCGCCATAATAGATCCCAAACCACCATCAATCAATTTTTGATAAGGGTACAATTCAATGCTATCTAAACGTGCTTGAGAATGTGCTACCGTGGGTAGTGTTTTATGTGAATCTGCATCTGTATCGCCATGTCCGGGAAAATGCTTGGCGCAAGCTAGAATGTTGGCATCCTGCATCCCCTTCATATAAGCCTCAGCTAACTGAGTAACATTTTCTCTACTCTCTCCAAAAGAACGCGCGTTGATAATAGGATTGTCTGGATTGGTATTGATATCTACCACCGGTCCAAAATTGACATGCACACCAAGTCTTTTACAATCCTCTGCTATGGCTTTTCCCATTTCGTAGGCTAACGCACTATCTTGAGTAGCGCCAACCGTAATGGGCCAAGGGTATTTAAATGTACTATCCAAACGCATAGCCAATCCCCATTCGGCATCCATCGCAATCATTAAAGGTAGTTTGGCAGATTGCTGGTAGGTGTTAGTCAATTTAGCCTGACGATACGGGCCTCCTTGAAAAAAGATAAGCCCACCAATATGCTCTTCCTTTATGAGTTTGAGTATTTCTTGTTTGTGCGCTTCTCCCTTGTTGGAGTAGGCAGCAATCATAAACAACTGTCCTAGTTTTTCATCCAAGGTCATACTCTTCAACTGAGTACTCGCCCAAGTTGTATCTCCTTTCCATATAATTGAGTTTAACGAGTCTTTTTGAGCAGATAACGTCAAACTCAAAATAAGCACTAAACTCAAGAACACTCCTTTTTGGATAAACTTCATAAAATCTTACATAATTGAACTGTAGCTAATGTAACGCATTAAAAAGGCCACATGTCTTAAAGCTCCAATAATTATTCCATAACCAAATGTTGATATGTGCCTAAGATTTAAACAATGGATTTGCACAAAAAACCGTTATTCTAACAGTCGGATTTACTAAATTGAGTTCTTAATAGGTTTAAGTCGGCTATTTCTCTTAAACTCTTAAATTTGTCCTGATGTTATTACCTAAACTTCCTACCGTTTTTAAGCAAAACCGCACACGTGGTTTTGATTACCAGCCCATGTATTACGATCAACGTAAAGAAGAGCTGGAAAATTTGAAAAAGAAATACGAAGGCGAACCTGTAAGACTTTCTAAAGAAAGTTTTAGGGCAAACATGCGTGGCGATTGGAAAGGAGGTAGAGGAAAACAAGTAGGCTCTTCAAATTCACGCTTACTGGTTATCATCGCTATTTTATCTTTGATTACCTACTACATTATAAGACTTTAAATGCCTGATATTATTCACCTTTTACCTGACAGCGTAGCGAATCAGATTGCTGCGGGTGAAGTGGTACAAAGACCGGCTTCTGCTGTAAAAGAGTTACTGGAAAACAGTATCGATGCAGGTGCTGATCATGTTAAACTCATTCTAAAAGATTCTGGAAAAACCCTGTTGCAAGTAATTGACAATGGCAAAGGAATGAGTGAAACCGATGCTCGTATGTCTCTAGAAAGGCATGCTACATCCAAAATTAAAACGGCTGAAGATATATTCAGCATCCATACAAAAGGATTTAGAGGCGAGGCCTTAGCTTCTATTGCTGCGGTAGCCCAAATGAATCTAAAAACCAAACAGGACGGTGAAGAACTTGGTACGAATATCCGTATTGAGGGAAGTAAAATCGTAAAACAGGAGTATTGCAATACGTCTACAGGAACGAGTATAGAAATCAAAAATCTATTCTTTAATATTCCTGCCAGACGGAATTTTTTAAAATCTGACAACGTAGAACTGCGTCATATTATTGATGAGTTTGAAAGGGTAGCTATTCCCTATCCGGATATCCACTTTTCTTTTATCCATAATGGAAGTGAGCTTTTTGAATTGCCTGTAGCCAGTTTACGCCAGCGAATTGTGAATGTTTTTGGTAAAAAATTCAATGAAAAGTTAGTTCCAGTAAACGAAGAAACGCCCATACTTAAGCTCAGCGGTTTTATTGGGAAACCCGAATTTTCTAAAAAAACGAGAGGAGAACAGTTCTTTTTTACCAACGATAGGTTTATCAAAAACAACTATTTGCATAAGGCCGTTTGCAATGCTTTTGAAGGGCTCATTGGTGAAGACAGTCATCCCTCCTATTTTCTATTTTTAGAGATCGATCCGGCAAAAATTGATGTGAATATTCATCCTACAAAAACAGAAATTAAGTTTGAAGATGAACGAGCTATTCACACCATCATTCGCACAGCGGTTAAACATGCTTTAGGACAATACAACATTGCACCTACTTTAGATTTTGATACCGACCAACAGTTTAACATAGCTCCTTTACCAGAAGGTAGTAAAGTTGAAGCTCCAGGAATAACAGTTGATCCAACTTTTAATCCTTTTGAAGATAGACGTAAGGGACCTAAAGGATCTGCATTTACCGATGCTTACCAAAAAGAATCTAGACCTCAGCAAGATTGGGAAAGTTTGATGAATCAATTGCCAGAACTAGATGAGGATACCCAGGCGCAATTGGAAATGGAAGACACAGCTATAACTACTTCCAAAAACTTCATCCAAATTGCCAAAAAGTATATTCTCACCAATCATGGAGATGGTTTAATTATGATCCATTTGCAAAGAGCACACGAACGAATTTTGTTTGAACGCTTTTCGGAAGCATTGGAAAACAAGCATGTGGCAAGCCAGCAGCTGCTCTTCCCGCAAAATCTAACTTTTAGTCCATCTGATTTTGAATTACTGAAGGAACTTTTACCTCAGCTTAGAGAGAAGGGCTTTGATGTAGACGAGTTTGGTAAAAATGAGTTGATCATCAACGGTGTACCTTTAGCGCTTGATCCATCAGGTGTAAATCGGGTATTTGAGCAGCTCTTAGAAGATCAAAAGGATTTTAAGACTTCTGAAAAATCAGAATATGCTGTACATATTGCTCAAATTATGGCCAAAGTGTCAGCTATAAAAATTGGCAAGAAAATGGAGCAACAAGAAATGCGACAATTAATTGATGAACTTTTCGCTTGTTCTTCACCTTATATGAGTTTAAGTGGAAAAGCTGTCATCGTTAATTTGAATTTAGAGGATATAGACAAATCATTTAGTTAATGTATCAAAGACCTACACGTTTTAATCTGCTTCCGGATGTTATTAAAAACCTATTGATTATCAATGGTCTTTTTTTTCTAGGAACAATAGTTGTTGGCAGCACTTTTCAATTGGATTTAGGAAAAGTATTGGGCCTTTATCTACCTGGATCAGCGAATTTTGAACCTTATCAGTTTATCACGCATATGTTTATGCATGCGGATATTGGACATATTTTTTTCAACATGTTCGCGCTTTGGATGTTTGGATATGCTTTGGAGAATTATTGGGGAGCTAAGCGTTTTTTAATTTTTTATCTGGTAACGGGTTTGGGTGCAGCTTTTATACACCTTGGTGTAAACTATTACGAAGCTATGAGCTTAAAATCTGAGCTTTTTGCAATGGGATATTCTGCTTCTGACCTTCAAGCCATCATTCAAGAATACAATCAGCCTGGTATGTATAATACAGGATGGTCAGACACTTTAACCCAATACGTTTTAAAGTACAACATTCCTACAGTAGGGGCTTCGGGAGCGGTTTTTGGCGTACTATTAGCCTTTGGAATGATGTTCCCGGATACACGCATATATCTTTACTTTGCTATCCCTGTTAAGGCCAAGTATTTTGTAATGGTATATGGAGCACTTGAGCTTTACAACGGGTTAGCGAATGATCCTACCAGTAATGTCGCGCACTTTGCACATTTGGGTGGAATGCTTTTTGGATATTTGTTGATTAAGTATTGGCAAAAAAATCAGTACAGATAGTTACCTATGAGCGGAATACGCAACGAAATAAAAAGATATTTTAACGAAGGAGACGCTATGGCTCGGTTGATCATCATCAACCTTGGGGTTTTCTTACTCTATTACCTCGTTCAGATTTTCGCTTATTTTTTTCAAGCACAGTTCCACGCTTATCTAATCGATTGGATTGCCTTACCTAGTGATTTAGGAAAACTCCTTACCCGCCCTTGGACGCTGATTACGTATATGTTTACCCATCAAGGGTTTTTACATATCCTTTTTAATATGCTTTACCTCTATTTTTTCGGAAGAGTGTATTTACAGTACTTGGGCGGCAGAAAACTATTGAGCACGTATTTATTAGGAGGTATTGCAGGGGGTATCCTTTATGTACTTGCTTACAATGTATTTCCAGTATTTTCAGAATCTGTAGCCGGATCAAATAACCGAGGAGCATCTGCTGCTGTAATGGCTATTGTAGTTGCTGTGGCTACTTATGTTCCCAATCTAGAGGTTCGTCTTTTCTTTACTTTACGTGTTAAACTTTGGGTGGTAGCGGCTCTTTTTGTCTTAATGGACCTCCTTTATCTCCCGGACGGGAATAATGTAGGTGGTCACTTAGCGCATCTTGGAGGTGCGGCATTAGGATATTTTTCTATTAAACAACTCCGTGCGGGTAAAGACATAACCGAGGGCTTTAGCAAGTTTATGGATAACATCGCCAATTGGTTTAAACCAAAAGCTAACGTAAGAAAGGTATATACCAACACAGGTAAGCGCAGAACGCGAAACGATGATGAATATCATACGCGCAAGGCAGGTCAGCAAATGAAAATGGATGAAATACTAGACAAGATTAGCCGTTCAGGGTATGAGAGTTTAACTAAAGACGAAAAAGACTATCTGTTTAGGATAGGGAAAGACTAAACATGAGTACCAATCGTAAAAGGTCCCTTTTAGGAGGCGTCATTTATTTCTTTAACATCCTTGCAGCGTTTGCTTTGCTGGGCTCTTATTTGGCCTTTTACATCAATCCAGAATGGACTTCCATCTTCGCTTTTCTGGGTTTAGCCTATCCTGTTTTATTACTTATCAATCTTTTGTTTATCCTTTATTGGGCCTTTAGAGGTAAAACTAAACTGGTTCTATCTATGCTTTCCATTGTTCTAGGTTACTTTCACTTCAACCGATTTTATCAGTTCAGTGCACCTACCCCAGTTCTAAATCCGGATGGTAAATTAACTGTGATGAGCTATAACGTTAGGATGTTTAATGCTTACGAATGGATACCTGAAAGTGGAGTACCAGAAAAAATAAAACAAACCGTTTTCAATGAATTTCCTGATGTTTTACTCATGCAGGAGTATTACAATGGAGAGAATACACCCAAGTTTGATTTTAAGTACAAATACATAAAGCCCACTAATATCAGCGGTAATTATGGCTTAACCATTCATTCTAAATATCCCATTGTTGGTTCTGGTGCGCTAGAGTTGATGGATATCGAATCTACCAAACCCGTTTACAATAACCAGTTTATTTATGCGGATATTGATTACAATGGAAAAATAGTTCGCTTCATAAATATTCACCTCGCTTCAGTAGGCTTAGAAACTGGCGATTATCAAAGATTACAAAACCCCAACGAAGGGAGCCAAGAGGAGATTAAAGATGGCTTTTTGAAAATATTTAAACAACTAAAAGGCGCTTTTGAAAAACGGGCCAAACAAATGTTATCTCTTAAAAATGCTATAAATCATAGCCCGTATCCGGTTGTAGTTTGTGGCGACTTTAACGATACACCACAATCTTACACCTACCATCAAATTGATCTTTTATTAGAAGATGCCTTTATGGAAGGAGGAAGTGGTTTTGGTAAAACCTATGCTCGTGGTCCATTACCCTTTAGGATTGATTACATCTGGCATTCTGAAGAGATAAAAACGCGAACGTTTAAAGTGGTGCGAAAAGAACTATCCGATCACCATCCGATAGTGGCAGAACTGGAGCTTTAGTATTAACCTTACTTATCCTAACTTTAAGGGGCCTAAAATGAGGTATTATTTTTGCTCCAATTCAATTATGACGAGGTCACTATCATTCATACTCCTTTTTGTTTCACCCTTCTTCTCTATTGGTCAAAATAATCAACAGCTTAGAGAAACTTTGGGTTTACCATCATCAGACTGTGAAGCTATTTCTGTAATTAGCCAAGCGGAGTTGATAAAGCTAGACTTTACACAAACTGAAGAAATTGAAAGAATTGCAGAAGAATGGGCCAACATCTGTAGTTATAATGAAGGTGTTTTTAGACTTCATGTATTACTCTCCATTCAATCCGATACTTTGATAGAAGGTGAAATTGGTAAAAATGTAGACTATTTCATTGAAAATTTTCAGGATAGAGCTAGAGAATCCCGCTTTTCGAGAGCGGACGAAATATATGCCTTTGACAAAGCTTATTATGTATATATCCCCTTAAACAGTGCCTTTGATAAATGGATTGCTCGTTGGGCTAAAGCGCTTTTAAAAGAACCCCAATCGGATTTTGAACATCTGTTTCTTAGCCTTTATGCAGATACAAATCCCTACTATTATGAGGATAATATTTACAATGAAAGATACAATTCGGTAAAACGGATAACAGACCGAAGAGAAAAAGACCGAAAAGAATCTTTTGAAGAAGCACACATACAATTGTTACTTGGCACATGGATTCCTACGGGTCCAATGGCCAATCACTTTGGTCCATCCGCTAGTTTTGGGTTAAGCCTTTTAAGCCCCATTTTTAATGAAGATTGGAGAATACAAGGTGGCGCTAACTTTCATTTCCCAACAAACCTCAAGGAGTTTAGAATTAATACTTTAGACAGTACTGAACATACTACATCCAGCGTAATCATTAACTTCAACGTGGATGGTGTTAGGGAGCTCATCGTCAATAAGAAAATTCAACTCCGCTTTATTGCAGGTATAGGTTTGGATATAGTAGATACAAACGTTGAACGTCCGGTAGATGAAGAAGGTGAAGATGAGCCCGGAGACTACAGCATTTTCACCTACAACTTACATACGGGTTTTGATCTTGGCTTTAGAACCAAATCCTACCATTACTGGGGAATTCGAACGCTTTTAAATGTTGTGGATTATAATATAGGCTTAAGAGCCGCTGACGAATTAGGCGGCAATACTTTTTCTGTTATGTTGTATTACCAGTTTTAGTCTAAAATCTACACCCCTTTATAGCTGATAACTCAATTGGTTTCAGCAAGTCTATTTTGGAGAAAAAAAAGCCCCGCAAAATGCAGGGCTATTCTACTTAAACATTTTGTCTTACTTCTTTCGCTTTTTCTGAAGCTTCTACATTCCTATCAATCGTATGCGCAGGTCTAGACCATTTTATCTTTTCCTTTTTCTCTGCTTCCGCTACTTTATGATTCTCCTTTTCTTTCTGAATGGCCTCTTTAGGTTTAATACCCAGCGCTTTGAATAAACTTAAATCTTCATCAATATCTGGATTGGGTGTTGTTAGGAGTTTATCTCCGGCAAAAATGGAGCTAGCTCCGGCCATATAACAAAAAGCTTGTGTTTCTTGATTCATTTGCGTTCTCCCTGCCGATAAGCGAACCACGGATCTAGGCAATACAATTCTGGTAACCGCTACCATTCGGATCATTTCCCAAGAGCTTACTACTTGCTGCTCTTCTAAGGGAGTACCTTCTACTGGAACCAAAGCGTTAATTGGAACAGATTCTGGTTGAGGATCAAGAATGGATAAAGTGTGTAACATATCGCATCTGTCTTTTCCAGATTCACCCATCCCGATAATACCACCAGAGCATACGGTAACGCCTGTTTTACGCACGTTTTCAATCGTTTTTAAACGATCTTCATATCCTCGTGTAGATATCACTTCCTTGTAATATTCTTCTGAAGTATCAATATTATGGTTGTAGGCATACAAACCGGCATTGGCCAATTTTTTAGCTTGATCTTCCGTAAGCATCCCCAAAGTACAGCACACCTCTAAGCCTACCGAGTTTACTGTAGAAACCATATCCAGTACTTGATCAAACTCTGAGTTGTCTCTTACATTTCGCCACGCTGCGCCCATGCACAAACGTGAGGAACCTGATTCTTTGGCGCGCAAGGCGGCTGCTTTCACCTGATTCACTGTCATCAAATCATTCTTCTCAATATCCGTATGATACCTGGCTGCTTGGGGGCAATACCCACAATCTTCAGGACATCCTCCAGTTTTAATGGAAAGTAACGTACTGATTTGAATTTCGTTAGCAGCATGAAAATTTCTGTGCACTCCCGCAGCTTCGTATACCAAGTCCAATAATGGCTTATCGTATAAAGCGTAAATCTCTTCTTTTGACCAATTTTTCTTTTCCATATAAATAGTCCTAAACTTTTTCAATTATTATTGTGATGGCGCTGCCTCCAAAACCTAAGGCATTAACCATTATTTTTTTCGGTATGTTACCTGACTTCGAAGTAAAAGGTGTTTCAAAAATTTCTTGATCCTCCAACATCAATAAAGCCATTTCCAAACTTAGCATTCCTGAAGCTCCTAAACAATGACCTATTTTCCATTTATTAGATAGTAACACAGGTGTATGGTTTCCAAAAACAGCCTTTACAGCTGCTTTTTCAGCAGAATCACCCTGTACCGTTCCGGGAGCATGCATTACTATGGCATCAATGGTTTCCGGGTCCTGATTTTGAAGAGCCATTTTCATAGACTCTTGAATATTTTTTCCGTCTTTACTCAGCCCTACCAAATTAGAATTATGCTCCATGCCATAACCTATTCCGCTAACCACTGCTTCATAATCCTCTCTTTCTTGCACCGCTTCCAAAGCAAATACAGCGGCACCTTCTCCTAAAATCATGGTATTTGATTTTATGTCGGCTTTTAAAGAATGATTTGGATACTTTCCTTTGTCTTTTGAATAGAGTTTTAGTTGTTGCAATTGCTCTACAAAAAAAGG
>CAZAJG010000040.1:10001-16640 GCA_964485405.1 uncultured Owenweeksia sp. | reverse complement strand
CTTCCGATCCTCCGGCTAAAATCCTATTCTTCATACCCGATTGCAACCAAACCATAGCTTGCAAAAAGGCATGAAAACCTGAACTACAAGTCATTGAAAGTGTATCTGCAAAACCAGATAAACCAAAATTTCGAGCTACCACGGCTGAAATATTCCCCATAGTGGTTAAGGGCGAGGTTAATACCTCAATACTTTGCTTATTTAAAAATTTCTGATAATTATCTTCTAGTAGTCTGGCGGCTCCTCGGGAAGACCCGATAAAAACACCGGTATCTTTTTCCAATGTCCAACCACTATTTTCTAAAGCTTGCGCACTCGCTTCTAGCGCAAATAAAACCGTATCGTCACATTTCTGGTAAAGGCGATCTTTAATCTTCCACTGCTCTACTTTTTCGGAAGCTTCTTTCTCCAAAGAAGCTATCCATGTATTGGTATCTGAGGAAAATTGAAAACAAGTCTCTTGATTCTGGTAAGCCCTTTTAATACTATGTTTCTCAAAACCCAAAGGGGAAATAGATCCCCAAGATTTTATGCCAATTTTCTCCATCAAGCTAATTCCTCTTCTATTGGAGTCGTCTTCATTTTTTGAGCAATCCAATCCAAGGATTCTCGGATGCTTTGATATACTTTTTCCAATTCCTCCTCAGTAAAAGACAAAGGTGGATAGATGTAAATGATGTTACCTAAAGGTCTCAACAGAACTCCTCTATCCATATAAAAATGATACAGTAAGTCTCTAATATTACTGAGATAACCGGTAGAATTCGTTTTCACCTCAAAAGCCATAATGGTTCCACACGAACGGATATCTTGAACAACGGGGTGATTCTTTATTTCCTGAATAAATTGTTTGTGGCTACTTTCCAAAAAGCGGATTTTATCCTGCGCTGCTTTCTCCAGCAGGAGCTCTAAACTAGCTAAAGCAGCAGCGCAGCCCATTGGGTTTGCCGTAAAGGAATGGCCGTGATAAAAGGTTTTCATTTTATCCTCATCGTAAAAGGCCTGATAAATTTCATCCGTACATGTAGTAACCGCTAAAGGCATAAAACCGGCAGTAAGTGCTTTCGAAAAACACATTAAATCCGGGTTTGTTTCAATAGACTGAGACGCAAACAAATGACCTGTTCTTCCAAAACCTACGGCTACTTCATCCGCAATGCATAAAACTCCAGCTTCTTTCGCCTGTTTCACAATGTTCTCCATTGCCTCCGGACTATACATACGCATTCCTGCAGCACCTTGAATGAGGGGTTCATAAATGAAAGCCGCTACTTCATCGTTAAGCAAAGCTTGTTTCATAGCTTCAAAAGACTCCTCTTCTTTTCCGGGTAGAGGAACTGGAATATGAATCACTTCGAAACAAAGCTCTCTAAAACTATTATTAAAAACAGAAGGGCCACTTACCGCCATAGCTCCAAAAGTTTCTCCGTGAAAAGCCTCTTCAAAAGCAATAACCTTTCTTTTTTGAATCCCTTGATTGGAGAAGTATTGTAATGCCATTTTAATGGCGATCTCCACCGCAGTTGATCCGTTATCACTGTAAAATACTTTGGCCTGTTCCAGCTTCACATTCTCTAGTAATTTCTCTGCCAGTTCTATGGCTACAGGATGTGTAAATCCTGCAAAAATCACATGCTCTAATTCCTTTGTTTGTTGATGAATTCTCTCCACTACATGAGGGTGAGCATGACCATGAAGATTTACCCACCAAGAAGCAATTGCATCAATGTATGCCTTTCCTTCGGAGTCGTATAGCATGGTTCCCTCTCCCTTTACGATGGTTATCGGATCATCCACCGTTTTCATTTGCGAATACGGATGCCAGATTACTTTTTTATCTCTTTCAATCCAATTCATTCAATATCTCTTTCAAGGGGTTTGTAATTTCTTTAGCGGCTCTACTCACATTTTCTTGGTTTACTTCTTCCATGTTTTCTACCCATAGTACTTTTCCTTCCACCTCCGGAAAGTGCTTTCGTATTATGTTTTCTGATTCATGATTTCTTTCACCAGTAAATACCAAGGCCGCCAATATGATTCCTTCTGCTTTTACTTTTTCTAAGCTCAACAAAGTGTGATTGATGCTTCCCAAATAGGCCCGGCTGACCATAATTAAAGGAACATCCAGTTTTTTAATGAGATCTAGAACGGTATCGGTGTTGTTTAAGGGCACCAATAAACCTCCTGCTCCTTCCACAATTAAAGGCTGTTCTGTTACGGGTAGTTCAAAAGCATTTAGTTCAATATTTACTCCGTCCATCCGAGCCGAATAATGAGGCGATGCTGGAATATTAAGTCTGTAAGCTTCTGGAAATGTTTCTCCCGCATCTTTAGACCATTCCTTTATCTTATCTGTATCGGTGTAGTTTAAATCTCCGGATTGAACGGGTTTCCAATAGTCTGCCTGTAAGGCTTGCACCAAGGTTGCCGATACTACTGTTTTGCCTACCTCTGTTCCTATTCCACTAACAAAAAGGGTCTTTTTCATATCAAACTCAACAATAAATCTATCTCTTCTTTCGAGTTAAAGGAGTGCAAACATACACGCAATCGTTCAGACCCTTGCGGCACTGTAGGCGATAATATAGCGCTGATATTTATCCCATTTTCATTCAACTCCTTTGCCTTTCTTTTTACCTGCTCATTTCCAGGAATATTGATAGTTTGGATGGGAGAGTCTGAAGATTTTACCTGTTGAAGACTTTTACTTTTTTGTTGAAAATATTGAATATTCTGCTTCAGCTTTCCCCTTCTTTCTGGCTCATTTGCCAATATTTGATAAGCTTCCAACACATGCGCTACAGCAGATGGAGGCAGAGCAGTACTGTAAATAAAAGGTGTAGCAAAATTCACCAAATAATCCATCAATACCTGTGATCCTAAAACCACTGCACCATGTCTTCCAATCGCTTTTCCAAAACCCATCATTCGTGCAAAAACATGATTGTGCAAGCCTTCGTTAACAGCCATACCTTCACCTTCTATACCTTCTACACCATTGCTATGCGCTTCATCTAAAATGATCTCCGCTTCATAGACTTGAGCCAATTCTGTTATTTTTTGGAGCGCACACTTATCCCCATCCATAGAGTAAATGCTTTCTACAGCAATAAAGATTTGACTCGCTTTATACCTATCCAAAAGTTGGGCGAGATGATCTAAATCATTATGCCAGAATTTGTAGGAAGAAGCATTTGATAATCGAATGCCTTGACGAATAGAGCTATGCACCAAAGTGTCATACAAAATCACATCTCCTTTTTGAGGTAGCGTAGAAAACAACGCAAGGTTGGCATCAAAACCTGAGTTAAAGAGTAACGCAGCCTCTGCTTGATGAAAGGAAGCCAAATACTTCTCTAAATCTTGATGTGTGGAATGATTGCCACTAATTAATCTAGAACCTCCAGAACCATTCCTAAATTCTGATTCTGTAGTTATTTTGGCCAGCCCTAAATAATCATTTGAAAAAAAATCAACATTACCTTCAGGCCAATGTTTAAGGGCCCTAAGCAGGTGATTGCTTTCTCTTTTTGCCAATGCGTTTTGTAAGCGATGTTCTAAGCTTTTCACTTCGCTAAAATCACAAATTATCAATTGGTACAACCATCAAGCGGGCTGAATTTATAAGTGGGCACTTAAAAAAATAGGATCAAAGAGGGATATAACGAAAACGTAACTCTAAGGTCTACAGAATTCACGACATTTGACTATCGGGAATTAATACCAGTATCACAAAATGAAAAATCTATTGCTTGCATTGGCCATGTGTCCACTGCTGTTATTCTCTCAAACTGGAGAGTTTAAGCTAGTATCCTATAACAGCCTTAGATATAGCCCTACCAATGTTGACGCTCGTCATCCACATTTTAGAACGGTAATTGATAATATGAAGCCTGATATTTTGGTGTTACAGGAATTATCGGGTTCTGCCGCAGCTACACAATTTTTAGATAGTGTAATGAATATAGACAGCACCACCTACACCTTGGCTCCATTTACCAATGGTAATGATCTGGATATTGCGCTCTATTACAAAACCACTAAGTTTACCTATAGAGGTGGTAATAACTATCCCACTCAACTTCGAGATATTTTTCATTTTAGATTGAGCCCCGCAGGGATGTCGGACACACTTCATATTTTTGGTGTGCATCTTAAAGCAAGCACTGGAACAAGCAATCAAAACAGAAGAAAAGCGGAGGTGGACACGTTACGAAAGGTTACCAATGCACTGCCCGATAGTTCCTTTTTTATTGTTTGTGGTGATTTTAACATCTACTCCGCAAATGAAGCGGCATACTCTGCATTACTTCAAGTCAACACGAGTTCCAATGGTGAGTTTAACGATGTACTGAATTTAAGCGGTACATGGAATAATAGCTCTTATGCCGATCATCACACACAATCACCAAGAGATATTGCCTTTAACGGAGGAGCCAGCGGTGGCATGGACGATCGTTTTGATATGATCCTCTTCTCGGATGGAATTAACAATTCGGGAGGAATAACCTACAAGAGCAATACCTACAACGCCTATGGAAATGATGGTAACCATTACAACGGGGCGATAAATGGTTCACCTACCAATACAGCAGTTGGTCAAACCATTGCGGATGCTTTGTATTACGCATCGGATCACATTCCGGTAGAAGCTGTTTTTGAATACAACGCCAACGGAGGTGGAACTCCCCCTATTAACACCGTAGATACTATTGTGTTAGCAGAGTACGATCGTGCCAATGTAAACGGCTGTGTAAGTGGAGCATCTTTTACAGCAACCGATGTAACGGTAAAAAGTATTTGTAGAAGTAATGGTGTAACTTACAATTCTACCGGTGGTGACTACAACACTAGAAACTGGCCGCAAACAAATACGATAGACTTAAATGCTTTTCTAGAGATTTCAGTTACCCCGAGTAGCGAAAAAAGTGTGATTATCTCTAGCATTAGAACACGATTGGATAGAAGCAGCACAGGTCCATCAGAGGTAAGGATACGAACTAGTTTAGACAACTACTCCTCAGATGTATTCACTGTTTCAAACCTAAGTACGAGTGGCGCAGAGTTTAGTCAAAATTTGAATTTAAATGCATCGGATACTTTAACCTTTAGAATTTACGCATACAATGCCTCAAGCGCAGCAGGAACTTTTGATATTGAAGGTTTTACAGGAAATCATATTGTTGATCCAGGTATTCAACTGGAAGGTTTTGTTGTTTCTAATTTTGTGTGGAACGGTAGCAATTGGAACACAGGAGCCGCTCCAAGCGGGAATTTGTTTGGTGGCGATGTTACCATTCAGCAGGGTGGATCAGCGGCCAATCTAACCGCCAACGTTACGGCAAAAACAGTAACCATTGAAAGTGGTGCTGCTTTGGAAATTTCAAATGGCTTTGCCTTAACTGTAGAGGATACTATCTATGTAAAAGATGGTAGTAATGGATTTTCGCAAGTAAAAGGAACGGTAAACGGAAATGCAGTTTGGCAACATCGAAATACAGGGCTCAATGCCGGTTGGTATTATATTAGTTTTCCGGTTAACGGCACTATTGGCGACATTCGCTCTAACGAAATGACGATTTATACCGCTTCAAACGGTCAAGTCAATCAACAAAATATTTATTATTACAATGCAGACACTATCAATCCCGCTAATAATGAAGGCGTATGGGTAACTGCAGAATCTCTAAGTAAATCTCTAAAAGGTACGGCTTATACCATTTTTCAAGGCCCTCCACTTTTTGGCAACTTCCCCATAACCTTAACGGCTACAGGCAACCTAAATCATGGAAATCAAACCTTTGATTTAAAATCTCGCTCAGCTGCACCTATAAACAATAGAGGTTGGAATTTGATAGCTAACCCTTATCCCTGTTCACTAAATTGGGAAGCGGTAAAAGCTCAAAACAATGTTTTAGATGCTACTTTTTATATCAATAATAATAACATTTGGTATTCTCATAATGGAAGCGTTGGAGATGCCAACAATTATATTCCACCCGGACAATCCTTTTTTGTAAAGGCTTCAAATACATCAAGCATTACGCTCACAGAATCCATGACTACTATTGGTCAACGCCCTGCTCGATTTAAGCAAAATGTGGATCACTTAGAGCTAACTGTCTCTTCCTCTAAAACAACAGCTAACTCAACTTGGATAGGCTTTAACAACACCCTCACTTTTGGTTTAGACAAAGAGTTTGATGGTCTTAAAAAGTATAATACAGATAGTACCTCCGCCAATCTTTACAGTTTAGACCCGAATGGTAATCCATATGTTTTTAATGGTTTACCGAAAGGGCTAAACGCCTACCAAATTCCATTAGAATTTAACGCTGTAGAAAGTGGGTCTTTTGCTTTAGACATGATTGAAAACCTCCCATCTGGCTTTTCATATGCTTTGTACGATCATAGTACTGGAGATACAAATACCTACTTACCAGGCACCCCTTATTCCTTCAATTATGTTGGAAATTCTATCCTTCAGCGCTTTACACTTTTAATTAATCCTTCTAATATTTCCATTGCATCACCTTTTGCTGCAGATTGGATGCAACTTGAAAAAACAGACATGGGTTGGGAACTGACCAGTTTATCTGGAGAAATACTTGATTTTCAAGTAACCGATTTAAGTGGGAA
>CAZAJG010000040.1:1375-9991 GCA_964485405.1 uncultured Owenweeksia sp. | reverse complement strand
CATCTACCTCAACACGTTCCATTTTAGAGCTGAAAAATGGAATTTATTTGATACGTGTTTACAATTCCAATACTGGAGATTGGGTGAGTAAAAAATTAGCTGTAATCTAATTCCTAAAAAGCAGTACCCGGATTCTTTCCCTCCCTAACTTTTCAATCCTCATTCAGAATCCGGATAACTACCTCATCTTCGAAAGCTAGGTTTTGGATAGGTTACCTTCGAAGTGTTAATTCTACTATCGTAGAACTCATCAGAAAATGGTGTAATCGTCTGCTTAATTAAAATGTAAATACCACCTTTAGTAAAACCGGTTTTCAGCACTTTGCCTAGCGTATTCCGTACTATAAAATTTAAGCTATATGAAAGAATTCTTTTAGACAAAGTACTGTTGACCAGGCATTATAACTCCTAGGTGGAATTTGGTTGTAGGGTAAGCTATGATCGAAAATAAAAATTGATCCTAACTATTTTGTCTTCAATAAAAAAAAGGTGAGCCTTATTTAAGGTTGGGGAATAATTTAATTTAACTCTCATCAATACAATTACATTTAACATTAATAACCCACTAAATAGACTGAACTATAAAGTCCAATTTTAGCTTCGTTTTTACCATTCTCTTCCCCCAAAAAGAATAATGAATACGTCTGACTTGAATCCGTTAATTTCAAGCACAATGTCCCTTAATGTATGTAGTGTGATATCGTTGAGAAAATCTTTAAAACTGTGCTTGATCGCGACAACAGTTTATGGTTAGATTCCTCTAGTGGTAAATGTAATAATAAAATTAAACGATTCTGCCTTTCGAGAATGATTTTTCTCATCCTACTGGTTATCAGATTATTTACTATAAAATATGTAGATTTTTCAAGTGTAATCTTAGGTTCACTTTTCTACAAAAACAAGAAAAGCCGCTCTATTTAGAATAGAACGGCTTTCATTATATATAGATTTTTATCTTCTCTTAGTTACTGCTTAGGTAAGAAGCTACTCCATCATGTGTAGCATTCATTCCATCTTTACCTTCATCCCAGTTAGCTGGACAAACCTCTCCTTTTTCCTCTACAAATTGTAGTGCTTTAACCATACGGATAGCCTCATCTACATTACGACCTAAAGGAAGATCATTAACAATTTGATGACGTACAATACCTTCTTTATCGATAAGGAAAAGACCACGGTAAGCAATCATTTCTCCTTCCGCTTGCATTTCTTCATTCTCGTCATAGTAATAACTACCTGCTAATACATCGTAGTTTGCAGAGATCGTTTTGTTTGTGTCCGCTACTACCGGGTAAGTGATTCCTTGAATTCCACCTTTGTCTTTTGGCATTTGCAACCATCCCCAGTGAGACTGTTCTGTATCCGTAGAAACGGCTACTACAGCTACTCCTAATTTTTCAAACTCATCCATTTTTGATTGGAAAGCATGAAGCTCTGTAGGACACACGAAAGTGAAATCTTTTGGGTAAAAGAAAAGGATTACATGCTTATCTCCAGCATATTGCTCCAAAGAGAAGTTTTCAACGATTTCTTCTCCATTGATTACTGCCGCAGCAGAAAATCCTGGGGCTTTCTTTCCAACTAGTACTCCCATTTTAATTTTTTTAGAATATTATACTTATTTACTTTAACTATTTGTTTCAAATTTTAATAGCTGATGCAAATGTAAAGCTTGTTGTCAGCTACATTACTTATATCCAATTGCTTCTTTCTATTGTGTTATTGGAAAGAACAGAGATGAACGGAATCAAAACCGATAAAGAATGAGTTGAAAACAATGAATCTATCCTAAGCTACACCAAACCAAGCTACAGCTGCAGCGATTAAGGTAACCAGAAACTTTACAAAGTTGAAGCGATGTGATTGAGTAGCCTCAAATAAAATAGTGGTAGAAATGTGAAGGAAAATCCCGAGTACGATAGCTGTCAACTCGTTGCTGTAATCTGCCAAGAGAGGAATACTTTCCCCTATAAACACACCTACAGGAGCTATTAATGCAAAAGCCAGCATGTATAAGCCCACCTTCCATTTGTTCTGAAATACTTCGCTCAACATAGTGTACAAAATGATACTTACTGGTAATTTATGAACCATTAAAGCCCATAAAAAGGAATTCCCATGATCGTGGCCTGCATGTATTCCTACTGGCATACTCTCTAAAAGGGCATGGAGAAAGAGGCTAATAATAATGGATACAGGAACTCCTTTACTTTTAAAAAGCTCCGTATGTGCATGTCCATGCTCCATACCCATGCTGAAAAACTCTAAAATTAACTGAAGGAAAAAACCTCCCATTATAAAGAGTCCCATTTCATTATTGCTGCCCGCATAAATTTCAGGGATAAGATGAAACACCCCTACGCTTAACAGATATGCACCGCTAAACGTTAAAAGGATTTTTACCGACTTAGATGCCTTAGACTTCAGTAAGGCAGCGATGACGCTACCGGCAGCAACGGCTAAAATTAAAAGGAGATATTCGTTCATGATTTTGCTGAAGCAAATAAAATCAAACGATCGGAATTGATGAAATCAAATGTTTGAAGGTTAAAGTCTCCATAAGTGTTTTCTATTTCTAATCCGCTAGCCTCCATCATTTCTTCAAAGTCTTGTAGCGCTAGCAATTGTACCTTTTCTTCATATTCAAAAGTTTGGCCTTTATCTTCAAACCTTATTCTCTTCACCACCATTCCATCTCTAAGGATGCGTTCAATATGAAACTCTATCCCTTCCACATATTTTATCTCTTCTTTTACGAGTCCAAGCTTCACTTTATTCACATTCATAAAGTCTAATACCAAGCGTCCATTGGGTTTTAAACTTTTGGCAATTGCTTTTAAGGCTTGAATATTATCAGATGTATCTTCAAAATACCCGAAACTGGTGAAGAGATTAAAAACAAAATCAAATCTATTTTCCCCAAGATTGGCGCGCATGTCGCCCACTTCAAATTGCAAGCCTGGCTTTTCAAACTGCTTGGCAAACTCAATACTTTTTTCAGAAAGATCGATACCGGTAACATGATATCCTAATTCATTGAGAAAAACAGCGTGCCTACCTCTTCCACAAGCAAGGTCTAACAAGGAAGCTTCTCCATCAATATCCAGTTGTTGAACCAACTTTTTAATGAAGTAACGCGCTTCATGATCATCGCGGTGCGCATATAACTTATGATAGTAAGATGTATTAAACCAAGATTCAAACCATTCCTTTTCTCCCATAAATTAGATTTTAAAAAGTTCCATTACCCAAGTGTGAAGCCCCAACATTGTTACGGACGAGATTGATAATATTACAATCAACAACCACCTTACATAAACATTTGCTTTAGGCAAAAAGAGGATGTATCTAGCTCCAATTGCAGCACCTATTGCAGCACCTATTGCCAAAACCAAACCGGGTATCCATTCCATATCTCCACTAAGTAAAAACACAATAAAGGCAGGAATGATAAACACCAATGCCAATACCAGCTTGATGATGTTGGCATCTCTTAAACTGTAATCTACCAGTAACACCAACACACTCAACAGCATAATGCCAATGCCCATTTGAATAAACCCTCCGTACAGAGCAATTGCAAAAATAAGTATCCAGTTTAAGGGGGTTTTATGGCTTTTTGAAACATCCGTTGCTTTTAGCCATTTTTTAGGGTTATTCAGCAAAGTGAATAGCAGCAAAAGCATAATGCTCCCTATTACATACTTTAAAGTTTCAGGATCAATATCTATCGCTAATAACGCTCCAATACCTGAGCCTAAAACGGAAGGCAGAAAGAACCACCTGCTGTCTTTAAACATCTTGTAAGTTCTAGGCGTTCTCCTCAAGCTTACTACAGCAGTAAAGGTTTGAAACAACACCCCTATTCTGTTGGTGGCATTCGCCACATCTGCTGGTATTCCAGTAAAAATCAATAAACTCAAGGTAATAGCCGAACCGTTCCCTGCTAGTGTATTAATCACTCCAGCTAGCATTCCTCCAAAAAACAACAGTACGTACTCTGTGGTAGTCAAGTGATTCAATTTTGGGCGAAGATAACGCCCTTAGTTTTCAAATCAATAAAAGCCAGCACGTTTCATTCCCCATCTCAAAAAGATTAAACTAAATCCAAAAACAACGGTCCAGATTAGGAAGGGTGTCCACTCTTTAAAAATGAGATACCCCACCGAAAATAAAGCGGCATAAACCATTAATACTCCTGATATCCAACAAACAAAAAGATAGCTGGTAGGGTTGGTATCGGTATGGCCCACTTTATATTCCTTCCAAATACCTCCAGGCTTTACACGTTCGTAAAAGCTTTTTAAAACCGCACTGTCGGTTGGTTTGGTAACGAATGTAGCAACCACCCAGATAACGGTAGTCAGCAACACAGTAAACATAAAGTCGCCATTTTGATCAAAGAAAGATTGTGGTAAATAGTGCGGCAATACAAACTGCGAAAGGCTGATTCCTATAAAGGGTGCCAACATCGCTACCAGCTCACTCCAAGCATTAATCCTCCACCAATACCACCTTAATATCAACACCATACCCAATCCGGCACCACTTGCTATTAAAAACTGAGCCGCATTGTCTATAGTGGTGATTTGGGTGCTCACCCAAAGACCAATAATCATAATGAGAATGGTTAATACTCTACCGGCCGCCACATAATGCTTATCTGCCTTTTCAGGAGATTCAAATTCCGACTCAGGTTTTATAAATCGCTTGTATAAATCGTTGGTTAAGTAACTGGCTCCCCAATTGAGTTGAGTAGAAATGGTGCTCATATAAGCAGAGAAAAAACCAACCAGCAGCAAACCCTTTAGGCCTACCGGAAGGTGATCGCGCATAGCCATAATGAAGCCTTCTTTAGCATCTTCAATGGGCAAATCTGGGTACAATACCAAAGCACATAAACCCACAATAATCCAAGGCCAAGGGCGTAAACAATAATGTGCAATTTGAAAGAATAAACTAGAAAAAACAGCATTCTTCTCGTCTTTAGCACTCATCATGCGTTGCGATACATATCCACCACCGCCAGGCTCAGATCCAGGATACCAACTGGCCCACCACTGGAGCATAATGTAAGAGAAAAATGCGCCAAAAGAGAGTGAGAAAGTACCCACGGCTACATCTGAAACGCTTGATATTTTAGGGAAAAAGTCTAAACGCCAAGCCGGTAGTTTTGCTTTTAAACCATCTATTCCCCCTACCTCTGGAGTATTCAACACGATAACCGCTAGAATAATACAACCCGTCATCGCAATGATAAATTGGAAAAAATCAGTAATCGCTATACCCAACAAACCGCAAAGTGAACTATATATGGCAACCAGCACCATCGCCCCGGCTACAATCCAAAATGCTTGACCCGGAGTAATGTCGAAAAATACTTCAAGAATGGAAATTAAAGCTGTGTTTACCCAGCCTATAATCACCGTATTCATAAACAGACCTAGATAAATGGATTTAACGCCTCTTAACCAAGCTGCAACCTTTCCACTGTAACGTATCTCTAAAAGCTCCAGTTCGGTTAAAATATTCGCCCTCCTCCACAAGCGAGCAAAAAAGAAAGTGGTTAACATCCCACCTATCAACATATTCCACCAAAGCCAATTTCCTGAAATTCCATGCTGAGCAATTTTTTCTGTAACCCAAAGCGGGGTATCTGCTGCAAAGGTGGTGGCCACCATACTTACTCCTGCAATGTACCAAGGCAAGTTTCTTCCACCCAGAAAAAAGTCGCTTAAGCTACTACCCGCCTTAGCCCGATAGAGTATGCCAATAAAAATGAAGGAAGACAGGATTACGATGATTACCACCCAATCCAGAATATGGAGATTTGTCATGAATACAAACCTAAATTTTAATTTTAAAAAGCGCAAAGTCTATGGAAAGGCTTTTACTTAAACATTGGAGGTTCATTCTTTTCCTTTTACCTATCCTATAGCACCGTAACAATGACTAAATTTGCGCTTCTGAATTAAAAAGAGAAGCATGAAATCTATTTACATCCTTTTTTTAACCGCTTTCTTAATCACCTCCTGCACTACAGATTCGTCAGTTAACGATGCTAATCTGGTAGAGTCTGAGACTTTTGAAATGAAGTTAGGCTCTAAAAAAGTATATGGGGTAAGAATGCAACTCAAACCTAGTGGAGAGCAAACCGAATTTTTAGGATACGAAGTTCAATTTTATCAAGATGATAAAGTATGGATTGATACCGTTTTAACGGAACTCACTCCTGGCGACACTCTAGAAACAGAGGTTATTTTCAGTCAATCTCAAGTAAATCCGAATAGCTCGGTAAGCTTTAAAACCAAATCTTTTCAACTTGAATCCTGATCAATTAAAAATACTTGCTAAAACCTATTTTGGACTAGAAGATGTGCTTGCCAAAGAGCTCAGAACCCTGGGAGCCCGAGAAGTAAAAACCATAAAACGAGGTGTAACTTTTACGGGCGATTTAGGTTTTTTATACAAGTGTAACCTGTGGACTAGAACGGCACTTCGCTTTTTAGTTCCGGTTGGAGAGTTTAAAATCAGAAACGAGCATGAACTTTACAAAAAGGTGAAAAGTATTGCTTGGGAAGAACTTTTTACCGAAGAAAAAACCATTGCTGTAGATGCCGTTGTTAACGCTCGCCAGTACAGAAATAGCTTGTTTATTGCTCAAAAAACAAAAGACGCTATTGTAGATCGTTTTAGAGAAGAGAAAGGCGAACGTCCATCTGTAAATACACAAGATCCGGATATTCGCATTAATGTGCATATTTATAACGAAAATGTAACCATTTCTTTAGATGCCAGTGGAAGTTCGCTCCACAAAAGAGGCTATCGTAAAGAAGCCGATATTGCTCCTATTAGTGAGGTTTTAGCCGCTGGAATTCTCAAACTGGTAGGTTGGGATGGCATTCAAGATTTTATCGATCCGATGTGCGGATCTGGTACATTCCCCATCGAAGCCGCCTTAATGGCCCACAACATACCTCCAAATATTTTCCGAAAAAACTTCGCCTTCAAAAACTGGAATAATTTTAATGAGGAGCTTTATCAACTGCTTTTTGACAAGGCATTGGAAAAAGAGCAAAATTTCCACTTTAAAATTTACGGTTTTGATAAGGACACAAGACTCGTTATGAAAGCGAGGAACAACGCTAAATCAGCTCTTTTGCAGGATCAAATGTCGATTCAGAAAATGGATTTCCTAACCTTTGAAAAGCCTGAACATTTTAAAGAAAGAGGTTTGGTGGTTTTCAACCCACCCTACGGAGAAAAGATGGAAGCGGATATCCCCGCTTTGTACAAAGGCATTGGAGATACGCTCAAAAGAGAATTTCAAGGTTTTACCGCTTGGATGTTTACATCTTCTCAGGAAGGCCTTAAAAATTTAGGTTTAAAACCCTCTCAAAAAATTCCGCTTTACAATGGTAAACTAGAGAGTTGGTTGGTCAAATATGAACTATACGCTGGTAGCAGAAAAGATCAAAAATCTTCATGAAAAGAATAATTTCCCTATCTCTATTCACGCTCCTTTTATTTACCGCTTGTCAAGAGTCTGCCTCTGATAAGGTGAAGAATAGTGTACTTAAACTGGAAAAACCAAAAAGTAGCACAACTGTTGGTCAGTCTTTTAAAGTACAAATCACGGACGAGCTTAAAATAGATTCTGTTCGTGTGAGTGGTGCGAACTTTACTGCTTTTGATGCGAGCAGCAAACAACTCACTTTACACTTCCCTACAGTTGGGAGTAAAAGTGTGGAAGTGCTAGCCTACTCTGCTCAAGGCGATAAAAAAGCCACTTTCAGTATGAAGGCTTACCCCAAAACAAATCCCAAAGCTTTGGAGTATGAAGTTTTGGAAGTACTGGAGCACAGCACATCTTCCTACACGCAAGGGCTTGAAGTGTACAATGGTTTTTTATATGAAAGCACAGGCCAATATGGTTTTTCTCGTGCACGTAAAATGCGCCTCAAAGAGGATCGAATGTTACGAGAAGTACCGCTCCCGCCAAAGTATTTTGGGGAAGGACTCACCATACTTCGCGACACCGTTTATCAATTTACTTGGAAAAACAGAAGGTGTTACGTTTATGATCCCGATGTGAAATACATCGACATTCGTACCATGCCTACTTATGAAGGATGGGGACTGTGCAACGATGGGAAAGATCTGATTACCTCAGATGGCTCGCATTCTTTATACACACTGAGTTCCGATATGGAACTTAAAAGCCGACTGGAAGTATATTCCGGCAAAAAAGCCCTTACCAATCTTAATGAACTGGAATATGTGGATGGTAAGATTTATGCCAACATTTACAATTCGGACAACATCTTTATCATCAACCCAAAAACAGGAGAAGCAGAAGCCTATATCGATTTTTCCAAACTCCGCAGTCAACTCACCCACTCCCGAGCCGAAGTCCTAAACGGAATCGCCTACTTGGCCGAAGAAGATGCGTTTATGATTACCGGTAAATATTGGGATAAAATGTTTGTGGTAAAAATTCTGTGAATTTCGAATGACGAAGTTTTAATCAATCCTCAAAGCAAAAACCTTCTGCGGTTCAAAATTCCTCTGTTCAATATTCTACGGTTCCCCACTTTTTGAATATCGAATAACGAA
>CAZAJG010000040.1:0-1275 GCA_964485405.1 uncultured Owenweeksia sp. | reverse complement strand
CAATCACCCAAAACAAAAAAACTTCTACTGTTCAAAATTCTTCTGTTCGATATTCTGCGGTTCCCTTCTTTCTGAATATCGAATAACGAATGTCCAACTCTGAATGACGAAGTTTTAATCAATCACCCAAAACAAAAACTTCTACTGTTCAAAATTCCTCTGTTCAATATTCTGCGGTTCCCAACTTTTTGAATATCGAATAACGAACGCCCAATTCCGAATGACGAAATTCCAATCAATCCTCAAAACAAAAAACTTCTACGGTTCAAAATTCTTCTGTTCGATATTCTGCGGTTCCCTTCTTTCTGAATATCCAATAACGAATGTCCAATTCCGAATGACGAAGTTTTAATAAATCACCCAAAACAAAAAAACTTCTACTGTTCAAAATTCTTCTGTTCAATATTCTACGGTTCCCTCCTTCTTTTTGAACAACGAAGTTTTCACCATTCGCTTCAACCGTTTTCGATAATTACCTAATATTGCCCGATGGATGCTTTTGCCGAAGTCATACTGCCTCTTTCACTTCCTAAAAACTACACCTATCGTATTCCACCGCTATTGCAGGAATCTCTAAGTGTAGGCATGCGCGTGGTGGTGCAGCTAGGTAAACGAAAGCTGTATACAGGCTTAGTAAAATCCATTCATCATCAAGCGCCAGATGGCTATACTCCTAAGGATATACTGGAAATTGAAGATGAACAAGCTATTGTTAGCGATAAGCAGCTAAAATTATGGGCTTGGATGTCCGAATATTACATGTGCAATCAAGGAGAAGTGATGATTGCTTCTTTGCCGGCTGGTTTAAAGCTGGAAAGTGAAACCGTAGTTCTACGGAACCACCTCAAAGCCATTGTAGATGAGGAATTGACCGATTATGAGTTTCTCATTGTGGAAGCGCTGGAAAATCAGGATTCTTTGAGCATCAAGGAGATTAGCGATATTATTGGTATTAAAAACCCGCTTAAGATTATCCAAAACTTATTGGGGAAGCGCTACATCGTTTTGGAAGAAGAGCTCAAAACTGGATACCGCCCTAAACAAAAGCGATACGTTCGTTTGGTAGAAGGATTATCCGAAACGGATATTTCGGCTTGGTTTGAAAAGTTGAATCGCGCACCCAAACAACGAGATTTACTGCTCCATTTTTTTAAGCTGCAAGGGCAATTGGGCAGCGAAAAGCCCATTGGTGCTCCACGCTTGCTGAAGGAGGCACAAGCTTCGGATAGCGCTTTAAAATCGCTGCAAGAGAAAGATATACTCGAAGTATACTAC
>CAZAJG010000039.1:34106-39908 GCA_964485405.1 uncultured Owenweeksia sp. | reverse complement strand
ACCTAAACCCACATCAGAGGCAGCTTGGTTGGTGCGAATATCTCCGAAATAAGAAAGGTTAAGAGATTTAGACATCCCATTGGACGCAGTAATCTGAATAACCGGTGTTCCAAAAGAAAACTTCCCATTTAAAGGATTTACCAACCCCTCGAATTTCTCATAGGGGTCTTGCGCCTGAAGCAAAGAAAAACAGCATAAACTGCATAGAAAAAAAACGTATCGCATAAGAATTAGATTTTAAATTGTAAAGGGTGAAGTTCTGTAAGGCCAATCTGTTTTACTAGAATAAATAAGCAAATAGTAAAAACTATTTCCATTAAAATATTCTTTCCGATGAGTGGAAAGTTAATTTCACAGCCTACGGCTACGAATAACGTAGTCGCTACGCTCAGAATGCCATGAATATTTCGAATCTGCTGATTGGTTTTATAATAAGATAGATCTTCAATAGATCTAGTGTCGTAAGCTTTTCCAGAAAATGAGGATAGAATGTGAGACACATACTCCATACATAACGTTTTGAACGCAACTGCATGAGACTCAATAAAAAATGTATTTTTTGTGAGGGTAGTTCTGTTGGTAATAGCGACAACTATTTTGTTCCAATTCGTATTGCAATTTTGAGCGATACAGTTGCGAACAGCTAACAGGGGCACACACACCTTGAAGTAGTTTTTCATTCTTTTAGGAATGGGTTAGTTAGTAAAATGCGGACTTAAATTAGTTTCTTGGTGCGCTACAAATTTAGGTTAAATCCTGATTTTTTCTCTTGGATTATCCACGTTACGCACGCTTCAATACACATACTTACACTTTGAATATATAAGATGGTTTTTTGAGTATATGAAATGGATGCGCTTCATTTTTTAGAAAGAATTCGTTCAAAACCCTACCTATGTATCTAAAAAAGAGTGCGGCTAGTAATGGCTACAAAATAATACAGCAATAAGGCCTCATCGCTTTTATGAGAGATACAGGTGCACTATATGGAGGACAGCATTTAAGTAAGAAATTACATTCTCTTTAGCTCAAAACAGCTACTTCTAGATATTTTCAGCTGGTAAATCAGACTGTACAATGTTTTGCTTTTTTGCCGGATACAACTTGGTAAATACATATCCAGCTAGCATAGACAAGAGAAAAGATGGAGCCAATACATCTAACTTCTCAAAGTAGACGCCTATACCTTCTATAGGCTGAATGACAAACTTAAAGAAGGGAACACATAAAAATCCTGTAATCATAGAAGCCAGAGCACCTGGTTCTGAATAGCTCTTCCAAAAAAGAGATAAAATGATAGCTGGACAAAAAGTGGCAGCGATGCCAGACCAACCAAATATTACAAACCAAAAGATTGTTCGGTCAGGTGATAGAATAGCTACGGATAGTGCAATGATTAAAGCAAACACCGCTAGCCCTAAGGTTATCCACCTGGAGATACGGGTTAATCTTTTCGGATCAACTTTAGGGTTGATAATTTTTTGATAGAAATCGCGAGACAACGCACTGGAGGCTACAACGATCAAGGAATCGATGGTTGACATGATAGCAGAAAGCACAATGGCAATATACAAGGCCACCAAACCTAAAGGCAAAAGGTTCTCTATCATAACAATAAGCACATCTTCCCCAGCACTGCCTAATACCATTTCTGGATCTTGCCCAACCTTCGTGTATAAGTACCTTCCCAACAAACCGATGGAAACTGCTGCTAAGTCCGTTAACAGTGTAAACAGAACAGCTACCCACTTCCCCTTATCAATCTCTTCCTCGTTTTTAACCGCTATAAAACGCACATAAATTTGCGGAGAGCCTAAAAAGCCTAAACCGATCATAGCAAAACCAAGTATGGTAAAAAGCGCCATCATAGGGTCGCTGGTATCCCCCCAAAGACTAATGAGGTTTGGATCTAACTGCGAGAGACCATTAAATATATCCGAACTATTATCTAAGGCAAACCAAGCCACAAAAGGCAAACAAACCAAACCTAAAAACATGAGTATACCTTGGAAGAAATCAGACCAAACTGCGGCCAAAAACCCTCCAAAATAAACGTAAGCCATCACAATAGCGAAACCGGCTATGGCCCCTACAAAATAGTCGATTCCCAGCAGTGATTCGAATGCTTTCCCCGTTACATCAATCTGAGAACTTACATAGATGACCACAAAAAGAGATAAGGCTGTAGCCGCCACTTTTCGAATTGTTTTCTTCCCGGTGTTAAACCGACTCTCTAAAAAGTCGGGTATAGTTATGGAATCGTATTTATCTGTAGCTCTTTTAAACCGCTTGGCCATAAAAAACCACGAAACAGCAACACCTAACACTTCTCCAACTACCACCCAATAGGCAGAAAAGCCTGCAATAGCTCCCATACCGGTTAAACCCAATAACAGCCAACCAGATTCCCCAGTAGCTCTTGCGGAAAAAGCAACCGCCCAGTATCCTAGTTTTTTTCCTCCAACGTAAAAGTCACTTACTCCCTTTACTCTCCTTGAGGCGATGAGCCCGATTAAGATGAGTATTCCGAAATATAAGCTTAGGACAATCAGTTTAGTTACCACGGTTGTTGTTTTTAATTCCAGTTAAATATAAGATATGCTTTGAAATACCGGCATTAAAAAAGGATCGCGTATGCGATCCTTTTTATTCTTTTTTTTTTCGTTCACTCACTCTAGTCTTCAAATAACTAGATTCCATGCCGTTACACCAACTATTGCTTTGTTTTAAACGTTAATATGTATAACTACCGTTTTACCCAATCTATATTTGAACAAAAGAATCTACATATTTGGAGAAGTACTTATCTACCTTGTACTCTGGCTGGTTTTAATAGGCAGCTTTCTAAATATAAATATCTGAACCTTCTTTCAAATACGAATCAATAATAAACTGGATGTTATTGTAGATCAAAGGTTTTGTGATAAACCCTCTCACAAAGTCATAGTCATTTGCCTTTTGCTGGTCCTCTTTTTTGAAAGAGTTACTGATCACAAAAATAATAGTTGGCTTGTGCGCAAACCTTTCTTTGTAATGGTCCAAAAACTCAAAACCATTCATGGCGGGTAGATAAATATCTAAAAGCACAACGTCAGGAAACTTATCGCCTTTTTGTTCTAACTCTTGCAGATGATTTAGTGCTTCTAAACCATCGGATACCAAATCTACTTCCGCTTCTGCGTAGTTTCTATGGATGATATTTTTAAGCACAAAACTATTAACATGATCATTATCAACAATCAGTATAGTTAATGCCATTATACCTCAGTCGTTTTTGAAGGGGCTATGCCAAATTTTTCTTTATACGCCTTCCCAAAGTAACTCATACTTTTAAAGCCAAGTGTATAAGACACTTCAAAGATGGTCTTATCGCCTTTTGTAAGCATATGCTTGGCTTTGGTAAGCCTAAAGTCATTAATGTATTTAATCGGAGTCATTCCCGTGAGCCTTTTGATTTCTCTCTCCAACTTAGAAGGAGTGAGATTCATCATTTCGGCAATTTGAGGGATAGAAAAATTCTTGAACTTAAAATGATTTACTACAAGTGCTTCCACGTGTGTAAGTGTAGGGTGTTTTACACCAAATTCGTGATGCACCGGAACCGCTTTATCATACACTCCTTTTAGCAGCTTTCTCTGCTCTAATAAATTATCTAATCGAGATAAAAGAATGTGAAGTTTAAAGGGTTTTACGATGTAATCGTCAGCACCAAAATCATATCCTTCAATCATCTTTTCATCTTCCCCTAAAGCCGTTAAAAGAATGATGGGAATATGTCTTGTTTTTTCATTGGCTTTCACCTCTTCCACCAGCTCATAACCAGATGCCTCTGGCATCATAATATCACTGATGATAATGTCTGGAATATGAAGCTTTGCGCTATCAATTCCATCCCTTCCATTATTAGCTGTGGTTACTTCATAATGGTCTTCCAGTAAGGTGCTCATGGAAGAAAGTAGTTTTTCGTTGTCTTCTACAATTAGTAGTTTCTTTTTCATGACTTTTAGAGTTTATATAGGTAAACATACAATAAATGTACTCCCGCTACCGGGGGTACTAGAAAGCTCCACCTTACCTTTATGTAAATCTACAAATTCCTTTACAATTGCCAAGCCTACGCCAGTTCCTTGAATATTGCCTGCATTTTTAGCTCTATAAAACGACTTGAAAATTGACATCTGTTCATCTTCGGGTATTCCAATTCCGTAATCTTTTACAGCAAAACGCACTTCTTGAGGCAAATAATCTACCGTTATTTCTATGCTAGATTTAGGCTTAGAAAATTTACATGCATTCGATAGCAAGTTTGCTAGAACAAAACGAATCAAAGTAGGGTCTCCCAATATCTGCTGTTCTTCTCCTCTAAATTTCTTTTTCACCGAAATACCAGCGTAAGTTTTAGAAATATTTGTTTCAATAACCTCGTAAATAAGCTCTTTTAAATGAAATTTTTCTGGGCGAAAAGTAGTTTGACCTGTTGTGAGTTTTTTAAGCTCCAACATATCACCAATCATAGCATTTAAGCGATCTACTTCCTCTTCCATAGAACCAATAGCATTATCCACCACTCTTTCGGTTTTTTTAACCTTCATCATTTCGATATTGGCTTGAATAACGGCTAAGGGTGTTTTAAACTCATGACTGGCTATAGAATATAGGTTACTCTTAAAGCGAGAGAGTTCTTGCTCTTTTGAAAGAGCTTCCATTAAATCGTTGGTAAGGTTTACACTTTCAGTAATGTCTCTGGTACTGCTTAAGATGCTATAGTCTTTTTGTGGATCATCACCAATGGAATTAAAGGTAGTTTCAAGCCACCTCAACCGGCCGTCACCATGATTAATCTGATAACGAATGCGTGTACCTGGATGATCAAAGAAGCGAATTAAAGTGTTAAAATCCATTTCTTTGATAAAACTCTCAGACAAAAAATCTGTGATTTTTTTACCAATTATATCATCCGAAGAGTACCCTAAAATGTCTCTACTGGAACGAGTAGCAAAACGAATTGTATTTTCTGCATCGTGAATACACAACAGGTCGGATGTGTGCTCCGCTATAAGCTTAAAGACTCGATCAAAAGCAACCATCAAATGTTCAATTAAACCTCGAAAATAAGAATATATAAAGGCTTAAGCGTAACAATACGGTATATAAATAAAAAAGCCGCTTCTTTCGGAAGCGGCTTTTTCTACAAGAAATATATCTTAATATCTGTAGTACTCAGGTTTAAACGGTCCGCTTTTGGCCACACCAATATAGTCCGCTTGATCTTGAGAAAGCTCATCCAGCTCTACTCCAATTTTAGCCAAGTGAAGTTTCGCTACTTTTTCATCCAAATGTTTCGGTAAAGTATATACGTCATTGTCGTACTTATCACTATGCAACCATAGTTCTAACTGAGCCAAAGTTTGGTTGGTAAAAGAGTTCGACATTACAAAACTTGGATGCCCTGTAGCACAACCTAAGTTCACCAATCTTCCTTCAGCAAGAAGAAGGATATCCTTTCCGTTTACGGTATACTTATCCACTTGCGGCTTGATCTCTACATGAGAAGAACCGTGATTATCGTTTAACCAAGACACATCAATTTCGTTATCAAAGTGACCGATGTTACAAACAATCGCTTTGTCTTTCATCTTCTCAAAATGACGACCTACAACGATGTCTTTGTTTCCGGTTGTTGTAATAATGATATCACCTTCTAAAACGGCATTATCCATTTTCTTCACTTCAAAACCGTCCATAGCCGCTTGAAGCGCACAGATAGGATCAATTTCAGTAACAGTTACGATAGAACCTGCT
>CAZAJG010000039.1:513-34096 GCA_964485405.1 uncultured Owenweeksia sp. | reverse complement strand
AACAATAACACGTGCTCCCGCACCAGCCAATGAAGCAGCAGTACCTTTACCTACATCACCATAACCAGCAACCACAGCCACCTTTCCAGCGATCATCACATCTGTAGCTCTACGAATAGCATCTACTGCAGACTCGCGACAACCGTATTTGTTATCAAATTTTGATTTGGTAACCGAATCGTTCACGTTGATAGCTGGCATAGGAAGCGTTCCATTCTTCACTCTCTCGTACAAACGGTGAACACCAGTTGTTGTTTCTTCAGAAAGTCCTTTAATCGCAGCGGTTAATTCAGGGTAGCCATCTAAAACCATGTTGGTCAAAAGCATGATCTTGTGTAGAGAAAATATTGCAAGAAGACCAAGTAACCTCTGCTCCTAATTCTTTTAATGTTTCGATTAAAACTGCCGTTTGGATAGTCATGTGCAAACAACCCGCAATTCTAGATCCTTTTAACGGCTGTTCTTTTCCGTATTCTTCTCTCAAAGCCATCAAACCAGGCATCTCTGCCTCTGCTAGTTCAATCTCTCTCCTTCCCCATTCTGCAAGGGATATATCTTTTACTTTGTAAGGGATATATTTTTCTACTGTTTCGCTCATAACGATACTCTGTTTTGTGTAAAAATTTAGGTTTGCAAAGATACTTAACTTGTCGCAATTAAAATTGTTTTACCTAAATGCCTTTATTTAAGAACGAACTATTTAAGGACGTTAGATGCTTGATTTGGCGAATCGATGAGGAAATCGATGAGTTGAAAAGCGGCATCTATCTACATCCTTCTGATCAAACTAAGCTAAACTCCTTTCACCACCCTCCTAGAATGAAGGAGTTTTTTGCTATACGGCAGTGTTTAAAGGTAGCCTTTGGGAATAACCCTGAAGTATTTTATTCTGAAAATGGAAAACCTTATCTCACCACAAAAGAGATAGAATTGTCTTTTTCCCACACCAAGGATTTTGCTGCTATTGCCATTTCATCTAAAAATATTGGCCTAGACATTGAAGTACATCAGGAAAAGATTAAGCGCATTGCGGCTAAATTTTTGCGCCAAGAAGAAGCACAAAGTTTATCTAAAGAGAAGGAAATTCCACACTTATTAGCCTATTGGGGCGCCAAGGAAGCAGTGGTGAAAATTGAAGATGATAAAAAACTCGATTTCAAAAAAGAAATCCATGTTGAACCTTTTTACTATTCTAGCCCAACCCTAATGCAGGTAAAACTCGTTAAGACGGAAAGGGCAAAATACTACCAAATGGATTTTCAGGAAGTAGGGCCCCTATTTGTCACCATTGGACAAGAAATAAAGCATAAATCATTTAATAAACGGTAGGAGTTATTTGAGCTCAGTTTATTAGGTTTGCCAAACCAAATGACGGACACAGCACTACATATTATTCAAAGCGCAAAGTCTGAAGGACGAAAAATGTTAGCGGTTTTAATAGACCCCGATACGCCAAATCCTGAAGAGTTGATGGATATTGTCCAACACGCTAATGTGGCAAAAGCCGACCTCATATTTGTAGGAGGCAGCTTGCTAATGAAAGATGCTTTGGATTCTTGTATTGAAGAAATTAAATCCAAAACCGATATTCCGATATTACTCTTTCCGGGAAGTGTGATGCAAATTTCGTCTAAAGCAGATGCTATTTTATTCCTGTCTTTAATTTCAGGAAGAAATCCTGATTTGCTGATTGGAAATCAAGTAATTGCAGCACCTTACGTTAAGCAAAGTGGCTTAGAGGTTTTAAGCACCGGTTATATGCTAATAGATAGCGGAAAACCTACTACTGCTTCTTACATTAGCGGTAGCCTACCCATTCCTTACCACAAAGATGAAATTGCTTCTTGCACCGCTATGGCCGGAGAAATGTTAGGTCTCAAACTCATCTATATGGATGGAGGCAGTGGTGCGGACAAGCACGTTTCGCCTAGTATGATTGCTAAGGTTAGAAAATCGATGGATCTACCCATTATTATTGGTGGCGGAATTAGAACCAAAGAATCTGCAATAGACATATGCAATGCAGGCGCGGACGTTATTGTAGTAGGAAATGCCAGTGAAAAAAATCCGCAAATTCTCGTTGAAATCGCCAACGCTATTCATCAGCTTTAAATATGAAATTATCCGTTGAAATCTCTATGTATCCTTTAACAGAAGGTTACATTGCTCCTATCGACAATTTTTTAGAACAGCTTCATGCGGTTGAAAATCTTAAAGTGGTAACCAACCCTATGAGTACACAAGTGTTTGGAGAGTCAAAACTTATTTTTGACACTTTACACAGGCTTATTGAAAAGGTTTATGGAGAACTGAAACAATGCCCTTTTATGATCAAGGTTTTGAATAGTGATGTTTCCAATTCCGAAATTAAAGACTATTGATCAAATACATCAATAAATTAGAAACCGTTGCCGTAATAAGCGGACTTTTATACACCTATCTAATTATTGAAGGCAGTGAACTATGCTGGCCATTCGCCCTGATCAGTTCAGCGCTATACTTAAAAATCTGTTTTCAAAAAAAAATCTACGCGGAGTCGTTGCTTCAAATCTTTTACCTTTTTACAGCGGTATATGGGTGGGTGCATTGGAATGAAACCGATGGTGCCCTTGGCGAAAACCTTCCCAAAACTTTACATTTCACTATCGTTCTGTCTGGTATAGGAATCATGATCGTAAGCGGCTTTCTCTTAAAGAGAGTAACAGATGCAGCCTCGCCTTTTATAGATTCATTTACCACCGTATTTAGCATATTCGCTACGATTTTGATGATCAATCTAATCCCAGAAAATTGGTTGTATTGGATTGTAATTGATGCCGTTTCTATATATCTCTATATCAAGCGGAAGCTTTACCTCACCGCTATACTATTTGCCCTCTACACTATATTAGCCATTAGAGGAACCATAGAATGGATGGGATAACCAAAATAGTGCTTACAGGACCAGAAAGCTCAGGTAAAACATGGCTGTGCAAAGAACTCTCCAAGCACTTTCAATCGCCCTGGATTCCTGAATACGCTCGCTTACACTTGGAGAAAACAGGCCCCCAATACAGTTACCATGATTTAATTCAAATCGCCCAAGAGCACCTCGAATATCAAGCAATTCACCTACCTACTACTGGTTTGGTTTTTTTGGATACCGACATGATCAACTTTTCGGTTTGGGAAGATGTTGTTTTCAAAACCAACACTCCTTGGATTGACGAAAAAATTCAAACAGAAACAGATCACAAATACTTAATTACCTCCCCCGATCTCCCATGGGAGAATGACCCCTTGAGGGAAAACCCTAGCGATCTTCAAATGCTTTTTGATAAGCATTTACAAACAGTAAAAAATCAACACAGACCTTTTAAAATCATTAAAGGAGCCAATCAAAACCGTCTAAATCAAGCTATTAAAGCGGTAAACTTTTTTCTAGGTGATTCCACAAATACAACCTAGATTTGCCGCATCATCTCATAGGGGTGCCTTACTATTTTAGGATGGCTGAGATTATACCCAATGAACCTGGGCAGGTAATGCTGCCAAGGGAAATTAATTCAAACTATCATTAATCCTAGCGGATAATGCCCCTTTTATTCGTAATAAAATATCAATTTTATTATGAGAAAATTTTTACTATTCTCCGCTGCATTTCTCCTTCAATGGGGTTTACATGCACAAATCATTTCCGGAAGAGTAACCGATGAAAAAGGTGAAGGTCTTCCAGGCGCCAGCGTAACAGTCAAAAACCTTGGCGTAAGCACAAATACCGAAGGGTATTACATTTTAGACTGCTCAAGATACGCTGGCGAAGAGGTGGAAATTATCTTTTCATTCATCGGTTTTGAAACTTCTAAACAGAAGATTACACTAACCAATGGTGCAGAAAGTACCATTAATGTGAAACTTGCTACAGAAGAAAATATTCTGGAGCCTGTTAACATTTCCGCACTCAGAGCTGGAGAAAACACACCGGTGGCGCAAAGCACCATGGGTAAAGCGGAAATTGATGCTAAGAATGAAGGACGAGACATTCCCTTTATCATTCGAGACTTACCTTCTACGGTAGTAAACTCAGATGCTGGAGCAGGCGTTGGTTACACAGGCATTCGCATCCGGGGGAGCGACATCAGTCGTATTAACGTTACTATAAACGGTATTCCCTTAAACGACCCTGAAAGCCATGGCGTTTTTTGGGTAAACACACCCGATCTTTCTTCTTCTTCACAGTCTATTCAAGTGCAAAGAGGAGTGGGTACTTCTACTAATGGAGCAGGTGCATTTGGCGCTAGCATTAACCTACAAACCAATACGGTTCGTACAAAGCCTTTTGTTGCCGCTGAACTTACCGGAGGGTCGTTTAACACACTTAGAAGAAACGTACAATTGGGGTCCGGCTTATTAAATGGACATTGGAGTTTTGATGGTCGATTGTCTCAAATCACCTCTGACGGTTTTATTGACAGAGCCAGCTCTAACTTAAGGTCCTATTACCTTTCTGGAAGCTATTATTCTGAAAAAACCAGTGTCCAGCTCGTTCATTTTGCCGGAACCGAAAGAACGTATCAAGCGTGGAACGGTATTCCTGAAGCTCGGTTAAATAATGACGCACAGGGTATTGAAGATTTCATTAGCCGTAATTTTTTAAGTGAAGCAGATGCTGCCCATTTAAGAAACTCCGGTTCTAGAACATTTAATAGTTACACCTACGAAAATGAAGTAGATGACTATGCACAAGATCACTATCAACTGCATGTTTCACACTTATTCAGCTCTAAGCTAAAAGCCAATGCTTCTTTGCACTACACCTATGGTAGAGGTTTTTTTGAGCAATATCGAAGCGATGATGATCTAGAAGACTATCTGCTGCCAAATGTTATTACCCCAAACGATACTATAACCTCCAGTGATCTAATTCGCCAGAGATGGTTAGACAATCATTTTTATGGTGGTGTTTACTCTTTGGAATATACTGCAGATAGGCTAAACCTTACTTTAGGAGGTGCATATAACCAATATGACGGAGATCATTTTGGAGAAGTAATTTGGGCACGTTTTGCCAGTAACTCTGAGATTAATGAACGATACTATTTCAGCAACAGCTTAAAACGCGACTTCAACACTTATCTAAAAGGGATTTATGATTTAGGTAAATTCAGCATTTTTGGTGACCTACAATTTAGAGTGGTTGATTATACAGCCGAGGGAAGAGATAACGATCAAGCCCTTATCAACATCGATGAGCAGTTCAACTTTTTCAACCCCAAAGCAGGTTTTAATTTTAGACCAAACAATAACAATCGTTTCTATGCTTCTGTATCGGTAGCTCAAAGAGAACCTGTGCGTAACGACTTTATAGACGCAATACCTGAAAGAGATCCAAAGGCTGAAAAACTGATTGATTATGAGCTTGGATACGAATACAGCACGCCACGCCTCCTAACCAAGGTAAACGGTTATTTTATGGATTATACAGATCAACTGGTTTTAACCGGTGAAATTAATGATGTAGGATCACCGGTAAGAACAAATGTGGACAATAGCTACAGACTTGGAGCTGAGCTTGAAGTAAATTACAGAGTATACAACTGGCTTAGCGTAGGTGGGAATCTAAACGTTTCTGACAACAGAATCGAAAACTACAGCTACAGCATACCGCAGTACGATGCCAATTTCAGTTTTACTGGTTTCGAAACAACAGAGTTCAGTTCTACGGCAATCTCGTTTTCTCCTGATATTGTAACCGGACTTCAAATGGCCATAACTCCAATAAAGAATATGAATATTCTTTGGAATACTCAATATGTAGGCAGACAATACCTGGATAATACAGAGAACGACAGAAGGAGTCTTGATCCTTTTACCAACACGGATCTTCGCTTAGAGTATGCACTTAAACCTTCTTGGATCAGATCTTTAAAGTTTCATGTATTGGTTGCGAATCTATTTAATGCGCAATATGAGCCTAATGGTTACACCTTTAGTTACAACGTGGGTGACCAAAGAATTGAAGAGATTTTTTACTTCCCAATGGCGGGAATCAACATTATGGGTGGTGTGAAGTTTAGTTTCTAAAACACTTCTCTTTATCAAGTAAAAAGGAAGCCTCAGATATCTCTGAGGCTTCCTTTTTTATTTTAGCTTTTCATTGGAATGATGCCGATCGTGATCTCTTTCCGTTTTAATATTCATCTTTTTATCAAAAGCCGCTTGTAAATCCACTCCCGTTTGGTTCGCTAAACAGACAGTAACGAAAAGAACATCCGCCAGCTCTTCACCTAGATCTTTGCTTTTATCTGATTCCTTTTCACTTTGCTCCCCATATCTACGAGCTATTATCCTTGCCACTTCTCCTACTTCTTCGGTAAGCTGAGCCATATTGGTGAGCTCATTGAAGTATCTTACTCCATGGTTATTGATCCATGTATCCACTACTTTTTGAATCTCTTCTATTCCTTTACTCATCAGTCTGTTCTAATTTTTGTTCTTGGTATCTATAAAAAGGGTAACGGGTCCATCATTCACTAACGCCACTTTCATATCCGCTCCAAACTTTCCAGTTTTAACTTTTCCGGGCATTTTTTCTTCAAAATTTTTAATGCACTTTTCATATAAAGGTATAGCTACATCTGGTTTTGCAGCTTTTATAAAGCTTGGCCTAGTGCCTTTTTTTATCGAAGCATGCAGCGTAAACTGGCTCACCAATAAAATCTCACCTTCTACATCTTGGACGGAAAGATTCATCAATCCATTTTCATCTCCAAAAATTCGAAGTTGAGTGATTTTATTTACCAACCATTGAATATCTTCCTCTTGATCTTCATTTTCTATTCCAACCAAAACCATTAAGCCTGTTCCTATCTGAGCCACCACTTGTTCATCAATGGTTACGGATGATTCTTTGACTCTTTGGATAATCGCTCTCAATGCAAATTCTCTTTAAATGTATTGATCGTTTCTGTAGTGCTCCCCCTCCTCTACGTCCTGTATGAGTTGCACATAGCTTTCATAACGTGTATAAGACAGCTGATTATTTTCTACAGCATCCTTAATAGCACATCCCGGTTCCTCTAAGTGTAGACAATTGTGAAACTTACATTCGGATTTAAGTTTGAATATCTCTGGAAAATAATCTCCAATTTCCTCCTTCTCCATATTCACCAAACCAAAACCTTTAATCCCAGGTGTATCTACAATTGCTCCCCCAAAACTTAGGTCAAACATTTCCGCAAATGTGGTAGTATGCTGTCCTTGAGCATGGCTTTCGGATATGGCATTGGTTTTAAGACTTAAATCTGGTTGTATTTGATTGACCAAAGTTGATTTACCAACCCCCGAATGACCACTTAACAAGGAGGTTTTATCTTTTAACAAATTCATCAAATCCTCCAATCCTACTTGATCCTTAGCCGATGTACACAATACCTTGTAGCCTGCTTGCTCATATACAAAGGAATAGAACTCTAAATCATCCAGCTCTTCTTCTCCATACAAGTCGATTTTATTGAAAACAATTACGGTAGGAACAGAATAGGCCTCTGCTGTAACTAAAAAACGATCGATAAACTGTGGGTACGTTTTGGGTGAGGATAGTGTAACAATAAGCACAGCTTGATCTAGATTGGCAGCTATGATGTGCGTGCGTTTTGAAAGGTTAACCGATTTTCGAACGATGTAGTTTTTTCTATCCTCAATTCCGGTAATTACGCCTCTTTCCTTTTCATCATCTTCATACTCAAACTTCACTACATCTCCCACAGCAACAGGGTTGGTACTTTTAATTCCGGCCAATCGCAGCTTTCCTTTAATCCGGCATTGTAGCATACCTTCTTCGGTTTTCACCCAATACCAGCTTCCTGTAGATTTAAAAACTATACCTGTCATAATTTTACAAAGGTAGGTTTACATCCTAATTTCATACTATTGTAGTGATGAAAGATTAAAGGCATATTCTTTACACGCCTTACATTATACTAATCCTAAGTTGTATGTCGATAGAGGTTAAAGGAGTAACCAAATTATACGGAAAGCAAAAAGCGCTCAATGAAGTAAGCTTCTCCATTGGTAGTGGAGAGATTGTAGGATTTTTAGGCCCAAACGGTGCTGGAAAGTCTACTATGATGAAAATCCTAACTTGTTATATTCCTGAAAGCGCAGGAGTAGCTAAAATATGTGGTTTAGACACAAGAGAAGACAGTATCGAAATTCGTAAAAAGGTAGGTTACCTTCCCGAGCACAATCCTCTTTATTTAGAGATGTATGTAAAAGAATATCTTGGTTTTATTGCCGGTATCCACAAAGCCTCTAAAGATCGTATTCCTGAGATGATTCAAAAAACCGGTTTAGCCCCAGAGCAACACAAAAAACTAGGTCAACTCTCTAAAGGTTACCGACAAAGAGCAGGCTTAGCAGCCGCTTTACTTCATGATCCGGAAGTGCTTATTTTAGATGAACCCACTACCGGTTTAGATCCCAATCAATTGGTAGAAATCAGAAACCTCATCAAAGAAATTGGGAAGGAGAAAACCGTAATGCTTTCTACTCATATTATGCAAGAGGTGGAGTTACTTTGCAGTAGAGTAATTATAGTAAACAAGGGTAAAATTGTTGCAGATGGCCCTACTTCCAGCCTAAAAGACTTAAAGCAGTCTAAAGTTCTACTTGTTGAGTTTAATGAAACCACAACCTCATCACAGCTTAAAAAAGTGGATGGAGTTCAAAAAGCAGAAAATATTTCAGGCAACCGATGGAAACTCTTTTCAGCCGGGCAAAAAGATGTTCGTGAGGCACTTTTCCAATTTGCTGTTGAACAAAAACTCACCATTTTGGAGGTAAAGCAGGAAGAGCAAAAGCTAGAAGAAATCTTCCAAGAACTGACAAAGTAAAACACCTTATTCTAAAAAAAACTGAACATTGAAAAAGACTAACCTACTCTCTATACTTCTTTTAAGCGTATTTACACTGTCTTCTTGTAATCAGGTTCTAGAGATAGATCTAGATATAGAACTAGGTGGCGAATCATCCGACAGCATTCCTGAAAAGGAGGAAAAACCAGCCTATACTGGAACCGTAAAAAAGAAAGCTCCCGGTGGTAGAGGAACAGTTGAAATTGTATACAAAGAGGGGCTGAAACACGGTTTAAGTAAAGAGTTTTTTCAAGACGGAAAACTCAGAAAAGAAACTCCTTATAAAGAAGGGAAAATTGATGGAGTTGCTAAGATCTACCACAAGAATGGAAAGCTAAAACGGACAACACCATATACAACGGGAAAGAAAAACGGTGTACAGACTTATTATTTCAAAAGCGGAAATCCAAAAGTTCAGATCGGGTATGATATGGGATTGGTATTGCCCGGAATTAAAGAGGTAGACTTCACAAAAAATAAAATCAAACAACCTGAAATCAAAATCAGACATGAAGACTTGCTGTTAAAGGACGAATACAATCTTTATTTTTCTCTTGAAAAGAATGGAAAAATAATAAAGGCTAAAGAGGTTTTTGTTTTTGAAGATGAAACCGAGTGGAATCCTGAAAACGGAAAAGTACGCTTCAATCCTTTAAGAAACGTAACCACCAGTAACGGTTCTGAAGCCAAAATGGCTATTCGAATTGAAAAAGGCTATTATTTTATAAAAGACTTTTACGTGTATGCAGTTTATAAAAGTCACTATGGCTACGAAGCTGTGGTTATGAAAAAAGTGAATTTTGCAGTAGAAAACAGCAATTAAAAGCCTATCTCATAAAAGATTGAACTTTTAGCAGATCATAATGCCCCGGGGCTAATTCAAGTCCTGAACGTATTGTTTTCAGCGCTTTAGACTTGTTAAAGTTATACTCACGCAGTGCTATTTTAGAATAGACTAAACCAACTTGATCGGGATCGAACAATAAACCTGGAGATGCATGCGCAAACGCATCGAATTCATCCAGTGTTTTTCTTGCCTTCTTATAGTTCTTAGCGTTAATATCTTTATAGGCAGACTGTAACATAACGGCAGCATAAGCCGAGCAGTATAGCTTATTACTTCTTAGGTTTTCATATGCTCGATAGTAGAAAACCGCAGAGTCTGACCCATTTTCAAATCGCTTCAGATCAATGCTCTTAAACAAAGCTGAAATAAATTGATTGGTTGCATCTAGATCATCTGGATTTAACTCAATTGCCTTTCTTGAGAAGAAATAAGATGAATCTAGTTCTCCCAATTTACCATAATAATCGGCTTTAAATAAAGCATAATGAAAAGCACATTCTGTCTGAATAGATTCTACTTTAATCTGCTTCTTAAATTGAGCGTAAAACTGATTTAAGGCATTCACATCATGCTTCTCATTAAGCAACTCGTAGGCTATATAGGAAAAACTAGTAGTTAAAGAAGTATAGTGCTCCTTATCTGTATCCAAACGACTATACATGCTTAAATAAGGCACGTACGAGCTATCTAGGTAATCGGTCTTATCCAGCAATTCACCCAGGCTCATATAAATGATGTATTTGAAAGCATCATGTGGATAGAAATAATAAGCCTTTAACGCATTATTGTAAGCGGACTTGTAATCCTCTTTATCAATGGCATAAAGGGCTCTATTATGGTACTGAACACCTAGTAATTGTTTAAAGCTAATTTCAGTAGAGGGGTAAAGCTCCTCCAAAGCGGCTCTTAACTTTTCAGGAGAATTCAGATCCTCTTCAGATATTAGCTTCATCGAAAGCAAAGCAGATAGCTGTGTCTCCCTATATTTATCCGTTAAGCTTACGTACCCTTTTTGAGGATTTGTTCCTTCAATCAGAATCTGTTTATCTTTAAATAACGCCACCAGATAAACATGTTCTGGCTCCTCTTGAATTACATAATCTATTTCAAGCTTATTGAGCATCAATGCATACAGAGCTGTTGCCGAAACACAGTTAAAGTTCCCTGTTTCAAATACTTCAATAAAATTGTTGTTCAGTTGATACTTCTTGAGAAGATTATCGTGAACCGTATTGAAGACTTTTTTAACCTGTTTTTTGGGTTTTTTATGAACCAGCTTTATTGGATTCATTTCTTCATACACTTCATCCAAACGTGCTACATACTCATTGTATGTTTTCAAATCGCATTGGCCGGAACTTGCTAATAAAACCGCTAAATAGTTACTTTCTGTTTTAAAGTTTGAAATGGCCTGTTCTTCAAAATCATTCTGAAACTCCAGATCTTTCAACCTTATATCCTGGCCCGAAAGAGGAGCTTGTAAGAGCAGTAATCCTATGACAAAACACAGAAGTTTCATTACTTCTTTCTCAAGTAAATCTGAATAGGCACCCCTTTAAAATCAAAATTCTCTCTCAACTTATTTTCTAAAAATCGCTTGTATGGATCCTTAACATATTGCGGTAAATTGGCAAAAAAGGCAAAAGAAGGTGTTCTTGTAGGCAACTGAGTACAGAATTTGATTTTCACAAACTTACCCTTGATGGCCGGAGGAGGAAAGGCTTCAATGAGAGGAAGCATCAACTCATTTAGTTTACTGGTTTGAATTCGGGCATTTCTTCGCTCATGCACATGCATAGCCTCTTCAATTGCTTGAAAAATTCTTTGCTTGTTGAGAACCGAAACAAAGATGACTGGTAAGTCTGTAAACGGCTGTAAACGTTCCAGGATGGAATCTTTAAACTTTTTAGCCGTATTGGTTTCTTTAGATAATAAATCCCACTTATTTACGAGGATAACAATCCCTTTCTTGTTTTTTTCTGCTAAATGAAAAACCGATAAATCCTGACCTTCAAAACCTCTTTCAGCATCTACAAGTAGTAAACAAACATCCGCACTTTCAATAGCTCTTATCGAGCGCATAACGGAATAAAACTCTAGGTTTTCATGAACCTTAGTTTTTTTGCGTAAACCTGCGGTATCTACTAAGATAAAGTCCTTACCATAGAGCTTGTAGCGCGTATTAATAGCATCTCGTGTAGTACCGGCAACATCGGTTACAATGTTTCTTTCCTCACCTGTTAAGGCGTTTATAAAAGATGACTTCCCCACATTGGGACGACCTATTACCGCTATTTTCGGAAGATCCGGATATTCATCAGGTTGCTCATCGGGCAGTGCCTTTACAACTTCATCAAGCAAATCTCCCGTACCAGAACCGTTTATCGCAGAAATGTTGTGAACTTCTCCAAGTCCAAAAGAATAGAATTCCGCACTTTGAGTTTGCCTCATGGCATTATCTACCTTATTCGCTACAACCAGTATTTCTTTTTTGGACTTTCTCAACAAAGCAGCCACTTGTTTATCCATATCGGTGATACCTTGATCTGCATCCACCACGAATAAAATAAGTTGTGCTTCATCAATCGCTAATTCTACTTGTTTTCTAATCTCTCCTTCAAAAACATCGTCAGAACCAACAATGTAACCTCCAGTATCAATTACCGAAAACTCTCTTCCTGTCCATTCTACTTTACCGTACAAACGGTCTCGAGTCACTCCAGCAACGGAGTCTACTATAGCATCTCTTCTCTCGGTGAGCCTATTAAAAAAGGTTGATTTACCCACATTTGGGCGACCCACTATGGCAACAATATTTGACAATTGAAATAATTTAAGCCGCAAAAATAGGCAATGCATTTGTCATCAAACCATTTTTGTGGAATGTGGGGAAGTAAAGTTTTAAATAACGAAGTAAAAAGTTGCTGCTTAGTCTTTTTTACCTTTAAGAATATCTGGGTAAGTTGAAGAGAAGTTAACTAAATCAACAACTGATTTAGCTCCAATCTTATTTAAAAGTCTCAATTTATAGGTACTTACGGTTTTATCACTAATTTCCAGCTCTTCCGAAATATCCTTATTTGATTTACCACTAGATAAGAGCTTAAGAACTTCTATTTCTCTTTTGCTCAACTTAATTGGCTTAAGTTTCTTTTTGCTATTCAGAATATTTTCGCTAAAAATCTGCTCACCTTGAATAACTCGATTGATGGAGTGGATTAACTTTTTAGGCTCATCGTCTTTTATAAGATAACCACTAGCCCCCATTTGAAGGGCTGTTTTCCCATAAATATCTTCTGGGTGCATGGTGAGCACAATAATTTTCAGATCAGGATCAATGTCCCTCACCTTACGAATGGCAGTAATACCATTCATCTTAGGCATGTCCAAATCCAATAACAGAACATCGGCTTTATGATTCTTCACAATTTCGATAAGCTCATCTCCATCCGAAGCGTCCGCCACTATTTCCATGTTCTCTTCATAGCCAATGAACAGCTGAAGTCCTTTTCTTACTACAGCATGGTCATCCGCTAACAATAACTTTATCATATCATTAACCAATTATAGTTATTCTTCCCTACTGCATCTCAGACCAAGGGCAAATATAACCAATAAGCTTTGATTGGCTTCAACACCTAGCGGTAATTTGCCAGAATAAACATCTAAAACTTTAAATTATAAGGAATATCGCACACAGGAATTGGTTGCATTTTATGCTTATTCGCCCTATTCAAGCGTGTATAAATCTTAAAAACCTCTAACTCTCGGCCTTCAAACTCGCTTTCTATTTTCCCCTCCGAAACCTGCTGCATAGCCCACTCCAACTCAGGATAACTCGCTCCTATCTGATCTTCATCTGTTCGATCATCGCCCCACAACCCATCTGTTGGAGGTGCGTCTAAGATAGCCTGAGTAACATCTAGCTCTTTTGCTAAGGCATATACCTCCGTTTTTGTCAAATCCGCAATAGGACTTAAATCAACCCCACCATCTCCATACTTGGTAAAAAAGCCGATCCCAAAATCTTCGACCTTGTTGCCAGTACCGGCAACCAAGTAACCCTTGGTGGTAGCCAAATAATAAAGGGTTGTCATCCTCAATCGAGCTCTGCTATTTATTAAGCCTAAACCTGTACGTTCCGTGTTAATTTCTTCACTTTTAACTTGATTTTGAAAGATATCAAAAACCGGACTTAGGTTAACAGAATGATAAGCTACATTCGCATACCTAGACATTAGCTGATCTACAAACTCTTTTGCTCGATTCACCTCATTTTCATTTTGGTGAATGGGCATATCTACACATAATAAAGGAAGTCCAGTTTTGGCTGCTAAACTTGCGGTTAAAGCCGAATCTATTCCTCCAGAAACACCAACCACAAAACCTTTAGAATTTGCATTTTGAGCGTACTCCTTTAACCAGCTTACAATATGATCAACAATCTTTTTTTCCTGCATCCCTTAGGCGTATGATCAAAAAATAATCCCTACGGTTATACCTACATGATCAAACCGGTAAGAACTGTTTTCATTCAAAACGGAATTGTCGTCAGAGAGATTATTAAAAAGACTTCGGTTGTAGTTAATCCCTAATAAAAGAGAGGTTGAGCCTCCAAGACTGTATTCAACACCTCCGCCAATGGCAAAAGTCATATTAACCGGGTTAATAAACCCATCAATTTCTTGAATCCCTTCTGGTGAAAAGCTCACTTTTTCACTCGTTTTAAAGCTAAGACCACCTCCAAAGTTGGCAAAATAGGTGAAGTATCCAAACTGACGTGTCCTCATTTTTAATTGTAGTGGAATATTGATAAAACCACCATTGTAATCACCAACGGTGTCGTTAATGGTAAGCTCACCACCTCTTCTCAAAATATCCACTCCCGTAGCGAAGCTATACTTATCAGAGAAAGCATATTCGGCCAGAAGACCAAATCCAAACTTCAATCCAACATCATTTGATGCATCATCATTGTCGGTTTCGATATAATTAATAGATGGCGTAGCATGAATACCAAATCTGAAACTTTGAGCGTTTATCTTTGTCGAAACAAAAAGAGCTAAAAACACTAAACTAGCTATAACTGAATTTCTCACAAGAGGGGTTTTAAAACTTCCTGTAAAACTATTCCTTATTGAAATATGATCAAAAGGTTTTTTTTCTGCATCCTAGCTTTTCATTTAATTGCCGCTTGTTCATCGGAACGAGCCAAGCCGGATGTATCGCAAATTGATATTGAAACGCGCTTCCATCGCTTCGATAGCGCATTTTTTCAAATAGACACAACCTCTTTTGAAAAGAATCTCGATCAACTCAAAGCAAACTATGCTCCCTTTTTCAGCTCAGGTGGCACCTTACAATTCTGGAAATTTCAACGAACCGATGGCAGACAAGTAGATCTTGCTAAATCGGTACAAACCGTTTTATCTCCTTTTGAAAAATACAATCAGGAAATCAATCTAGGAATGAAGCACATTCATCACTATTTCCCACAACAACCTAAAGTTGATTTTTACAGTTACATATCAAACCTAGACTTTAATCTTCCTGTTTTATATGTAGATAGCAACAATTATTGTTTCGTTGCAACAGATATGTATTTAGGGCAAAATAATGCTTACTATCGCTTCTTACCTTCCTATTTAGCCTATTTCCGTGAACCTAAATTTATGATTCGTGATTGTTTAGAGTCTATCCTTATAAAGCAAATAGAACCTGTTTCGGATGATGAATCTTTGCTAGATCATATGATCTATCATGGCAAACTTCTTTACGCCCTACAACAGTCGATGCCTAATAAAAGCGAAGCTTTAATTTTAAGATACCCTAAAGAAAAAATGGAGTTTTGCTTAAAAAATGAAAAGTCTGTTTGGGCCTATTTTGTAGAAAATCAACTCTTGTTCTCAAAAAAATTAGAAAATCTCAGATACTTTATCCAAGTCGCTCCATTTTCTAAATTCGGAATGAAATTCGACAATCAGTCTCCCGGGAGAATCGGTCAATGGGTAGGCCTCCAGATTGTTACCAGCTATATGAACCAAAACAAAAATATAAGTATTCAGCAATTGTTTAAAGAGCAAAATGCTCAAAAAATATTGCAACAATCCGGTTATAAACCCTAATCTAAATTTACGTTAAAAGCTAACTCAAGCTATTATATTTGCGCTTGCTAAAAACGATACAACAATATGGCTACACATAAATCAGAGATCAAATTTGAGATTGGTTTAGACGACAATAAAGTACCTGAAAGCATAGAATGGAGTGCGGAAGATGGGGGAATGAAACATGCCGCAGCAAAAGCGATGCTCCTTTCCGTTTGGGATAAAAAATCTGGTGACACCTTAAAGATAGATTTATGGACTAAAGAAATGATGGCAGATGAAATGAAAAAGTTTGTTCATCAAAGCTTTATGGCCTTAGCAGATACTTTAGAAAGGTCTGCTAACGAAACAGAAGCGGCTAATGAAATGCGTGAATTTGGAAAACATCTTGGCGAAAAAATGGGGTTATTAAGGAAAAAGTAAATACCTTAGGTAGATAATACCCAACCACCATGACCGCAAAACGTTTATTCACCTTCCTTTTATTATTAGTTTCTCTTGCTGCTTTTTCTCAACACGATTCAGAAACACATAGCACAGCATCAGACAGCTTTAATTTTTGGTTTGGACTATTGGAAATACCTTTTCTTATTTTTGTTATTGCCTTATCCTTTATTGTTTCCAACTCCTTAAAAGGCGGCAAATTTGGAGCAGGAATGTCTCTGATAGCTTGGGGGTTTTTAGTCATGGCCATAGGGCATATTCATATGCAAGTAGAACATATTACAGGTTACAATTTATTTCAAGATTTACTTGGAGAAACAGGTGGCAGGATCAGCTGGTTTGCTGCGCTCATAACCACTTGGGGGCTTTCAGGTCTTGGATTTTATAAAATTTACAAAGCAAGTAGAATATAGGCTGAATGCGGTTTAACTTTTTCAGAAAAAGGAAGAAACCTCTCACTTCCTCAGGTGATTTGTATGAATCGCTAGTCAAATTTCTAACCTTACAACTTTCCTCCCCAACAGATGCTGAGTCTCTGATAAACGAAGCAAAGGACTTCTTGAACTTATCCGAAGGGAAAAAGCAAAAAGAAGTAGTGCGTATTTACTTGCTTTTCCTTCAATACTGCACCAAATTAGATAAGGTAAAAAAGACATCTGAATCGTCCTTCGCTAAAAAAACGATTGATCGTTTTCCTAGTTTATTGGATAACAAAATCGCAAGAATACCTTTTAAGAAAGAGGAAGAAGCTAAAATTCTATTGGGCGCATTTTTTCTAAATCAAATTCTAAAGCCCATTCGGGAGATTGCAGGAGCACGTAAAGGCAATATTATAGATAGCTATAACAACTTTATCGACCAATTATGGAATGAAGATTACCAAGCCGAAATTCAAATAAGCCAGTTTCAATTAGATGGAGCCACGGTAGCCTACGAAGACTTGGTTATTTTGAGCAAGCTGATCCACACGGATCTTTCTAAACGATTTGGAGCTCCTAACATTGATAATTTATATCAAAGAGCCTACTCCCGCTGCGAGTCTTTACTTAGAGATTACCGGCTCTTTCCGCAGATTATTGAACTGATGCCTGTTAAAATTTTAAAACAGGAGCATCTTAAAATATTAGGGAGGGGGCAAATTCATAAAATCTTAATCGACCAGGTTAGCAATCTGGAAGACTTAAACCAGAAATTGGTTAGTGAAATTGAAGAGAACAAAAACCTAACCGATGTTCTTCAATACCGAACGGAAACCCTAGAAAGCATTTTAAGAAATTCTTTAGATTGTGTTATCCGTATTAACGAAAAAAGTGAAGTAACTTATTGGAATCAGAAGTCTGTAGAAATCTTTAAATACTCTGAAAAGGAGGCCATAGGAAAACCACTTTCTGACTTGATTGTTCCGGATATGCATAAGGAAAACCATAGAAGAGGCATGCAACGCTACCTTACTACCGGTAAAAGCAAAATTCTCAACAAAACGATAGAGATTGAAGCCTGTGATAAAGAGGGAAAACATTTTCCAGTTGAGATCAGCATAAGCGAGGTTCGTGAAAAAGGAGAGCGATCTTTCATCAGCTTCTTAAGAGATATCTCTCAAAGAAAAAACTACGAAACCACACTTATTGAGGCCAAAAATCAAGCAGAGGAAACGAGTCGTTTCAAAAGTAGATTTTTCGCCAATATGAGTCATGAAATTCGTACCCCACTCAATGCCATCATTGGCTTTACCAACCTTCTGCTTGATCAAGATATAAATGAAGAACAAAAAGAATACCTCGGTTTAATTCAAACCTCTGGTAAAAACCTGATGACCATATTAAATGATGTTTTGGAGATCAGCAAAATAGAAGAAGGAAAGCTACAACTCAACCCAAAGGCGGAGGACTTTAAAAGCACAATTCGTGAGATCCTATCTCCATACCAAGCCATTGCAGGAGAAAAGGATCTGTCTTTTGAAATTGAATTTGAAAAAAACTTCCCAAAAACTATCTCAGTAGACTATTACCGCCTGAGTCAGGTTTTAGTGAACCTCATTAGCAACGCCACTAAATTCACTCAAAAAGGAGGGATTCGTGTCTATTTTCAATACAGTTTCAATAGCAGCAATGAGATAAGCATTAGAACAACCGTATCGGATAGTGGAAAAGGAATTGATAGCGAAAACCTAAACAAAATATTTGAGTCTTTTCAACAGGAAGACGGAAGCATCGCGAGGCAGTTTGGAGGAACAGGACTAGGCTTAAGTATATCTAAGGAAATAGCCTCAGTAATGGGTGGGACATTAACCGCAGAAAGCCCAAGCACATATTTTAAAGACGAAGGGTCAGACTTTATTGTTGAGGTTAACGCTTCAATTGAAATCAAAAGAGCAGCCCCTCTATTAGAGGATAAAAAACCCTTAAAACAAAGCATTGAACTAAACGCTTTGTTGGTAGAAGATAATCCTGTAAATCAAAAATTGCTTTCCACGGTATTGGAAAGAATGGGTTTACAAATAAGCACAGCAAATAATGGATTAGAGGCTCTAGAAATATTAAATTCTAAAAAATTTGACATCATCTTCATGGATATTCAAATGCCAGAAATGGATGGTTATACAGCCACTGAAGAGATTCGAAAAAGACAAATAAACACACCTATAATTGCTATAAGTGCCAATGTATATGCCGAAGACATTAAAAAATCTTTAGATTCTGGTATGCAAGCTCATGTTGGAAAGCCTTTTAACACGGAAGAACTCCATACCATTATTACAAAACTTACTTCTTCTTAACTTCTGTAAAACCAAGCTGTTTATTGATCTGATCAATATATCCCAGAAGCTCTTCTCTGCCAATACTCTTTTCGGAAGACGTAGTAAAAAATACGGGCATCTCTTCCCAGGTTTCTAGCATTTTTTTTCTGTAAACCTTGAGATTCTTGTTTAACTCATTGTCCTTTAGCTTATCAATTTTAGTAAATACGATACTAAAAGGAATTCCTTCTTCACCCATCCACTCCATAAATTCTAAATCAATTTTTTGTGGCTCCAATCGCGAATCGATAAGTACAAAAAGATTTGTCAATTCTTGCCGATGGAGAAGGTAGTCATCTATGAGCTCTTGAAACTGCGCCTTTACCTTCTTACTGGTCTTAGCATATCCATAACCAGGTAGATCAACCAAATACCAACTATCATTAATGGTAAAGTGATTAATTAATTGTGTTTTACCAGGGCGCGAAGAGGTTTTAGCTAAATTTTTATTGTTCACCAACATATTAATCAGGCTCGATTTCCCCACATTACTTCTACCTATAAAGGCATACTCCGGACACTTAACCTCTGGAACCTGGCTCAACTTAGCACTGCTTATTAAAAACTCCGCCTTTACAATCTTCATTCTGTTTTTTTAGTCTCGTCAATAATCCAATTATTTTTTTGATCTGGCAAGCTTCATTTTAACCTACCTGAAGCCTCCCTCCACTTTTTCCCACCGAAACACATAGATCTGCAAATCCTTTACAGACAAGGCTTTTATGAAGTTATACACTAAGAAAAATATTTTTCAGTTTATACAAGGTGGGGAAAGTTATTAACAAAGTGGAGTTTAGTGGGAATTTGTGGGACAATTTCTATATTTTTGATGAACAAAGTTTGAAAAGCGTAAAATGCTGAATTTGATAGGAGTACATGAGTGTAAAATGGATGCTAAGGGCAGGGTGATGATTCCCTCTGCGCTTAAGAAGCAGCTATTGCCTGTACTGGAGAGAGGCTTTGTGATAAAGCGAAGTGTTTTTCAGAAATGCTTAGAACTGTATCCCATGGCAGAATGGGAGAAAGTGATGACTGGAGTAAACAAACTCAATCGCTTTGTAAAAAAGAATAACGACTTCATCCGCATGTTTACCGCTGGCGTAAAAATGCTGGATATGGATGCTAGTGGAAGATTAAATATTCCCAAAGATTTAATGACCTTCTCCGGCTTACAATCCGAACTGGTACTTTCCTCATCTGTAGGGATGATTGAGATTTGGGATAAAGACCTTTATGAAGGCACATTAAATGATCCGGAGGTTGACTTTGGATCCTTGGCAGAAGATGTAATGGGTAGCTTAAATATCACCGATGATGAGTTATCATGAACCAGTGCTCCTCCAACAATGCATTGATCAACTCGATCTAAAACCTGACGGCACTTATGTAGACGTGACCTTTGGTGGTGGTGGTCATAGCCGTGAAATTGTAAAACATCTTTCAGAAAGAGGTCATCTATACGGTTTTGATCAAGATGGAGATGCTAAAGAAAATACTCTTTCAGATTCTCAATTCACACTTATAGCGGCCAATTTTAGGCACCTCAAAAAGCAGTTGCGATTTAAAGGCGTGAAGCAAATTGACGGTTTACTAGCCGATCTAGGCATATCCTCTCATCAAATTGATGAACCAAACCGCGGTTTCAGCATTCGCTTTGACGGACCTTTGGACATGCGCATGAATCAAGGTAAAATCAAGAGCGCAAAGGAGGTTGTAAACAACTACCCCGAGGAAGATCTGACCAAAGTTTTTAAAGAATATGGAGAGCTAAACCGAGCCCGTTTAATCGCAAAGGTTATAGCCAATGCTCGAAATGAGAAACCCATTGAAACAACCAACGATTTAAAAAAAGCCTTGGAAAGTTTAGCTCCAAAATTTAAGGCGGATAAATTTTGGGCCCAGGTTTTCCAAGCCATTCGTATTGAAGTAAATGAAGAAATGGATGCCTTAAAGGAGCTCTTAGAGCAAGCCACAGAAATATTAAAACCCGGAGGCAGATTGGTTTTCATGTCATACCACTCCTTGGAGGACCGTCCCGTGAAAAACTACTTCAAAACAGGAAATTTTATAGGCGAACCTGAAAAAGATTTTTACGGAAATCTTCTACGTCCGCTAACTCCCCTTACCCGCAAGCCGATTATTGCAAATGCCGATGAAATTGCATTGAACCCTCGTGCACGTAGTGCTAAACTTAGAGTAGCTGAAAAGAACGAAGATGAGTAAGAAGACTAAAAATAGAAGCTTTAAAAACCCATTAGCCTCCTTGGTTACAGGCAGGTTTTTGGTAAGTGAAAGCTGGCAAAAAAACTGGCCTTTCGTGCTCTATTTAAGTCTTTTAGCCATGATCATGATTTCGAGCAGCCACCAAGCCGATAAGAAAGTTCATGAGATCGCCAAGTTGAGATCAGAAGTAAAGGAATTGAGTTCAGAATACACAGACACACGCTCACGCCTCATGCAAGAAAGCATGAAAACGAAAGTAGTAGAAAAGGCAAATGCTATTGGTTTAAAAGAATCGAAAAAGCCACCGGTAAAGATTAAAATAGATTGAAAAATCAAAAATCCATATTAAACCGAGCGTATCTCGCTTCTCTGCCATTTTTCCTAATGGCTGTTTTGGTTTTGGTGAAACTCTTTCTCATCCAATTTAAGGAAGGCTCTGTGCTTCGGTCAGAATCTCAAAAAGAAGCTGTAAGAGAGATTAATATTGAAGCGGAACGAGGCAACATTTACAGTACAGATGGGAAATTACTAGCCACATCTATGCCTGTTTACGATGTATTTATGGATCCATACACGGTGAATGAAGACACTTTTAACAAACATATTTACGCACTTTCTAATAAACTCGCTCAGCTGCTAGAAGGAAGAAATTCCAGCCAATGGGAAGGTCACTTAAGACGCAAGCGGGAGCAAAAGAGCAGGTATGTCCGCTTGGCGGAAGAGATTAGCTATTCAGATCTGCAACGACTGAGAGAGATGCCCATTTTCAATTTAGGCAGGTACAAAGGCGGGCTGATTTATGAGCAACACAACTACCGCAAAATGCCTCTTGGAAAAATAGCGGAGCGCACCATTGGCTACGATCAAATCCGCGGGAAAACGGGTATTGAAGGTGCTTTTAGTAATTACTTATCTGGAAAAGACGGGCTACGTCTCAAGCAAAAAGTAAGCAACGGCAACTGGAAACCCATCAGCGACAGCTACGAAGTAGAACCGGAAGACGGACTTGACATTGTAACCACTCTCAATACCCAAATGCAAGATGTAGTTCATCACGAACTTTTAAAAGCTCTGGAACGCTTTGAGGCAGACCATGGCTGCGCCATTTTGATGGAAGTAGAAACGGGACACATAAAAGCGATCTCCAACCTAGGACGGACAGAAGAAGGAACCTATTTTGAGAAAAGAAATTATGCAGTTTGGGAAGATACGGAACCCGGCTCTACCTTTAAACTCGCATCCGTAATTGTAGCTTTAGAAGATGGCATTGCAGACACCAACAGCCCTGTGGATACAGAGAATGGACTCTTTACCATTTACGGCAAACAGGTAAAAGACAGTAATTACAAAAATGGCAAAGGGGGTTATGGAGTTGTAAGCTTAAAGCGCGCCTTCGAAGTTTCGAGCAATGTTGGGATCGTAAAACTTATTTACGATAACTACCGATCAAAACCGGATCAATACATAGACCGGCTCTACAACATGGGCATGCACAAGAAGCTTGGCGTTTCCATAAAAGGAGAAAGTGCCCCCGAAATTCCAAAACCTGGTGACAGAAGCTGGAGTGGAATAAGCTTACCCTGGATTGCTTTCGGATATCAAGTAAGCTTTACACCTCTTCAAGTATTAAGCCTTTACAATTCCGTTGCAAACGATGGGAAAATGATTAAACCCCATTTTATTGAACGCATTACAAAGCACGGTAAAACCATTGAAGAATATGAAACTGAAATACTAAACCCTTCCATCTGTTCTAAAGAAACTTTGGGAAAGGTTAAAGCCATGCTAGAGGGTGTTGTAGAAAACGGCACAGCTACTAACATTAAAAGTGACCTGGTTAAAATGGCCGGAAAAACAGGCACTTGCCAACAGAACTATTGGAAAAAAGCAACTTACGATTACCAAGCCAGTTTTGCGGGTTACTTTCCTGCGGAAGATCCTAAATACTCGTGCATTGTAGTGGTTAATAAACCCAACTACCATAGAGGTTATTACGGGTCTACAGTTGCCGCACCGGTTTTCAAAGCCATTGCAGAACACATATACCTATCTACTCCAGATGTAACTCACACTCGATTACAAAAAGATTTTAGTATTCCAAAAACTTCTACTGCTCAAACCTTAGATGGTTTGAATAACATGAAAACACTCCCCAGCTTAAAAGGCTTGGATGGCGCAGAACTATTACCTGTGTTGGAAAATCTAGGATACAAAGTAAAAGCTAAAGGTATAGGCAAAGTACAATGGCAATACCCAACAGCAGGCAGCGCGGTGAGTACCAATATGCTTATTGAATTAAAATTGGGATGAAACTACTTAGAGACATACTATACAAAGCTCCTATCGCTGAAACCATTGGTAGCACAAATTTGGCCATCACAGATTTAACCTTCGACTCTCGCGAAGTGAAAAATCAGAGCCTTTTTATAGCCATTAAGGGTACTGCAGTAAATGGCCATGAGTATATAGAAAAGTCCATTGAGTCAGGTGCTTGTGCCGTAGTATGCGAAGACTTACCCGAATCGTTAAACTCTAATGTAACCTACATTAAAGTAAAGGATAGTCACTTCGCTCTAGGTATAATAGCTTCAAACTTCTACGATAATCCTTCAGAGAAATTAAAACTGGTTGGAATAACCGGAACCAACGGTAAAACCACAACTACCAGTCTATTGCATCAACTGTTTTTATCCTTAGGCCAAAAAGCGGGATTGCTTTCTACGGTTTCAATAAAAATTGGAAGAGAAATATTACCAGCCACGCACACTACTCCCGACCCCATTAGCCTTAACAAGCACTTGAAAAAAATGGTGGAGACGGGCTGCAAATATTGCTTCATGGAAGCCAGTAGTCATGGTATTCACCAAAAACGCACTGCTGGATTAAAGTTTGAAGGAGCCGTATTTACCAATATTACCCGCGATCATTTAGATTATCATAAAACCTTTGATGACTATATACTCGCCAAAAAGAAGCTGTTTGATGATTTACCTTCTACCGCCTTTGCACTCGTAAATTCGGATGATCGTCACGGTTTTACCATGCTGCATCACACAAAGGCAAAGACGTACAGTTTTGGTTTAAAAAGTGATGCAGATTATAAAGCCAAAATATTAGAGCAACAGTTTAACGGGATGCTACTTAAACTCAACAATCACGAGTTATGGAGCAAACTAATTGGTGCTTTCAACGCATACAATCTAGCTGCCGTTTATGGCGTAAGTATGCTCTTGGGTTGTGATGAACTTCAGGTAGTCACCGCCATTAGCAACCTTTCTTCCGTAGATGGAAGGTTCCAATACTTTCAATCTTCAAACGAGATTACCGCAATTGTAGATTATGCGCATACACCTGACGCTTTAAAAAATGTATTAAACACCATCATCAAGCTCAGAGGCGGCAACGAAACCCTTTTCACTATTGTGGGATGCGGTGGAGACAGAGACAAAGGCAAACGACCAGAAATGGCGCAAATCGCCACTGAAATGAGTGATCAAGTAATTTTCACTTCCGACAACCCTAGAAGCGAAGACCCTGACACCATCATTCAAGATATGGAAGCCGGTGTAGAAATGCACTTAGGTCATAAATACTTAAGCATTTCCAACCGGAAAGAAGCGATCAAAACAGCCAGCCGCATGGCTAAAAAGGGAGACATCCTGCTTATTGCCGGAAAAGGCCACGAGAAGTACCAAGAGATAAAAGGGGAGAAACTACCCTTTGACGATATGCAGATTGCTCAAGAATACCTAAACCCAAATCCAAAATAGATGCTGTACTACCTTTTCACCTATCTAGAGCAACATTACAACATACCGGGAGCGGGTGTATTTCAATTCATCACTTTTCGCGCGGCTATGTCGCTCATCACCTCTTTGGTGATCTGCTTGTTATTTGGAAAACGAATCATCAATTACCTACAAGCCAAACAAGTAGGAGAAACTATTCGCGATTTAGGCTTAAAAGGACAAGCTGAAAAAGCAGGCACACCCACCATGGGTGGATTAATGATTTTAGCCGGAATCTTAATCCCTACCTTACTTTTCGCTAAGCTGGACAACATCTACATCATCCTACTGCTAATCACCACGGTTTGGATGGGTCTAATTGGCTTTATTGACGACTACATCAAAGTATTTAAGAAGAATAAAAAAGGACTTAGAGGACAATTTAAAATAGCCGGACAGGTTATACTCGGCTTAGCCGTTGGCCTAATTCTGTATTACAATCCAGATGTTACGATTAAAGAAGAGGTGAAGGACGACACCCAGATTGAAACCTTGTTGGAGGCTCCCGCCCAAAGAGATTTACCTACCTATGGAGAAGCAGAAAAATCAACCAAAACCACCATTCCTTTTTTAAAGGATAATGAGTTCGACTATTCTGCTCCACTACGTTGGTTAGGTATAGACTCCAAGTGGGCCTGGATCATTTTTGTGCCTGTCGTAATTTTTATTGTTACGGCAATTTCCAATGGTGCAAACCTAACGGACGGCATAGATGGACTAGCCACCGGAACTTCCGCCATTATTGGACTTACGCTTGGTGTATTCGCTTATGTATCGGGCAGTATCATTTTTGCAGATTATCTCAACATTTTGTATATCCCAAATACCGGTGAGCTGGTTGTATTTATCAGTGCTTTTGTGGGAGCTTGTATTGGGTTTTTATGGTACAACGCCTACCCTGCTCAAGTATTTATGGGCGATACAGGAAGTTTGGCCATCGGAGGAATCATTGCTGTATTTGCCATTGCCATTCGCAAAGAATTACTCATCCCTATTTTATGTGGAATTTTTGTGGTTGAAAACCTATCCGTTGTAATGCAGGTGGGCTATTTCAAGTACACCAAAAAGAAATTTGGAGAAGGCAGAAGAATTTTCAAAATGTCTCCTCTCCACCATCACTATCAAAAGCTAGGCTACAATGAAAGTAAGATTGTGAGTCGTTTTTGGATCGTTGGAATCTTTTTAGCCGTATTAACTTTTGTAACCCTAAAACTTAGATAAACTTGAGCGAAAAACTCAACATAGTAGTTTTAGGTGGAGGCGAAAGTGGCGTTGGTGCTGCTTTGTTAGCCCAAAGGAAAGGTCATTCCATATTCCTATCCGATGGCGGGAATCTTAAATCTGAGTATAAATCCACTCTGGAAAAGGAAACCATTCCTTTTGAAGAAAATCAACATTCCATTGATAAGATATTACAAGCAGATTTAGTGATCAAGAGTCCGGGTATTCCTGATTCTATTGACCTCATTCAACACATTAAAAAAGCAGATATCCAAATCATTTCTGAAGTTGAATGGGCTTATCGCCATTGCCCTGGAAAAATAATAGCCATAACTGGCAGTAATGGTAAAACCACCACCACCCTGCTTACTTATGAAATTCTCAAAAACGCTGGACTCAACGTTTCGCTAGTAGGGAATATTGGAAAAAGCTTTGCTGCTGCTGTAAACGATGATCCAGATCATTATTACGCTTTGGAAGTAAGCAGCTTTCAACTAGACGACACCAAAGACTTTAAACCTTATATCGCCATCATCACTAACATCACTCCAGATCATCTGGATCGATATGAGAATAGGATGGAGCTTTATGTAAAGAGCAAATTTTCGATAGCCCAAAATCAAGATGAAAAAGACTTCCTCATCATCAATCAGGATGATGCAGAAAGCACAAAATATTTAAGCACGAATTCAGTGAATTCGCAGCTGTTGCCCATCAGCATTAAACACCCTTTAGAAAAAGGTGCTTGGGTAAACTCAAACAACAATACCATCATTTTAAACAATCAAGAAGCAATGAATATCAACGAATTAGCCCTTCAAGGCAAACACAACACCTACAACAGCATGGCTTCTGGCCTAGCCAGCAAATTGTTAGGCATCCGTAAGGAAACCATTCGCGAAAGCTTAGCTGGTTTCGACAATATTGAGCACCGCTTGGAAGCCGTACTTCAGATTTACGGAATAGAGTTTATAAATGATAGCAAAGCAACCAACGTAAACTCTACCTGGTATGCTTTAGAAAGCATGCAAAAACCTACCATTTGGATTGTAGGCGGTGTAGACAAAGGAAATGACTACAGCCAACTTTACCCATTGGTAAAAGAAAAGGTAAAAGCCATTATCTGCTTAGGTAAAGACAATGCCAAGTTGCACAACGAATTGGAGGACAAAGTTCCTTTTATGATTGACACCCAAGACATGAACGAAGCTGTTCGTATAGCCTATAAACTTGGCGACAAAGGCGATAGCGTTTTACTAAGTCCTGCTTGCGCCAGTTTCGACCTTTTTGAAGATTACGAAGACCGTGGTCGTCAATTTAAAAATGCCGTAAGAGGTTTATAAGCTTGAATTTATTCCAATACATAAAAGGAGATAAATCCCTCTGGGTGATTGCGGTAATATTAGCCTTGTTTTCTATGATGCCCGTATACAGCGCCAGCAGTAATATTGCGTTTTTATACGGAAGTGGAAACACCTTTAGTATGCTCGCCAAACATGCTGTACACCTCAGCTTAGGTTTAATCTTGATGTACGCTGCACACAATATGAACTACAAACATTTTGGCGCTATATCCGTAATCATGATGCCTGTAGTTATACTGTTGTTGTTATACACCATATTTAATGGAGTTAACACCTCCAATGCTACGCGCTGGATTAGAATTCCTTTTTTAGGTTGGACTTTTCAGACTTCCGCTTTAGCCAGCGTGGTTTTAATGATTTATCTCGCTCGCCAACTGGCCAAATCCACTACAGAAAAGCTGAATAGTTTCAGACAGTCTTTTATACCATTGCTTCTTCCCATATTCGCTGTTTGTATACTTATTCTCCCTTCTAACTTTAGTACTGCTGCCCTTGTATTTTTTGTAAGCATGCTGGTGCTTTTTATCGGTGGATACTCCTTAAAAAACCTTCTCATTATTATGGGTGGAGGAATCGTATCTCTAGCCCTCTTCATTTCACTCACCTTTGCCTTCCCGGATATGAACAGTCGTGTATCCACTTGGAAAAGCAGAATAGAGAGCTTTTTTAGCGGAGATGAAACCGAGAACTACCAAGCACATAAAGCAAAAATGGCTATAGCCGAAGGCAGCTTTATAGGCAAAGGTCCAGGCAAAAGCGTTCAAAAAAACTTTCTACCACAGTCTAATTCCGATTTTATCTATGCCGTAATTGTAGAAGAATTTGGATTAATTGGTGGCATATCGGTCATCTTTTTTTACGCTCTATTGCTGATTCGGATTTTGATCATTTCCACCAAAGCCCCCACCCTATTTGGAAGTCTTGTAGCCATAGGCACCGGTTTTGGCGTGCTTATTCAGGCCTTTGTAAATCTTGGAGTAGCGGTGAGCTTATTCCCTGTAACCGGCCAAACATTGCCATTGATCAGCGCAGGAGGTTCATCCATTTGGATGACCTGCATTGCCATCGGTATTATTTTAAGTGTAAGCAGAAGCATTACCGAGAACGAAGACGAAATTAAAAACACGAAATACCCGGAAAGTTATGCCACAGCCTAGATTTATGATCAGTGGCGGTGGTACCGGAGGACATATATTTCCGGCCATCTCCATTGCAAACGAACTCAAGAGAACTTTTCCTGACGCTGAATTTTTATTTGTTGGTGCTCAGAATAAAATGGAAATGGAAAGAGTACCTCAAGCGGGTTATCGGATTGAAGGCATTTGGATTAGTGGAATTCAAAGAAAGCTTACCGCGGCCAATTTAGCCTTCCCATTTAAAGTTGTTTCGAGCCTCTCCAAATGCTTTAAACTTATCCGAAAGTTTAAACCCGATGTAGTTATTGGTACAGGCGGTTTTGCCAGCGGACCTTTATTATATGCAGCCTCATTAAAGGGTAAACCTACCCTCATACAAGAACAAAACTCTTACCCAGGCATCACCAATAAGATACTCGCTGCGAAAGCCGCAAAAATTTGTGTAGCCTATTCTAAAATGGATCGTTTTTTCCCAAAGGATAAGATTGTATTTACCGGAAATCCGATTCGTAAAAACATTACAGACAATAATACAGACAAAACTCAGGCGCTTGAGCAATTCAAGCTACATACATCTAGACCCACTTTGCTCATTTTAGGAGGAAGTCTTGGTGCTCGGAAAATCAACGAGCTTATCGCTTCTAATTTGGATAAGCTTTTACAACTGGGTGTTAACATCTTGTGGCAAACCGGCAAACTGTATTACGATTCACTTTTTGAACAGCATAGAGAAAAGTGCGGTGATCAATTGCAAATCCACGCCTTCTTAAAAGACATGAATGCAGCGTATGCCGCTTCAGATATAATCATTAGTAGATCCGGTGCGGGCACAATATCTGAGCTCGCTGTTTCTGGAAAAGCCACCCTGCTTATTCCTTCGCCCAATGTAGCGGAAGATCATCAAACCAAAAATGCCATGGCTTTGGTGGAGAACGATGCGGCTTTAATTTTTAAGGAAAATGAAGACGAATCTCACTTTTTAGGGCAGATCCAACTTCTGTTAAAAGCTGAAGAACGAGAAAAACTTCAAACCCAAATACTCAAACTCGCCAAGCCAAATGCCGCTGCAGACATTGCTCAAGAGGTTATAAAACTCATGAATCATGCTGGATAAACAGAACATATACTTTGTTGGGATTGGCGGAATAGGCATGAGCGCTCTAGCACGTTACTTTAATAGTATCGGCAAAAATGTTGCTGGTTATGACCGGTTTCGTTCCATTATCTGCGAGCAACTAGAAGCGGATGGCATCTCCATTCATTATGAAGACAATCTAGAAATGATAGCCAAGGACTTTCGGAAAAAAGCCGACACCTTAGTTATCTACACACCCGCTATCCCAGATAATCATACAGAACTTCAGTATTTTCAAAAAAGAGAATTTGACTGTATTAAAAGAGCTCAGGTTTTAGGGCTTATCTCTAATCAGCACAGATGTTTAGCTGTTGCTGGAACGCATGGGAAAACAACCACTTCTGCCCTACTTACGTATATTTTTAGAAATGCAGGAATTCAAGTAACCGCTTTTTTAGGAGGTATTGCCACCAACTATAAAACCAATTTCCTTGCTGGAGAAGGCACCGATCTCCTGATAGCAGAGGCCGATGAGTTCGATCGAAGTTTTCTTCAACTCAACCCTTCTGGAGCAATCATTACCTCCATGGATGCCGATCATCTTGATATTTATGAAGATGAGGAAGACCTAAAAAACACATTTAAAGCTTTTGCTCAAAAAGTAAAACAACATCGAATTGTTTGTTCAGGATTAGAAGTAGAAGGAAAAACTTACAGCACCGATCGCGCAGCTGACTTTAAAGCGGAAAACATTAAGGTTGCCGATCATACCTATCAATTTGACCTTGTAACTCCAAACGAAACCATTCCCAAAATTAAAAGTGGATTACCGGGCAGGCACAATGTAGAAAATGCCATTGGCGCAGCAGCACTCGCTCTTCAATACGGTGTTAGCACATTAGACGTGAAAAACGGGATTGAGAATTTTAAAGGTGTAAAACGCAGGTTTGAGTATCACATCAAAACAGAGAAACTGGTTTATATTGATGACTATGCACATCATCCATCTGAAATAGACGCACTGATACGTTCGGTAAGGGAACTCTATCCAAACAAAAGCATTACAGGCATTTTTCAGCCCCATCTTTACTCCAGAACCAAAGACTTTATGGATGACTTTGCCAAAAGTCTTTCACAACTGGACAAACTCATTTTACTCGATATTTATCCGGCTCGTGAAAAGCCGATTCCAGGCATAACTTCAGAAGCTTTATTGAATAAAATTGAGCTCGCCTCTAAAACTATTGTTCCCAAACAGGAGCTTATTACGCATTTAAAAGAGCGTAAAAACGAAATAGTACTTACCATTGGAGCAGGTGATATTGATCAATGGATAACCCCAATAAAAATGGTTTTACTAAATGGCTAGAATAATCAACATATTGTTCTGGATCCTAGGTGTAGCGGGCATTATCACCACTATGGCTTTTTCCTCTATTCAAAGAAAAGCGGTTCCCACACAGGGGATTCGAGTGGAGGTTGACTATTCTCAAGACCAATACTTTGTTACTCAACCTATGGTTGAAGAAATAATTAGAGATATATACTTTGATTTTGATAGTATTTCTATTGAAGAAATTAACATTCAACTGTTAGAAGAAAGCCTTGATAATCACCCTTCTATCCGGAAAGCAGAGGTATATTCGAACTTGAATGGTAGCTTGAGGGTAAACGTATTCCAAAAGCAACCCATCGCAAGAGTACGAAACTTATATTCAGATTATTACATAGATGAAGTTGGAGACAGTATGTCTCTCTCTTCTAATTTTTATGCTAGCGTTCCGTTAATAATGGGGGCCATTGATTCCGAAAAAAGGAAAAAAATCCACCATTTTATTCAGAAGCTAAATCAAGATAAGTTTTATAATGATTTTTTGAGTGGTTTGAGAATTGAAGAAAATGGAGAATGGATTTTACATCCTAAACCCGGGAACCACTCTATAGTTTTTGGTCAGCCCGAAAGAATAACAGGAAAACTAAGTAAGCTCAAAAAGTACTACCAGTATATAGAGGCAGAAAAGAAAGACCTGAACGAAATAAAAAGTTTGAACCTGAAGTTTGAAGATCAGGTAATTTGTAGAAAACATCAAAGAAAAGGATGAACTCCGAACAATTAGCTGTAGGGCTGGACATAGGAACCACCAAAATTGTAGCCATGATTGGCCGTAAAAATGAGTACGGCAAATTGGAGATCATTGGTATGGGTAAAGCTAAATCTCTGGGTGTACACCGTGGAGTAGTTACAAACATTACCCAAACCATTGAAAGCATCCACCATGCTATAGAAGAAGCTGAAAATCAATCCGGCTTATCCATCAAAAGTGTGGTCGTTGGTATTGCAGGTCAACATATCCGAAGCCTACAACACAGCGATTATATCATCCGTCAAAATTCTGATGATGTAATTGAAGACAAAGACATTGATAAGCTGATTGAGAATGTACATAATCTGGTGATGCTTCCTGGTGAAGAAATCATCCATGTACTTCCTCAAGAATATAAAGTAGATGGTCAAGCTGAAATTCGCGAACCTCGTGGAATGTACGGTAGCCGATTAGAGGCCAACTTCCATATTGTAGTGGGACAAATTAGCTCTATTAAAAATATTGGTCGTTGCGTAAAAAGCAGTGATCTAAACGTATCTGATATTACTTTAGAGCCTTTAGCTTCTGCGGAAGCTGTCCTTTCTCAAGAAGAAAAAGAAGCGGGTGTAGTGCTTGTGGATATAGGAGGTGGGACTACGGATATTGCCATTTTTAAAGATGGGATTATTCGTCATACGGCTGTTATTCCCTTTGGAGGGAATGTAATTACGGAAGACATAAAAGAAGGTTGCTCCATTATAGAAAAACAAGCAGAACTACTCAAAGTAAAATTTGGATCTGCATGGCCTGGCGAAAACAAGGAAAATGAAATTGTAAGCATACCTGGATTAAGAGGAAGAGAACCAAAAGAAATATCGCTTAAAAACTTATCCAAAATCATTCATGCTCGTGTAGTAGAGATCATTGAACAGGTGTACCTGGAGATCAAAAACTACGGCTACGATGAAAATAAAAAGAAACTGATTGCAGGTATTGTAATGACCGGAGGCGGAAGCCAACTGAAACACATCAAACAATTGGTGGAGTTTGTAACCGGAATGGACACCCGAATAGGTTATCCTAACGAACACATTGCTAGTGAAAGCGATGACGAATTCAGCTCTCCAATCTATGCCACTACCGTAGGATTGGTATTAAAAGGTTTGAGTAGAAATCGCTTGGAAGAAATCGCAGTTGTTGATCCAAATGAAGCGCATCAACCTCAATCCTTTAAACCTTCTCCCGAAATAGTAAATACAACGGAAGAGGAAGACACGGAAAACGAATTAGAAAATACAGAAACGATAAAAGAAGAAACGGAAAACGAAAATTCTCAAGATCAAAAGCCCGAATCACGAAAAGGCTTCCTTGAAAATTGGGCGGATAAGTTTCGAAACTTTTTAAATGACGACTTATAAAAACAGCACCAATATGAGTGAGCAAATCCCAAATGACACTATTGCATTTGACCTACCTAAAAATCAATCATCCGTAATCAAGGTGATTGGCGTTGGTGGTGGCGGAAGCAATGCTGTGAACCACATGTTTGGTATGGGAATTAGAGGCGTAGATTTTGCCGTTTGCAATACAGATGCACAGGCAT
>CAZAJG010000039.1:0-503 GCA_964485405.1 uncultured Owenweeksia sp. | reverse complement strand
TCCAACTAGGCGTTACCTTAACTGAAGGGTTAGGAGCTGGGGCCAACCCCGAAGTGGGCCACCAATCTGCTGAAGAAAGTATTGAGGAGATTAAGGTATTACTGGAGAAAAGCACAAAAATGGTTTTCATAACTGCCGGAATGGGTGGTGGTACAGGAACCGGTGCAGCACCCGTAATTGCCAAAACAGCTAAAGCATTAGGCGTACTAACGGTAGGTATTGTTACCATGCCGTTTCAATTCGAAGGAAATAATCGTAAACAACAAGCTGAAAAGGGAATTGAGGCTTTAAGAAATAGTGTTGATTCGCTTATTGTAATCAACAACAATAAACTTAGAGAGGTATATGGAAACCTAGGTTTTAAAGCAGGTTTTGCTAAAGCAGATGAAGTGTTAGCCACTGCTGCTCGCGGAATAGCCGAGGTTATTACACACCACTATACCACCAACATTGACCTTAGAGATGCTAAAACCGTTCTAGCCGATAGTGGCACTGCCATTATG
>CAZAJG010000038.1:0-41160 GCA_964485405.1 uncultured Owenweeksia sp. | reverse complement strand
TTCTTCAACAGAGATTTTTTTACCAATATCTTCTTTGGTAATGCCTAATTCTTTTTCTACACCAAGCTCAACAGGTAAGCCATGAGTATCCCAACCCGCTTTTCTCTTTACCTGAAAGCCTTCTAGCGTTTTATAACGACAAAAAATATCCTTAATAGCGCGCGCCATTACATGGTGAATACCAGGCAATCCATTGGCCGAAGGCGGACCTTCATAAAACGTAAAGCTGGGCTTGCCTTCTCTTGAAGAAACACTTTTCTCAAAGGTCTCATTCTCTTTCCAACGCTTTAAAACCTCCTCTCCTATTTGAGAAGTATTTATCTGCTTAAATTCAGGATACTTTGACATCTTAGATATCTTTTACTCCAGAGGAGTGTTACAACTTATACTTCAATTCATTGCTGAATTAAAGAGTCCGCGAATTTAGTAATATTCACGGGTATATTGGAGTCATTTCTATTCGGGGATTTAGTTTGTTGATCAAAATTTTTCTCCTTCAAGTTGTTGCAGAATTTGTTTTTTTGTTTAATTTTGACCAACCGTTCAGTCAAAAAAATGTCTCCAAGAACCCAAAAACAATTTGAAAAAATTCGAAAAAACAGAAAAGAAGCCATCTTTGATGCAGCGCTTCATCTCTTTGCAGAAGAAGGGTTTCATGCTGCATCCATTAGTAAGATTGCGAGCCGAGCCAAAATCTCCAAAGGACTTATCTACAACTACTTCGAAAGTAAAGACGAGCTCTTAAGGCAGCTCCTCAGCAACCTTATGGATAACGCCATAGATCTGTTTGGATTAAAGAACAAAACCGAGCTCAGTAAAGATGATTTTGTGGAACTCATCGACAAAAGCTTTCAAGTTGTTTTGGACGATGTCCAACATTGGAAACTCTATTTTGCCGTAATTGCTCAGCCCCATGTTCTCAATAAATACATGGCGGAAATGATGGGAAATGCAGCCCCTTTTATTAAGCTTTATATGGATTACTTTACCAAACTGGGGTATGAAGATCCGATAGCTCAAATGCATTATTTCTCTGCGGTTATTGATGGTGTTCAGCTTCATCTCATGCTAGACCCTGAAAACTTTCCACTCAAACCTATTCGCGATCAAATTGTAAAACAGTTTACCTAACATGAAAACGTATATCAGCCTCCTTCTTTGTTTCAGCTTTGTTTTAACTCAAGCACAAACGGCCCGCGAAATCATTGAAAAATCGGATGAAAAAACACGAGGGAAAGAATCCGCGATCACTGAAATGACAATCACCATCGTTCGTCCAAAATGGACCAGGGAAATGAAAATGAAGAGCTGGTCTAAAGGAGAGAAATTGAGTTTATCCTTAATTCAATCTCCCGCAAAGGACAAGGGTATTACTTTTCTGAAACGCCATAAAGAGATTTGGAACTGGATCCCTTCCATTGAAAGGTCTATAAAACTTCCTCCCAGTATGATGATGCAAAGCTGGATGGGCACAGACCTTACCAACGATGATCTTGTTCGAGAATCTTCTGTACTGAATGATTACGAGCACAAAATTGTTGGTGACTCCACGCTACTCGATAGGGTATGTTACAAAATTGAACTTATACCAAAACCAGATGCACCAGTGGTATGGGGGAAGGTGATTCTCTTTATCGATAAAACTGATTTTATACAGTTGAGAAGTGAAATGTATGACGAGGATGGATATCTCGTAAACGTAATGAGTTCATCGCAGATTAAAGAAATGGATGGCATTAAGCTCGCTACCAAGATTCAGGTTATTCCTCAGGAAGACCCTGGAAATAAAACGGTTATGGAAATTACTTCCATTCAGTTTAACAAACCCATTGCTGATCGATTCTTTACCACTCAAAACATGAAAAAAATACGATGAGCGGCTCTCTCTTTTTTCATCCTTTTCATCTTCAAACACCACTAAAATGGACCTAAAACTGGCTTGGAGAAATATTTGGCGAAACAAACGCAGAACGCTTATTACCCTAGCTTCTGTATTTCTGGCGGTAGTGCTTTCTACTTTAATGATGAGTATGAAAGGAGGTATTTACAATCGTATGATTAGCTCCTCCGTGGAATCCTATACGGGTTATGTTCAAATTCATGCTCAAGGGTATTGGGAAGATAAGAACATGGACGAAAGTTTAGTGGTGAATGCTTATCTCGCTGAAACCATTAATCAGGTAGAAGGTATAACGGCTTTTGTCCCCAGAATTGAAAGTTTTGCGCTAACAGCCTCAGATAGTGCTACTCGTGGAGCGATGGTAGTTGGGATTGAAACGGAGCTGGAAAAGCAATACACTCAAATGCAAAATCGAGTTTCTGATGGGGAATATCTAGAGGCGAATGATAAAGCGGTATTGATCGGTTCAGGTTTGAGTGAAAGTTTAAAGTTGAAGGTGGGAGATACTATTGTGCTTTTAGGTATGGGCTACCAAGGGCAAAATGCCGCTGGTAAATATCCTATAAAAGGAATTGTAAAATACGGTTCTCCTGAGCTCAGCAAACAACTGGTTATTCTTCCTCTAAAAGAAGCACAATGGTTTTATGGCGCTCCCAACCGATGCACCAACTTGGTAGTTTTAATGGAAAGCTCAAATCAGGCAAAACGAATACGTGCAGAGCTAAAATCCCTACTGCCACAGGATGAATATGAAGTAATGCACTGGGAGGAGCTATCACCAGATCTTAAAAACATAATAGAAACGGATAAGGTGGAAGGCTATGTTTTCATGTTTATTCTATACCTCGTTATTTCTTTCGGAATTTTTGGAACCATGCTCATGATGCTCGCTGAACGAATGCGCGAATTTGGAGTGCTTATAGCGGTAGGGATGAAAAGGATACGATTGGCCTTTATGGTTTGGCTTGAGGTAGTTATGATTTCTCTCTTGGGAGCTGTTTTCGGTATGATGGGCGCTTTTCCGGTTTGCGGATATTTTTATTGGAACCCCATAACTTTTGGTGAGGATATGGGTAAAATGTTTGAAGAGTACGGCATGGAGCCTATTCTGCAAACCTCATTAGATCCTATGATTTTTTTACAACAAGGCGTTATAGTGGCACTCATCGCCACCTTAATTGCTACGTATCCATTCATCCGAATTCTAGGGCTTAGCGCGATAAAAGCTATGCGCAGTTAAAAAACTAAAAAACGTAAGATGTTACTAAAAATAGCTTGGCAAAACGTTTGGAGAAATAAGGTGAGAAGCCTTGTGGTAATTACTGCTGTGGCACTGGGATTATGGGCAGGCGTATTTGCTTCTGCCTTTGTAAAGGGGATGATGAAAAAGAAGGTGGAGAATGTGATTAAGTTGGAAATGTCCGACTTTCAAATTCATCAACCCAATTTCCGAGATGAGCTTTCCGTAAAGCTCTTTATTCCCAATCCGGACGACATTCAACAAAACATTGAACAAAACCCTCAAGTAATTGCCACTACAAGTAGGCTCATTTCTCAAGGAATGATCAGCTCCAGTGCCAGCAATGGTTCTATAAAAATTGTAGGGGTTAATCCAGAAAAGGAAGCGGCAACCACCGGCATAAACGAATTACTTATTGAAGGAAAGTACTTTGAAGGAAGCAAACGAAACCCAGTACTTATTAGCAAAAAAATTGCTGAAGAGTATAGACTTAAACTGCGGTCAAAAGCGGTGCTTACCATTCAGGATGTAGAGGGAGAGATTATTGCAGGAGCGTTTAGAGTAGTTGGGATTTTTGAGTCTGAAAACAGCATGTTTGACAAACAGCAAATTTTTGTTCGGCAAAAAGATTTAGGTAAGCTGATAAAAATTGAGCGTGGCTCTCATGAAATTGCAGTTTTACTAAACGATCATGATGCGGCAGAAGCTCAATCTTTGTTTTACCAAGGCCAATATCCAGACTTAGAGATTAAACCCTGGCTCGACCTATCAACCGGCATGCGTTTTATGGTAGAAGCGATGGATGTATATCTATTCTACATCGTTGGAATCATACTCCTCGCCTTACTTTTTAGCATCCTAAATACCATGTTGATGGCCGTACTGGAAAGGGTAAGAGAAATTGGAATGCTAATGGCTATCGGCATGGCTAAAGGGAAAATTTTTGTCATGATCCTTTTAGAAACGCTTATCCTCTCTATGATAGGCGGTCCGCTAGGGCTGCTTCTTTCCTACGGCTTTGTGGAATATTTTGGAAAACATGGAATTAATCTAGAAGGTGCGGCATATGAAGATGCTGGTTTTTCATCCATAGTATATCCCTACTTAGATGGTAATAGCTATCTAAATGTAGCTGTAATGGTATTTATAATGGCTTTACTAGCCGCCATTTATCCTGCCCAAAAGGCTTTAAAACTTAACCCTGTAGAAGCAATACGAAAAATATGAGCAAGCTAGTTGTTGAAACGGTGAACTTAGAGAAGACCTATGAAGGAGTTGTTCCTTTAAAAGCGGTTAATCGGGTAAACCTCCAAATTGAGGATAATGAATTTACCGCTATTATTGGCCCTTCTGGATCTGGGAAAACCACCCTTTTAAATATGATTGGTGGGCTAGATCGCCCTACGGCCGGCTCGATAAAAGTGAATGGTATTGAGCTGAATGAGATGTCCGAAAATGAACTAATCGACTTTCGATTAAAACATATTGGCTTTGTCTTTCAGAGCTATAATCTGATTCCCGTGCTCACGGCAAAGGAAAATACAGAGTTCATCATGCTTCTCCAAAAAGTGGCGAAAAACAAACGGGATGAAAGGGTGATGCAATTGCTCAAAGAAGTGGGGCTTGAAGACAAGATAAATAGTAAGCCTTCTCAATTATCTGGAGGGCAACAGCAACGTGTAGCCGTAGCTAGAGCTTTGGCTTCTCGTCCGGATTTTGTTCTGGCAGATGAACCTACCGCCAACCTAGATTCGGCAAGTACACATAATCTGCTGGATATTATGGATCGTTTAAACCAAGAGGAGGGAATTACTTTCATTTTTTCCACGCACGATCAAAGGGTGATAGACCGTGCAAGAAGAGTGGTTACTCTAGAGGATGGACAAATAGTTTCAGATATCCGCCAAAACTCTTAATTGAATTGAAAAAAGCACACCTACATATTACCGTCCTATTCCTTTTGGGATCATGCTCCTCCCTTTATGCTCAAGAAGAAGAGGCTTCTCAAAAAGCATTGTCTGATGTATTTGGTTTTCAAGGTTACCTTAAAGATTTACGTACCGTTAGTTTTACAGATTTTGATGATTTAACCACCAATAATCTCATCCACAATCGGCTAAACTTTAAGTTCTTTTTAAGCCCTGACTTCACTTTTGCTCTTGAAAGTAGGAATCGAATTTTTTACGGGGAGAGCTTACAAAACATGCCTGATTTTAGTGAAGCTTTGGATCAAGACAATGGATTAGTGGATATGTCTTTTGTCCTTGTGGATCAAGAGGCTTTGGTTTTTCATTCCATAATTGATCGATTGTGGTTAAACTACAGCTATAAAAAGCTGGATGTTAGATTGGGAAGGCAACGCATCAATTGGGGAATGAATCTGGCTTGGAATCCCAATGATCTGTTCAATGCATATAGTTTCATCGACTTTGATTATGAAGAACGTCCGGGGAGTGATGCCTTGAGAGTTCAATATTATGCCAACTCCTTTTCGTCCTTAGAATTAGCGGTGAGCCCAGATGAAGAATTAAACAACACCATTGCCGCTTTGATGTATAAATTCAATCGATGGAATTATGATTTTCAGTTGCTTACGGCAAACTACAATACAGATGTGGCGGTTGGATTGGGTTGGGCAGGAAATTTAAAAAACGCAGGATTTAAAGGTGAAGCCACCTACTTTCATCCCAAGCAAAACTTGGGAGATACGAGTGCTGTTTTGAGCGCTTCCATTTCGGTAGATTATGCTTTTGTGAACTCTTTGTACTTAAATGGAGCTATTCTTTTAAACTCCCAAGGATTAACCAATAATGACCCTGAAGCTTTGTTGCAATTCTATAGCACCGAGCTATCTGCAAAGAACTTAATGCCTTCAAGATTTAGCGTATTCGCCCAAACATCTTATGCGTTCTCTCCTATTTTTAATGCTAGTTTTTCTACCATTTATGGAGTAGACCTCAACCTCTTATTTTTAAATCCGGTTATAGGGATTTCAATTGCTAACAACTGGGAGTTGAGCCTTGTTGGGCAAATGGTTTTAGCTCCTACTACCAACAATGATTTTAGCAATCAGGGCAATTCCATTTTTGTGCGCACTAAATGGAGTTTTGGGAATTAACAACAACTAGAATGATTTCATAAGTTAAATGTTTTGAGTTTTTGTGCTTACAAATTATGTGTATATATTCAGAGCTGAAAAACACTTATGAATCTTATGAAAAATGTATTACTCATTTCGCTATCTTTTTTACTCACTTGCTGTGCTATTCCAAACAATGACAAAAGCTCGGCCAGAGCGAATAGTGTTAATGGACTTATTGTTTTCGTAAACGCTTCGCCAAACTCACCCTACTCTATAATTGGCTCAGTTAAACACGAAGCATTAGCTGAAATTTTCAAAGCAGGATCAAATAAAAATTTCGGCAAGGCCCTCGGAGATATCCTGAGTAAAACCACTGAAAATGTAACACTTCAACAACAGCTTCTTAAAATGACAGAATTGGCAAAAAATCAATATCCTCAATCCGAAGCAATTATTATCAATAGCAAAATTTTTGAAGCTCAAGCAATTCGATTTAATTAATTAAGAAAGGCCACAAAAATGGCCTTTCTTTTATATAATTATTTGGTCATTTTGTTTGTCAATTCTTAGAAATCAGTAACTTTTCTCGCTTCAAAATTCCACTTTCGTTTCCAAGATTTAGAATGTATAAACCAGTGGGTAAGGCCGTTACATCTAGCTTATGATTGCTATTCGCGGAAAGAGATTTTAACTCCATCACTACTTGACCATTGCTATTAACTAAGCTCAAATCAAAGCTTTCCACACCTTGGGCATTCAAGCTCAGCTCTACATAGTTTGAAGCCGGATTTGGGATCATAGAAAACGATAAGCTATTATCTTGATCATCATTTGAAAGAGATAGATTGGTATTGGCCTGAGCCCCCTCTAAATGATTCAAAGTATTTGTAGTGCTTATGGGTTGTACTCTAAGGCTTGGCGCACATACATCCCCCCATGTTCCGCAAAAGTCATGATCAGGAAACGGAGTAAAAAATGTGGTATAAAAGAATGGATTAGGCAATTCACTTTCGCTAAAAGCATCTAAAAACACACTGGTAGTAGTTGGTGCTCTATTTAAGTCACACCCATTTGCACCATTCAGATCTGTACGAATCGCATAGGGCTGTGCTTGCGTACCCGGTGTCATAAAAGGTTCAATGGAACGACCATGAATTAAGAGATCCGTACTGCTTGGGTATTGAAACACATCCACCCCTCTATGTATCGGATTAGCGCTAGGCGTTCCATAAGCTTTATGTAGATTAAAATTGAAGCTATTATCGCATTGCGCTAAAAGCGTAAGCTCGGTAGATGTAGAAGCATCTTGTACATAGCCCGTCATTAAATATTCTCCAGTACCATTGTTTCGGTTTAAGCCTGTATAGGCTGCTTCATGACCGGAGTAGTTTACTTTTTCGGAAGAAATAAAAGTACCTGTAAGGGCATTCACTTCCCAGATTAATGCATCGTTAAAAGTAAATCGATTGGAGGCGTCTCCTACCACGATGAATCTTTGATTTCCTACATCTTCTAAAACAGAATAAGCTCTAGTAATGCTAATATCGTCTGGGTTAAAAGAGGATAGGTTGTAGATTCCTGAAGTTGATGGATAGCGGTATACTTGCGTCCAAATCAAAGCCGCACTGTTATCAAATTTCATCAAAAGGGCTCCATCAAAGTCGTTTGCGCTTCCAGCCATTGCTTCGCCACATATCAAAAATCCGCCATCACTAGTTGCTAAAATATCATTTACCACTAGATCTCCTTTACCCATTATTCTCTTAAAATCGTAGGTGGATATAAAGCCTTGATCATCAAAATGACTAACCGCAATGCCCTTCCCAGTTCCATCAGCACCTAAAGCCGCTACTACGATGTCGCCATTAGTAAGTTCAGTAACAAAAGCCGTAACTACATCAAATAAGGTTTGATCGTAATTTCTACTCCATATAATATTGCTTCCACTTGCATCCACCTTTTTCATGAAAAGGGTTACTCCTCCAGAGCTCATACTGCTCGTGTGCCCAACCAGCAAGTAGTCGCCCGTACTTAACTCTAAAGCGCTTAAACCTGCTTCATAATCGGGTAAATCATAAGCTCTTGTCCAATTGTAATTTCCATTCGGATTGATTTTAGACAATAAAGCTTCACCCGTTCCAGAGCTGGAAGTACCACTTGCCATCAAAAGATCTCCCGTTGCAGTAAGGTCTCCACGGCCGCCAATCACATGTCCATGAGATGCATCCACCAAGCCCATAAAACTCTTGTGAAACTTTTTATAGGGAGTATTATCCACAGAACAGCATTCATAAACCCCAACGTTAATGGTATCATATAAAGTTACGCCAGTGTCTGTTACCGCAACAATGTATTGCGTGTTTTGTGTGGGATGTACAGTAATTTTAGAACTAGTAGAGCTGAAACCTGCTGGTATGGATGACCAAGCGAAAGTTGGTGAAACCATACCATGGGTGTTGACTTGGATATCACTGGAAGTACCGTTGCATATCAAAGTGTCCGAAACGGTTGTGGTGATAATTCCTGTATTGGGTAAGAATGTGAAATAAATTCTGGGCCGCAAAGCAGGGTCGGGATGTTCACTGCTAGCAAAAGTGGTTCTGCGATAAGTTGATGGGTTTTGAAGCTTTAGTCTTACTCCATGATTGGAGGTTCCCGTATACCATAAATCGGCTATGTCTGTAATATCAATTCTGTAAGACTGTGTGCTAAAAGATGCCGCTGGAACCGATACTTGATTAGCGGTTGTAAAGCTGGGTCTGTTTATCCAACTTATCGTGTCTTCATGCCAATGATCCGTTAACCTTTGTACATACATCTGGCTATTTCCGGTAGTATGAGGAAATGGGTTTCCGGTTGGAAAATGAAGCTGTAATTCTACCTTATCCAAAGTATATCCTGTAGGTACAATAGGTAAATCAAATCGAATATGTGGAACCTGTTCTCCCTCACCGCAGCTTAAGGAATACCACGTCCAACGTTGGCACTGCATAAATTCTCCACTTCCTCCATTTATGGAGTTGGGCCAACTACAACCGCCATTCCACCAAGTGGATGCATCGTGACCGGTGTTGTTCATAAACACAGTATCCACTATTTGGGCCTGCACTTTTGAAAGAGAAAGAAAATTGAAAATGACGAGAACCATTATCCAATGGGAATGGTCTTTAAGTGTTTGAGTAAAATGTAACATGATTAAGTGATGTTGCTTGCGCCTACTCTTTTAGGTTTTCGGCTACCCCTAACTGCAAAAAGCTCTCACAATGTGGCTTTTATGCTTCAGAGATGGAAGTGAAACTGTAGAAGTGGGCTGTAAATCCACTTAAGTGGGAAGGAGAACTGTATAAATGGATAAGCTCTTGTTTGAGCTAGACTTGAAACTGCTCTAAAAAGGATTTCTTTCTCCTTTTTGCTACGGGAACTTGAGATTGATCCACCATTTTAAGACTGCCTCCTTCTCCACGATAATACTCTAGCACATGCCTTAAATTGACCAAGTGTGAATGATGTGTTCTAAAGAATAGAGAGTGTGGAAGTTGATCTTCGTACTCCTTTAGATTCTTCGTGCTCAAAACGCTTTTATCTTTTTCAAAAAACAGCTTGGTGTAATTGCCATCGGCTTCCAAACGAACGATCTTTTCTATATCTACAAATTGCAAACCCATAGCTGTAGGAATTGCGATTTTCATCCGGTCTTTTTGACTTTGAGATAGGCGATCCACCAAAAGATGAAGGTGGTTGTGCTCTTCTTCATGAGAAAGCTTCTGTAAAGCTCGATGCACAGACTGCTTGAGTTCGGTTACATTGATTGGTTTCAACAAAAAATCCAAAGCACTGGCTTTAATTGCTTCTATCGCATGTTCGTTATGGGCGGTTATAAAAACCACTTGGAAATTGACTTTTGGAAAGGCTTTTAAAAGATCAAAGCCACTGCCATTTGGCATATTTATATCTAAAAAAGCAAGCTTGGGTTTAGTTTCTGTGATCAATTGAATGGCTTCTTCTGCATTATCCGATTGCCCAACAAGTTTTACATCCGGGCAAAACCTAGTCAGCATATCTTGGAGTACTTCTCGGCTTTTAGCCTCGTCATCTATAATAACCGCCTCTATCATATCGAGTTTTTTAGCGCACAGATAATTATCACTTTAGTGCCTGTTGATTTTTGATTTTTATCTTGCTTATCAACTATTTCTACACTCAGTTTTCCTTCATCTGTAGCTTGATATACCTCTACTCGCTCCTTCATTAGCTGCATGCCTCTTGATTTTCTTTTTTGATTAAAGGTGTTTTTTAGCAACTTCGCCTTTTCCCTACCAATACCATTATCTTCTACACAAATGCGCAATTCTCCGTGCTTGTGGAAGATCTCAAGTTTTAAGCATTTATCCCCTTCTTTTGTAGCAAGACCATGTTCAATGGCATTCTCTACAAAAGGTTGAATTAAGAGCGCAGGGATAGTGATCCGTTCCATTTCTTCTTCAGCCGGTGCTGTGAGTTCAAATTTAAAATCAAACCTCAATGCCTGTAGCCTAACATAGAGTTGAAGCATCTCTACCTCCTCCTTTAGTGGGAGTTGCCTTTTGATGGAAGCTTCAAGTGAAAACCGCATCAAAAGGGCAAATTGAGTGAGATACTCATTGGCAGCCAAGAGATCGTCTTTCAACATAAAATGCTGAACGGAGTTTACCGCATTAAATATAAAGTGAGGATTCATTTGAGCTTGTAAAGCTTTAAGTTCCAATCGAGCTACTCTTTTTTCCAGCTCACTTTTTCTTTGTTGTTGAATGGCTTTTAATCGTAATCGATAATATAGAAACCCTAGCAGTAAGGATAAAATCAACAGCACTAAACTGGGGTAAAACCACTGCCTTTGCCAAATGGCTGCTTTTATGGAAAAGGCTAAGCCGTCATTAGTATACCAATGCTTTCCATTGGCAGATGCTCTTACCTGAAAGGTGTATTTATTAGGTGGAAGCTTGGTGTAATTCACAAAAGGCTCTCCTTGAATGGACCTCCATTCTTCATCAAAAGGTTCCAATTTGTATTGGTAAATATGTTTTTTTGGATGACTGTATTCCAAAAGAGCAAAACCAAAGCTCATCGTATTCTTATCGTGAGAAAACATCCTTCTACTTGCCCCAGCTTGACCATTTGAAACTTCTTCTCCATTGGCTGTAAAGGAGTTTATAACCAATGAAATATCTGGGCTCTGGTGCTTTTCTTTTACTACTGGTTTAAAAGAAATCATCCCATTTTTCGTACCATAAAAAAGCTCTCCTCTTAGACTTTTAGCACTTACGCCAAAGTTGAAATCGTTGCTCACCAAACCATCCTGCTCGTAATAATTTGTAAGCTCGTTGGTATGATAATCCAAACAACAAAGCCCGTTTGCAGTGCCCAACCAAACTCTGCCCAGGGTATCCTCTTGAATACTACACACGGAGTTTGATGGTAGACCTTCCTTTTTGGTATACTTTTTTGTTTCACGAGTAAATGGATTATAAATATAAAAGCCCCCATTGGTAGTAGCAATAAAGAACTCACCCGCTTTATTAGACTTAATATCCCAAACACTCGCCCCTTTTAAATCGTTAACTGGAAGTACTTCAAATGTGAAGTTTTTTGATTCTCTTAATTGAAAGAGACCTGCATTTGTTCCTACCCAAAACTCACCGCTGGGTGAACAATAAATATCCCATACCGGAGTCTTGTCGCCCGGAAGGTTAACTTGGGTAGCGCTTCCATCTTGCTCAACAACCCAGAGCCCAAGCTGCTTACCTCCTAGCCAAAGCCTGCCGGCAGAGTCTTCGCACAATGCCCAGCTTTCTAATGGAATGATGACTTTTCCGGTTTTGGTACGAAGCGGTACGCTTTCAAAAACACCTTTTTCAGGATTCAGTTTAAAAAGCCCTTCTAAACCTGCGGCCCAGATCTCTCCTTTTTTATTTCGAATAATGGCATTAACCGTAGGTTGGTAAAGCATTGCTCCATCATAATCCTGCAAACCATAAGAATCAGGTGAGGCATTGTTTCCGTTTAATTTAAGTTGACTGATGGGAGCTTGCTTAAAGCCCAACCAAATGCTACTATCTAAAAAATTTAATGCCCTTACATAGTTACTGTTTAATGCAAAATCTGCCGGATGGGTTGAATAGCTTTTAAAGCGGTATCTTTTTCTATCCAGCTTCATTAAACCATCGTTTGTAGCTACCCAAATTAAACCAGATTGATCCTTTAAAAGCTCGTTAATAATAAAGTCGTTTTGCTCTACAGAAAGCTTGTACACCTCCGCTTCAACACCATCGATTGTCCGACTTTTTACAGATTTTCCAAGGTGCCATATAAACTCTTTTGCCTTAATCTCTTTGGGAGAATTGAAAATAAAACTGGAATCCTTTTTGGTCATTAAAACCCCTCCTTCGTTATTCATTTTTGCCGCCCAAAAGCCTGCTCTTTTTAACCTGTTATATTCTGGAGGAGAGGAGAGGTTGAGTGTTTTTATATCGAGAATTTGTATTTCATAAGAGGCCAACCATAGTTTTTCTTTTTTATCTAAAAAGAGAAAACGAAGCTCTGGATTTACTTGTTTAATCCATTTTATTCCATCCCCATTAGTGGTGCAAAAGCCAATATGCCCATTATTGGTTCCTATCCATACTCTTTCCCGTTGATCCATAAAAAAGCAACTTGCAAAATCGCCCTGCTCTGGTACTTTTCCAACATACTTCCATTGGTTTTCCTTGTTTTTAAACCCAATGCTACCCGAACGGGAAGCATACCACAATCGTTGCAAACGATCTTCATACAGGGTTTCTATTACCTGCTCCCAATGGTTTTCTTGTTGAACTGGGACACTAACTTCCAAGAATCGAATCCCATCATAGCGGCATAAACCATTGGCTGTACCAATCCATAAAAATCCGGTTTGGTCTTGAGCTAAAGATGAAATGGTATTGTGTGGCAAACCATCCTTGGTCGTAAAACGATCGGTTTTACCAGCGTATTCATATGGTTGTGCAAATAGTAAAGTAGAGAAGAGTAAGCACAACACGCTCATTCCCAACCTTAGAGTTTTCATGACTCTTCAATAGTAGGGAAAAAGGGGTTATGTTGCTACATGAATTTAGAATTGTATAGTGCTGATTCCGAATACTGCTCCTAAGGTCAAGACTTCATAGACCGACTACTCAATCAATAAATGCTTAAACGTCTTATCCACTTTCCTAAAATTGAACTTCGCAATTAATAATTTCCTTTGTAAGCTATCCCGAAATAAAAAAGGTCTGAAATTGATTCAGACCTTTTAAACAAATTCGATTGACTTATTCTTTAATTACTTTAAAAATCTTCATTTTATCTCCTGATTCGAGTCTTAATGCGTAGATTCCTTTTGTAAGAAACGATATATGGATTGGCAACTCTTTACCTTGCCATTCTCTTTTAGATTCGTAAACTAGTTTTCCAGACGCATCATTAATACTAATGTTTATTTCCAAGTCCATAAATCGAGAGGAGGTAAGGATTAACTCAGTCTCAACCGGTTGCGGATAAATGAATAAATCATTTAGTATATTTTCGTCCCAACCTACATTGTATCCCCATTCAGATTGGCTTTCCTCTAGGGGCTGATCTTTATAAGCATAGCCAGAATACTGTGACGCACAAGATTCCATTTCAGAGGAATATTGCTCTTGAGAAATGTTACCATTGAAATAATCATTTTCAATCTCACAAACGCAAGTCCAATAACCAGCTCTTTGCTGCTGAGTATAACTAAAAGTCCAAAGATTTGAATTGTTCAAAATGGAGAGTGCCTGACTATAATAACCTGCCACCCTATATGCATGAGCCTTATCTAAATTTTTGTTGAATACTTTTGCTTGTTGTAAGGTATCCGTAGCATCCAAGGAGAACAATATGTTATCAATGATATCAATAACACCGAGAAGTGTATCGCTTGGATTAATGGGGTTTTCAAATCCGAGATTTGTTAAAGACTCATACTGATAGCAATTGTTCAATGCTATTAACATCTGATTATAGACCGCAGCGAGAATGATTCCAGTAGAATTGTCAGGATCTGTAATATCTAGACCTAACAGATGTGTTAAATCCAATAAGGCTGTTAAATCGTCTCTTTCTTCTTCCCCAAAAGACACATTGATAATAGCATCTAAAGCTGCAACCTTTAAATCTTTCTCTGGACCATCATATGGGCTAACTCTCCCGCCTGGTTCGGATTGACCCACAACAGCTCTATACATTCCACTTTCACCTAAGGGTAATTCTGTTGATGAGCTACAAACATTCTGGGTAGTGCTTAAGTTTGTTGGTATGTCTAAATAAATGCTTGTATAACTTCCTCCAGCCGGTCTATATCTAAATGAAACTGGCATGATACCAGAAAACAAAGGCATCTTATTATTATCAGCGGGTATCTCGTTTGAACTGTTCAGAAAGATGGGAAGTCCATTTAGAATATTACCCCTCAAATAGTGCCCTTGGTTGAATTGCCTGATAGCAAAGTCATTTTGGCCGTTATCCATAAATAGTGTTGTTTTGTCATAATTCCCTGTCACATAAATATCCCATGAATCGTTATTTACAAATTTGTTACCCGCTTTATCTCCAATATCAAGACTTCCATTTGAACTTGTTATTCCATTATTCTCACTTAACGTAAACTCAGAGCAGCTTATTCTTGTGTTTATGTTAGAGAATTGAGCCGCTCTTTGATTATTTAGAAATCTCGAATTCGAAATGCTCACCGAAGCGCCTTCTTGGCTTCTTAGATTTACGCCATCCACAAAATTAAAACTAAACGGACCCGATGCTGTTGCTGTAAAGTCACAGCTGGATATTAAGCTATTTCCACTTAGATTGTAGGCATCTACAGAATAATCATTGTTCAGAAAATCTGTATTCAATAACTCAAAACTTCCTCCATCTTGTTTCATCGCTTCAATGTTGTTCTCAAACTTACAGGCAATAAGCTTTATCGCTGGACCTCCTCCAACCCAATGAAACCAGGCTCCTGGATAACCTTCACTGAACTCAGCACCGATCATTAAGTTTGGACCAGGATTATTCCATAGTCTAAATCCTCCATGAGTTACCCAAGGGTAAGCTCCATTGACCTTAACAAAGCTGAGTGTTGTAGGCGAAAAGGAAAATAGTAATGCATTTTGATGTAATGCTATCCTACCATTTTTAAACTTAACTTCGGAAAAAGTATTTCCATTTTCAGTTTTAAAATAAACCGGTTTATGCGCTTCGAGTAAAAAATGATCCTTATTTACAGGACTTCCGGGGCCTTCTAAAACAAATTTAGTATTGCTCCCAATACTCCAATATTCATCTAACAAGAGACCTTGAACCCCAAGCGAGGTGATGCCCGATCTAACATTTTGATCAAAAACTACTCTACCATTCCCAGAAACAGTAAAAGTAGCATTATCCCTTATGTCAAATTTGCCTTTGACAATTAACAAAGATCCATGGTCGTCTAATTCAATAACCACTCCTTCATCCAAAACAAACTCTGCCCCATCTTCAATTACCAGTTTCGAACCATTTCGAACCACCAGCTTGGATCCGGACTCAAAATGAATAAAAGCATTCTCTCGTATTATAAGCTCTCCAGATTGTGTATTGTTCTTTCCAATTTCTATTACACCATGATCTTCTACTATCAATCCTCCAATCGGATTACAACCCTGAGTAACACTAACGGCAACATGACTTCCGTTAGGGCTTGGGTTGGAAGAATCATCAAAGCCTATTTTGCCATCACAGTTGATACATAACCTACCCTCATTAGATGAGACACCCCTGACTCTCACTGTTGATGTGATTCTATTGGTGGTTTTAAAAACTATTCCGGATACAGTACTTGTCCCAAAATTATATGTCTTTTGATCTATCAAACTATTAGCCGCTACGGTAAGCTCATCATGGTCTCTAAAAAGGTTTAATTCAAACAAGTCCATATTACTTGGCGTCAAATCTGTATGATCTTCACTGTCAAAAGCGGGTAGTCCAAACCCTCCGGTATTATAAATGGTAGGGTCGTAAACGTTTACTTCAGAAAAGTTGGTCTTAGATTGAGTAACTAAGTTGGCCGGGTTAAATGAATAGTGAGGATTGTTTATCTCACTCTCAATATTTAATGCACTAACCGTGGGAATGAAACAGAAATTTTGAATGATGGAATTCACATTTTGGAAAGGAATCAGACTGGCATCGAATCCAAAATTATTCAAATCATAAACTCCTCCAGGCGCATTGTCGTAGGGGTGTGCATTTGCCATTTTGTATTCGAACGGGGTAGCTATGTAAATTGGAGGTAAAAAACCTAGAGGATTATGATACATCTTGCCTTTATAAACTCTAAAATCGGTGGTTGTATTACCCGGTGTGGCATGAACCACAAATTGATATTTGTTATTTATACCATTTGTGGTAAAGAGACATCCCGCATAGCTCGTTTGGCATTCGGCATCAAAAATCTTTTGCAAACTATTGTATCCTTGATCCTCTCCCGCAGCGTTACCATTTGCTATACCAAAATTTGCCTCCGTTTCTGTGGGCATTCCCAAATTCCTCAACTCGTTATTAAAACTTAAAAAGTCAATGCGAATTGGTTCTGTATAAGAAGTGCGTTTTCTAAGACTTCTAGAATATCCGGGGTTTTTCCCAATATAATACCTAACTAACTGAGCTGTAGCATCTCTACGCAACACGTTCCTTGCATCTATCAGTTCTGGTGCAAAGTCTCTTATGCAAATGTTATTCCCGAAAATTTTCACACAAGAATGGTACAAATGCTCAACCATCCATTGAAAACCTATAGGAATATTGGCTCCCAAATGTGGAGAGTCGAAACTATAATAGAACCTAACATCGTGTGTGCCTGGCTCAGTCTCCTCAAGCTTTAGCAAGGCATATCTAGCCAAAATCCCTCCCATACTAAAACCTGTAATTATATTCGATTCTGTGCTTCCGTTCGCAGCCTTTTGTTGATTGATCCATCTTATTGCCTCCATTACTACGTAACTGTTTTCTCTAAGATCTCCATCGCCTTGATCAAAATCTATGTAGATGATATCGTACCCTTCATTTTGAAGTGCATCCCATATGTCGAACTCACCCGGAAAATCATTGTTTTCATAACGGAATAAGTTTAGGGCAGCATCAAAATATTGAGTCCCTCTTGGACCACCGTCAAACTCAACCGTATTATAGCCTTCAACAATAATAAAGGGCTTCACAATATTATGATTTCCACAGCCGAATTCAATTTGCAGAATGGCTCCTAAATTATTGCTAAATCCAGAAGTAATGTAATGCGCTTCATCCGGAATGAAGTCATAACCTGGAGCTCCATTGATCCACTTACCAGAGCTCTGATTATTGCTATTATTTACTAGATTGATTTTTGAATATGCTATATATTGAGTGGCGTCATCATAGTCAACTTTTATGGTGATAAGCTTTTCTCCAAAATCATCCCAACTTATACTAACAACTTCATCAAAATCCACAACCTGAAAACCGCTACCATCTGAAAAGTCTATCTGAATGTTTGATATTTGTTTATCTAAATTGGTGAAAAACAAGTTATACGGTAGCTTGAAACTAAAACCTAAAGCATCATAAAATACACTTTTGTAAGGAGTTGCTGCGAAAGCTTCAAATGTATGATATAGAGGCCCATCGTCCCCCTCAACTTGGTTCAACCGGCCATCCTCATCCAAATAAACATGAGTGAACAGCTCTGTAGAATCCTCAAGTAAACGATGATAGATATAGTGCATGATAGGTATGTCAATTATACCTTGACCTTCATCATTGATTGCAAGATCTTCCCATTCACTCCAATGTTGAGGAAGTTTATCAGCACTTACAGCGGAAGAAAATATACCTCCATAGATGGCCTTCCATTGGTTAAAATTTACGATTGTATCAATGATAGAATCCATACCGGTAAAATTGTCCGCTGGATAGTAAAAAAATCCGCGATCCGCCAAAAAATCCGTTGGCATCTCGGATTCATCAAGTAATCCGAAATAATGATCCATCATATTTCCCCATTCAGGGAGGCTATCATACTCTGTAGAGTCGGTTTGACCAGACAGGCTTGTAGTCAATACAGCCATGGTCACCATAAAAAAAAGCTTTAGGTGTTTCATCAGAATGAAATTTTGAATTAGTATTTGGTTATATAATCTCTTATACCAGTGGAACCTTGTTATGGCAAGACCATATCAAATGCTCCATTCGCAATGTTGACAACATTACCTGAATCTGAAATAGCTACAAAGTCAAAGGTTCCCTGAACCCTACCCCATTTAGAAGAGGTATTGTCAAAATTATCAGGCTGAATTCTGGTTATTTGAATTCCCCCACTGATTATTGAATCATAAGCTTCGGGAAAACCAGTATTTTTAAAACCCTTAGCATCTGTAAAAGATGCAAAGACCAAGCTATCGGTAAGAAGATAAGTCCCAGGTTCAAAAACACCCTTTATTACAAAGTTAATCCAGGAAGAATCAATACAGTTTTCAGCACTAAAACTTAAATATCCCGAGTCCAGCTGAGCAGTTCCTTGCGGATAATAATAAGATGAAAACGGATCACACCAGGCATAAGTCTTTCTAGCCTCCCAACTCACTGAATTTACCTCACAGCGAAACGATGAATCGCAAGGAACTTCCGAACAACGATTATTAGTACCATTATCATCATCACAAGAAAAAACCAATAAAACAGCAGTTAAATAAGTGAGCAGCTTTTTCATCTTAATGAGTTTTTAAAACTATTCTTTTCAACAATAGTGACATTGAATCCGTACAGCTCGTCACTTTATAGCTTTGCACTAAAACAACTAGTAAGTCTAAGGCCATGCTTTATCAAAAAAGAGTATTAAAATAGGAGGTCTAGAATAAAAGTATCTCCTATTTTATTTGATTACTCTTACATAATTTAAAGATACAATTCTTCCAGAACACAAAAGAAATTAATTCCTGAAGTAGGCATTTTAATACATAAAATGAATTAAAGATCAAATTAGAGGTTCTTCTCTCCATTTTTGATTTTTTTTCTGAAACATTTCTGAAACGAAATTCTATACAGAAAAATTAACGAGCAGGACCTATTGATCATATTTTTTTCCTTTTTTTCATGGGAAAAACTCCACCAGAATATCCCATTTAAAAGACATTGGTTTGCTAATAATGAAATTTGTCGTGGATTAATAGTTACTAGTTCATTTCACAACTCTTCAATAATAATAAAGGAACAGAGTTTGTTAGCCTATTTCGAGTGATCGTTTTATCTCTTTACAATATACAAAAAAGCCCCTCTACCATAGCAGAAGGGCTCATCACAAATGTTGTGTTTATCTTATTTAGTTAATATCAACAACTTGGCTATTACAGTCCCAAACAACACTGAATGTATAACCTGGACAATTCTGAGTAAGTGTGCCTGCACTGGGCAAGGGAACTAACGGGCAATAGAAACTACCCAATGTTAGATCAGCTGGAACAGCACAGCTTGTGTAAATCCTAAGTACAAAATCTTAGCGATCAGGATAAAGTTAAAGCTCCATATATCAAATATTTAGATTGAGTTTAACCTGAATTTTCAAAAAAAGGATTCAAAAACATGGTTCTAATAGGTGAAACTTTGTTTTGGGTTTGTGAGAGTTAAAATGTTAAATAGAAACACACGATTTTAAAATGGAATTTTTTGATCTAATTGGATTCGGAATCTTATTTTTAAAGTTATTTATTGAAATTATTCTCGTGCGAACAATTCGCACGGAAACAGAATGATATTTACTGAAGAGCTAGTCTTTTTGCTTAATAAATTCAATTCCATCAATTGTAACACGCCTCCTTCCTATTAACTTTCCTATTACGGTATCTGGAAACATTGTCCACCCTGATCCCGTATTCGTTTTTAAAAGAATTAACTCGGATCCCTCTCTATAATATTTACCCCTCATCGTATCATTTACCATACTTCCATATTGAGAAAGGATAAAACTTGAATCCGAAAGGACTATACAATGCCTTATTAGTTTAGGTTCACCTACATAAACCCCCTCTAAATCTGTTGACTTACAAGAACTTAAAAATAATGTCAACAGAAAAAATAATGCAACTAGTTTGGTGTCATTTGCCATTTTAGATTTTCTATTATTTCACTTACTGCTTTTTTCTGATCGGTTTTCCATTTTGCTCTAGCTTGCCTGTATCTATCTGAATAACCCGCAGTAATAAATGGGGCGTACCTTCCTTTGTGGTATGCCAAATCCGTTTGAAGTTGATTCAACTGAGCAACATTATGTACACTAGCCACTGATAAAGCCGATCTTGATCTTTTTCTGGAGTAATTGCTCTGGACAAAGCTCTCTACATCCATGGTATAAGTTCCACCAGTATGTGCAAATAAGTTTTGTCTATGAAAAGCTTCGTACTCATCAGTTAAATCATATGCTAAACCTCCTTTACCGCTTATGTGCAAGTCCAGATCTTCTTGAGTAAATTGAAAACCATGCTTTAACTCATGCGAAAGCTTTTGCATATCAGAAAATCCTAGCGACCCACTATTAAGGTTTACATCTACCTCTCCTGTACCCTTGTTAAAAGACAAGTTCCCTCCTCCAGCTTGGTTAGAGCTATTTGCGCCATATCTAATTCTGAATACATCTGTAGAAGATTCCAAAGTATTCAACTCCGTATTTATTGCTTCATATTGACCTTTTAGACTCTGTAAACGTCCTAATTTTCTTTGACGAAGTCCTCTCCAAATTTTCCAACCATTATTTATCCTTCCCTCTAAACCCTTCATCTCACTTGAGATTGAAGATATTTGATTATTAACTTCACCTCTATAATCATTATAAAGATTCTCTTCGGTAGACCCCGCAAATTTTACCGTATCTCCCATTGGATCGTTGAACCAAATCGGGTTACCTCCCATACTTAAGTAGGGGCTTTCAGAAGCATTACTCTTAGGATCTGTTGTCCACCATCTCAATACACGTGTATCATTTTCTCTGAAATAGGAGGTTATATGATTACCTAATCCGGAAATTTCATCCACTTTCTCAGAACCCTGATAGCCAAATCGATAAACATTTGAGGATGCATTTCTTCCGGGCATTGAGGAACCCCCGGGATAATAATCCTGATACGAAATAACATCAGCTTCCTTATACATCATTGGATCTTGCCTTACTACTGTTGCATTGTCAATTAGATAATGATAAGGTTGAGTGCGATAAGCACCGGGTACTACTACCATCATCCACATATCTCTAGAGCCCGTGGTTCCAGGTACGGTAAAAGTAACACTTTGTTTGCCTGTACCTGAAGTAACTTGAGAGACAACCGTAGATACTCCTGTTGTACGATCTTGAATAATCAATCTAATTTGCGGTGGGTAGGGTAAGGGGTCAGGTCCTTTATAAACATCCAACTCTACGGTAAACTCATAGGTCGCTCCTGCAGCTAAATAACGAGTAACCAAACCATTACCGAAATCTCTAGTCGTTTCTACCAGTAGCTGTTCATCGTAATTGGATAATATTGTTGGGGCTAAACCAGAAGTATTATTTTGCCCAGCTCCTATCCAACCCATAATGGTTCCATCATTAAAATCATCGTTAACCGCAAATTCATCTGATTCATAGAGCGGTGCGTCACTTACCACTCCCAGCACATTCCCCAAATGGTTTTTAAGCTCATAACTTTTATGACTCAACTTACGAGTGTAGGTTGAAGCCGTAGAACCTGAAGTAGCGTTACTTTGGTAATTCCATACCCCTGCTCGATTAGAGCCATAAAGGTTCAACTCTCTTATGTCCGCGTTGGTTTCACCTGCTTCTCGTACATATGTTGCCATTATGTTACCTTGAAGGTCTCGCACATAAAAGGTTCGATCGCTTCCAGAACCACTAGATGGGGCGGTTTTGGTGGCTCTGTTACCTAAAGCATCGTAGGTAAAACCAATTTGATCCCCATTTGACTTAGAAATACCTTTCACTTTATTACCCACGGTCCAATTGATAGTATTAATACCTTCTTTGGAATCAGAAGTAAGATTACCGATAGCATCATAAGTATAACTGCCTAAACCGGTCTGAATATCTATTCCCGAATTTATGGTAGAGGTATCATTTAAACTCAATAAGCGATTTCTTTTATAACCTACTGAAGCGTCTTCATAAGTGTAAGCGAATCGATCCATCCATTGCGCTTGATCATTTTTGCGCCTTAAACCTGTAAGATTACCATTCGCATCGTAGGCATATCTTGCTCCAAAATTGCCCCCTGCCATACTAGCATTTTCTGCTGTATTGGAAGAACTCAACAGATCATCCGCATAAGTATCAAACCGCTTTAGTCGGTTGAGTTGATCGTACTTATAAGCATTCAAGTGAGCCTGCACCGGGGTTTGAGTATTGTCTTTCATTTGATTGCTCATGGCGGAGATATTCCCATTGAATAAGTCGTTTGCAGTTATAGAAGTTGGAATATTGCTAACAATGGGAGATGTAGATAAGCTATTAATAGCACTATAATCACCGCTGTAATAAGATAGAGAATAGGCAAATGCATCTCTCGCAACATGGGGGTTAGTTGAAGATTGAGTGTTGCCATCTTCACCAATATCAAAAGGTTGAAACAAATTATTCTCACCTAAAGTGGAAGAATTTACTGCTTTTAACCAACCTTGAATGGTATACATATAATCTTGTCCCTGCACCAATTGCTCTCCTACTTCTACCCGAGCCAATGGGCCATGTGGGTAATAATAATAGGATGCTTCTCTATCCCAAATTTCATTATTGGGGCTGGTTTCTGCATACTTTATTCTGCTATCTGCATCGTAGGTATATCGGTGATAAAATGAATTTGCCGTTCCGGGTTCGTAAGCTACCTTTTTTACATTACCACTCAAGATATCATACTCATACTCCATGGTTATGTAGGATTGACCAGCTATATTCAACAGACGATCATACGCATAAAGCGTTTTTACATTGCCTAAAACATCATAATCATAAATATACGCATGCTCAATAGACGCAAATGGATGGGTCAGATTTCCCGAAGCATCAATTCCCGATCGGTTAATATCAGACACCGTCCCGCTCAAAGTACTAAAGTAAAAACTAGCTGAGACACGGTTTTGCAAATATTGTTGATTGATATTGCTACTAATTCCGGTGTAAGCTTTATCATAAAGACTGTAAATAACCTCTTCCCGGTTTGAAATACTTCCATTCAATTCGCTACTTCCCACAGGTTCCCCATAAGTAGGAACTGCACTTAAGGCGCATTGACCACTTTCCATAACTCTACCCAACCTATCGTATAAAGTATAACTATGCTTAGTATTGGCAGCCTGTTTTGCGTTTTGTGATAAAACCACCCTACCCAATCTATCGTACCAGAATTTGGTTGAACCTCCATCGGGTGTAAACTGCCAAATCAACTGATTGAGCGTGTTGTATCGATAGTGAGTTTGATAATCGTGATTGGGGCGAATAAACGCATTTGCCACGGGGTCATCACGATGATCTTGCACCTCTGACAAAGAGGGATCGGTAATAGAATCTGGTGTTACTTTAATAATATTAACGCCTTCAGGGGGAATTGTTCTTACTAGATTCCCTGCTTGATCGTAGTAATATAGTGTGTAGTGATACTCATCTAAAACGTAGCTCATGGAAAAGGTCTCATAATTGAGTACTTGCTCTCTGCAATCCGCTAAATAATCGGTTTTCATTTGCGCAATTAGAGCCTCTTTATCCTGCTGGTACTGCTCGTAAGCCAAACGTTCTGCAACTCGTAAAGCCGCATTAACACAAGCCAATGAATCGTATTCGGGCAACATAGAAGCTGTTCCGTTAAACCCTTCTCCATAAAAACAATTGGTAAACTCCGGGTTTCCTTGAATCAGATTGAGATTGGCATATTCTTCATTTTGACAATTGTTATAAATCAATTGCAATTCTGCTATGCTCGGAGAACTCCCATGTTCGCCTAGTAAGTACGCTTCAACCGAAGCCCAATCTTGGTCAAGATCTTCATAAAGTGTATTCAGTCGTTCACAAATGCAATTTCTAATATCCGGATCTTCCACGGATTCAGGTAAATTCTCTGCAGCAAATTCCTGTAGGGTCCCTAACTCTAAAAAGTTGGTGAAATTGTCGAATAACTGATTGGGTGGGTAAACCAATCTCCAACCATTTTTTGCGGCTGTTAAACCATCATAATCGTCCCTATCCTTGTCCTGATTAAGCAACGAGCAAGCCTCGTTGGATTTAATCATATCATATAAAGCCATCTCGCGATAAAAGAGATAAACGCCTCTAAAAAACATATATCGATCTGATATATCAAATAGAGCATTATCAACCCCAGGTGCTCCATGCAACTGGTTATAAAAATCAATGACATAATCTGGAATATCCCTATTGTTTCCTCCATTTGCTTCTGCAATACCCAGCGGATCTTCCATAACAAACCATATACTATGGGATATAGCTTTAGAAGAATTGAGCGGTGTGAAAGTGATGAAGTTCCTCAAACGCTCCATGATATTTCCCCTTATTAGATTCCATCCATGAGGAGCATTATTATCTGTTTGAAAGAGTATTTCGCAAGGGCCATCTCCCGTATTTAGCATAGAAGACCCCTCAACAATAACCGTATCGTATTGACCAGCTGTATAGTTAATATATTCACTATGATCTCTATCCGGACTTGTCGTATTATCATTATACGATTGAGCTAGTGGATTGAATAAAAGGAAGGTAGGATCTGAAGTGGCATATGCATCTGTATTATCTCGATTCATACGATTTACATACCCCCAAACTTCTACTCCAAGACTATTGTTGTTGATACATTCGCAGTATATTTCATAGATACAGTACTCAGGATGATCTACTACCAATAGGTCTGCCCAAGAATCATCCCATTTCGTTTTCACATCTTCCCAAGAGTCAAAATATTCTGTAGCTGGTGTCAGGTTAAGCGCATTTGCAAGACCTGTTAAACTACCGTATTCTCCCTCCAGCCAAGCGTACCAATTTATGGACGAGTTGTATAAGGGAAGTCCATTTGCAGCTAACAAAATTGTATCCGTCAATTCATCATATTGAAGGCGAGGAGGAATGTTTTCGAAGTATTGACCACCTAAGCTCATATCGTTACGCATTTGACCATATTTAATGGCACAATAATCAACGTCATTACTCTTTTCCTCTGCCGTGATACAGTTCTGACGACACTTATCGATAGCCATGGTTACTGGGTCACTCGCAACAGTGGAGTCATACGATGAATAAATATTTCCGTCTTCATCCAAATATTGAGTTACCCCTCCTACTTCAATCGTGTAGGCATCCTTACAACTGGTTGAACAACCTGGCGTTGCACAATCTGCCGTTATATCGGGTAGATTATATACCAAGCAGGGCTCAAAATAAGTTTTATCAATATCGTAGAACAAGTCGATAAGATACTCCCATACCAGCGTAGTGGTTAGTTCTAAGTCATTTTCATCCGGCTTAATACTTCTTCTTAGCATGTAAGAGCCTGGTTGAAGCGAAATAGTGGTGTCTATCTGGTTAAACGAGCCTGTATAACTCATTTCCACGTCTCCTGTGCGCACATTAACCAAGCTTATTTCAATATCGAAAATACCGGAATTGGTTGCTCCAAACATCATATCAACACCTGTGTTAGTAACGCAAGTAGGATCTCTATCCAAGGTATCCAGTTTATAGTTAAAAGTATAGTTACCTACAATAGGCACGGTTACTACCGTAAAATCTTCAAACTCGCCTTGGCTTATTTCGGTTTTATTCCCGAATAAATTTGAAGTTATCGTTTCTGAATCGGTAGCCAAACCGACCATACCAGATGGTACATCACCACTTAAGCAAGTAGCTATAACTCGATTGGATCCGTCTTTATAGGTGATGCTGATTTGGCCGTTTTCATCGATTACAAAATCTTTAGAGTAATTGATGCTCAAACCTGCTTCATTTCCAAACAATCGATCTAACTCTTCTTGTGTTGGTCTGCCATATATAAATCTCTTATTCTTTCCACTCTTTAGAGTAAAATCGCTTCCAGCCCCTCCTTGTTGCACTACTCTACCCGTTCCATTGTTGTCAAATTGAGATTGAGAATAGGCATAACCTCCGGCATCAGGTATATAGTTTTTAAAATCAGATACGATGGAGTTTGCCGATGAATAATATTGCTCAGCAAAAGCACTTGCCGCTAATGGTGCTGGAGTTTCGTTAGCACCTGTAACCACATTATCCAAGCGTGTATCGCTAAAATGATCATCGTATTGAAAAGCGGAGTTTGCCGCATAGTACTGCAAACCTTGAGAAGTTACAGGGGCTGGCATCAAATTTAGAGCAGGCCTTCCCGCATAATCGTATTCGCTCTCTAGCACTACAGCATTACCATCCGAACTAAGTAAGGTAACTGTTTGCTTATCCCTACCTAAACCATCAAAAAATCGCAATTGATCTTTTCGCAATCCATTCTCCGCAAAGGTTGAAGAGTACTCCCAATTTAAACCAGGATTTAGCGCTTCAGGTGTATCAATATAGAAGTAAAAATTGTTGGTATTTCCTGCACTAGCCTGATCGGATTGGATACCGGAAATGGTAGAGGTTGTTGGTGTGTAATTCCATGCTGTATATTGAAAACCTCCATCACTGGTATTGGAAACACCCCTGTAGCGGTGGATGAGTGATCCTCGAGAAAACTCTAAGGGCAAGGCATAGTAATTTTCTCGAACTCGGATTCTATTAGCACGATCAAAATCTACCGGAATGGATGAACTTTGATGATCTGCAGGCGGTGTACTTCCATCGGAAATAAAGAGCCATTCTATCTCGTAAAAATCATAACCCGGCACAAAAGGGTAACTCAAATGCAGGTAACGATTGGTAAGATCCAAAGTCTCCGCATTACTAACGGTTGTATTTCCAGTAACCCCAATGTATTTTCGAGAGTTTAATTCCATCTCCAAAATGGTATTATGAGGAACAGAGCGCGATATAACGGATCCACTTCCATTTAAAACCTGAATAGAATTTATGGAAATATCTCCTTTGATAATGTTACGAACCGCTCCAGAGGGATTGCTATAATCCTTTTCAACACGATCTATAATCTCTCCACCTTCCAAAGCATCATATTTTACGGTAAGGCTCTGGTTAGTAGAAGTTGTGGTATTCACACTACCAAACCCGTTAAAATATTGATAGGTTATGTTGTAGTTTACTCTTACCTGAAAGGTTGTATTGTCGGTATAAAGTGAAGCGCTGGCTTCATAATCCCGATCAAAGTAGAGTTTCACCTTCAATTGTCCTTGCCCAGGGTGAACGAACGGACTATTAATTGAACCATAATAGCGATTCTGCACGCTCATCGTACTGCTACTATTAAGCGATCTTACTTTTGCAACGGATGTTACTTTTTCCTCTCCGGCAAAAGCAGGCAGCATGGCAAGCTGAAGGAGTAGGCATAAGCCAAATCTCAATGTCTGTTTAAGAGAAACCTTGAACATTCTATTCTGTGTTATTTTTATTAGACTTTTCATGGCGTTTCTTATTTTTTACGATGAACGATGTAATTGGACACGGTATGAATACCTCTATGGGTTTCTTTCTTCACAAAGGCCAAAGTGCCTTCTTCATTATAGCCATATAGTGTGGCAAAATTGTTGGCATCTAAAGAGGCAATCAATCGCTGAGTAGCCACATCATACACATAGGTTTTCATTGCTGCATCTGCCGGATAAAACCGTATGTCATCAATTATTGCTGCATTTTGGATATCTAAATTATAGGCGGTTGATAGTGGTGTAAAAGTGAAAGTGATCAGATTCCAGTTATCAATCTCCTCAGCATCAACCGTAAGCGAACTGCTACTGGCGCCTAACGCATTGGTATTTCCAAATTGCCACAAACTCACTCGATAAGGCTTATTCGGTTCAAGGTTAGATAACTCCAACTTGGTACCTGCCACTACAGAGGCTGACTTTTTACCTGTATGACCGTCTGCATAAATCGTTGGAGTATTGTTGAATTTTATGTGCCCAAACGAACCGGTATAGGTTCCTGAATAATCTTCAAAGCTTTGATAACCTACTTCCTCATAACTTGCATTTACAGCATTTGCAGTTACAAGTGTATGGTCCTTATCAAATAGTTCGGATGAATAAACACCAAGCGGATCAAGGTTTTCAATTTGATTCCCAAAAGGGTCGTAGTGAGTGATCTGCCCCATATCCAACCATGATGCATTATCTTGTACGGAAGAGGTGAAATTGTAGTCTACATAGGCAGTATGGGTTCCATCTTCGCGAATCTCTGTTTCAAAAAACCCATTTGTAGAGCCGTCATCTCCAAATGTTCTTGTATTTATCGGCTTTACTGTTTGAGCGACTTTATAGTTGTAGCGATTTTTATATCGAACCGGATTGGGGTCAATATCGCCTGTCTTGGTGATTGAATAAGCAGATGTATTCTCCAGAACTTCGTATTCATTTAGATTATCCGCATATAGAGTAGCTCCGGCATCCAATACCCCTGGCATACATTCTATAAAGAGATTCTGAGGATCATTCCAATCCAGTATAAGCACTACGTTTCCTAAGGTGGCTTCTACCTTATTTCCAATTTTTCGAAGGGTAAAATTCCCCAATTGAGTTTGGTAACCTCCTGGAAAAACAATGGAAGCCGTACCGGTAACATTGGGTATTGTAAAGTGCAAGTAACTTGCTGTAGGAGTGTGCTCTACCCCTACTTTTGGACAAAAGGTTTCTGAACTATCCGGAGGAGAGCATTGGTACAATGGATCCGTATCACAATCATAAAAGAACTCCGCTTGTATGCCCGAACCACTGTTTACATCCGTTAAAATGAGTGGATCCCAACCAGGTTTATTATTGTATTTCTCAAAGAGTACAAATTCTTTGGCGCCAGAATCAGCTGGGTTAACCAGCGAAACTATTTGAGAAGACATAGCGGTTGTTTTTCCACTGTATCCAGACTCAACAATGGTTCCGCCTGACCAACCGGAGTTGGCATATACAAGGGTTCCTGTTTCATTTTTCAACAAGCCCGTCTCTTCATCTTCTACCCAGTAGGAGTTCCCATTGGCATCAATAATTCTATCGCCATTTTGGATAATACCTTCATACGTTTGGTTATTTACATGAGCCTTCCAGTTTCTCCAAGGGCTTTTAAAGCCATCGTTAACCCAATGCATAGGGCGATTGTAGGTGTAAATGGGATCGGAAAAATCATTTATTACCTGAGTCAGTAAAGGAGATCCATTCTCATAATCAAATAGTAAATTATTGGCCACGGTGGTTCTTCCTTCTTGCTGGGTTACCACTTTTTCGAGTATAGCTGTTTTACTGCTTAGCTTATTAAGTACGGCTGTCCTCCGCATACGGTAACTGTAATCAATATCAGGTACCGCTATAGGAATTGGGATGGGAATAAATCCAAAAATTAGATTGTCAATATTAAACTTAATGTCACCACCAATGGTACGTGTATCATCTTCTGACATTTCAATCCATGCGTCTGATACTTCTCCTAGTGTTTTTGTTTCCACAAAACCATCATTGGTTAACACCTCAACATCGCTACTTATTCTATTCGCCTTGCCTTTGGAATAGCCTCCATCTTCTGTTTTATAGAAGTAAGAAACGGTTTGAAAAGGAGCTTCGGATGTACCTAAAGTGGTGCTGTAGGTGCTGCTCTTTTTCATCTTTCCATGCATATCGTTTAGCTCGGTGTAATACCCTTGACTAAAACCTGGATGGAAATAATCTTTACCTCCTAAAAACTTCAAGAATTTAGCTACGCCTTTCATATTAACCTTCTTTATTTTAGTAGCAGAGGTTATTACCGGATAATCTTTTGCCGTGTAAAATTCTTGAACCTGAATACCGTTCGAGCTCAAAGAATAACCTGAAATAGGGGCTCCTGCTGTGGTAACCGGAACGGTTTCCATTACTACTCTAGAGTAACCAACACCAGCAGAAGGGAAAAGGCTCTCTGTAGCGGGTAGTTCAAACATTATTTTCTTACTGTTTAAAATCCCTTTCTCATTGCTGTAGTAATATGGCTGTCTAAACGGGTTTTCTTCACCACCGGTAAGGGGCTCGTATTCTGCCACTCCAGAAGTTGTTCCATCTTCCTTTAAATAAGAATAAACTTGTTTGGTGTTGAAGGTGGTTTCCGAACTTTGCATCGTATTCCAGTTGTCTTTTACTACAATGCTCTTCACTCTTGAGCCTCCACCGTATTTAAAACCATCTTGAGCATTTAAGCGAATAACAGACGGATAATTTCCCGACATTTTCTTACAAAACTGTTTCACTCCAAAAGCAGCTTCCAAAAAGTCTTTATTCAAATCTTTATCTTGAGTGGCTCCTTTAATAATGGCAGATGCAATGCCCATTAATTTACTCTTTCCGGTGGCTCCTGAAAAACTGATATCTATACTAGAATTGTAGTACGCTCCATTTAATCGCATATACTGAACCGCGGCCGATCGAATAGCATTTTTACCTTTTGTTTTGGCTACTGTGGCAACGCCATATATGTATTGAGAGGTGCTTGGGTCAATACAGGCTGGTGTAAAGGATACGTTGGATAAATTGAGATACCCATCTACCGTTTCCACTATATCTCCACCATCGGAAAATCCTCCATATGTTTTGTATTTATTGGGTCTGCTTTTTAATCGAACCATGGCCTTGAAATAGGCATATTTTTGGCCTTTTTTAAGTTGATTAGCTACGGCAAGGGAACTGTTAGAGTTGGTAGAAATTGGTTTTTTAAGCCGGAAATAGATTTGATCATCATCTAAGGTCCAATCGCCAGGGGCGCCAATCCCTACAATTTCAAACATGGATTGCGCTTCTTTATCTTGAACATAAGCGTAATCGTCACTTTCATACTCCACATCAATTTCTCCTCCTGTGGGTAAAGTAATGGTTCTTAAATTCCAGTTGGCGGCTAAGCGGTCTCTTAAGGCCTTATCCAAATCGTTTATGCTCCCATCTCCATTTATGTCTCTATCCTGAGCCACATAAGGATACAGGTAATTACTTCCAAAGTCATTGTAAACATTGGGCTGAAACTTACCCCACTTATCGGTACAGCCATCCGTATATGCATCTGTGTTGTAGTAATCAAACTGATACGGGTTTAGATAGCTGTTGGTTTTAAACCCTTCAAACTTAAAACGTATGCTCTTTAAAGTGAGTTTGCCATTTTGAGCAACCGGAGCATTCTGCATCACATTAGAGCTAGATCCACTGGAATAGTATTCGAACTCAACACTTTTGATCTCTTTATCAGCTCCAGAAGCATTCTTCTTATAGAGTTTAATCTCATCCAGTTTGTATAAACTCTGTGCAGATCCACCTGTTACCAATCCATAATCATCGCTTCTAGCGGAAACACTAAACTCAGCGTAATGGGTTTTTGTCTCAATTTTATATACGTAATAAATGTCCTTCTCGCTTAGCGAATAAGAAGCTAAGTCATCTTCCTTATCGCTATTAGCACCGGGCACCAAACTTGCTTTTCTATCCGAAGCTAATCGTAAAGCAGGCGATTGAGACTTAAAGGATTGGCTTGAATCTTCAGGGCTGTAGGCTCTGTAGTATTGAAACTCTGTATAACTTCCAAAATCATCTTCACTTGGGCCATTATCCGTTATATCTACATAATCATCCGATAAAATCTCAGTAAGCAAATAGGCATGGGCAAACTTCTCCACCTTATTGGAATTGAACATGGCGGCTCTTCCTTGAGAATTGGATTGCGAATCATCTCCACTATTAAAGCTCACGGTTCCATCCGTTGAAACGGGATCAAAATCAGTTGTATTACTAGGAGGTGTAACTGAAAAGGTTCTATCGATTTTTGAATGCGTAAAAACAGGAATTCCATACACATAGTTCATTCCTTGATTTTCCACTTCAATTTTGTTAATGAGTGAGTTGGAAGTAACATTGATAGGAATATTTAAGGTATTTCCTATATTCCTAGCCTGTCTTAAAGCGGTTCCTGTACCATAACCTCCAAAAGCATTTAGTTCATTCCCTGTGTAATACTTAAACAGATTGGTTCTTGCACTTCTCTTCTCCTTAATTCTGTCGGGTTTAGAAATCAAAAAGCTACCCCCACTTTTTGGAACAACCACAGATTTAATCTTTGGCTTTATGGAGATCGATTGAAACTCTGTGCTTAAGCCCAATCGCATAGGTTTGTTTGAGCTTAGTATCTTTTCTTCATGCCATTGATTATCCGTTAAATCGCCCAATTTTAGAAAAGTATTTTGCTCATAGGTCGCTTCAACCTGTGCAGTTAAACCCAAACTTTCTCTAAAAAAGCCAACAGCCGCATCACCACTTTTCCACTTTCCAGATTTACTATCTGTAAAAGAGGCTTTAGGGTTAACTCCTACTTTAATATCATTTGGCGAACCTGAAAAATCAGCACCCAAACCATAAGAGTCTGAGCTACTATTTACTATAGGCTTAGAAAGCAATGGTATAGTGCCCGATTGAGGACGGTATACGCCTCCAACGCCTTGGCCAGTTACACTAAAAACATCATTCGTTAAAATAGGTAAGGGTAAAAATGCTGAACTCGGGTTAAGACTAGAGTTTTTCACCGTGTGGTAATCCAACATGGCTTTATCATTTTTGGTTCCACTTTCAGTATGCATATAACCATAAGCTGGATACGACTTGTTGTTGGTTGAATAGTTTTGTTGCGAATAAAACAAACGGAATTCTACATCTGCCGTAACCCCAATAATTGCGGCTCCTAACTTTCCCTCAAAAGTGAAAGAGTTGGAGCTACGGGGAAAATCAATACTGCTCAGCTTATCTGCCGAACCGGAGAAAAACACTGCAGACGGCACTTTCTTTACCGTCTTTTTGATTCCCTTTTTTAGCTTGTTTTTATAGTGTTTTTTTAGATTTTCCTTACTAAAAACCTTCTCTGTATCTTCAACTTCTTCCTTTAAGAGCTCTTTCATTTTTTTGGCAAAACTCTTTTTAGTGTCCTGTTGTTTATCGTTATCAGATGGCTTCTCGCTAGACTCCTCACTCCCTTTGGTTGCATCCGCCTCTACCGTAGAAAAACCCAGCCCTAAACCCATATTAAAACCACTGTAGTTGTTCATGGTTAGGTTTAAGTTTCCATTTACCTGAAGATCTTTACTGATTTTACTCAAATCAAAACCGAAGATTTCAGAAAAAGAAGTTCCCAATCCAATCGTATAGGTTCTGTTGGGTTTCATTTTCCGCTCTCTAACCACCTTCTGACTTCCATCAAAATCATCTGGCAACCCTCTAAGCTGCCTGTTGATAGCTCCTGGGTTTAAGTTCCATCCCGACCCTACCCAACTGGCTTCCTGATCAACAGCAACATCGCCTGAGTAGGAAATATTAATTGGATAACCTCCATTGGGTCCGGGTACATTTAGCAAAGGAATATTGTATTCAAAATCACCTGTAAATGGATCTACCATATCGGTGCTATTGAAAGGTGTAAAGCTTTCCAATTCCGGTTGCCCCGGCCCTCCGGTTAATGCAAGTGCAGCAGTGGGAAACAGTATTTGGTTAACAAATATGAATGCTAGAAATACCGAAATTCTCTTGAGGGTTTTTTCCTTTTTCGTCTTCATATCTTTTGGATTAAGTTTTTGGTGAGAAAGCAATTGTTTTTAAGTATCCAGTGGTCCGCCTTTTTTATTTCTTTTGGAAAAAGACACACTACCGAAACGGACTGTGTGGCATTATTAAATGTGGCGAAATTTCCGGATGGGGATATAGTATCCTTACCATCTAAAAATTTGAAATCCACACCTATATCGTTCATGATGTAGTTAAAATTTTTAGGCTCGAATAGCTTTTTGTAATCATCTGCTTGACTAAAGCGTATATCCATACGTATTGGATAAAAACCGTCTTCCACATCTTGCATATCTGAGCTTAATCCGATTTGAAACTGTTTGTTCTCCCTCTCCACTACCTGCTGAAAATCAGATATATTGTTACACTGTGTTTGACTGAACAACACAACAAGGGCTAGAACCAACTTTTTTGTTAGTGCTTTCATTTGTTTGGATTTGAAGGGTTGTTTAGGTTAAAATAAGAAAGCGTAAAAAGGAAGATTCTCCTTTGCTATCTTTTATCTCTAGGATGTAATATTTATTACCAGAAAGGACGCTATTGGAAAAAGTTATTTCCAATAAATTAACCCCTCGTTTAATTACTGCCCCAGTAGCAAGTGTATTACTCACGCTCGTTACCGCTCCTAATAGGGGGTTGTTTGCAGATTCATAAACCATAATATCTGAGGTATTAAGCGTGTACTCCAAATGGCGTTCGTCTAGTTTTACCTTCAATGGAGTCCCATAAATTATATTAACTGCTGATCCATCAAGATGTGGCAGCATGGTGTTGAAGTTTTCACTTTGACTAAAGAGTACGCAGGAAGTGAGAATAAAAATAGAAGTAAGGAATGGTTTGCAAGTATTCATTTTTCAATGTTTTTCATAACAATAAAAGCATTTATCATCATAATTATTATTGTTTTTTATGATGACACAAATACTCTAAATCCTTCATTTTTAAGATGAAAGATTAGCAATAAAAAAACACTAAAAGCATGAGTATCGACTGTGCTGAGTCATCAGTTTAAAGACAAATCTCATTCTAAAAACAAATGTTTGTGCAAACACACAAGTAGCTATTTTAGAATCAGTTGGTGCATTCTCTTTAAAGAAGTCGATAAAATTCAAACCGTTTGTATTGTTTACAATAAGATTGGCTTGAGTTTAAATTCGGGATTAAATGTACAATTCAAACAAATAGAAAAGTATGCTAATTCATGAAATGTACATTTTAACTTATAAAACGCACCATTTAACGAAGCAAGTGGACTTATAAATATACTTGCAATTAATCATGTCTTTTTTTATTTATATAGTAAATTTTTAATTACCAAATACTTAGTTTATTTTCATTAATTTTTTAGAACAATTATGAGGTTGTTCTACATCTTGGATGAACTATTTTGTTTTTTTTGAGAAAAGAAAAAATTAGGCTCTTAACCAATTGCGCACGATCGGCTTGTTTGACATTTGATTCCAATCGATAATCCCCATCCACTCCAAAAGAGGAGCTCCTATATAATTTTCACTCTCAAACATCTCTATGAGCCACTTCGATTCTCCCCTGTACCCATGATTGTGAAAAACAACAGACATGGGCACATCCAAATGCTTAGCCGCCAGATACGACCACAATAATGAAGCTATTTCTTCCCCATCCTTTTGAGGACGGTGTTCTATATCCGTGCCGTTTAAACACTTTCTTTCCTCCGAGCTAACTACTGCCAAATGGCCTGCTTCATGTAATAAATCTCCAACATATTTTAGTTTATCTGAGTCTACTAGTATTGTGCCGCTCTTAATACTTAATCCTGGCACAAAGCAATCCGCCTCACTCAGTTTTTCTTTTTTAAGCTGAACCTGGATTTCGGTAAGAAAGTCCCAAATTTTATCTGTATACATGGTGAAATGAGTTTAATTTTCAATGGAGTTGATTCCTGTTCAAATCTAACAAAACATCATTTCTTCTGCGAATAGTTGCGTAAGTCTAAGCGCAATATTTGAGTTAACGAAGTCGTCTAAATTGTTTAAGTCTTGCTATCACTAAAATAATCGTAAATGAAACATTCTTACTCAAGAGGAATAGGCTTTCTATTCTTTTTACTCGTCATTAACAGCACCTCCTATGCACAATTAAATGCCGGAGACATCGTATTTAGCGGCTATAATTCCGATGCGGGAGCAGATGGTTTTTCAATCATTGCCACAACTTCCATATCCGCAGGTGAAATAATTATTTTCACCGATAATGGGTGGTTATCTGGCTCCAATACTTTTCGCAGTGGTGAAGGCTTTGTAAGCTACACCGTTCCTGTTGGAGGCCTTTCTTTAGGTGATCAAGTTGCCTTTGAAGATGTATCTGGAGCGGGAAACTCTTATGTCGCTTCAGATGGAGGGTCTCTATCACATGTAGGCTCTCTTAATCCAGCGCTAGCTGGGGATCAAATTTTTGCCTTCTCTGGCACGGTAACCAACACCACAACCTTTACCGTTACCCAGGTAATTTGCGGTTTAGACTTTCGTGGAAATGACGGTGCTTTTGATGCCGATGCTACCTCACCTCAAACCACCGCCTTACCTCCCGATTTAACGGAAGGAACTAATGCTGTAGCCTTAACCTCAACACTGGATAACGGCCGGCTTGCTTTCGATACTTCTTTCTTATCCGGATCTGCTGCTGCCATACAATCGGGAGCTTGTAATGCAGGCAGCTGGGAGGTAGACAATAGTATTATTTTTGGTTTACCTCCATTACCCGAAAACACTTGGAATGGCTCGGCTTGGAGCTCTGGGAGCAACCCTTCTTCATCTCAGAATGCGGTAATTGGTAGTGGCCAATCCTTAACTGTATCTAGCGCGCTTTCTGTAGGTGAAATAACGGTAGAGAGTGGCTCTACACTATCGGTAAACTCAGGAGTTACCTTAACTCTGGCTGGAGATTTAACAAACTCTGGAACCATCTCTGGGTCAGGTACTATTTCATTTGACAATAACGCGAATATCTCTCGTACAAGAGGAAGTGTTACCGAGTTTGAAGGAATCATCAATGTAGAAACAGGAACCACTTTAGAAACCAACGACAACCTTCGACTTACTGCTAGTTCCGCATCAAGCTATGGGATGATTAGTGGAGACGGAACCGTTAGTGGGGATGTGAAAATTCAATGCTATTTGGATTTAGCCGGTGGCGCCAATGATGGAAGATGGTATCAGTTAGCATCACCCATCACCAACACCACTTTTAATGACTTTAATGAGGGCCAAACACTAACAGTAGCCAACAACACTACGGGTACGGTTTGGGAGTGGGATGCCGCAAATTCTGAATGGAGCAGCCCAACAGATGCTACTTCGACACCTGAAAATGGAAAGGGATACACCTTTTATGCAGGAACTAACGCCAATGGAGATTTTATTACAGCTGAAGCGGGAACGATTGAACTTGAAGGGACGGTAACAAACAGTGATGTAGCTCATGCCTTATCATACAACGATGGTCAAGCAAGCAGCATAAGCTTTGTGGGAGGAACCTCAACAAGCGCAACAGAAGGTTGGAATTTGGTAGGCAATCCTTATCCCGCTCAATACGATTGGAGTGGTCAAACTTTGCCTACAGATTTGAACAATGCTACTTATGTATTCCAAAACGAAGCAAGTTATGCTACCTACATTACAGGAGTTGGAACGAACAATGGTACTCAGTATATAGCGCCTTTTCAAGCGTTTTGGGTTCAGTCAACCAATGCGGCACCAGGCACACTTACTTTTGCAGAAGCACAGCGTGTAACCTCTCAATCTACCGAACTGTTCAAAACCGTAACCATTGATGGGGTTCATCTTGAAGCCAAAACTTCAGCGAACAAAAAAGATGAGATCTTTATTGGATTTGATGCACAAGCTAGTTTAGGCTTTGATGTAAAATATGATGCATGGAAACTTTTAAACGCATCTGAAATTCCTAACATTTATTCCAAACAAGGATCTGATGCATTGTCTATAAACCGAGTTGCAAAAGGAGATATAGAATCATTCCCTATAGGATTTCAATATCAAATTCATGGAGATGCGATGACTATTGAATTAAAAGATCATCAACTCAAGAGCTACAATCAAGTTTTACTAGAAGATATAAAAACGAACACCCTCCATGATTTTGCCTCTGGAGTTTATTCTTTTGTGCACGACACCGTTTTTGGACCGGATCGTTTTATTCTTCATTTTAAATCTCCTACAGTAAGCACATCAGAAGTTAATGCGCTTCCTAAAGATTGGTATGCTGTAGGAGTAGATGAAGGAATTCGAATCATTCCAAAAGGGAATCCTACAGCAACAGAAGTTAAGATATTCAGTATTACCGGGAAACTTCTATATAAAAACAGTTCGGTAAGCGAGGAAACACTCATTCCTATTTCCAAGAGTGGACAATTGAACATTGTACAACTCATTCATGAAGATACTATTTCCACCACCAAAATCATTCACTAATTATGAAAACAACAACTGTAATTTTCACAGCGCTATTATTAACCTTATTTGTTGTAATCACTTCTGCTCAACCCGGAAGTGGAGGTCCTACCACACCAACGCCTATTGATGGAGGTATTGGTTTACTCATTGCTGCAGCTGCAGCTTTTGGAGGTAAAAAGGCTTTTGACCAACGATCTAAAAAAGACTGATTTAAAAGATATCAGAAGTAGGAAGCAAAAAAAGCCAGCATCTACAAATGCTGGCTTTTTTTGCTTCTTTTTTTATAATGTTATCGAACCCGATGAAGTTTTTTCAGCGCTATTCTTCTTGTGCCTTACACGATATCACATACTTAAATTCTAAATTTCGAAGCGGCAGATTTTGAAAAGGAGATGTTCGTGAAGAGTGGCCTACGTCATTTTTTAGTTAGAAAGTGAATGCTCAACTAAAATTGCCTAGAGGACATTAACGTTGTGTAAAAACAAAGCAATTTGTTTTTATGTCTTTATTGCTTTATCCAGATTGATTGCTGCACAGATGTGTTATCTAGAGTGATAGATACAATATACACTCCATTAGCCCAATGGGAAGTTTGAAGTGTATATTCAGAGGCTTTTTCCCTATTTGATGAATGAATCACTTGTCCAGTGGCGTCACTGATTTGAATATCAATATAATTATGCGGATGGGAGCAGCTAATAGTAAATGCACCATTCCCCGGATTTGGATAAATTCTAAATCGTATTGGTTCAACTTCGGGAATAGAAAGTGTACGCACTGCATAGCACTTAGAAGTATCTGAACACCCCTTTTCAGTAATGATCAGAGCATAGGATCCATTGGCTGTTGGTGTAAAGGCAGGGCTAGTGGCTCCCGGTATGGGAGAGTTACCATTGTTACAATTAATCCATTGATATTGGTCAGCGGTTGTGTCGGCTGCCATAAGCAATGTATCCGAGTAATTAACTGTTGTGTCGGCCAGTAGATGTAATTCTAAATGAACTATAGAATCACAATTGTTTGATCCAGTTAGGATAAATGTAGGATCTGGATTAGAGTTGGTATACTTAATTCCATCTATCCATGTGTATTCACCACAGGCTTCTTCGTTTTGAGTGGTAAAACTCAGGCAATTTGTTTCGAAAATATATGCTCTACCGCCTTGGAGTTTGTACTGATTGCTATCCACTGCTGTTTGAAGCGGAGCTCCGAGGATGATCATATCCTTGTGCATGGCACATGCATATCCTAGTTTGGCATCACTTGTCCTGTTGATAGAGTCTGCGGTGAGCTTTTGCATGGGCGACCAATGACCTTGATTGTCCATTCGAAAAGTATATGCAGAACCTGTATTGTTGATAATGTTGTTTCCTTGAATGTCACTGTCTTCATTAAATGCAGTGATTACCATATAATTATTCTCCATTGAGAGAGAATGGCCGAAGAAGTCGCCTCCTTGTCTGTCAAATGAAGTCAGCTTTTGCTTTAATACCCATTGATTTCCTGAGTTTGGCTCATAATAAAATACAGCACCAGCGCCTGTTAGCGGGTTAAGCCCAAGAGAGTCTGTTTTTTCGCCATAACAACCAATAGCCAGTTGTTTACCTTTAATAAAAACACAGATCCCAAAATATTGATAGGCCTCTGGAACAGGAGAAACAAACCGCTTCGTTTCGTGATATTTTCCATCTCTACCTTTTGCAAAAACATAGGCAGCTCCTGCATCCTGATGTAGTGTTCCTGCACTAACATCCTCCCAACCAGCTCCTACAACTACATAGTTATCATCAATGGAGACACGAGCTCCAAACTGAGCACCTGCTTGATGGTTAGAAGGCGTAAGTTTTTGAAACTCATGAAATAGCCCAGTAAGCGTATCTCTCACAAAAACATAGGCAGCTCCTGCATTATTTGGGCCGCTAACCGATTCGGTCATTGCACCAACTATTAACTGGTTCCCATTTAACTGTAAGTGATTTCCAAATGATGCACCAACACTCCGGTCTGAGGCAACTAATTTTTGAGATTGAACCCAATTGCCTAAACTGTCTTTTGTGAAGATATAAACAGATCCAGCATTATTAACTCTATAGATGTCATTTTCATCTTGATCCTCCTCTGGCGCTCCGATTATTACTGTTTGATTATCCACGGCAGCTGCAAATCCAAATCGATCATCCACCGTTGGAAAGGAAGCAAAAACTTCTTGTGTTTCAATCCAGCCCGTAGAATCTCGTTCTAAGATGTGTGCAGAACCAGAACGTAAAATTTGGCCTGATATACCAGCATTAAAAGTTGTAAGGTATGCTCCAAATACTATCACAGAATCGCTGGCTGCAACTTCAAACCCATATCTTTTGGAAGCAGTAAGGTCAGTTGCTTGTGTAGATTGAATGAGTTGAAAACTTGATTGACCCGAAAGAAAGAATGAGAAAGTAAAAGATAAGGTGAATACTAATATCTTTTTCATTAGAGAAAATGATTGAAATTTATTCCAAGATAGCTAAATATTCGAAGTAGGGAATTTCTACCGCTGCTGCACGAGTTAGTAGTATACGTAAGGATTTATAGAGCATTTGTAAAAATGGCCTCATATAAGGCAATAAAAAAACCAGCACCTTATATAAAATGCTGGCTTTTATTTGCTCCTCCTCTTGGGCTCGAACCAAGGACCCTCTGATTAACAGTCAGATGC
>CAZAJG010000037.1:0-44625 GCA_964485405.1 uncultured Owenweeksia sp. | reverse complement strand
GATTTACTTTATTGAAAGCTTGAGAGACCCTGTTTTCAAAAAAATCTATTCGGAAAGAAACTTATATTTGAGTAAATAATACAATCGTGAGACTTTTAATATTCGGCTTATTCTTCTATTTCATCTATTTTTTGGTTAAAAATCTCTTTATTAGGCCTTTCCGTCAAGGATTTGTAAATAATGGAGGATCTACCCAAAAATCAAGAGGTCAATCTAGGAGTCATCAAAAAGAAGGAGACATAAGTATCGATTACGACCCCAGAAAGAATAAAAGAAAAGACAATGGCGTTGGTGAGTATATAGATTATGAAGAAGTAGATTAACCATAATAAAAACGCCTTGAAGAAGGCGTTTTTTTATTTCCAAGCGTTCACAAATTTATCTAGGAGAAAGAAGATAGGTTTGGTTAAATTGCCTTTAGTTTTAAATAAAGTAGCTATACTTGAGCTTTTAATTTTAGTCCATCAAAAGAATACAAATCATGAGCCTTTTAAAAAGTAAAAATTTTCAGATGAAGCTTATTGCCGTTGTTATTTTCGCAGCAGTTAGTCTAATCTTTTGCTACCCCTCGTTGCAGGGAAAGGTTTTAAACCAATACGATATCAAACAGGGTAGAGGAAGTACTTCTGAGATTAAAAAGTATAGGGAAGATCATAATAGACAGATATTATGGACAAATTCTGCATTTTCAGGCATGCCAGCAACCTTACTGAGTGTGATATATGATAGTGAACTGCTAAGACATGTCCCTAGAATTTTTAAAATATTCCCACGACCAGCTAACATTATATTTCTTTTAATGTTAGGATTTTATATTTTATTACTGTCTTTAAAAGTAGACCTAAGAAAAGCTATAGAGGGTGGAATTGCCTATGGTTTAAGTTCTTATTACTTGGTATATTTAGCTGCCGGACATAATACTAAGGTGCATTCACTAGCGTATCTTCCGGGCATGTTGGCAGGTTTGATATGGTTGTATCAACATAAAAAGTTGTTTCTAGGTTTGGGTATGGTAGCTCTGTTTTTTGGTTTAGAAATTCAGGGTAGGCATCCACAGATGATGTATTACATGTTATTTGCGCTCATAATATATGCTGTATATCAACTGACTGAGTATATTAAAAGAAAGGAATTTGTTGAATTTTTGAAAATCACTGGAATTGCGATAGTGGGTGTTTTAATCGGAGTAGCTTCAAGTTATTCGTATCTCAAAAACACGAACGAATACGGTAAAAATTCCATTCGAGGAAAATCAGAATTAACGTTAAATAATGATGATAAAACAGAAACCGGACTAGATAGAAGCTATGTGACAACTTGGAGTTATGGTATTTCGGAGAGCTTTTCCTTGCTTATCCCAAATTTTAAAGGTGGAGAAACCAAGCAAATCGGGGCCGATAATAAAGCTTTAGATAATGTTCCCCAAAACTTTAAACAATTAATTGCTAGACAGCTTCAATACTGGGGCGACCAACCTAGTATTTCAGGCCCAGCATATGCTGGGGCATTTATCTTCTTTTTAGCCTTTTTAGGAATATTTATTGTTAAAAGTAAAATTCGATATGCCCTTTTAATAGGGATACTATTCACCATGGCATTAGCTTGGGGTAAAAATTTCCAAGGATTAACAACTTTTTTCTTAGATAATGTTCCTTTTTACAGCAAGTTTAGGGCGGTTTCCTCTATGATGGTTATTCCACTTTTATTGATCCCTACACTTGGTATTTTAGCGTTGAATCGAATTTCTATAGTTGATGCTTGGAATGAGAAAACTAGGTTGTTTGGAAAAGAGTATGAAAACAAAAAAATTGTTTGGTCCACTTTTGGAATTATAGCCGGTTTTTGCTTTTTAGGGTATGTAGCACCTGATATGGTAAACAGCTTTTTATCTACACAAGAAATGGAATCTTTACCAAGCCAACTAAAGGCTGCAAATTATACTGTTCAACAATCAGATTTATTTATTGAAAATTTAATCAATGCAAGGAAGGCCATTTTTAAAGCTGATGTGCTAAGATCTTTGGGTATTTTGCTGGGGGGCGGATTGTTAATGTGGCTGTTTGCGGCAAAGCGTTTGAGTCAATCTACTTTTATTGTTTTGGTAGGCGTTTTAATATTTATTGATCTTTTTAGTGCAGGTAAGAGATATATGAACGAGGACTCCTTTATTAGCAAAAAGAAAATTGAAAATAATTATGGATTGCAGCCGACAATAGCGGATCAGCAAATTCGTCAGGATCCAGATCCTCATTACCGAGTACTCAATTTAACGGTTTCCCCTTTCAATGATGCTACAACATCTTACTTTCACAAATCAATTGGAGGATATCATGGGGCGAAGCTAAAAATCTATCAGGATTTTATTGAGTATTGTATCACTCCTGACCTAACCAAAATGCAACAAGGATTTTCTAAAGGAGGTAATCCTTCTCAAGTTTTTGCGGGCACCCATGCGCTCAACATGCTAAACAATAAATATATAATTGTGGCCCCAAATCAAGCGGTTAGGAACCCAGCAGCTTTAGGAAATGGTTGGTTTGTAAATAAGGCTCAAATTGTTCCTGATGCAAATGCAGAAATATTAGAAACAGCAAAGATTAATCCCGCAAACAAAGTAGTGATTAGGGAGAGTTTTGCCCAAGAGGTAAAGTCATATACATTTGGAAGAGATAGCTTAGCCTCGATTAAATTGCTCTCTTATGATCCGGAAGAATTAGTTTATGAGTCTAACAATTCGAAAGACGGATTAGCTGTATTTTCAGAAGTATATTATCCAAAAAATTGGAAAGCATATATCGATGGACAGCCAGAGAAAGTTATTCGAGCAAACTATGCCTTAAGGGCATTAAAAGTACCTGCGGGAAAGCATGAAATTATATTTAAGTATGAAGATGAGACCTATGCAGCGGCAGCGCCTATTTCTTGGACAGGCTCTATCCTTATACTTTTAGGAGTACCTATTCTTTTCTTCCTGCAATACAAAAAGGATAGAGAGCCGAATGCAAAATAAAAAGGTATTATTATTTACCTATTATTGGCCACCTTCAGCAGGGCCAGGAGTTCAACGTTGGCTAAAGTTTTGTAAGTACTTGGTTGAACTTGATTTCGATGTAACCGTGGTAACACCTGCAAATCCTACTGCGTCAAACTATGATGACTCGTTAAAAAATGATGTCCCTTCTAAGATAACCGTAGTAACTACAAAAACACTTGAGCCTTTTGAAATTTACAATACTTTAAAAGGAACGAAAGGAGGTGAAAAGCCTAACGGTGTAGGAGGAATAGGAATGTTCGATGATGTTTCATTCAAGCAAAAAATATTCAACTACATTCGGGCTAACTTTTTTGTGCCTGATGCGCGAAAAGGATGGAACCTATATGCCTACAAAAAAGGGGTAGAAGTATTGAATAAGCAAAAATTTGATATTATTATCACCACTGGCCCACCGCATAGTACTCACCTTACGGGTTTAAGATTGAGTAAAAAGTTTAATATTCCTTGGATTGCGGATTTTAGAGACCCCTGGATAAACATATTTTATAACAAATATCTGCCAAGATCTAAAAGAACCCTAAAAAAGGACACCTCCTTAGAAACTCAAGTATTGAATTCTGCGGATCTGATTCAAGTTGTAAGCCCAGGTTTAAAAAGAGAATTCGAAAACCGAGCAAAAAAGATTAAGGTTGTTTACAATGGTTTTGACGAAGATGATATACCGAAATCCGAAAAAAAAAGAAATAAAAAATTTACAATCAGTTATGTAGGGAACTTTAAACCGAATCAAAATGTTGAAATGTTATGGAAATCGGTAAAAAGACTAGATCAAGAAAAGAGTATTAAAGACCGCTTCCTGATTAAGCTTACCGGTAATGTGGACCAAACAGTTATCAAATCTATTGAAGATCATAAGATTGATCACCTGATAGCTTATGAAAGCTATAAACCACATAAGGAAGCGGTGAAAGACATGGCAAATTCCGATGCTTTACTCTTTATCATTCCTGATGCGAAAGGAAATGATTTAATACTTACGGGTAAGCTATTTGAGTATTTAGCTTGTTGTATTGAGTTGGTTAGTATTGGTCCGGAAAAAGGGAACGCAGCGAAAATTATTCATGAAACAGGTAGAGGGGTGATGAATAATTACACTGATGAGAAAGGCATTTATGAACGTTTAGTTTCTTTATTCGAAGCATGGTTAAACGGAGATTCAAAACAACTCAGCTTTGATAGCGTAGCCCAATACTCAAGAAAGGGGATGACAAAAGAGTTGGTAAATAACATCAATACTATTTTAAATGAGAGAAACTGAATTAGATCTTTCACATTTTGAGAAGGATAGTGAGTTTTATCCGCCACTGGATTTGGTTTTAACCGTTAAGAGTTTTGATCTTCAGGCCATTCGAAAGAGATATATAGAATCGAGGAAAAATACATCAGGTAAAGCTGGAAGTGTAGAGAGAAGAGCTGTTTCTAAAGGAGGAGTGGCAAAAGTAAGATTGGAAAACGGTCACCTAAGAGAAATACATACGGTATCTAATTTATCCGAACCTAGAGGAATAGACTATAAGGACAAGCGCTTGGCTATTTCATTGGAAAATAAGGTTTATGTTTTTACCGAATCTAACTTTATTACCCTAGAAAATCCATGGTTTAGCTATATCCATACAGTAGATTTTCACCCTAAGGATTTGAATCGGATTTTAGTAACCTCGTCTGGTTATGAATGCATTATGGAGTATAACTTCTTAACGAAGGAAAAACTATGGGATTGGTTTGCCTGGGATCATGGCCTTAACCAAGCGGTTGACCCTAAAACTAATGAAACATTTTTATTAACCAAAGATGAGGCTCAAGCGGATAGGTATGCGGATAATAACCAAGCGCATTTATTGATAAATAGGCCAAAAGATCAGGATCTACCCACTGCTAAAAGAGCCGCTTTTATCAACACAGCACGATACGACTCTCATAATCCAGAAAATATTTTTGTAACCTTATTCCACGAAGGGACAGTAAGGTCTTTGGAGAAAACTTCTGGCAATCATTCTGTTGTGCTGGATGCGATGAAATCTCCACATGGTGGTCATAGGCTCAATGAACAACAAATAATGGCTACCAACACAGCTGGAGGAACTGTTGAACTACAATACGGTGAAGAACGAATTCATCTACTGTTTAAGAATATTCCAGGTAAACCGGAGGAACTCGAAGAAACGGAATGGTTACAAAACTCTATCCACTTAGAATCCTATATAATTACTATTGATTCGAATAGAAATGCTCTAGTAATAATTGATTTGGAAAAAAGGAAGTATGATACAGTTCCTTACAATCAAGATTGGGCGGTACAGGATATGATAGCTTACGATAACGAGAATGAACCTTTGGTTGATAAAGGCTTAGAGCTTTTAACTCAAATCAAACAATCCAACGAATAAGTTCAAATGCTTCAGCATAATCAGTGCTCACTTGGATTCCCCTAGTTTTAGCGAGTCCAAAAAAGTATTCTTCATCCATATAGTTTCTTCCGGCCTGAGATTTATAAGCCTTTAGAGCCTCCATTTTAGCTGAAATGTGCTCGCGATTAAGCTTTATATGGCAGTTGTTCGTAAAGTTTAGATTATTCCAAGGAAGCTCATAGCCTAATATTTTTGTGTGCTTAAAAGCTCTTAAACCTTCATTATATATGGTGTTATGGTCTTGATGCATATCAAGAGAGTTTGGCATTAAAACCAAATCAGGCTTTATTTTTTTTCGAAGTACAATCAGTTCTTCCAAAATATCCTGTCTAAATCTGGGGAAATCTCTTACTGGAAAATCAAAAGTTATCAGATTTTCTTTCGGGATGCCAAGAATAGATGCCGCTTCACCAAGCTCTTTAAACAAAGTATTGCTTGGAAAACCTTCTGGAAGGGATTTGATACAAGGCGAAAAGGCTGCATAATAGATATTAGAACCCTCTTCAGAGAATCTTTTCAAAGATCCTCCTGAGGAAAATTCGCCATCATCAGGATGGGGAGCCAAAACCAAAATTGTTTGAAGCATAGAACTTTAAAACTACTTAATATACCTTATGACTATAAGAGGCAATAATACTTATAAATTGCTAATCATTCATGAAGTTACTTCTTGATAGTCCAATCAGATGCCCAAGTGTCACGGCAGTTTGAAATGGATTGGTATATTTGCTTGTAAATCTACCTCCACATTTTTGATCCTGTACCTTTTAATAAGTTTTAGACACTTTAGTTCATGAAGATTGTAACGATTTTGGGTGCTAGGCCGCAATTTGTTAAAGCCTCAGTTTTGAGCTTGGAATTTGCGAAACACGCAGACATTGAAGAATGTATTGTTCACACGGGCCAACATTTTAACAAGAATATGTCTGACATATTTTTCCAAGAAATGGGTATACCTGAGCCTAGCTATAATCTTGGTATAAATAGTCTTTCTCACGGAGCCATGACGGGTAGAATGTTGGAGGAGATTGAAAAGGTAATTCAAAAGGAAAAAGCGGACTGGGTTTTGGTATATGGTGATACAAACTCTACCTTGGCAGGAGCGTTAGCTGCTAAAAAACTTGGTGTTAAAGTGGCACATGTTGAGTCCGGGCTTCGTTCTTATAATATGTCCATGCCCGAAGAGATAAATCGAATACTGACCGATAGGATTTCAGACATCCTATTTTGCCCAACTGATTCTTCCGTTGAGAATTTAAAAAAGGAAGGTTTTGATAATATCAATTGCAGAATTGTTAAAACGGGTGATGTTATGTTTGACTCTGTTTTGCATTTTGGTAAGATGGCCGATCAAAAGTCATCAATCCTTAAAGATAGAAAACTTAAAAAAGGAGATTTCATATTAGCTACGGTACACCGCCAAGAAAATACGGATGATATTGAACGGCTCAACAATATTCTTATGGCCTGTGAACATATCAATAAACAAAAGCCAGTGGTTTTTTTAGCACATCCTCGTACAAAACACCTTTTGAAGGCATCCAAAAGAAAATGGAATTTTAAAGTGATAGACGCTGTTGGTTATTTTGATATGCTTCAATTATTATCGAATTGTCAGATTGTTTTAACAGATAGTGGTGGCCTTCAAAAGGAGGCCTATTGGATGAAGAAACCATGTATTACTGTGCGAGAAGAAACGGAATGGATGGAATTGGTAGATCATGGATATAATATTATTGCAGGAAATCAAACGGATCGAATAATTGATTGTTATCAAACAATGTTATCTAAACCTATTCAATTTACTCAGAATCTATACGGTAATGGAAATGCTGCCTCTGCTATGGTGAAAGCAGTTTTAGAATGAAACGCTTTGCTATTAAGAGAGTTAGTTGCGTATAAAGTTTGTTTTAGTGTTTATTAAGTTAGGTACATCTCAATGGGCGTAATCATAAGACAAGGAGTTAAGAACAGCGCGGTCAATTACTTAGGTGTAATAATTGGAGCGCTTAGTACGCTTTTTATTTATCCTCTTGATTGGGATGTTTACGGAAGCCTACAATACTGGATTGCAAATGCCACATTATTAATTCCCTTGCTTGGGTGGGGTAGTACCGCGCTACCCAATAAGTTTTTTCCATTTTTCAAGAAAGAGAGAATAGAAGGATTCTTTCCCCTAGTTCTCAGTATTGCTGCGATCACGATTTTAGGAATGAGTGTTTTGCTCTTTGTATTTCGTTTTATTGTTAACCAATATCATGAATCGAGTTTTGCCTTCCTTCTGAGTGATCGGTTTGAAATCATTTATTGGATAGGAGTCCTTTTGATACTCAGCACCCTACTCCAGCAGATGAGCTATAACTATAAGAGGATAGTAGTGCCAGATACTCTATCTCTTTTTGGTATTAAAGTTACACTGCCACTAATCGTTTTGCTTAGCTATTTCCAGATTATAAGTTCTTCGGATATAGCTTTTTACTTACTTCTACATTATGTCGTATCCGTATTTCTTCTTTTTGTCTATGTAAGACATATAGGAGCAATTTCTCTGAAGGGTTCTCCATTAAAGATTTTCAAGGGCAATTTGAAGAAGGAGATGATCAGGTACTGGGTTTTTGGTGGTTTAAATCATATAGGAGCTATAGTAGCATACCGAATTGATTTAATCATGATAGGAACCATAATTTCTAAAACCACGACTGGCTATTATAGCTTCTTTCTTTTTTTGGCAAGTGTTTTGGAAATTCCATTCCGATCCATTAACAAAATTTCAAGACCTGTTATATCCGCGGCTTCTGAAAACAATGATATTTCATTAATACAAGACGTTTACCAGAAAGCGACAAAAAACTTGCTCATTGTTGGAGTATTGACCTTTGGAATAATTTGGTTGAACATGGACAACTTATTCCTAATCATGAGAAATGGTGAGGATATCAAACAGTTTAAAATAATCTTTTTTTTATTAGGGTTGGCAAAACTCTTGGATATGCTTACCAGTATAAATGGTCTAATTCTAATTTTCTCAAAGTGGTATCAAAGAAATCTTTGGTTCTTGCTGCTTTTAGGTATTATTAACATAAGCTTAAACTTCCTGTTCATTGGTGAATACGGGATAATTGGAGTTGCTTACGCATCAGCCATCTCGGTTTTATTATTCAACGCTTTAAAATCGTTATTTATTTATCAGAAATTGAAGATTCACCCTTTCGGTAAAGGTTTGTTAAGTATTTTCTTTTTGTATATTTTAATTCTTTGTCTCGAACCTTGGCTACATTTTGGACTAAACCCCTGGTTTGAATCAATTATGATCAGCATAATTTTTGGGTTACTATACCTATCTATTATCTATTACCTTAAGCTTTCTGTCGATCTGAATAAAACTATCATCAAAGTTCTATTAACGATGAAATCCATGTTCAGCAGGTAATTGAGTCATAGTAGGATACAGTTTGTAATCATTTTATTTACTTTGGGCCTTTGAAAATGTATAAAATCATCGTTTTTTGTCATAAACTTTAACTATCCTTAATAATTAAAATAGGCAGGTTTGAAAGCGATAACGCCAAAACAACTAGTTTAAAATGGTCTTAATTGGAGGAACACCAAGTTCAGGAACCACTATGCTTGCGGACATAATTGATAGTTCGTACTTTAGTGCATGTGGTCCTGAGGTTAACATATTTTCGAATAAGAAACTTTACACTTGGGATAATTTCAAAAAAAAGCCTTTCTCTAGAAGCGTAGCTCTCTCTTTTTATAGATCGTTTAACAAAACACATCTGAAAAAGCTATATAGCTATGGTATGAATAGAGAGGATTATTTAAAACTGGTTGAGAATAGCGAGGACACAGCGGCTTTTTGCAAAGGATTTGAAGATAAATATTTGGCTCTAAGAGGAAAGGAAAGTGATGGGGTAGTTTTTGAGAAAACACCGGAAAATGTAGATGTCATTCAAGAGTTTTTGGACACTGATAAAGGCAATTATTTCGTTTTTGTTATTCGCCATCCTGAGTATATGATTAGATCATTCAGGAATAGAAATATCTCTAGATTTAAATCAATCTTGACTTGGTACACCTTAGCACTTATGCATATAAAGTATGCCAACAACAAACGCGTCATTTTTGTGAAATACGAAGATTTGGTCGTTCGCCCGTTTAAAATTGTTTCAGATATACTAAATAAGGTCCAAACCCGTCATAGTGTTACTCCGGAAGAGGTAGAGAATGCTTATAAAAACAATAATTACAGAAAACTTTTTGCGCTCAAACTAGGGACTTGGAAAAACCAAGATGTAGGTAAGGTTAGAAATGGTAATTCGGGAGAAGTACCAAAGGATGTTATAGAGGATCTAAGTGCCTTGAGAAACTATCGATTGAAAAATTCATTCTCCGACTATTTTAACCTTCCAACCACTACTCTTAATGATGCACTCCAAGCATTGGGCTACGAACTGAGCGGATCTGATAAGCTAACGAAGTTTAAAACCCCATACAGTTTAGGAGATTTTATGTTTCTATTTAAAAAAGGAATACATGCGGTAATAGAAAAGGGCAAGTCGTTTCCTGTTTTGCTCTCCTTCATTTATCCATTAGCTAAAAAGTAAATCAATGTGCGGAATTACAATGATATTATCGAAAGAGAGAGTTCCTGCTCGATTTATTAAACAAATGAGTGATGAGATTCGACATAGGGGCCCTGATGATGTTAGGTATCTGTGTGGAGACTTAAATGAGAATGAGTATGCGTTTGCATGGGATGAAGATAGTTTACTTAAAAATGGAAAAAATGTACTTGAGCTAGGGGCTGAATATCATCTTTTAATGGGTCACAGACGTCTTTCGATTTTGGATACTTCTTCCAATGGCGTGCAACCAATGCAAGCTTTGAACAAGTATCTCATCATCTTTAATGGTGAGATATTTAACTATTTGGAGCTTAAAAATGAATTAATAAAAGCAGGCTATACTTTTAAGTCAAACACTGATACAGAAGTGATAATGGCTGCATTTGATTTTTGGGGAGAAGATTGTGTAAATCGCTTTAATGGTATGTGGTCTTTTATTCTTTTCAACAAGGAGAATAGACAGTTTTTTGTTTCCAGAGATAGATTTGGAATTAAGCCTTTATATTATTTTCAAGACAAGGAAAAATTAATTTTCGCTTCGGAGATTAAAGCCATCCTCAAATACCCTGGGTTTTCCCGAAGCGTAGAATATAAATTTATAAACAATATACTAAAAGGCAAAGTTCAAGAGCATTTGGCTCATACTTCTTTTCAGAACATTTTTAAATTCCCTTATGGGCAGAATCTAAGCTTTAATTTTGAAAATTTCTCAGAAAAACTCAATTTCGAAAAGTATTGGGCTCTAGTTCCAAATCATTCTAATAAAGCATTCTCCGACTTTAAAATGGAAGAATACAAGGAAGAATATTTGAGATTGCTTAAAAGTTCCGTAGAGCTGAGATTGCGTTCAGATGTTCAAATTGGTAGTGCTTTATCCGGAGGGTTAGATAGTAGCTCAATAGTTTTGCTGATTCAAGAGTTACTTGAGGAAAAAGGAAACAAAAATGATATTCAAAAAACATTTTCAAACGTTTACGATTCTAAGGAAACGCGAAGTTGTGATGAATCAGATTTTATCAATAAGGTAACGGAACAGCTAAAAGTTGAGAACTATCAGATTATTCCAGAGGATGATAAAATATTAGAGACACATCGGAAGATTATTTATCATATGGAAAATCCGATTAAAGGATCAATAATATCGGCCTGGTATACTTATAAGTTGGTTCGCTCAAAAGGGGTAATTGTCACTCTCGATGGTCAAGGTGCAGATGAGCAATTGGGAGGTTATCTACCATATATACGAAACCATCTTTTATACTCGAATGAGGATAACAAGGTCTATCAGGAAGTTTATCAGAATGCCGATTTTTATAAGAAACGGAAATTCCTTTCTTCGCTAGTTTCAGTTTTACCTCATGATATTCTTTTAAAATATGGGTTAAGGCAAAAGGTTACCTACAATTATTTGCTACCACTGAATTCACAGTTAAATTATAATGTTCAATCTAGTTTGGTAGGATTGTTTCAAAATGCCGATAGAATTTCTATGGCCCATTCTGTTGAATCTAGGTTGCCATTTATGGATTATCGTCTTGTGAAATTTCTAAATGATGTTCCTGCTTGCTATAAAATTCAACATGGTTGGACAAAGTATATGTCTAGAAAAGCATTTGAGGGTAAGTTAAATGATGATATAGTTTGGAGAAAAGACAAGCTAGGGTGGGCAAATCCTGAGAGTTTTTGGTTTGGTAAATTATACAATGAAGAGGTTAGTAAAAAAATTGAAGAGTCTGATTTGCTAAAAGATGTTTTGGGAAATAAGAGGCTAAAAAGTGGAACTATAGCGGAAAAGATGTTAAAATATAATGTGGCAATTTGGGAAGATATTTTCCTCTGATAATTTGTTTTCTCCTAACCAACATAATCACACCTTAAATGTGAAAATCTTCATCATTTCTTCCTTGTAAGCTTCGATGTTATATTGTTTTATCATTGAGTTATATCCGTTTACACCTAGTTTTTCTCTAAACTCTTTGTTAGAAGCCAATTTTTTCATTTGATTAAGGAGCTCTGTATTATCTCTAAAAATCAACCCAAAATTTTCCTTCTCGATAAGGTCTTGTTGAGGTTTACAATTCGATGCGATAATTGGTAATTTACCATACATGTATTGATATATTTTATTTGCTATACCAGATTCATGCTGTTCATTTTTTTCAAAGGGAGCAAGACCTATATCAGTATTAGCCATGAATGATGGGAGATCTTTAAGGTTTATCCATTTTTCATAAATAAGATCACCTTGTTGAATCAAACCAGAGCTTAGTTCTTCAAATTCTAATTTATTAGCTTTATCCACAGGGCCTACTAATAATAATTTGCAATGAGGTACGGCCTTTATCAAATCTGGAAAAGCCTTAATAACTTCAAAAATGCCTCGTCTTTTAGCTATAACTCCAAAATAGAAAAAAACTACGTTTTTTCCATTTCTAAGTTTTTTAATCCGTTTGGGAATGTTGAAATCTGCATTTTTAAAGGTTTCAAGATCAATTACATTTGGAATAACTCCTACTTCTTTCTCCTTTAGAAAATCATATTTGGCCAGCAGGTCAGATCTAAACTTAGAACTAAGAACAATTAATCGATCAGCATACCTGAGGTAAGATTCCTCTAGATTTTGCCAGCGTTGTACTTTCGATAACTTACTTCTAAGAAATCCTTTTGTCCAACTGTAGGTCTGCACAGCTGCAGGATAATTCTCATGAAGATCCAAAACAAATGGAATCTTGATTCCTGATTTCTGGATCCCATTCTTCGTTGCTTCAGACATGTACAAATCATGAACATGAATCACATCTGGTCGAGTTTTTTTGATAAAAGATGAAATATGCTTTATCCATAGCCTTTTATAAGAAGCGCTCATGTGATAAAAGAAATACAATCTATTTTTTTTCTTCTTGGTTATTGGTATCCTAACAACTTCAACGTCTTCAATCTTATCATAGGTTTTACCCTTAAATGCAAAGCATAATACAGAAATAGAAAAGCCAAGTGTTTGTAAAAGTCGAATCTCTCGTAGAACCCGAACATCTGAGTTTAGATCGTTATCTACAATTACACCTATTCTTTTCATCTAATTGTATTGATTGTATTTGGTTTATTTACAGAACATTGTATAAATACAAATGCCTAAATCTACTTTAGCCTCGTCCAAAGCGTACTTCTACCAATAATGGCAAATCCTATATACCCTTTAATAAACAGCCTGCCATCTTTTTGGATGTAGGCGAAACACGAATAAGTACTTCCTCCTCTAGGATCGTATATCTCGCCATCGTTGTACTCTTTCTCCGAAGCATCCCATTTAAGATTAGTTAGAATATTGGTGCCTACAATCGTTCTTTTTCTCTTTTTTACATCCGGATTTTTGGAATCTGTTTTGGGACGAGTGCCATCATCGTTTTTATCGTTTTTTAACCAAATAATCTTACCATAATAGCCGTTTCCTTTTTTATATACTTCAATCTTACCATCCTTCTTTTCATTTAACCAAGTTCCCAAAATCTTGTCATTTTGAGCATAGATAGAAGAGGTAAATAGGAGTCCGATTAGTACAGGAAATATATTTTTCATGGATTTTCTAATTTAGAATTTAACAGTCCTTTTTGATTATTTGCTTTTGCCGATGCCATACTGGCGTTTAATTCAAAACCAATAATAAGCAATAAAGCATTAACGTAAATCCATAAAAGAATAACCAATAGTGTGCCAATGGATCCGTAGAGCTTGTTGTACTGAGAAAAGTGACTCACATAATAGCTGAAACCAAAAGAGGCTGCTAATATTAATACAGTAGCTAATATAGCTCCAGGGGAAATAAACCGCCATGCTCTTCCTTTTGATGGCCCAATATTGTAGAGGAGAGCTATTGAAAGTAGGGTTATAAATAGCATCAGTAGAAAGCGAAGAGAATCTACCATAGTGGAAGATACGGCTTCTAACTTGAAGAAGTTTAAGAGGCTGTTGAGTACATCTGAACTAAAAATGATGAGAACCATACCAATTATAAATAGAACGGTAAGAACTACAGTTAACCCAACCGAAACCAATTGTTGCTTCCAAAACCCACGCTCTTCTAGCTTATGCACGGTACTCGAAAAATTTGATATCAAAGAATTGATCCCATTTGTTGCAAAGATGAGGGCAAACAGAAAACCAAAAGAGAGCAAGTCCGGCCTTTTATTTTTCAACACATCATCAATCGTGCTTTTCACGGAATCATAGGTGTCTGGAGGCAATATGTCTGCGATTATTCTAAAGATCTCTACGTCTAAATCCTCAATAGGTGAATAAGCAATAAGGGAAAAGATAAATATGATTCCTGGGAAAAGTGCAATAAAAAAACTGTATGATATGCTAGCTGCTCTATTGGTTATTCTACCTTGAATAATTCCAGTGAAAAAGAATCGAGCAACATCATACAGGCTCAAACCCTCAAAAAGGGGGAGTTTAATGTATTTAGATTGCTCTTGAATGGCGAGCCAGAGTTTTTTTAATCGTTTAATCACCGTTTAAAATGCTTTTAAGCTTAGGTCTAAACTCTTAACCGAATGTGTTAAAGCACCAACCGAAATAAAATCTACCCCCGTTTCTGCATACCCTCTAATTGTATCCTCTGTAATACCACCGGATGATTCAGTTTCCATAAGTCCATTAACCAGTTTCACTCCTTCTTTTGTTTGTTCAATAGTATAATTATCAAACATAACACGCTGAACGCCTCCTGTGTTTAAAACCTCTTGAAGTTCATTGATATTTCTGGTTTCTACTTCAATGGGTATTTTTAGTTTTTGTTCTTGAATATACTGTTGGGCTTTAAGAATAGCAGGTTTTATACCTCCAGCAAAGTCTATGTGATTATCCTTAAGCATAATCATATCGTATAGGCCCATTCTATGATTTTGACCACCACCAATTAGTACTGATTTTTTCTCAAGGTATCTTAAGTTCGGGGTAGTTTTTCGAGTGTCAAGTAGTTTAGCCTTGGTTCCTTTCAACAAGCCATTGAGATGATTCGTTTTTGTTGCGATGCCGCTCATTCTTTGCATAAGATTAAGCGCTAATCGCTCAGATCTTAAAAGGCTCCTTTCTCTACCCTTAATGGTAAAGGCTTTGTTTCCTTTTTCTACCCAATCTCCATCTTGAACAAGAAAGTCAATTCTTAATTCTTCATCTACTCGTTTAAACACTCTTTCGGCAACCTCTAAACCGGCTATAACACCACTTTCTTTTACCAATAAATACATCTGCCCTTCAGCATCTTTGGGAATACTGCAATTACTGCTATGATCTCCAGAACCAATATCTTCTGCTATGGCTTGGTCAATAAATGAATCGAGATAATCGTCAAAACTTTTCATCACTGCAAATTACTTAACTTTTCATGCAACAATCAAGAAACTGGAAGGGTTTACATCCAAAAATCATGAATAAATTGCGCTCATGAAAATCATTTTGATAGAAACTGGAAAAACAAAAGACAGTTGTATCCAGAAATTGGCTGCAGATTACTTTAACCGGATTAATCACTATATAAACTTTGAGGTTAAAACTTTGCCGGATTTAAAGAATACCAAGAATATGAGTTCGGATGAAGTAAAACGAAAAGAGGGCGAACTTATATTAAAAGGAATCCAAAATTCGGATTATTTGATGCTTTTAGATGAGAATGGCAAAACGTACAGTTCATTAGCTTTTGCTGATCATTTGCAATCTATTTTGAATATGGGGCTAAAGCAACTTGTTTTTGTGATTGGGGGAGCTTATGGCTTCGATCCTAGCGTTTACGACAGGGCGAATGCTAAACTGTCCCTCTCTAAAATGACCTTTTCCCATCAAATAATAAGACCCATTTTTGCAGAGCAGTTATATCGTGCTTTTACCATTTTAAAAAATGAACCTTATCATCATCAATAACCAACATCGTTTATGAATACGCTCATATTTGCCACCCATAACTTGAACAAAGCAAAGGAGATTAAGCAATTAATTCCAAAAAATTATGTGCTTAAAACACTCACTGATATTGGTTTAAACGAAGACATCCCCGAAACGGGCCAAACACTAGAAGAGAACGCCTTAATTAAAGCGAAATATGTTTTTGAAAAGAAGGGTGAAGCCTGTTTTGCAGACGATACGGGTCTGGAAGTAGAAGCTTTAAACGGAGAACCAGGCGTGCTTTCTGCAAGATATGCTGGGATTTCGAAGTCTTCTGAAGCAAATATGGCCAAGTTGCTAACGGAATTGGATGGATGCGCCAACAGAAAAGCAAGATTTAGAACCGTTATTGCTTTTGTAGATCAGTACGGTAATCATTCCTTTTTTGAAGGTATCGTTACTGGTGAAATATCTAAGCAAAAACATGGCGATCAAGGTTTCGGATATGATCCTATATTTATCCCAGAAAAAAGTCAGTTGAGCTTTGCTCAGATGTCTTCAGATCAGAAAAATGAAATGAGCCACAGAGCAAGGGCGCTCGCTAAGTTTCTTCGGTTTCTTCAAGCTCAAAAAAGCTAAACTTTACATTACCATATTTTCTAGAAGATTGATAATGCGGTAATTCTGATAAATCTGATCTAGATTGATGCTCTAAGACTAGTACACCACCTTCTTTTAGCAATTTCCGAGTAAATACTAAATCTACCAGTTTATCGTATTCCTCATATTCATAGGGAGGGTCGGCAAATATTAAATCATATTGATTAATATCCCTTTTCAAGAATTCTATCACATCCGAAAGAACTGGAAATAATCCAGTAGTGTTTAACTCATCACTGGTTTTATCAATGAAGTTTACGCAGGGTCTGGAGCTATCTACAGCTATAATATCCGTGCAACCTCTACTTGCTAGTTCATAAGAAATGTTTCCTGTTCCACTAAACAGATCAAGAGCTTTAATCTCATCAAAATAAAAACTGTTGTTTAAAATATTGAATAAAGATTCTTTGGCCATATCCGTAGTTGGACGTACGGGTAGTTTTTTTGGAGCTGTAATTCTTTTACCGCGATATTGACCGCTTATAATTCTTAAACTCATAAGTTTTAATACTAATTATAAACCTCCTATTAAATGGAATAAGCTCAATAGCATTTCCGTAGGGAGTTGAGGTGAAAGGGATAGGGAAGCGGGCATTTTGGCTTTTTGTACACTACCGATATAGTTCGAAAAAAGAGATTCTATTCCAACTACGGAATTCAGCTTTCCGCTTAGGTTTAGATTTACTTCTGGAGCTAAAATTCGATTTTGTTCGAGTGCAAAAAGAAGGTAATACAATAAATCTTCCTTCGCGTTATAATCAAATTGATTGTAAAATATAATGCGCCCTTGATTGGCTATAAAAAGATAGCCAATATCTTTTTCTACATGCAATAGTAGGTAAGTACCTGTTTGCGGCTGGTGTTTAAATAGCTCTGCAAAGCCAAAGGAAACATGATGTATTTGTGATTGCCCGAAATTATGAGTTAGCCATTTTTCAAGAACTTCGGGTACAGAGTAACAACTAATTATTTGATGCTTTGCCCAAAGTTCACTCTTGTATACATCACCGTTTCCAGCTGTTTTATTGTGCCGAAGTATATCTTTCTCTGTTGATTCTTTGAAAAATTCTTCAGGTACTAAGCTCATATTTTCCAAAGAAAGTAGCCAGTATGTAGATAAGCAATCCTCAAAATTAAACTCTATAGACAAGAGCAACTCTTCAAGTTCCTTCAAATAAGCCTCGTTGAAAGAGCTACTCTTAAAAGCATAACTGCCTAAGGCAAGAATGTTGGTTTTGGAGCTATTGGCTATTAAGATATCTAAACCATTTTTTCGAATGTTGAAAATGGTATGACATGATTTGATCAATTCTCCATCCAAAGAAGAATCCTTGGATAAGCCAACAAAATCGATATTATTACTTCCAGTTACCACTTAGAGTAGGTTCGGTAAGAGAACCAACGATTAATGCATATTCTTTATCAATGAATTGATCATACTTGCTCAAAACATCTGCAAAAATCTTGGTATTCTCTGCTCTTGCTTCAAAAACAGGAACAACAATATCATTTACTTTTATTTTTGAAGCGCTCATATCAAACTTTAAATCGTCTGTTTTTGGAATGCGTTCTAAGTTGGCAGCATTGAAACCTTCATCAAACAAAGTTTCTTTTACAGGCTTATACCCTAAAATTTTGGTGATGATAGTATCCACTTCCATTTCTTGCTGATATACTTTGTTATAACGCATAAAAGAAGAATCCTTACGCTCAATGATACTTTGTTTTCCAGTATCCACAAAAGCAATTAATTGTTCAAAATTAGGAGCAAATGCCCCAAATTCTGCACGGTAAGCTTTTTGAGCATCACGTATGTGTTCTAATCTATCCTGAATAGAGGTATATCTATCAGCTTTAATTTTTTCATATTGGATGGGCTCCTGAATGATGGAGTATAGCATGTAGGAAAGAAATACAACAGCTAGGAGCAAAACCAATTTTACAATGAGCGAAACCTTAGAATCCATAGTACTTTACGCGATGTTTATAAGTTGCTTTTCGCACAAAACTACAATTTTTTTTTGTTGGCCAAATTCTTAAGTAAATCCTTTTTGAGATTATTTTTGACAAGTGGATATTGCACGAAACAAACAGTTTTTAAAAGCTTTAATTAAGAGCTTTCAATTTAGACCTACATCTGACCAAAGTGTTGCCTTGGAAGCACTCTCTGATTTTTGCTTGAGTCTTGATCCAAATCAAATCTTTTTGTTGAAAGGATATGCAGGAACGGGAAAAACTTCGCTCATTAATACCTTGGTAAAAACACTTCCAGACTATAAAAGAAAGATAGCTCTAATGGCGCCAACGGGTAGAGCAGCCAAAGTGATGACTCAGTATAGCGGAAAATTAGCATCCACTATTCATCGTCACATTTATAGGCCCAAGCGTGATAGAAGAGGAGGGATGATGTTTAGTTTGAAGGAGAATAAGGCCACAAATACCATTTACATTGTTGATGAAGCTTCAATGCTACAAGATGTTGGAACGGATGGCGGTGTTTTTTCTGGAGGATTACTAAGTGATCTAATCGATTTTGTGAAAAACGGAGTAAACTGTAGACTTATTCTAGTGGGAGACACCGCTCAATTACCACCTGTAGGAACTTCAGTAAGCCCTGCCTTAGATGCAGATTACTTAAACCTACATTTTGGGAGGGAGGCGATAACTATTGAAATGCAACAGGTAATGAGACAAGCCGAAGGCTCTGGAATTTTACAAAATGCAACACTCATTAGGGACCTACAGTTAGCAAACGAGTTTAACGTTCCACAAATAGAACCACAACATGATGTGATTCGTTTGCTGGAAGGATATGAGATAGAGGATGCCTTACAAAATTCATTTAAAGAGGCAGGTAGAGAGGGCACGGCTATTATTGTTCGCTCCAATAAAAGAGCAAATTTGTATAATCAACAAATAAGGAGAAGAATACTATGGCAAGAGGATGAGGTATCTTCTGGAGACTACTTGATGGTAGTTAAGAATAACTATTTCTGGTTACCTGAAGGAACCAAAGCAGGTTTTATTGCAAACGGAGATATTATTGAACTACTCGAAATTTATGAATACATCAATCTCTACGATTACCGATTTGCACGAGTAAAAATTAGGATGGTAGATTATCCTGAAATGCCACCTTTTGAAACGGTTCTTTTTCTGGATGTTCTAGATATGGAAGGCCCTTCTTTGAGTTGGGAAGAAGGCGGTAAACTCTATGAGAAAATAATGGAGGACTACCTTGATATCCCTCAAAAGTACAAGCGTCACCAAAAGGTGCAAGCCAACTCGTACTACAATGCACTTCAAGTAAAATTTGCCTATTCCATTACCTGCCACAAATCGCAAGGTGGACAATGGGAAAATGTTTTTGTAGAACAACCTTGGTTGCCAAATTGCGAAGTAGACCTAGATTACTTGAGGTGGCTCTATACTGCAATTACAAGAGCTCAAAAGAGAGTTTATCTCATTGGTTTTAAGGACGAGTATTTTAAAGAGGATTAATCCTCTTTAAAATACTCATCTATTTATGCAATACCCTTTAAGCAAGATAAATTCTACTTGATATTGATCATAGCTCTATATCTGTTGTTCTCATTTTGCACCACTACTATATAGCTTCCGGAGTTAAGTGTTGGCAGAGTAAAAACAATTGAAGAAGAACTTAAGGTGGGTAAAATATTATTTTGCCAAACCTCTTTTCCGTCAATTCCTCTTATGGATACATTATACGAGCTGTTTTTTATTTCAGGTATTTCTACCTCTATCTGAGTTCCTGACTTCGCTGGGTTTGGAAAAGCATTCAAGCTTTTAAAATATTCCTCTTCACCTAAGGAAATAGAAGATAATTGCTCGCAGTTTACAGAATCTACCCAGAAAAATGCACGATTTAAAATACTGTTTCTATTTGCAAAATCAATAGTATGTCCAACACCTTGGAGTAACTGACTTTCTACAATGGCATTGTTTAGATTTAAGCTATTTATTAAAGGATTGAAACGAATTCCAGGAGCATCTGAGCTGCCATGAATTACGTAAAATGCTTCGTCCGTAGAGTTGGCTACAACGCCAGAGATATCTCCAGCTCCATTTACAGCAGCACCAATGGGTATATAACCACCAAACCTACGGTTGTTACCGAGGCCATAAGTGTAAGTAGTTTTACCACCCCAGCTAAATCCCATAGCATAAACCTTATCTGTATTAACAGAGTACCAGGTTTCCATAGAATCGAGAATGGCAGAAGTAAAGGCGGTATCAATGGGATCATCTACTTGACCATCAGCCCCTCCATCTGGGCATATTAATAGCAAGTTATTGGTTTCAGCAAAAACGATAAGAGTATCACACCAAGATTTGGCATCCCAGCGGCTCGTATTCCATGGATGTAAGCCCAACATCATTTTATGCGGAGTTCCATCGATGTAGCCGGAGGGAACATAGATGGAGTATTTTTTAGCTGGATCAGTTTGAAAGGATAATGTTCTATCTATTCTCTGTTGAGCGAAAGAACCAATCGAAAAGAGAAGTGTTAATAGAAGTAAATATTTTTTCATGTGTTTAGTTTTGGGGAAATTAGTCCTTTTGAAGATAGTAGTAATGTCGTGTAGGTTACAAAACGAAGCTAACGAAACGTTAATTCTAGAGCAAGAATGGAAGCCTTAAACCCAAAAATCCTGTATACCTTTAGACTTTCAAACAACATAAGTTGAAGAAGAAACTAGCAACTATAATATTAAGTTTAATCGGTTGGAAAGTGAAAGCCGATTTAAAGGATGAAATGCGACATTCCGTTATGGTTGCCGCTCCTCATACTTCTAATTGGGATTTTCCATTGGCCTTATTGGCTTTTTGGAAAATGGATGCACACATTCGCTATTTCATAAAAGACAATTACACCAAAAGTATTTTCGGCTGGTTTTTCCGTTGGACAGGTGCCATTGGGGTAGATAGGTCTAAGAAAAGTAACCAACTTACAGATTATGCCATTGAGCTTCTTAAACAGAATGAGGAAATGATAATTCTTGTTCCGGCTGAAGGCACTAGAAAATGGGTTGAAAAGTGGAGAACTGGATTCTATCGAATAGCAACCGAAACAAAAGTGCCGCTTGTTATGGGTTATATGGACTATAAGAAAAAGGAGGGAGGTGTTTTAGATATTTACCATTTAACGGGAGATTTTGAAAAAGATATGCTTCATATCCAAGAAAAATATAGACACATTTCTGGTAAAACACCTAAGAATTATAATCCTAAGATTTTTTAGTTTTAGGCTAAAGCCACTAGCTTTTGCATTGGTTTATGGTTTGTTGTATATTCAGGATCAATATTTTAACCAAATCTTGCGCCTGTGAAAGCTTTTTACGCTAGCTTCTTTTTTTCTTTTACCATCTTTTTTGTTCAGGCTCAAAGCCTTCAATTTCAAGTACAAGACGGTCTAGAATCTGTAACCTATGATATTGATGGCGTTTCACCAGCTTACATGCCAAGACTCAACAATACTTTAACCAAACCTTTAGACTTTGATGCGCTGATTGTTAATCCAACGGCAACACCTTTTACAGAAGTTTTCCTAGCTACTTATGTTTTTGATTCTTCCAATAATTTAGTTGCTACGTATTACTCTGATACGGTACCGAATATACCTGGAGATTCCACAACAACTTTTATCTTCTCTACTGATGGTGTAATGTTTTGGAGCTCAAGCACTAATGGAGATTTTAGAATTGAAACAGAGATTTTTGGTAAAAATGCAGGAACGCAAGTTTCTCAAGTATCATCGAGAATTCATGAGCTACATTTTGGAAATCATATAGGAGGTGACTTTAACCAAGTTCATAATTTGCTTCATGTTGTTCTTAGCTCAGATACTGTTACCAGAATCGCCATTCAATTCGGAATTGAGGGTGCAAACAGTTTGGAAGGCTTTAGTCTTTTAGTAGGTGATGGTTCAGCTTCCTGTACCGAATTAACTGCAAAACTATATCCTGCTTCTGCTTTTATTGATGGTACTGTTGGGTTCTCCGGGCCACCATCAGTTATGAGAACCTATGCGGTAAACAACGGTATCATGTTAGAACAAAGAGATAGCGGTAAGTTTATGTACTATGACTTGGATGTCCCTAACTTCACCTTTTCAGGAGTTTCTCAGAGCGTTTTTTTAGTAGTTGAAATAAACACTAAGAATGGAACTTGCCCTCTAAGTTTTGGAAACGATACAACATATCCTATGCGCTCTAATTTAGCAATGTTCTACACGAGTGGGCAGGCAAGATGGTTTAATGCTTTTGTAAATTCCAAAAGGTTTAATTGTCCCCTTCTAAGAATGCACCTTGATGGATTTACTCCTATGGTGTCTCTCCAAGAAAATGTAAAGGAAAGTAGAGATTTTGTTTTATACCCTAACCCAACAAATAATAACCTAAAAATTGATCTCAACGAATTTGCTTACATGGAAAACCTTCAGTTAATCATTCATGATTTAAGTGGGAAAAAGATTTTGGAAAATTCAGATGCTCAAGATCTCATGGAACTAGATATTTCTAAACTAAGTAAGGGAACATACCAAACCACTTTGACTTCTTCGGGTAGAGTGATTAAGAGTAAGTTACTTGTTAAACAATAACCTAACGTTCGATGTAGTAATTAATAGGCTGGTCTTTTGCGAAGTCATAAAGGGTAAGCCTTCTTAAGGTGTAATACGATACCCAAAAGGTGCGAAGCGCATTTACGTAACTCTTTCTGGCATTGTCCTTTTCAGATTGAGCTAAGTTTAAGTCCGTAATGGTAATCTTACCGGTTAAGTATCGCTGTTTAGCCACTTCATACCGCTTTTGCGCCACGGTATCCGCCTTAGAAGCAATATTGAGTTGTTGTTGTTGCATGTTAAAGCGTGTAACTTGTAAATACACTTCTTGCTCAAAGTTTATCTCATCTTGTTTCACATTTACCTCAACTAAATCTCGGTTTGCTTTGGCCCGTTTTACATTGGCCTTAGCTCTTCCCCAGTCAATAAGAGGTATGCTTACCCCTACAGAAACAAGATTTTGTTGAGAAGGGTCAACGCCATAAACAGTATTAAAATCATCTCCCTGCTGAGAGAGTCCAAAGTTTGCATTCATATTCAGGTTATATCCACTTTGTCCTCTAGCTTGAGCAACAGCCTGATCTGCTTCCAACCTTCTTCTTCTAAACTCTATCACTGCCTTTCGGTTAGATCGGGCCATTTCAATCGCTTTTTGAAGAGGTACTTCAAAAAATATAGCTTTACTGGGTATGTCTAAATCCAATTCTTTATCTGTAGGGATTCCTAAAAATCGTTTTAACGCCTGTATATTTATTTCATAATCTAAATTGGCGTTTGAAAAAGCATTCTGTGCATTTAAAAGGTTCAGTTCTATCTGTAAAAGATCATTTTGAGCAATCTTACCTAGATTATATCTCCCTTTAGATATTTTGAATAGTGTATCGTTATTGGCTACGTTGAGCCTAGCAATTTGAACGTCTATTTTAGATGTTAAAGCATTAAAATAAAGGTTAGTAGTTTCGGTAGCAATTCTTTCTACATCTTCAATAAAGCCTCGTTGTGATTCCTCATAAACAAGGGGCTGAATCCTATTATCCCATTTTAAGGCATTGTAAAGAACCAAGGGTTGGTTATAGCTTATACTGAATGGGGTAGTAAAATAACTCAATCTACTTACCGGTTCACGTACATCCAGTCGTTGTAGAGCTGAAGAAACGCTGAAAGTACCGCCTGTAAGGGCTACGTTTTGTTGTAATGACAATTGTGCATCCATTATAATCTGCTCGCTTTCTGCAAACAAAAAGGTCCCGTCTGGTTGTAAAACGCGGTTAATGGAGCTTGAATAATTTGGGAAAGTTCCAGAAAGTGAGAGTTGAGGCAAATAATTAGCTCTAAACTGTCTATAATTCCAATATTGATTCTCAGCCTGATTTAGGGCCTGAAAATATGATGGTGAATTCTTTTTTGCGGTTTTAATAACGGATTGTAAATCCAACTTTTCTGCCTCTTGAGCATGAATGGATCCTTGAATTCCGAGAAGTAAAACAATAAAATATCTGAAAGTACTATTCATAACGTAAAGAATCTACCGGGTTTTGATTGGCTGCTCTTTTAGCTGGGGAAATCCCAAATATGAGTCCTGTGGCTGATGCTACTCCAAACGAGATAAGTATGGAAACCGGGGAAACCATGGTTTTAATGTCGGCAAATTCGGAAATAAGATAGGATGTACCTATACCTAGTATAATACCAATGATACCACCACTCAAACTAATCAGAAGAGCTTCAAATAAAAACTGACTAATAATGTCTTGTTTTTTAGCACCTATAGCGAGGCGGGTTCCAATTTCTCGTGTTCGCTCCAAAACAGAGGCCAACATAATATTCATAATACCAATCCCACCTACTAAAAGTGAAATTCCAGCAATGGCACTCAGCACAAGATTAAACACATCTTTGGTTTTTTGCTGTTGCTGCAGAAGTTGCTCAGGAATGGTTATTTGATAATCTACTACACCGTTGTGTTTACGTTTAAGCATTCTGCTGATAATCTCAGCCGATGAAGCCAAATAACCACTCTCATTCACTTGGATAACCATACGATCCACTTGATTATAGTTAAATGGGGCAACTACTTTTGGTGAATCATCATCATCGTCATCGTCATCACTTCCCTTATCTACTTGTAAAAAAGCTCGGTTTTTATAGCGAACCAGTACCGTACTTATAGGAGTATAGATGTCCATATTGTAGTCTCTAATACCCAAATTGTCCTTGGCTTTTTGAGAAACTGGTTTTTCAGCCGTTATTCCAATTACAGTGAGCCATTGATTACCGCATTTTATCTCAGCACCAATAGCGGATTTACCGGGAAAAAATTTCTTCTTAACCCCACTTCCAATAATGCAAACAGGATCTGCATTCTCCATTTGGCTTTGGGTAAACATTTTACCTTTTCGAAGCGAAATGTTTGAAATATTAAAGAAGGAGGTTTCTACACCAATTAGTTTAGAACTTCTTCTTTTTCCAGTGCTTATAACATAAGTGTCTAGGATTATTTCTGGGCTAATGGTTTTTACTGTAGGTAAAACACTCAGGATGCTTTGAGCATCTTTCAGGTCTAATCCCTTTGAGAATTTCTTTTGATCCTTGCTGTCGCTTTCTTCCAGGTCTTCATCAATCTGCTCAATGATAGGTTCAATTACGATATTGTTTACACCTACAAGTTCAATTTGACTAAGGATTTCTTCTTTCGCTCCTTTACCAATGGCTAGCATAGTAATTACAGCCGATACACCAAAGATGATTCCCAATGCGGTAAGTATAGATCTTACTTTATTTGCAATGATAGCATCAAAAGCAATCTTAAGATTTATGTTGTTCCTTGGACTAAGGGAAAACTTCATAGATTGGTTTCAGCTTTGGCAATAAGAGTGATTTTTTTATCCATAGCCGTTGCTGGTTCGGATAAATAGACTTCATCATTTTCTTGTAAACCACCTTTTACCACTACGTATTCATCATTTGACTCGCCAAGTTGTACTTGCTTTTTACTAATACCCATGGAGGATTTAACATATACAAAACTGGTGTTTTCCTCACTGTATACAGCTTCTAGAGGAATCTGAAGTACACCATCTAAAGTGTTGGTAACAATATTGTTACTAGTAGTCATACCTGGGCGATAGGTGCTGTCGCTTTCGTTTACTTGAATTTCAACCTCAAATACTTTTGTATCATTTCCTTTTCTATTCTCACCCACATTAGCCACTCGAGTAATAGATCCGGTGAGTTTTGCTTTAGGAAAAGCATCAAGACCTAATACAACCTCTTGCCCAACGGCTACTTTTCTAATATCTACTTCGTTTATATAGGTTATGGAAATCATGGAGCTTAAATCGGGTAATGTAGCTACAGCAGGATCCCATGGAGAAATCGTTGAGCCTGCTTTTCTTTTATCACCATCCCATTCTCTTTTATAAATTACCATCCCATTTTTGGGTGCCATGATAGTGAATTGCGCTTGAAGCTTTTGCAGTTTTTCTAAGCGATTTCTCTTCTGTTGAAGTTCAGCAGTAGCTTCGCCCATTTTAGCAACGGATTGCCTTCTTTTTATATCGTAATTCTCCTTAGCTCTTTGCAGGTCATCTTTGTTTTTTTGAAGATCTAGCTTCAGTCTTTGGATGGTAGCAGGAGGTTCAAATTCACTTTGTTTAAGCTCAATATCTTTTTGCTTAAGCTGGAAGTTTAGGTTTTCCAATTCATTCCGTTTTTCCCGCATGGTAAGGGAAGTGTCCAGCTTAGTTTGGGTAAATTGGCTCTCGGCTTTATCGAGCTCTATTCTAAGGTCATTGATCTTAGTACTGATATCAGATTGATCTAAACTGCATACAAAGTCTCCAGCTTCTACATAACTTCCTTCATCAACAATGTCTTGGATTTTTACATTATACAAACCGTATCGTTGTAAACCGCTTGGGCCGGTTATATCTTCGGAGTTTTTAGCAATCAGCTCACCAGAGCTTACCACTACATCTTCAAATTTCCCCAAAAAGGCTTTGCTCGTAATCTCTTTTTGTTCTTCTGAACTACCTGATAGATACCACACAAGAATAATACAAATTACTGCTGAAATGATGATTAAAGGATTCCGGTACTTCTTCATACCCTAGTATAGCTTAATTGATTTAGGACAAATTTAACTTAGTTAACCAATTTCCATGGCTTAAAGTATAAGTTTTAGAAAGTTTTAACAAAAAGTGTGCTATTTAGAAAAGCTCTTAATTTCAGGGGTGTATACGTATTTCAGTGTTCGGTTTCGAAATAAAGTGTTCGTTTTTAAAACAGTTTTACATTCAATATTCTTTGCCATCTTTGCTCGCCCTTTTAACTAAAGACTGAATGATACAGGAGGTTTACCAGAAAAGAATAAGTCATTTTAACCATGAGCTCAAAAGGCTGAGAAAAAAGGATATTCAGTTCTCTGTAGGGCGGTTTGGCCTAATATTGATTAGTGGTTTATGCTTTTATCTCTATTTGGACGATACGCAAAAGAACTACTATATCTTATTTGCCATTTTGGGATTGATATTCTTTACCCGTGCTTTGGTGGTTCATTTATCCATTCGAAAGAAAATTAAAAAAACCAGAAATTCTATTCAACTCAATGAGAATGAGATTGCATATCTAAACGGAGATTTAAGCGAATTCAGGCCTGGAAATGAGTTTGTAAACTCAGACCATTTGTACGCTCATGATCTAGATGTATTTGGAGAGCACTCCCTTTTTCAACATATAAATAGAACGATTACCCGTGGAGGGAAGAGGAGATTAGCCAATAGTTTAAATGGCGAAACGCAACTGGATATTATTGAAAGACAACATGCCATAAAAGAATTATCCACTAAGCTTGAGTGGCGTCAAAGCTTTACTGTATCTGGGATGGATGTGGAAGAGTCTGAAAACATTGCACAGAGCCTTAAGTATTGGCTATCCGTGAAAAACTCAAACTCTTGGCTTTCTCCCTTACTATTGTACCCTTTAGCAGCTATTGGTTTTATATTATTGGGAAATTGGATGTACACAGGAACTTTAGAGAGTTTCAATTGGTTCTCCTATGCATTTTTCCTTAACCTGGCTTTGGTTGCTAAACAGTTTAAAGTGATAAAAAAGGAATATGAAATGCTTAGTGGTATTTCCAAGTCAGTTTTAATTTATGGAGAGCTGTTAGAGTGGATTGAAAAGGAAAATTTTGAATCTTCCTTACTTCAACGATACAAGGAGGATTTGAAACAAGAGGGAGGAAAAGCGGGTAAAGCTTTACAAAAACTATCTCGAATTTTAAATGGTTTTGACCAACTAAACAATGTAGTCGCTTTAATGCTTACCAACGGTTTGTATCATTATCATCTACATACCTTAAGAAACTTATTTGATTGGAAGAAGAAGTTTGGTCCAGAGCTCTTTACATGGCTGGAGGTGATTAGCAGTTTTGATGAACTAAGTAGTTTGGGGAACTACGCTTACAATCATCCTGATTATGTATTGCCAAAAGTTTCGAGTACTCCTACTTTTACCGCAAACGAATTGGGTCATCCATTACTCAACACCACAAAAAGGGTAGATAATAGCATTTCTTTTTCGGATTTTAGATTCATGATACTTACAGGCAGTAACATGGCCGGAAAAAGTACATTTCTGAAAACCTTAGGATTAAACTTGGTTCTAGCTAAAGTAGGAGCTCCCGTTTGCGCTCGATCCATGGAAGTATATCCATTCCGTCTTTTAACGAGTATGAAACTGGTTGATTCCATCTCTAAAGAAGAATCGTATTTTCAAGCTGAGGTATTGAGGCTTAAGCGGATTCACTCCATTCTTCAAACACAGGAGCCTTGTTTTGTGCTCTTAGATGAAATTTTACGGGGAACAAATTCAGATGATAAAAGAAGCGGTACACGTTTATTTTTAAAGAAAATTCAATCGTATAATACTACGGGTGTTATTGCCACGCATGATGTAGATATTTCGGACCTTGCTTTTTCTGACGATGTTTTTAAAGCCGGTTATTTTGAATCAAAAGTGATTGAAGGAGAGCTGTATTTTGACTATATTTTAAGGGATGGGGTTTGTAAAACACCGAATGCTACCGACCTAATGAAGGCACAGGGAATTATATAAAAAGGCTTTTTGAAAAGCTAGATTTAGTTATATTCATCCCATTAATTCTAAACCCGTTTACTATTTATGAAGAAGCTATTGTTTCTTCTTTTGATACCCATTTTCTGCTCAGCTGAAACTCCAGTATTATCGGAAAAGGCAGAGATTTTTATTGCCACTTGTGGCCCTTATCAAGATGAATTATACTCGGCATTTGGTCACAGTGCTATTCGCGTTTACGATCCAAAGAACGGTGTAAATACTATCTATAACTATGGGGTTTTCGATTACGATCAACCTAATTTTTATCTAAATTTTGCTCGAGGCAACTTAAATTATCAAGTTTCTAGAATGAATTATGGTCGTTTTATAAGGTCTTACATTCGAGAGAATAGATATGTACATGAGCAGGTTTTAAATCTTACTTCTGGCCAAAAGCAAAGAGTGTTTGAATATTTGGAATGGAATGCTCAGCCAGAGAATAAAAACTACCTCTACGACTATTTTTACAACAATTGTGCAACCAAACTTAAAGATGTAATCGTTTCTGTTTTAGGGGATAGTGTGGTTTTTGATACTATGCATTTAAAAGGAAATTATACCATACGTGAGCTCACTGATTTGTACTTGAAGGAGCAAGCTTGGGGAGATTTAGGTATTGATATTTGTTTGGGCTTACCCATGGATAAAGAGGCGAGTGCAGATGTATATATGTTTTTACCGGATTATTTAGAAATCGCTTTTAATCATGCATCCATTATGGATAAAAATGGGGAGCTAAGGCCTTTGGTTAAAAACACTTTGCTAACAAACGAAGTAAAACCTACTCCAAAGAAAGAGTCGCATCATTCTCCTTTGCTCTACACTTCTGAAATCTTGATTTTAGGGTTGGTGATTACCTATTTTCAACGGAAGGACGCTAAACGGTGGGTGGTTTTCGATTGTGTTTTATTTGGAGTTGCTGGAATAGTGGGCTGGTTATTGTTTTTGCTATGGGTGGCAACAGAGCATCAGGCTGCAGCCAATAATATGAATTTGTTGTGGGCCATTCCTTTACACTTTCCGGTATGCTTTTTTATTCTGAAAAAAACGTATCCCTTTTGGATAAAACGGTATTTTCAAATAAGTATGGCGGTATATGGATTAACCCTACTAAACTGGTTTTGGCTGCCGCAAAAGCTACACTATGCCTTAATTCCTTTAGTGGTTTTGCTTGGGATAAGATCTTTCATGTTAGCCAAGCGGGTAGAAAAGAAATAGCTTATTGAACAGTGATTTTTTGTTCTCTAAACAATACTATATCCCCACTCTTTAGCTTTTTACGCCTCTGCGTTTCTACGGATGAATTTACTCGAACTTCACCGTTTTCAATGGCAATTTTGGCTTCGCCCCCCGTTCCTACAAGGCCCATTATTTTTAAGAGCTTGTTAAGTTCGATAAATGCTTTGTCCTCTAAGCTAAATGCTTCCATACTAAAGAGATTTTGGACGGTAAATATAGGTTGGAGTAAGCTGGTAAATAGTAAAAACAGAGGAAATATCTTGAGTGTAGTTGAAGATAGGTTTTTATGCCTTTCTTAAAGAGTAATACAAGTCGCCCAATTGTATGCATTGAATGGGGTTGCCATTTGATACTGCGCCTACCTTGATTTTTATATTGGCACCACATGGAGCTGAGAAAGAGATAGAAGAACCCACGGCAGTGATATTGCCTGAAGCTACTTGAACACCGTTTACATAAATTACAGCCTTAGCGTCCATATTGGGGCAAAGATTACTTCCATCATTGGATAAGCAGAATTTTTCTTTTCGCGTAACACAAAAGGAACTTGTATAAATAATGCCTGTTGGGTTTCCGCATGAACCTACACAACCGCTAGCTACCACATTGTATGTAGGGCAGGGGCTAATAGATATTTGAGCATCGGCATTATTAAAACTAAATAAAGCGATAGCCATAAAAAAGATAGTTGGAATGAGTTTTAATGATTTCATGTTTGAAAGTTTAAATGAGTAGAATAGTTGATTAAAAAAAGTTATTTCCTCTGTTTAGAATGAAATAAAAAGTGTCTTCAACTTTTATAAAGATAACTAATTTAATGAGTTAAGTGCTTGTTTAAGTGGGGGTTGTGATTTGGTGGCTGGTAGAAAATCAACACGATTTTCAATAGAGGAAAAGCTGTTTTTAAACTGAATAAAAGGATAACTTTATCGAAATGAGGGAAAATAAAAAGCCCGATTCTGAAGATTTATCTAGAATCGGGCTAAAGTATTTTCTACAAAAAAATTAGTTTGCTACATCGCTCATAAACTTGATTCGCATCAGTCGTAGCTCTTCTTCTTCATAATCACCGTCAAACTCATCGTATGCTTCTTGTACACTATCGGAATCCGCTTCCATGAAGTAATCATAAATCTCTTCGATTTGATCTTCTTCGAGTACACTTTCTATAGCGTAGTCAATATTTACTTTGGTACCTGAGTTTACAATATGCTCAATCTCTCTCAAAAGATCCTCCATAGACAATCCTTTGGCAGATGCAATGTCTTCGAGATTTAGTTTTCTATCTGTACTTTGAATGATGTAAACTTTTAAGCCCGATTTGTTAACAACAGACTTTACGATTAGATCGTTACTGGTATCGATGTTGTTATCTTCTGCGTATTTAGCAATAAGCTCTACAAAGGGCTGTCCAAACTTCTTCGCTTTTCCTTCACCTACACCGCTAATATTTTTTAAATCTTCTAGAGTGGTAGGGTAGTTCAGCGCCATTTCATTCAAGGAATTTTCTTGAAAAACAGCGTATGGAGGCACATTTTTTTGTTTAGCAACCTTACGCGTAAGATCCTTAAGCATGTTATAAAGTGTCTCGTCTAAGGCTCCACCACCAGCGCCTTTTTGTTCCGTTATAATGTCGCTATCATCTCCTTGGTCATCGTAATCATGATCTTCAGCCATCATGAAACTTACGGGATTATCGATAAAGTTTTTTCCTGCTTCCGATAGAAACAGAACCCCATATTTTTCAATGTCTTTTCTGAGTAATCCATTAACAATGCATTGGCGGATAACTGCCATCCAGTGTTTATCGTCTTTATGGGTACCCTTGCTAAAGTTTTGCAGTTTGTCTGCTTTATATTGCTTTAGTACAGAGGTTAAATTACCAATAAGGATATTGATTATGGGTAAAGCTTTAAATCTTTGATTGGTTTCCTGGATTGTTTTTAAAGCCAACTGAACATCGTCCTTGGCTTCAAATTTATTTCTAGGATTTTTTGTGTTGTCATCATTCTCTGCTCCTGGTCCATTCACTTCATCAAACTCTTCCCCAAAATAGTGGAGCAAGAACTTACGCCTGTTCATGGAGGTCTCAGCGTAGGCTACCACTTCCTGAAGAAGTTGAAGACCTATTTCTTGTTCAGATACAGGCTTTCCATGAAGGAATTTTTCAAGTTTCTCCATGTCTTTGTAAGCATAAAAAGCAACACAAATACCTTCTCCACCGTCTCTTCCGGCCCTTCCCGTTTCTTGGTAGTAGCTTTCTAAACTCTTGGGCATATCGTAATGTATAACAAACCGAACATCGGGTTTGTCAATACCCATACCAAAAGCGATAGTGGCTACAATAACATCCACTTCCTCCATCAGAAAATCATCCTGATGTTTTACTCTGGATTTAGCATCCAAACCGGCATGATAAGGAAGCGCTTTGATTCCGTTTACTTGTAAGGTTTGGGCAAGCTCTTCTACTTTTTTTCTACTTAAACAGTAAATAATACCACTTTTGCCCATATGCGGACGGATAAACTTGATGATATCCCGGTCAACATTTTTTGTTTTTGGACGAACCTCGTAAAAGAGATTGGTTCTATTAAAAGAAGCTTTATATACAGAGGCATGATCCATGCCTAGGTTTTTTTGAATATCGCTTTGAACTTTTGGTGTGGCTGTAGCTGTAAGGGCTATTACAGGTTTACGGCCAATTTTTTCCATTATCGCTCTTAAATTTCTATACTCTGGGCGAAAATCATGTCCCCATTCAGAAATACAGTGTGCTTCATCAATGGCAAAAAAGGAAATATCTGAGTTTTGAAGAAACTCAATATTTTCTTCTTTAGTCAAGGATTCAGGCGCAACATATAATAGTTTAGTAACCCCTCTTCTAATATCCGCTTTAACCGTGTCTGTTTGTCCTTTGGTTAAAGAAGAGTTGAGAACATGAGCTACTCCATTTTCTTCCGAAAAACCCCTAATGCTATCCACTTGATTTTTCATCAAAGCGATAAGCGGTGAAACAACAATAGCTGTTCCGCCTTGCATAAGGGCTGGTAGCTGGTAGCACATAGACTTACCACCTCCAGTGGGCATAATAACAAAAGTATCGTTGCCTTCAATAACACTATTGATAATGGCTTCTTGGTTTCCTTTGAACTTATTAAAGCCAAAGAATTTTTTCAGATGATCCTGTAGGGAGAGAACCTTATTTTCCAAATCTGATTGTATAAATATGATATCGATTAAAGATACTACAAACGTTCAATAAAAAAAACATTGCATGGTGTCAAATAGAGCGAGTTTCGTTAAAAGTTTTTAAACTTTGCCAAACAACTTTGCAAAAGAAGAAAACTAGATCAAATGATGAGCAAAAAATCCGATGAAATGTCATTCTTGCAACACCTTGAAGTGCTTCGATGGCATTTGGTAAGATCCTCGATCGCCATACTTCTCTTTGCTGTTATTTGTTTTATGGGCAAAAGCATTTTGTTTGATGTGATCATTTTTGGACCCCGAGAACCAAACTTTATCACCTACAAGCTTTTTTGTCAAGCGTCAAGAGCGTTAGGTATTGGAGAGGTATTCTGTTTGACAGAAATGCCCTTTGATATTTTGAATACCAAAATGGCGGGACAGTTTAGCACCCATATCTGGGTTTCTTTAATTGCCGGGTTTATTTTGGCATTCCCCTATGTATTGTACGAAGTATGGAGGTTTATAAAACCTGGACTAAAAGAAACTGAAAGAAAATATTCTCGTGGGGTAATCTTTTTTGCTTCCATTCTTTTTGCCGCAGGAGTTTTATTTGGCTATTATTTAATTACTCCCTTATCGGTTCAGTTTTTGGGAACCTACAGTATCAGTGCAGAAGTAACTAACATTATGAGTTTAAACTCATTTATCACAACTGTATCTACGATCACCTTATCTTCCGGTTTAATATTTGAGTTACCCATAGTGGTTTATTTTCTTGCTAAGATTGGTTTATTAACTCCGGAGTGGATGCGGAAATATCGCAGACATGCTTTTGTTGCTACTCTCATTTTATCAGCGATCATTACACCACCCGATATTTCAAGTCAGGTATTGGTGTCTTTACCCATTGTATTCTTGTATGAGCTAAGCATAAAGATTTGTGCAAGAGTAGTTAAGAATCAAAAAAAGGAAGAGGATAAGCTGGCCGTAAATTAAAGGTATCATTATTGATTAATTAAGAGTCTTACATTTGAATATGAAGTTAAGAGCGGATAATATTGTTAAGAAATACGGAAGACGTACGGTGGTTAAAGGCGTAAGTTTTGAAGTAAGTCAAGGTGAAATTGTGGGTTTGCTTGGGCCCAATGGTGCTGGGAAAACAACTTCTTTCTACATGGTGGTAGGCTTAATTAAGCCGAATGAAGGGCATGTTTATTTAGGAGATAACGAGATTACCCGTTTCCCTATGTACAAGAGAGCTCAAAACGGTATCGGTTATTTAGCTCAAGAGGCATCTGTTTTTAGAAAGTTATCTGTGGAGCAAAATATATTAGGCGTTTTGGAAATGATAGGTATTTCTAAAGCCGAACAGAAGCAAAGGTTAGAAAACCTATTGGATGAATTTGGTCTACAGCACATTAGAAAGAGTAGGGGGGATTTACTTTCTGGAGGAGAAAGGAGAAGAACCGAAATAGCACGAGCTTTAGCTGTTGATCCAAAATTTATTCTTCTTGATGAGCCTTTTGCTGGAGTAGACCCTATTGCTGTTGAGGATATTCAAAGCATAGTATCTTCATTAAAGGAAAAAAACATTGGTATCTTAATTACCGATCATAATGTGCAAGAAACGCTTGCCATCACAGATAGAACTTACCTGATGTTTGAAGGAAATATTCTTAAATCGGGTACCGCAGAAGAACTAGCTAATGATGAAACCGTTCGGAAAGTATATCTAGGGCAGAACTTTGAGTTGAGAAGAAAAGTGGAAACGGATAGTTAATAAAATTATCTATTCTTATTTATACTGAATTAAAATAAGATTACTTTTGTGCTACTTGAATCGTATTATGCAAGTAGGAGAAAAGACTAAAAAAGGCGCTCAGAGCACCATTTCATCAAATCAAACATCAAGTTTTTCTTTTGATCTAAAATCAAAAAAGAAAAAAAAGAAGTGCTGTAAAAAGTACAAGAAATCCAAGCATTGCAAAAGCTGCCCGCTTAATTGTTAAATCTTTACCTAGCGGCAGAAGCTCTTTTTAGTCTATCATTAATGGCTTTACCTAAGCCTTGATTTGGAAATTCTTCTGCTAAGATTAAGCTCAACTGGGTGTCATCTGTTTCTCTTAATGCCTTAAAAAGGTTTTGAGCAGCCTCCTGTAAATCTCCCTTAGGAGATAAAACCCATTGATTTGCTTTTGGCAAGAAAGACAAAGTGCTTTTAAAAGTTATCGCTCCGGTTCTAGTGGGGTTATCTACGATAGGCCTCTTTTTGGAGTCGATAAGCTGAACTTTTTTACCTGGCGAATAATGAGAACTTAACATGCCAGGAGCATTGGGGTTACTGGAGGATGTTTTATTGAGTGCTACAGAATGACCTAAAACGTCTTCTATCTCTTCCACAGATAAACCTCCCAATCGTAAAACCTTTGGTTCGGTTGCACATAAGTCGATAATAGTTGATTCCAAACCAACGGTGCAGGGTCCACCATCTAAGATGTAATGTGTTTTTTTACCCAATTGATTGGCTACATGTTGGGCAGATGTAGGGCTAACGTACCCAAAAGGGTTGGCACTTGGAGCAGCTAGAGGAAAACCGCACTTTTTCATCAAACTACGGCTTAGTTCATGCTTTGGAAATCGCACACCCACCGTTGGGTGTCCTGCCGTAACTAAATCAGAGATACACTCTGTTTTGGGAAGAATAAAAGTTATTGGCCCCGGACAAAAGGCATCATAAAGTTTTTGAAAAGTATTTGGGATCTCAGTGCAGATATCCTCTATTTGAGTTCGATCTAAAAGATGTACAATGAGAGGATCAAAGGAAGGGCGGTTTTTAACTTCAAAGATTTTACTTATTGCTTCTTGATTGAGCGCATTTCCCGCTAAACCATAGACGGTTTCAGTTGGAATAGCTACAACTTCACCACTAGAGAGAAGTTGAGCGCACCGCTCAATATTTTGACCAATTTCTGCTTGCATTAGTATAATATGAATGAAACCAACAAAGAAATGGCGGAAAAGGCAAGTGCGGAAAAGAAAAACGCAGTATTTAAAAAAATGAATTTTAACATTGTTTTGAAAACGCCCTGTTGGTAATAGGTCTTGAGGGCAATGAATAAGTAAATACCAAATAAAGGTATACTTAGAGTAGAAATGATACCTGTATCTAGGAAAAAGTCAAGTAGGCTCCCAAAGCCGAAAAGAAGAAAAAAGGCACTCTGTGTGTAGAAAGCAAAAAACATGTGCTCTAGATAGTATCTTTTCTTTCGAATGTAAAAAAGCTTCAACCAAATCGTGAAGAGGGGCAGAAAAAGAAATAAAATCCAAAATATTTTAGGGCTAATGTATCGATCAAACTCGTCATCATCCATGCCGGCAAGTTTTAACCCCAGGTTATAAATTTCTCTATTTATCCAAACCTTCTTCATTCCTAAACTGTCTAGAGCATCGTCTACAGCTAGGTCTTGGTGCTTACTCGCGTAACTAAACATTTCTCCAACATTGGTAGCGTTTTCAGATTCAGAAAAATTCAGTTCAAAGGAAACGTCTTCATCATCGGTAGCCACTGTATCTGCCGCCTCTTCTGTTTGTTGATTATTAAAAATGCTTTCAGAAAGTGGACGAGGTTCTTCGGGGCTATCTGAGCCTGAGTTTAGATTGATGAAAAATAGAAGAAGGATGGAGGAGATAAAATATATACGAATAGGAGGCATATACTTCACTTTTTTACCTGCGCTGTAGTCTTTTGCAAGCCTTCCAGGGTATCTGAAGAGGGTATATACGGTAATCAGAAACTTATTATCGAGTGCGAAAAAATTACTTAGACTTTCGGTGATAAAGCTCCAAAGCGTAGGCTTTCGAACATCATTGAGCTGACTGCAGTTTGGACAATAGTTTTCGCCACTTAAAGTTTGATTGCAGTTTTGACAATGATCTGATTTTTTAGTTTTCTTCGCCATGGAAGTCTCTAATATAAGTCATCAGAGCTAAACTGTGAATATCCGATTAAACGATCGTATCTGGATCCAACTTCCCGATTGTAGATCAAGAGCTGATAAGAATTCTCGGTTTCCCAGTGGCTACCCTCGATAGTTTCTACGTCAATACTTCCATTTTCGTTTTGTATGCCGTACATATAGTTATAGTATCCCTGCTTCATTAAAAAGCTGCCGAAATAAGCGTTTCGCATGTAATCGTATTTTAACTTATACTCAGGTAGTAGCTTCCAGTCGCTAAACTTTCCAAAAACGTAAAGATCTCCTTTTTCAATGGGCTCAGGATATTCCATCATAAAATTGACATAAGCATAATCGGCTTCCAAATCAGAATCTCCAGCATCTAACCTTCGTACCACAAATTGTCCGTTTACGTCAAAATATACCGCATACTCGGATATCAAACGCGGCTGCTCTGGTACTAGATAAGCTTTAAAAACACTATCCCTATTGATGCGCCTAACATTTTGAGTTAAAGTTTGAAGGTTCTTAATATCAAAAAATCGAAACTCATTTAAACCTTTAAAAGTGTTTATATCATCGTACTGGTAAACAAGCTTTCCATTTTGAATAAATTGAGGTTTTAAATCGGTTAAAGCTCCATTCCATTGCTGGTTCTGCATCAGGGTAACTTTAAAATCACGAAAAGGCTCTTGTATATGATATCCAGCATGACTTATGGTGAAATCTACTTCTTGGCTTGTATTCATGTCAGCAACCTGTGTAGCCCTTCTGATGGTTCCATTTCCTGCTACCAAAGCTTCATAAATCATAAACCTTCGGGTTAAAACAAGCTTGCTGTCATCATCATCACGGTAAATCTTTAGGATGTAATTACCAGACTTAGTGAACTGTAACTCTTGGTTGGGTATAGTTAATTTGTAGTTGGTGTATGGAATTAAGGCATTTAGTGAATAGTTGTATTCCGTAATGTAATGATCCTGAAAGTTGCTTAAATAATCGGCTTTCATGAGGCCAGAAGGTTGCCAATTGGCATCGCAATGAATGATGGTGTAATTGTAGTTAACGAAGTCTTCATACAGGTCGTCAAAGTTTAAAATAAGTTTTTCACTCGAAAATAGTTGGATAATAGGCATCCCTAAATTATCAGTTAAGGGATGAAATTTTACCGTTTTTATACCCTCTTGATAGACGTAGTCATCAAACTGAATCTGTTTTTCTGTATAATAAGAGTCACTCTGAGCTGATAACGAGAAGCTTATAATAGTTAGAAGTAAATGCAAAAACAATTTCACGAGATTGGGGGTTTATTTATTGATAAATCTAAAATTATGCCTTTTAGTAAACTATATAATCAGTAAATTTGCACGCTGTTTAGAATAGTTCTAAATGTGCGCGTTCGTAAAGTATTCAGGTATCACCTTTTTTACTTTTGCGGCCAATTTAGATAGAATTTTATTTGATTCTGCTACAATGTCAGACGTAATTAAGATTAAACGCGGAGTAGATGTAAAGCTTGTAGGACAAGCCGAACAAATTTATGCCAGCGTAGACCAATCAGACTCGTATGCTCTTAAACCGACCGATTTTAACGGGGTTAAAGCAAAGCTTCTTGTAAAAGAAGGAGACGAGGTAAAAGCGGGAACCCCCATTTTTTACAACAAAGAGAATGAAGCTGTAAAGTTCTGTTCTCCAGTTAGTGGGGAAATAACCGAAATCGTAAGAGGAGAAAAACGTAAGCTTCTCGAAATTCGCATTCTTGCCGATAAAGAACTCAAGTATGAGGACTTTGGTTCTGCTGATCCATCAAGTTTAGATAGAGAGCAGATAAAGGAAAAAATGTTAGCATCTGGATGCTGGCCGTTGATTAAACAGCGTCCTTATAATATCGTTGCTAACCCTAATTCCGGTCCAAAATCCATCTTCATTTCTTGTTTCGACACTTCTCCAATATCTCCGGATATGGATTTTGTGGTACATGGTATGGATAAAGAGTTCCAAGCTGGAGTTGATGCTTTAGCCAAGCTTACGGATGGAAAAGTTCATTTAGGCATCGATGGAAAAACCAATCCAAGCGCAGTTTTTACAAATTGCAAGGGAGTGGAAATTCATCGATTTAAAGGACCGCACCCTGCAGGGAATGTAGGTGTTCAAATCCATCATGTTGATCCTATCAATAAAGGTGAAAAGGTTTGGACCTTGAAACCTCAAGATGTAATTATCATAGGTCGTCTTTTCCTTAGTGGAAAATTTGATGCGCAAATCAATATAGCGGTTACTGGATCGGAAATTAAGAAACCCCGTTACTACAAAACCCTTATCGGTTCTTCTGTAAAAGGGTTTTTAGCCGATAATGTAACGGATAATAAGAATCGCTACATCAGTGGTAACGTTCTTACAGGAACAAGAATTAAAGCGGATGGCTATTTAAGCTATGCGGATCGTCAACTTACGGTTATACCAGAAGGAGATGAAGCGGAATTCTTTGGATGGATTGCTCCTGGTGGTGATAAGTTCAGTATTTCAAGAACATTAGTTTCTTGGATGATGCCAAACAAGAAGAGAGCTTTAGACTCAGGAATGCATGGAGAAGAGAGAGCATTTGTGGTTTCTGGAGAATATGAAAAAGTTTTTCCTTTTGATATTTTTCCAGTTCAACTGATAAAAGCGATTATGGTAAATGATATTGAAGCCATGGAAAATCTCGGAATCTACGAAGTGGTTGAAGAGGACTTTGCCCTTTGCGAAGTTGTTTGTACTTCTAAGATTCCCGTTCAAGAAACGGTGAGAGAAGGTTTAGATATAATGTTGCAAGAACTAGGTGATTAATCTTAAAGGATTTCAGATACGAAATGAAGTTATTTAAAAATCTATTAGAAAGCGTTAAACCACATTTTGAAGAGGGAGGTAAGCTCGAAAAGCTTTATCCTGTATATGATGGTTTCGCTACTTTCCTTTTTGTTCCGGGTCATTCTACGCACAGTGGAGCCCACATTAGGGATGGAATTGACTTAAAACGTACCATGATTACAGTGGTTTTGGCAATGGTGCCTGCACTGCTTTTTGGAATGTGGAATGTGGGACATCAGCATTTTTTAGCCCTAGGTGAAACAGTAACCTTGATGGAGAAATTCATTTTTGGAGCTATTAAAGTATTACCTCTGGTTATTGTTTCTTATTCAGTGGGGCTAGCTATTGAGTTCGCTTTTTGTGTAATCAAAAAGCATCAAATCAATGAAGGCTTCTTGGTTTCAGGAATGCTTATTCCATTGATTATGCCAGTTGATATTCCGCTTTGGATGGTAGGTCTTTCTACTGCTTTTGCGGTAGTTATTGGTAAAGAAGTATTTGGTGGAACAGGAATGAACATCTTAAATCCAGCTTTAACGGCTAGAGCTTTTGCCTTCTTTGCTTACCCTACTTTTATGTCGGGAGATAAAGTATGGATAAACACTTCCACTGCAGAAGGACAGTCCGTTGTAGATGGCTTTTCAGGCGCTACAGCACTTGGTGAATTGGCAACTTCAGGAAATACAACTTATCAACCTATGGATATGTTCTTAGGATCTATCCCAGGTTCAATTGGAGAGACTTCAACACTTGCCATACTCATTGGTGCAGGAATTTTACTTTATACAGGTATTGGTAGCTGGAGAATTATGCTAAGTGCTGTTCTCGGTGGTGTAGCTATGGGCTTAATCTTTAATGCCGTAGCACCTTATGCACTTTCTCCTGAGCAACAAGGATTTATGGCAGCTCCATATTGGCAACACCTTATTATGGGGGGCTTTGCATTTGGGGTAGTATTTATGGCAACAGACCCAGTATCAGCCTCCCAAACCACAAAAGGTAAATGGATCTATGGCTTCCTTACAGGTATGCTTTGTATCATGATTCGTGTTTTCAATCCGGCCTATCCAGAAGGTGTAATGTTAGCCATTTTGTTTATGAATGTTATGGCTCCATTAATTGACCATTATGTGGTAGAGGGTAATATTAAGAAACGCAAGAAGAGACTTAAACTTAAAACGGCTTAATCAAATGGATGTAAATAAGAATAGCTATACGTTCACTTTCGCAGCCATTATGGTTGTGGTTGTAGCTGCGATACTGTCTTTTGCGGCAACGTCTTTAAAACCATTTCAAGACAAGAACATTGATTTGGAGAGTAAGCAGAATATCCTCAAATCAATCGGTGTAGAAATTGAGAGAGATCAAGCGGATGAGTATTTTTCTAAATACATCAAACAGCAATTGGTTGTACAGGATGGTAAGGTGGTTGAAAATCCAGAAGTTCCGGCTTTGGATATCAACATGGCCAAAGAGATAAAAAAGGATGGAGCTGCTAGAACTCTGCCTTTGTACATTGCAGAAAAAGACGGAAACACTTGTTTTATTTTGCCTTTAAGAGGAAAGGGGCTTTGGGGTCCAGTTTGGGGCTACATTTCACTTGAGTCTGATGGAAGTACGGTAATCGGTGCCAATTTTGACCACGAAGGTGAAACTCCTGGCTTAGGAGCGGAGATTTCAAAACCAATTTTCATGGATCAATTTCCGGGCAAGCAAATCATGAAAGATGGTGAGTTTGTTTCTATTGAGGTTAGAAAAGGAGACGCTTCTGGAGACTATCAAGTAGATGGAATTTCAGGAGGAACGATCACTTCTGTAGGGGTGGATGATATGTTGGAGGATTGCATTGCAAACTATGTAGCCTACTTGGATAAAGTTTCTGCAAGTGCTCAGGAACCTGTTTCTATCGAAAAAATGGAAATGGAGATAGACGAGCTAATGGATTCAACAGCCACACAACAAGATTCAATAACTGCGGTAGCATTAATCACGGAATAATGGCAGAAGTAAAAGAAGTTAAAAAGTCAGAACCTTTATTCTCGAAGAAGAATAAAGGTCTTATTACAGACCCTTTAAACGACAGTAACCCAATTACGGTTCAGGTTCTTGGAATCTGCTCGGCATTGGCTATTACAGTTCAGTTAAAACCAGCCGTAGTAATGTCTATTTCGGTTTTAGCGGTAATGGCCATTGGTAATGTGGTTATATCTCTTCTCAGAAATATGATACCTTCTCGTATTCGTATTATCGTTCAGTTGGTGGTAGTAGCCTCCTTGGTAATTTTGGTAAACGAGGTGTTACAAGCCTTTGCCTACGATGTAAGTAAAGAACTTTCTGTATTTGTGGGTTTGATTATCACAAACTGCATCATCATGGGAAGATTTGAAGCTTTTGCTTTGGCCAATAAGCCATGGAAATCACTTTTAGATGGAATTGGTAACGCTTTTGGGTACGCATGGATTTTAATTGCTGTGGCGTTCTTTAGAGAACTCTTAGGCTCTGGAACACTTTGGGGTATTCAGGTTATCCCAAATAGTTGGTACATAGACAATGGAGGCTTTTACTCCAACAATGGTTTTTTCCTTTTTCCTCCAATGGCTCTTATTGTAGTGGGAATCATTATTTGGATTCAGAGAAACAAGAACACCAAACTTATTGAAGATTAATACGACATTATAATGCAAGATTTAATCAACTTATTTGTCAAATCCATCTTTGTAGAGAATATGATTTTCGCATATTTTCTAGGGATGTGCTCATACCTTGCGGTTTCTAAAACAGTAAAAACTGCGGTTGGACTAGGTGCAGCTGTAATTTTTGTTTTAATTGTTACCGTTCCGGTTAACTGGCTTTTGGAAAACTATGTTTTAAGAGAGGGTGCTTTAGCCTGGTTAGGACCAGAATATGCTGCTATGGACCTTAGCTTTTTGAGTTTCATTTTATTCATTGCGGTAATTGCTTCTATCGTTCAGCTGGTTGAAATGATTGTTGAGAAATTTGCTCCTGCCCTTTATGGTGCGCTGGGTATATTTCTTCCTCTTATTGCAGTAAACTGTTCTATTCTTGGAGGTGCATTGTTTATGCAACAAAAAGATTTTGGAACCATAGTGGAAGCTGGAACTTATGGATTGGGTTCTGGTGTGGGTTGGTTTTTAGCTATTGTAGCTATTGCCGCCATCCGTGAAAAAATTCGTTACTCAAATGTACCTCCTGCATTGAGAGGTTTAGGAATCACCTTTATCGTTACAGGTTTGATGGGGATTGCTTTTATGAGTTTCATGGGAATCAAATTGTAAGTAAAGTAATTTCAGAGAGATATAAATAATTATGGTATTACTAAGTTCAACAGTTGTAATTATTACCTCGATCATAGTTTTTTTCATTGTGATCATATTATTGGTTGGAATATTACTTGGAGCAAAAGCAAAGCTTGCTCCTTCCGGACCGGTAAAACTTGATATTAATGGAGATATGGTTGAGGTTGAATCAGGGAACACCCTTTTAACGACACTATCAAATCAGAAAATATTCTTACCCTCCGCTTGTGGTGGTGGTGGTACTTGTGCCATGTGTAAATGTCAGGTTTTTGAAGGAGGAGGAGATATCCTTCCAACAGAAACAGGGTACTTTACAAGAAAAGAAGCTCAAGATAACTGGCGTTTAGGTTGCCAGGTGAAAGTTAAAAACGACATGAAAATCAAGGTGCCGGAAGAAATTTTTGGTATCAAAAAATGGGAGTGTGAAGTTGTTTCTAACTACAACGTAGCATCTTTCATCAAAGAGTTTGTTGTAAAACTACCTGAAGGAGAAACTTTGGATTTTGAAGCAGGTGGCTATATCCAAATTGATGTTCCTGAGATTGAAGTAGATTTTAAAGACATTGACATTACCTCGCATCCTAGACTTGGAAGAGATCCAATGGATTTTAAATCTGAGTGGGATAAGTTTGGTTTGTGGGATCTTAAAATGAAAAATGATGAGCCAATCTTTAGAGCATACTCTATGGCGAATCACCCAGCTGAAGGAAACATAGTGA